>JBELHO010000004.1:0-104961 GCA_042091375.1 Thalassotalea sp. | reverse complement strand
TGCGCAAATCACCTGTTACCGGTGGTTTTCCCAACAAATATGCAAACTGTTCGATTACAGCAGTCACCAGTTATTGCTCCTTACTCGTTGTGAGAAGTACCACAGCATGCACACTTATTCCTTCTTGACGTCCTACGTAACCGAGTTTTTCAGTGGTTGTCGCCTTCACGTTGACTTGTGATAATTGGCAGTTTAGATCTTCAGCTAAGCAGCCTCGCATCGCCGACAAATAAGGTGCTATTTTAGGCGCTTGGGCAATAATAGTAATATCAGCATTCCCCAATTGATACTGTCTTTCATTCATTAGGCCAACAACGTGTTGTAACAATAACCGACTGGAAATACCTTTATATTGGCTATCTGTATCGGGAAAGTGGTTACCAATATCGGCAAGTGCCAGTGCCCCCAGTATGGCATCACACAGCGCGTGTATAGCGACATCGCCGTCTGAATGGGCAATAAAGCCATAGTCAAAAGGTATTTCTACGCCAGCAATGACTAGCGGCCCTTTGCCGCCAAATTTGTGTACATCAAAACCGTGTCCAATTCGCATCACTGTTGTTGTTGCCCCTTAATACGTTGGTTAATGATAAACTCAGCGTAGCCAAGATCATCGGGTTGAGTAATTTTAATATTATCGCCACGGCCATTAATTAGCATGGAACGTCCTCCGCTAAACTCTATGGCTGAAGCTTCGTCAGTCATTACCTTGTTTTGCCCTTGGGCAAGGACTATTGCTGATAAGAGTTGCTCAGTGGGGTACATTTGTGGCGTTAAGGCATGCCATAACTGACTTCTGTCTATGGTTTGCTCAATATGGCTGTGTCCGCGTTTGATGGTGTCTTTTACTGGGGTTGCTAAAATCCCCCCCACCTGCTGCTGTAAACACTGCGCGATCAGTTGATTTAAGTCACACATCGACAGACATGGCCGAGCCGCATCATGCACTAAAACCCATGGGTATGTTTTACTATTAATGGCCTTGAGACCAGCTAACACTGAATCAACCCGATCTTTACCGCCGATAACCACTTCTACATTGGCATGCTTGGCTAAAGTCGTTTCGGTAAAATACTGATCATTGGCTCCGATAGAAATAATCACTTTGGCAATGAGATGATGGGATAATAAGGCGTTGACTGTGTGTTCTAAAATGGTCAATTGATTAATGGTTAAATACTGCTTGGGGCGATCAGCAAGCATGCGTTTACCAACCCCGGCAGCAGGAATAACAGCAATCAATGAGGGAGAAGCGGTTTTACTTGTCACCAGTCATCATCCGTTGATTTTTCTCGCTCTTTATTGGGGATCAAACGAAAAAAAGTTTCATTTTGTTTGATCATGCCCAGTTCATTTCTGGCGCGTTCTTCAATGGCCTCGGTACCAGACATAAGATCGTTAGTGTCGGCATAGAGCAGCTTATTGCGCTGTCGTAATTTATCATTGGTTTGCGTCTGCAACTCGACTTTATTTATTAAGGTAAAATAATCAGGCACACTGTTTTTGCCAAACCACAGTCGGTATTGAAGCAATAGGAAAAAAACAAACAGTAAACCAGTGAAAAATCGCATTGAATACGCGCTAATGTTTTAACAAAATAACCATAGGGCTATTATAGGTGTGAAAATGCCGGTGTAAACCACTAGCCGCAATTAACTTGCTTTTAAGGTAATTGGTCGTTTGAAATTACCCCAGTTAATGGTACACGACAACAGTAATTGGCGAATAGTAAGAATGATAGGATGGCTTTTATGATCATTAAGCCAACAATGCCCAGTACAAGCAGCAGTCATCACCCGCTTATTTGGTTTTAATAATTTAACTGATGGGTTTGTCGATGATGGCTTGTCTGCAGAAAAATAAAACCAACCGTGGGCATTGGTGCGAAACCTTTGTTGCTGGTTATCAATACGGTCAATAGAATCAAGAGAAATATGATTGTCGGTGGCAATAGGTACAATTAAGCCATGGGCTAATGATACCGAAGCATACCATTGATTGACTGCATCGACATCTTGGCCGCTCAGGGGCATATGTGCCAATTGCTTTGCCGACCAACTTGCATTTTGCACATCTAACAGCAATGGGCTTTGCGCCTCGATCATTAAATGAGCGGTTCGCTTAACATAGTATGGAAGACTTTTAATTCGCCCTTGAATGGCCTGCACCGAATGTGAGGCCGAATTAGCGAGAAGCGCTAACTCGCGTTCATATAAAGCCAAACACAACTCTGCAAAATCAGCTGATTTTTGCTCTGTTTGCCATAACGATGTTTGTTGACTCATGGAACTATGATTTACTTAAAAATTGTCGCAGTGTGATAAAGCATACGCGATTGCGACTAAAAGATAAAATAACCAAGCAAATAAATCATCAACGGCAGCGTTATTGGCTAAGTTGTGTGGTGTATCTATTGATATTGTCACGGTCAACACTTGCATTGTCTATAGCTGCAGTAGGCTCGAACGGTTGCAACTTATCACAAATGCTGGAATTTTCTGTGCAAAAACAGAATATAGCAATGGCGGGTAAAACACCTGTTTAGCTACTTTACCCGCCATTGCCCGTTTCTTCAATCGATTGCAACTGTGTTTGAGTTGCTGCGATGTGTCCAGCTGTTATCCTCACCTTAAGGGAATGATCACCAGCTAGTTTCTGCCCACGGTAAAAATCAACAGCCTATTACTGACCTTTAACTTCAGACAAGCCATTAAAAATCGCTTTATCTGCTAAATATTCTTCAATGCGCAACAATTGATTGTATTTAGCCACTCGATCTGAACGACAAAGTGAACCGGTTTTAATTTGACCAGCGGCGGTACCAACGGCAAGATCAGCGATAGTTGCATCTTCAGTTTCACCTGAACGATGTGAAATAACGGCAGTAAAACCAGCATCTTTAGCCATTTTTATGGCGGCAAGTGTTTCCGTCAAAGAGCCTATTTGATTAAATTTAATCAAAATTGAATTACCAATGCCTTGTTCAATACCGCGCGCTAAAATTTTAGTATTGGTGACAAATAAGTCATCACCGACTATTTGTACTTTATCGCCCAATAATTTTGTTTGGTAAGCAAACCCATCCCAATCAGACTCGTCCAAGCCATCTTCAATAGAAACAATAGGGTACTCTTCACACAGACTGGCAAGAAAGTCAGAAAATTGATCAGCGGTAAACTGTTTGCCTTCACCCTTCAAGTCGTATATGCCCTGTCCGTTGTTGGCGTTGGCATCATAAAATTCAGAAGCGGCACAGTCCATGGCTAGGGTTACATCTTGACCTAACTGATAACCTGCAGCAATTGTTGCTTCTTTGATAACCGCTAATGCTTCAGCGTTTGATGATAAGTTTGGAGCAAAGCCACCTTCGTCACCCACTGCGGTATTCATGCCTTTAGCTGATAACACTTTTTTCAACGCGTGGAAGATTTCAGCCCCCATGCGCAATCCTTCTTTGAAGCTTTTAGCGCCTACTGGTTGGATCATAAATTCTTGAATATCAACATTGTTGTCGGCGTGCTCACCACCGTTGATAATATTCATCATTGGCAGTGGTAAGGAATATTGGCCAGAAGTACCATTTAAATCGGCAATGTGTTCAAATAACTGCACCTTTTTTTCCATCGCAGCGGCTTTGGCATTGGCAAGTGACACGGCGAGAATAGCATTTGCGCCCAATTTTTCTTTGTTTTCAGTGCCATCTAAATCAATCATAATTTGGTCGATTTCAGCTTGTTGTAACGCGTTTTTATCTAATAAAGCGGCCTGAATATCACCATTAATCGCGTTGACAGCGCGCAACACGCCTTTGCCTAAATAACGGCTTTTATCACCATCACGTAATTCGAGAGCTTCTCGAGATCCTGTTGAAGCACCTGATGGCGCAGCAGCTCTGCCCCATGCACCTGAAGTCAAATACACATCTGCTTCAACCGTCGGATTTCCACGTGAATCCATTATTTCACGGGCAATAATTTTACTAATGTTAGCCATTGTGTTTTCCTTTAAATATTTTGTTGCTAGCAACCTTAATCGCTATTCGCAATAAAAACCGCAGCATATGGCTGCGGCTCATTGGTTAGTATGTTTATTTTGATAGCTGCTTCTGATGTGCAAAAGCTGCGGCGATAAAACTTTCAAATAACGGGTGTCCATCGCGAGGAGTAGAGTTAAACTCGGGATGAAATTGTCCGGCAATAAACCATGGGTGATCTTTATTTTCAATCACCTCTACTAATGTTTTATCCGTAGATAAACCAGAAAAAACCAAACCTGCTTCAGTGAGTTTTTCTCTGAAGTTATTATTTACCTCAAAACGATGACGGTGTCTTTCATAAATTGTTTCACTGCCATAAACGTCATGTGCTTTGGTGCCTTTCAGTATGTGGCACAACTGTGAGCCCAAACGCATAGTACCCCCCAGATCTGAATCGCTATCGCGGTATTCAATTTGCCCTTCTTGATCTAACCATTCATTAATTAAGCCTATTACTGGGAAAGGCGTATCTGGATTAAATTCGGTGCTGTGTGCATCAGTTAAGCCAGCGACATTTCTGGCATATTCAATCAAGGCTACTTGCATACCTAAACAAATACCTAAATAAGGCACTTTATTTTCACGGGCATACTGTGCGGTTAAAATTTTTCCTTCAACACCCCTTTCGCCAAAACCTCCCGGCACAAGAATAGCATCAAGGCCATTAAGAATGTCACAGCCTTTTGATTCAACATCTTGCGAATCAATATATTTGATTTGTACTTTGACTTGATTTTTAATGCCGGCGTGTTTTAGTGCCTCGTTGACTGATTTATAAGCGTCGGGCAATTCAATGTATTTGCCCACCATTCCGATCACCAATTCCCCTGAAGGGTTGGCTTCTTGATATAGTACGTGCTCCCATTCAGTCAAGTCGGCTTCAGGAACATCTAAACCAAATCGCTGAACAACTAATTCATCGGTTCCCTGTGACTTTAACAATGCCGGTACTTTGTAAATTGAATCGACATCGCGCATCGATACTACAGCGCGTTCTTCAACATTAGTGAATAAAGAAATTTTGGCCCGCTCATTGGCAGGAATAGCACATTCACTGCGACACACCAAAATATCGGGGAAAATACCGATAGACCGCAACTCTTTAACCGAGTGTTGAGTTGGCTTAGTTTTAATTTCACCAGCCGCAGCTATGTATGGCACTAGAGTTAAATGCATAAACATGGCGCGATTGCGACCCAGTTCTACGGCGAGTTGGCGAATAGCTTCGAGAAAAGGTTGTGATTCAATATCACCTACAGTACCGCCAATTTCCACCATAGCGATATCATAACCTTCAGCACCTTCGATCACTCGACGCTTGATGTCGTTAGTGATATGTGGGATCACTTGAATAGTGGCCCCTAAAAATTCACCTTTGCGCTCACGAGCAAGAATATCCTGATATATACGCCCTGTGGTAAAGTTATTTCGCTTAGTCATTTTGGTGCGAATAAAACGCTCATAATGACCTAAATCGAGATCAGTTTCAGCGCCGTCTTCAGTAACAAACACTTCACCGTGTTGAATAGGGCTCATAGTGCCGGGGTCAACATTAATATATGGGTCGAGTTTTAACATGGTTACTTTCAAACCACGTGCTTCGAGAATGGCCGCCAAGGATGCAGCAGCAATACCTTTACCAAGAGATGATACAACGCCACCCGTTACAAAAATATATCTAGTTGTCATATGATACCCAGCGTTTGGAAAAACAGAAATTTTGCACTAGGGTTGCTTTAATTAATGATGAATTAAACAACGCTAGCAAGACGGGAAAATATTATACTTAATTAGCCTGTTAACAACAATACAAACCCATCATCTATCCACAGAAAAATATCTTTTAGCCAATACAATAACTATTCAGTGTTGATGTTTATCCAGCGGTTTGACTAGAGCCAGATGCTAATGGTTAAAGTAGTTATTGTTGTTTTGACTGGAATGGCGTTTGAGGCGTCAGTCAATTGATTATTAAAGCTAATAACAATGAGTAAATTGTAAACAACAGTGCAAGGACCCAACTATATACCGATAAATCTTTGAGCATGCTTGCTCTTTTTGAAAAAAACAGTCAAAAGAGCAGTGAGTGAATAATGTCTACATGACTATTTAATCGCGGCATATACTATCGGCCAAAATATACTGGTAATCTAGTGAATAACTCACCCAATGCTGTTGGAACTAGGTGGTTTTGCGTCTTATTAACATAATAATGAAGCACGCTAAACCGAAAAAACCTAGGCTGGCAGGTGCCGGCACTGACACAGAACGCATGGCGACAATGATATCGTCGTGATCACCATCAGAATTATTAGCATGGTTGTCGTTAAAACCGACAATAATATCTCCTACCAACAAGGTTAGATTGTTATTGCCGGTTAAGTAACTGATGGTGGTATCTTGGGTGAGTTGGAATAACTTAAAGCCGTCAGCATTATCAACACCAAAAGGATCAAGGGCTACATTCCATGGCCCATCTGAATCTTCGAAGAATAAATTTTCAGTGTCAAAGTTAACCGTTTGCCAAGTTCCCCAGTTGGCAGTACTTGCCGTGGTAAAGGTCAATAGCGTATCAGCGGCCCCTACCCCAGCATTTACTGATTGGTCGATGTCATTAGTATGACCTGACTCTCGAGCTATGGCGGTATATATCCACTGGCCACTAAAATCTAACGCTGATAACTGTATCCCTGCATCAGGAAAAAGCTCATGGCCGACAAAACCATCGATATGATTTCCACCCCAGCCTTGAGGGCCAATTAACGCAGCTATCGCCGCATGCGAGAAAACGAATTGGGCAATAACGGCAATTATTATTGTTCTTACTTTAAACATTATCAAACCTGTCCTTGTATTCATGGCAAAAAAATAACATCTTCTCTACATTTTTGCTTTAATAATTAAGTTAAAAATAACACAAACCTCAATATATGACTAAATTAGACAATTGTAAAATTTGTTTAAAAAATCACCTTGTCCTTGGTGCGTTTTTAAAGTAAAAATAAAGCACATCTTATATTCGTAAAGTTGATTCAATAACAATTACTGTTTGTTGGCGCTGATCAAATTGATTATTGCAATCGCTACTTAGCCTTGATAACGGTAATCTTGTATCGATTATTTCAACTACTAACAGGTAATTTGTGGTAAACCTGAATATAATTAACATCAATATCACTAGTCACTCGCCATTTTTTAGACCAAATATTAAAGGCCATACCTATCTCACCTATGCACTGCATATCCAATTTGTCGGCCATTCCAATGATTTCTTTTGGTTTGACAAATGCCTTCCAGCTATGAGTACCTACAGGCAGATAACGCATAATATACTCAGCACCAATAATGCCAATTAAGTAAGATTTAATGGTGCGATTTAAGGTCGCCATGATCACAAAACCATTGTCTTTAACTAATTCACTGCACTGATTAATCAATGTCTGTTGATCGGGAACGTGCTCTATCACTTCGGCATTGATCACCACATCATACTGCCCTTTGCCCTTTTCAACGGTTTGTTGGGCATGCTCGTGGCGATATTCAATAGACAATTGAGACTTCATCGCATGTCGTTTAGCCACTTCTACACTCATCTCACTGACATCAATACCCACCACATCGGCACCTGCTTTTGCAAGTGCTTCACAAACCAGCCCACCACCACAACCTAAATCGAGAATGTGTAAATCTTTTAATGGCATTTCACCACTGGGATCTCGACTGTAAAATTGACATATTTCAGCAATAAAATAATTGACTCTCACGCGGTTAAATTCTAAAGCTGTTTTATACTTGCCATTGGGATCCCACCAACTGTCGGCCAGTTGATCGAATTTAGCGATTTCACTGGTACTAAAATTTCCTGATGAGGCGTTATCAGTGTTACCATTTGGAATGGGTTGCAGCTCACTTTTGTTTAACATGATCAAAATATCCAATTTATTTCAGGTTTACAGTTTTACAGAGGGACATTCATGAACACAGAATTAAATGTTTTAGGAACGCCACTACAGTTGTGTTGTAATAATACGGGCTATACTCGAAATGGGTTTTGTCATGTGCCAAATTCAGATGCAGGTAACCACAGTGTATGTGCCATCATGACAGCAGAATTCTTGCAATTTTCAAAAGCCAAAGGTAATGATTTAATGAGCCCTATGCCAATGTTTGGTTTTCCAGGTTTACAGCCAGGTGATAAGTGGTGTTTGTGTGCTATGCGCTGGTATCAAGCGGTTGCTGTGGAGCTTGCACCTCCAGTGGTACTCGAATCAACTAGCCAAAAAGCCTTGGCTGTTATTCCATTAGCAACCCTAAAAAAGTATCGATACAACAATTAACTCAGCTTTTTTTTAAGATTGTATCTTCTCAATATCAAGGGATTTTTTATGACTCTAAAGAAAGTGGCAGGTAAAACTGTCATTCTGATGTTTAACAATAAAATATCCATGAAGTGACGATATAAAGAGCTAAATTAGGGTCTGTAGAAATAGGCTTGAAAACCATCAAAGCTTATCCCAATAGGAGAAGCCGACATCAATTTTTTTAGTAATCAAACTGCTTTTCTAGGTACTGCTTTACTCTTGCAGAATTTTTCAAAAGAGCTAATAACAACAGAACGATTAAAACAATGACTAAAACAGCAATGTAATTCACCATAAGTAATTTAGTGTGGAATAAATAGGTCATAACTAACAAAACAAGACTATTGATGCCTACAAATAGAAATTTTCCCATTAAATTTACTGAGAACCTTTGAACATTGAGCCTGAGTGTTTGGCTGTAATGCGCTGTCATAAAATCTAGGGAGTTGATCACAAATAACATAGCCACAATTATCATTAACACGTTAAAGCTAATGTTCAACGGCATATCAGTTTGATACCAATGAAAAAGTAATGAAAACCAAATAAAAGTTGGTAATAAAGGCAAAATAACCATGATGTTCAATAACATCAAAGGCGACATGTTATTAACAAATCGAGAGACAAATTGACCAAGCATAATGGTCCATGTTAGCCACCATGCTATATAAAATTCATGATAATCATTAAAAGGCAGAATAAATGTTGGTAAATTATGAAAATACTCGCTTGTCAGGACCATAGACTCTCTAGCATTTATCCAACTATAATCACCTAAAATGGCAACGATAAAGACTAAAGAAATAAACAATAGCAAACTCGACTGACTTAATAACGTCATAAATTTAACTTTTATTCCAGCTGTAATGGCAAATACTACGATGAAAACCGATAAGATGGCTACCCATGAATCAATGTTAGTTGATACTAAGGGCGAGAGAAAATAGCTCACACTTTGACTAAATAACGAGAGGGTAAATGCACAAGTGAGAAGCACTATTATACTGTGAATGAACTTAATCCAAGGTCGTTTGAAAAATTTCACCTTTGGCTCTAACGCACAAAAATATAAAGTGGAAGCAAAGTAAATCAACCAAACAGAGATCCCCCAAAAACCAACTTCAACCGCGAGTGGGTTTGCAAATTCATAGTCACTAGACAGTTGATACTGACGAAACTCAATTAATGGCAGTAAGATAAACCCACCATCGAGTCCTGAGGTAAAAATTATCGCAAAGAAGGCTAGTTTTGATACGGGTTTGTCACCAGTAAATTTTTTATCCGCACAATACACAAATAAGCAAACGCAGCAGCAGACAATAAGTATAATTCCTGCCGATATGACCCACGTCATTGGTATTTACCACCCATACTTTTCAAGTAAATCATCTAATAGGGTTCTACACTGACTGGCAGCGACTTGAAAGTGGGCTTCACCTGATTGTGACAATGCACATCGAAGCCATTGACCATCAATTTGCGCTGCCATCGTTTCAGTACAGTGAATGACATATTCAGGTTTGACTAACGTTTTAAATGAGTATTTTAAATTAGAGGCTAAGCGCATATGGTTAATTCGTTGTAAATGGCTCAACTCTTGACTATGCATTGACTGTACCCAAAATGATAACCAAGCGACTGAAGCGCGATTTGCACTTTGAGTAGGACTAAAATTAGCATTAATAATGTAGTTAATACGCTCTTTAGCTCCTGGCGATTTTTGATCAAATTGTGCGAGAAAGTCTATTTTAAGTTGCGCCAATAGATAGACGGTTGTGCCTTTTAACAATCCACTTTTTCCACCGAAGTAATGGCTTATTATGCCAGCAGAAACTCCCGCTAACTGACTAATACTCGAGATAGTGGTTCCTTGAAGGCCATTTTTCTCAATAGACGATAACGTCGCTTCGATAAGCTGCTGCTTTCTAATTTTTTCCATTCCAACTTTAGGCATTGTGTCTTATAAACCTCATCAGGTATTCATTTTTTTGTAATCAAGTATTCATTGTGCTTGACGTTAAATCACTGCTGCAAACTCTACGCAGTTAGTCTCAAAAAACAAGTTAATCTTTTATTAATTGAACGTTCAATAAAAAATAATAATTCTGTAACACAATCTAATTAACATTATTTTCAATCAAGACAGTTATACATTAAATCATAAGTCAATACGGGAAAACTCATGTCACTCTTAAACCAAAAATCAGTGATAGCGACTGCTATCGCTTTAGCCACATCGCCTATGGCAATGGCAAATGCTGACGATACAGAAACAACAATGGAAGAAATTTCGGTAGTTGCAAAGAAAACAACCTATGCCAACAATACGGTTAACGTCAATATGATTGAGCAACAATCATCAATCAGTTCAGTTCTCGCTGTGATAGACAACTTACCTGGTATCAGTATTAATGAAGGCGATGCTTTTGGTGGAGACGATTGGTCTACATCAATTACCATGCGTGGTTTTTCTATTGATGGAAACCAGCAACAACTTGGCATGACCGTTGACGGCATTCCCAACGGTGGTTCAAATTATGGTGGTGGCGCTAAAGCAAACCGTTACCTGGCTAATGAAAATTTATTAACTGTTGAAGTATCACAAGGTACAGCTGACTTTTCTTCAGCTTCATTAGAGGCGTTAGGCGGCACATTTAACTTTGTCAGTAAAAACCCAGATCAACAAGCTAGCACAACGATAGCCTTAGTCAACGGTGATCATGATGCCAAACGGTATTTTGCGCGCCATGAAACTGGGGAAATTTTTGATAACACATACGCCTATATCAGCTATGCTGACTCTTCTGCTAGTCGCTGGTCAGGTGAAGGCTCTAATGGTGGGTTTACTAACCAACACGCTGAGCTTAAGTTTATTTCTGATATTGGCAATTTATCAATTACAGGGCGTTTATCTTATGATGATGTTGCTGAAGATAATTACAATAGTGTCAGCATAGAACAGTTCAATCAAACACCTGACTGGGATCAATTAACCTGGAACTGGACGGGTATCCCCCACTTTGATCAAATGTTTGCAGAGGGGTGGTCAACATTACGCGAAAACACCCTAGGTTATTTAAAATTTAATTACGCATTATCTGATGTTACTACGATTGAATTCACCCCTTACTTCCATAAAAATAAAGGTCGTGGCGATTGGATCCCGCCATATTTGGTCATGGCAGTTGACGCTAATGGCAATCAAACGGCTCAAGGAGGTTCTATAGCGGGAAGCTATGGTTTCACAGATGAAAATGGTTCTCCGTTATCACCAGATGCGGACTGCACAGCAAGTTACAGCTGGCCTTGGAACTCAGGACCAGGTTTACACCCTTCATGTTATCCAGACTCTGCAATTCCAGTTATGTCTTATCGCCATACCCATTACCAAAAACAAAGAACGGGTATAACAGGTAAGATACAAAAAACAATCGATAATCACGATTTAACCGCTGGTATTTGGTATGAAATGGCTGTGCGAGATGAACATCGAGATTGGCATAAAGTCGTTGATGCACGTATTTACCACAATTTTGATAGTAACCCATATTGGATCCAGTACAACAATAGCTTTGATACAGAAACATTAAAATGGTATTTGCAAGACACCATTACCTTAAATGATTTCACACTGAGTTTGGGTGCACAGCAATTCTTAGTAGAATTAGAAAAAGACGATCGCTTTGTCGATGCTAATGACACCACTTTAAATAGTGATTCCGATGTGTTGTTTAGCATCGGTGGTCTTTATCAACTCAGCCCTGACACTGAATTATTTGCTGGTTACAGTGAAAACTTTGCAGCAATAAAAGATGGTGTTTTAGAGCGAGATTCATCAACATTAACCGAGATCAAACCTGAAACCGCTGAAAACCTTGATTTAGGTGTACGTTATTTTGGTGAAAAGTTAACCCTTTCTGCAACGGTTTATTCAATTGAGTTTAATGATCGTATCACCTTTATTGCACCGAGTAGTAATACAGGTGGTATAGATTACACCATAGGTACTAATGGTTCCTATATCAACGTGGGCGGTATTGAATCACAGGGTTTGGAACTGAGTGCCACTTACCGTTTAACCGATGCTTGGGAAATATACACATCTTTTACTAAAAATAACTCTGAATATATCGGTAATGCCCCTGGTTTTGAAAAAGGACAAACCGTTATCGATTCTGTAGAGGATATGTGGGTAGTATCAACAAACTACTATTCAGGTGATTTACGCTTTGGTGCATCAACAAAATATACTGGTGAGCGTGGTGAAGCAGAAGACTACATCGTCACTGATATCCAAATGGGCTACAGCCTTGAGTTTAGTGGCTCAGGAATTCAATCTCTAGATATCGCATTTGTTGTCAATAATTTGTTTGATGAAGACTACTTGTCTACAGGAACAGGTTCAGGGACTACCTATTTTATTGGTGCTCCAAGAACCAGTACGTTAACTTTTACAGCTAATTTCTAATATAGCTTTAATTATCTATTTAGCAGGCACTAGTGCCTGCTTTTTTGGTTTAAAGAAGATGATGAATAAGTACCTTTCCAATCTATTATGTTTATTAGCAACAACTGCTAAGAGACAAGATCGCAGCTTGTTCCTTGTCACCATTGACGCCAGCAAAGAGGAAATACAGTGAATAAATTAATAAGCTTCATCATTTGTGCTTTGCTTGCAGCAAACACTAATGCTCAGTTATTAGAAAAAATATACTTTGGCTCATGTGGCAAACAATATAAGCCCATGCCTATTTTCGATGCAATTGTCGCTGATGATCCCGATTTATTCATTTTTCTTGGCGACAATATTTACGGTGATACCGAAAATATGAACGAGCTAAAAGACAAGTATGAAACATTGGGACAACATCCAGGGTTTACTAAACTCAAAGCGACGTCTCCTTTAATCGCTATATGGGATGACCATGACTATGGCGAAAATGATGCTGGTAAAGAGTATCCTAAAAAAGAAGCCTCTCGTCAGATCATGTTGGACTTTTGGCAAGAGCCTAAAAGCTCGCCTCGTTATCACAGAGCAGGTATTTATACTTCCTACATGTACGGTGAAGGTAATAAAAAGGTCCATATTATCATGCCTGATCTGCGTTGGAATAGAGATAAGTTACACAGTGTCAATAAGTTAGCTTATGCCATTAAACGTATACCCAATAACATGGGACCGTACTTAATCTCTCCTGATAAAGGTGCTTCAATGCTTGGGGAGGAACAATGGCAATGGCTTGAACAGGAACTCAAGAAACCTGCAGCACTCAAAATTATTGCGTCTAGCTTACAGTTATTGCCTGAATTTACTGGATGGGAATCGTGGGCTAACTTTCCTGAAGATCGACAAAGGTTACTTACTTTTATCGAAAAAGAGAATATTTCGGGGGTCATGATGATTAGTGGAGATACCCACTGGGGCGAAGTATCGAAATTAGAAGAACAAAACAGTTACCCGTTGTGGGAAGTCACTAGCTCTGGTTTAAGTGAAAAATGGAAAGATGTCAGTCCCAATAAACACCGTGTAGGAAACTACACTCATGAGGTTAATTACGGTTTTATCGAAATTGATTGGCAGCAAGCAGATCCTGTCATCACATTTGGATTAAAACAGGTTGATGGTCAAGTCTTTAGCCAACATCAGTTGCAATTGTCTGAACTATCATTTTAAAGCGATAACCACTTAAAAAGGGGAGCATTAACACTGAGCTAACTATTCCCCTTTGTTTACTTTTCTGTTCACTATTATTATGTCTGGTTCGGTTTATTGCACTACAACGCGAGGAATTTTTTTACCACATCGGTGTGATCAGAAAAAACCCCATCAACTTTGAGTTGCTTAAACAGTATGGTAAGTAGTTGCTCTGCCGTTATCCCTTCTGGCAAGCTATCTGCCCTAAAGGTATAAGGATGGATCACTAATCGATTTTCAGCAGCAAGCAAGTGTAAGCCAGTTACACTGTTAGTTTTTTCGTCAATAAGTTGTGGTAACCATGGACCGATACCATCTGCATACAAGGCAATTTCTTTAAGACCTTGTGCACTTTTTAAATAATTGTAATCATTATCGGATTCACCCCAGCTATTTTCAGCGAGCAATTGAATAAGACTCACTTTCGCGTTTAGTGTCGTTTTTAATCGTTTAATTTCATCAAAATCAAAACACTGCAAAAAAACTTTCGCTGATGCTCGGTTTAATTGATATTTTTCAAGTATTTTTACAGTTGAATTGGAAATATCTTGGCCTTGTAAACGGTGCCATTTGGGCGCTTTAATTTCGGGATAAAGCCCTACTTGACGGCCATAGATATCATTGAGTGCATTAATAAGTTGAATTTGTTCTTCAAAAGTAGCAATGGTAAAAGCAGCATTACCATTATAGCGCTTTGGAAATAATGGCTCAGATGCAGCATTACGACGTTCAAAAACAGTGAGCATTTTAAGCTCAGCAAGATCAAAGTCTATGGCGTAAAAACGACCATCGGAACGCTGTCTACTAGGAAATACATCGGCAACATTCGTTACCCGATCAATATAAATATCGTGTAAAACGATTAACACCCCATCTCTACTGAGAACTAAATCTTGTTCAATGTAGTCTGCTCCCTGTTGATAGGCTAGCAACGCTGCTGAAAGTGTGTGTTCAGGGAGATAGCCACTCGCGCCTCGATGAGCAATGACGATAGGGGTTTTTTGTTTGCTCATGGTAAGTGAAGTTTTATCGGGTGCAACTACACAGCCAGAAATGGCAGTGAGTAAAGTTAACAAGAGCAGTGAGTAAAAGTTTGTTTGGTGCATTGCGATAAGTATTGTTTTGAATAATCAGCTAATAGTATTACTTGAATATTGCGTAAATATGACTCGTTGCGTTTAGGCTAATATTCGAAATAAACTATCGAGTTAACAGAGTTTTATGTTAAGTAAAAAAATACTTAAATTTTCAATTTAAAACAGGTGAAACAAACACGCTTTTTGCCAGGACTCTATCGTACACAGGAAGTTAGGCTCTGCTCATATCAGCAATACAACTATTAAGCAGATCATTCAATCACCTTATATCATTGCACTAAGGTATTAAAACAAATAATGCCATGAAGCCAGCCTGGGAATTCCTGTGCAGGGTTAAATTGACTTTTTACATGAATCGATGATTTTCAATCGGTTAATCTATTACCCGAAAAATTTAACTCAAAAAATTAGCTATGACAGTAGCTTGTATAAATTTAATCAGAACTAAGTGACTATATTTCAACCATATCACCTTTAGCTTGCAACCATTCTTTGCGATCGCCGGAGCGCTTTTTAGACAACAGCATGTCCATTAATTCCATGGTTTCTGAATGCTCGTCCACAGTGAGTTGTACTAACCGACGTGTATTGGGATCCATAGTGGTTTCCCGCAATTGCAACGGGTTCATTTCACCTAGGCCTTTGAAGCGCTGAACATTGACTTTACCGCGTTTTTTCTCCGCTTCAATGCGGTCTAATACGCCGTCTTTTTCTTCTTCATCAAGGGCGTAAAACACTTCTTTACCGACATCAATACGATACAAAGGCGGCATAGCCACATAAACATGCCCTGCTTGTACTAGCGGTAAAAAATGCTGAGTAAATAACGCACACAACAATGTAGCAATGTGCAAACCATCAGAGTCAGCATCAGCTAAAATACAGATTTTTCCGTAACGCAAATCGTCTAAGTTTTCACTGTCTGGATCAATACCTAAAGCCACTGAAATATCGTGCACTTCTTGTGAAGCAAGAATTTGACCTGGATCGACTTCCCAGGTGTTCAGTATTTTACCGCGCAACGGCATTATCGCCTGATATTCGCGATCTCTGGCTTGTTTAGCACTGCCACCAGCAGAGTCACCTTCCACTAAAAACAACTCAGTGCGGAGAATATCTTGACTGCCACAATCGGTTAATTTGCCCGGAAGCGCTGGACCTTGGGTTATTTTTTTACGAATAATTTTTTTACTAGCACGCAAACGCCGCTGGGCATTGGCGATACAAAACTCTGCCAAGGCTTCGGCTTTTTCTGTGTGTTCATTGAGCCATAAACTAAACGCATCTTTCACTACACCAGTGACAAATGCGGCACATTGGCGCGAAGATAAACGCTCTTTGGTTTGACCGGCAAATTGCGGGTCTTGCATTTTTACCGACAGGATATAGGCACATTTGTCCCAGATATCATCTGGGGTTAATTTGACGCCTCGCGGAATTAAGTTGCGGAACTCACAAAATTCTCGCATCGATTCTAGTAAGCCCTGACGCATTCCGTTGACATGGGTTCCCCCTTGTATAGTAGGGATCAAGTTGACGTAGCTTTCACCAATGGCTTCTCCCCCCTCAGGTAACCAAGTGACGGCCCAGTCAGCCGCTTCATGAGTAGAGGAAAACACCCCGACAAATGGCTCTTCAGGCAGACTAATATAGTCCTTAACCGATTCTTTTAAATAATCACAAAGCCCATCTTGGTAACACCATTGATATTTTTGATCTTCATTTTTGTCGTGAAACTTAATGGTTAGCCCTGGGCATAAAACAGCTTTGGCCTTTAATAAATGCACTAACCGACGCGCAGAAAATTTAGCGGAATCAAAATACTTGGGATCGGGCCAAAATTTCACTCTAGTACCAGTATTGCGTCGTCCTACGGTACCTGTCTCGGTTAATTCTTCAACTTTTTCTCCGTGTTCAAAAGCCATTTCGAACACTTTGCTATCACGCCTAACAGCCACATCAACCCGTGTCGATAAGGCATTGACGACCGAGATCCCCACACCGTGTAAACCACCAGAAAACTGATAGTTTTTGTTAGAAAACTTACCGCCTGCATGTAACTTACAAAAAATAAGCTCGACACCTGAAACCCCCTCTTCAGGGTGAATATCGGTAGGCATACCACGACCGTCGTCGATGATTTCTAATGATTGATCTTTATCGAGAATCACCGTGATATTTTGGGCATGCCCAGCGAGTGCCTCATCTACTGAATTATCAATAACCTCCTGCCCAAGGTGATTGGGTCGATTGGTATCGGTATACATACCGGGACGATGACGAACGGGGTCTAACCCGCTTAAAACTTCGATGGACTCAGAATTGTATTGGTCGCTCATAACTCGTTTCTAATTATTATGATAAATAAGGATATCTTTATGTCAGCTTAAAAAATTTGCTGATAGTTGGCAACATTTGTTGGTAATTAACAAAGCTGTGATCGCCACCCTGTTGAATGATCAATTGACTATCGCAATATCTTTCTACTGCTTGTTGGTAATCTAACACTTCATCACCGGTTTGTACCATCACCATATAGCGTTTTTGTGATATTTTTTCACAAAACAAAGTCTTTAACTGCTGTAAATGTTGTTCAGTCACCTGATAGACCTCATCAGTATACGGGTTTTGTTGTTCACCGAGATGATCATGCAGTAAATCAAAAGGTCTTACTGCGGGGTTAATTAATACTGCTGACAAGCCAAATTTTTCACTCAAATAAGTGGAAAAGTAACCCCCTAACGAAGATCCCATCAGCCCCCAACTCCCTTTGGGTTGCGATAACAAAATTTCTTCAAGTTGTACCATCACAGCATCTGGAGATGTTTTGAGTTGTGGGCAGTAAAATTTTACTTCGGGAAAGTGTGCGCACAAGTAATGTTGTGTTTGAGTCGATTTAATTGATAAAGGCGAAGAATTAAAACCGTGAATGTACAATATGTTAGCTATTTTATCTGTCATGTTTAGTATTCACTTTGATCTCTGTTTAGGTAATTGTATGGTCAATAAATTTTGCCTGTGCGGTGAATTTACCATTGGCTAACAAGGTAAATATTCGATACCCAGCCCCTAGGTTGGCATTGGCAACCGTCGGCGCGGTTTGATCAAACTGTATCGATGTCGCTGGGCAAGTGTATACTGGCACTTTGGCTTGGCTGTGCTCAGGTAAAATAGATAAGGCATTGTGTACATGGCCACAAGCAATGCCCTTGAGATTGCCTAACTGAGCTATGTACTGCCAGAATTCGGTTTTATTATTAAGTCCATGTCGGTCAATAAAATACCCGACATCAATGGGGTGATGGTGCATCATCAGTAATTGCGCTTTATTTTGTTGATTATGAGTACTTAACTGCGCCAGTTGTTGAGTACTGACAAATCCTGCTGGAGTATCGCTTTTGCTATCCACTAAGTGTATTGACCAATGGCTGAGCTCGATCACTTTATCAGCACAAAAAGGACTGTCGTTCAAAAATTTATTTAATAAATGTGGCTCATCGTGGTTACCGGCGAGAAAGTAGATGGCGATGTCAATATTGACTTGCTGCACAGCGTCAACAAAATTTTGATACGACTGTTGACTGTGCTCTTGGCTTAAATCACCAGTAAAAATGATAAACTCAATCTGTTTTTGTGCTTTGATGGCCTGTAATACCACGCGTAAATTAGCATAGACATCAGCGCCGTGATGCAAAGCCGTTTTACTGCTGTATAAATGGCAATCACTTATTTGTGCAAAACATACCTGAGTGGACATCGCGCCACCCACTAAACAGCGAAAGGAATAGTTGAACGACCCAGTTGCAAACTCAGCTGTAACCATTCTTTGAGAAAAATATTAATTTGCTGTTTTTCATCAGGTTGGTGCATTTGCTTGTTGGGGTAGTCATAACGCGGTTTCACTTGTCGAATACCTTGATTGCTGATCACTTCTGCTAAACGCGCATCGTGGTATAGGCGAATAACCATTTTAGGACGCATTAAGTGACTAAGATCATAGCCGTCTATCTGACTATCTTGAGTCATAGTGATCAATGAGGTATAGCGAGTTACTTCGGTAATTAAAATAGTGTATGACAAAAAATCAGAAATGAAAAAACAGCGTTGTTCGCCGACATTTTCTCTATCGCCAATAAGGCGCAATAACATCATATAATTGACTTCGCAGACATTAATTATATGTGATAAGTTGGGACGATATTGTGTTTTCAATGCGGCCATTGGTTTTTACTCAATCGAGGATAGTGCATTAACTTATTTACTAAATAACTTCTTAATCTATTGTATCACTTCCACTTTTGTTGCAAGCGATGGTAATTCAGTTGCAACCATTGAATACCTATCACGGTAGCAGAATTACTAATTTTTCCACACTCAAGTAACTCAATCGCTGCAACTCTTGACATAGTATGCACTAAAATGTCTTCATTTTCTTGTGCTAATCCATGCACACCGGCAATATTTTTACTATCGACATCGGCAACAAACAAGTGAATTTCTTCACTCATGCCACCTGGACTCGACAAATAGCGCATCACTTTGTCAATTTTATCAGGGCTAATATCAATGTTGGCCTCTTCTTTTGCTTCGCGCATAGCCACATCAACTGGACGCTCATTTTCATCAAACATACCGGCAACAAATTCTAATAACCAAGGAGTATTTTGGGTTCTTATCGCACCTGGCCGAAATTGTTCGATTAATACTACCCTATCCAGCTTACTGTCATAAGGGATCACCACTACCGCATCGCCTCGTTCAAAGACTTCTCGCTTGAGGATATTGCTACTGCCTCCGTTGTAAAGTAGGTGGCTGACTTGATATTCGTCCAAGCTAAAAAAACCCTGATAGTGGCGTTGTTTATGGTGAACCGTGACGTCAGACTGAGTAAACCTGAGCAAAGGTTGTACACTGTTCTTAATTGCCATGTAATATTTTCCTCATAAGTAAACCAATAACCAGTTAATATTATAATTAACCTTAGCCATCAGGACAGATATTTTGCTAGACTAGAATATCACGCTAAACAATTATTTTATTTAGCTTATTAAATTTTTTCTGTAACATTTATATACATTTAAAAACACTTTTTTATTTGAAAAGTAGTACAATTATACAAATTATTAATTGAATTAGATTTACAACCAACCAGAAATTGAAAGGGATCGGGTTATTATGCAAAAAACAATGAGCTCAATCATTATAACGATTGCTTGTGCAACGAGTATGTCATTTGCCTACGCTGAAGATTTATTGTCTGTTTACCAACAAGCAAAAGCCAATGACCCTGTGTTACTAAAAAGCCAAGCACTTTACATGGCAGCAAAAGAAGATATTACTATTGCTCGTGCAAGGTTGTTACCTCAGTTGAGTGGTTCAGTAAATTTTAACAAAGCTTCCGGTGAAACAAATAATACAAAAAGTTCTGACAGTGAAAGTTTTGGTTATGCCCTTAGCCTAACTATGGAACTATACCACCACGACTCTTGGTTAAGACTTAATAATGCCGAAAAATCAGCTCACCGCAGTGATGTTAGTTACCAAGCAGCCAAGCAAGAGTTAATCGTTCGAGTAACCGAAGCCTATTTCAATGTGTTGCGTGCCAAAGACGATTTAGAATTCACTAATACAGAAAAAAATGCCATTGAGCGTCAATTAGAACAAACCAAACAACGCTATTCAGTAGGCTTAACCGCAGTCACTGACGTGCACGAAGCACAAGCACAATACGACAACGCGGTAACCGCTGAGATCCGTGCGCAAAATAATGTTTTTAATGCCGAGGAAGCGCTGCGTTTGATCACTAATGTCTATCCCCGTGATCTTCATGTATTAAACACTGAGCGATTCAGTGCTTCTCGTCCCAGTCCCGATAGTGCCAACGAGTGGCAACAGACCTCTGAAGCAAAGAATTTGGACTTAATTGCACAAAAAATATCAGTTGATATCGCTAAAAAGAATATCAGCATAGCCAACGCCGGACACTTACCTTCCATCGATTTGTCGGGCAGTTATTCAGATACCGAAACCGATAATTTGTTTACCAATACCAACAATATTGATAGTAACAGTCAGTCCATAGGGGTGCGAGTCAATGTACCTATTTATTCAGGTGGTGCCACTTCAGGTCGAGTTCGTCAGGCGCAAAGTAATTATGTTGCGGCTAGTCAAGACTTACAGCAAACCCACAGAAACGTTGTGCGCAATGCACGTAATGCCTACAACACAGTGATCACCGCGGTGTCAGGTATTAAGGCATTAGAACAAGCCTTGATCAGTGCCGACAGTGCACTAAAAGCCACGGAGGCAGGTTTTGAGGTAGGTACTCGTACTATCGTCGACGTATTAAATAGCACCCGAAACCTGTTTAATGCCAAGCGTAATTTATCTTCGACGCGCTATGATTATGTTCAGGCTATTTTGGCATTAAAACGCGCGGGTGGAACCATATCGGAACAAGACATTGAAAAGATAAATCAGGGCTTGTCGGCAAAAAAATAATCCTTATAGGATATTATAACTAGTGTAAAAAAGGGCTTAATTTAAGCCCTTTTTTATTGACGAACAACAACCTCAAGCTTCTTCTTAACGTTAATCTTCTTCTAAACGTATGGTATTTATTATCTCTGTGGTAGAAATACCTTGTTCAAAATTGAGCACTTTGACCTCGCCACCGGCGTTGATGACCTCAGTGCCACCGGCAATATCTTCGACAGCATAGTCGCCCCCCTTGACTAAGGTATCAGGAAGAATATTGGCAATGAGTCGTTGCGGTGTATCTTCAGAAAAACACACAACCCAATCTACTGCGCCCAGTCCGGCTAGTACTGCCATTCGCCGTTCTACAGGATTGATCGGTCGCCCTTGTCCCTTTAAACGCTTAACTGAGTCATCACTATTCACCGCAACAATTAATCTATGCCCTAACTGACCCGCATGCTCTAAATACGACACGTGTCCGGCGTGTAAAATGTCAAAACAACCGTTAGTCATCACGATATGCTCGCCATTCGACTTAGCTAACTGCACAGCTATTTTTAACTGGTCCTCGCTAACCACACCAAAACCACTTTCTTGTCCCGTTGAAATGGCGTTTAATAATTCAGCTTCACTGGCGACAGAGGTACCCAATTTCCCAACCACTATACCCGCGGCAATATTGGCTAAAGCACTGGCATGACAAAAATCAGCCTTGGCTGCAACGCCTAAGGCAAGGGTTGCTATGACTGTATCACCAGCACCCGTTACATCGTAAACTTCTTTTGCCTGAGTAGGTAAGTGGAATTCCTCTTTACCCGCTCTTAACAAGGTCATTCCTTGTTCACTGCGCGTGACAAGCATGGCATCCAAATCCAGTTGATTTAACAAGTGCTGACCTTTTGCTATTAAATCCGCTTCATTTGCACAGGCGCCAACAACAGCCTCGAATTCTGACATATTTGGTGTGATAACAGTCGCTCCCCGATAACGGCTAAAATCAGTGCCTTTGGGGTCAACTAAAACAGGTACTTGGTGAGCTTTAGCTACTGCGATCAAAGCTTGCACTGCTGACAATGTACCTTTGTTGTAATCAGATAAAACAAGAACGTCGTGTTCGGACACAAGTTCAGCAATATTATCAGTCAACTTCGATTTATCGATTTGCGCCAGAGTCTGTTCAAAATCTAAGCGGATCAATTGTTGATTTCGGCTCATTACTCTGAGCTTAGTAATAGTAGGCAAGGCTTGATGCTTATCAAAATGGCATTCAATGTTAAGCCCTTGCAAGTAACTTTCAATGGTGTTTGCCGCTTCGTCGTGACCAGTAATACCCGCTAAAGTGACTTTTCCCCCTAAAGAAGCAATATTTAATGCCACATTGGCTGCTCCGCCGGGTCGATCTTCGTGTTGAGTTATTTTTACAATAGGTACAGGTGCTTCAGGAGAAATGCGCTGTGTCGGTCCATGCCAATAGCGATCTAGCATTATATCGCCGACTACTAAAACCTTCGCTTGATTAAAAGCGGGAATATCTACTTTCATCCTGTGCCTCTTAACAGTTATAATAGGCGATAGTGTAACACATCAAATTCAACGAGTTAAAACCAGCTGTGAGTAAAAATAAAGTTTTACAGACAAATTTTAAAGTTTCTTTCTTACTGCCGAAATATTGGCTTACTTGGATTGGTGTGTTGATTTTATATTCGATCTCTTGGCTACCCTATCGCTTACAACTGATATTAGGTCGGCTTATAGGCCGATTGTTGTTGTTGCTCGGCTCGAAAAGAAAAAAAGTCGCATTAAAAAACTTACAACTGTGCTTTCCACACTTATCCGCTAAAGAGCAACAAGCGATACTGGTGAAAAACTTTGAAAATACCGGTATTGCTTTGTTAGAGACAGGTATGGGCTGGTGGTGGCCCGATTGGCGAGTCAAGCGCAAATGTAAAATTATCGGCCTTGAACATGTCGCTAAAGCCCATCAACAAGGCAAAGGCGTGTTATTGTTGGCAATGCATTATTTAAGTGCTGAAATAAATTGTCGCAGTATCGGCACGGGACACCCAATGGTGGTTTTTTATCGCCCCCATAACAATCAATTAATGGAATATTTTCAATACAAAGGGCGCAGCCGTTCGAATAAGTATATGTTGGGCAAACGCGATGTAAAAGGCTTAATAAAAGCCTTACACGACGGTGAAATGTGTGTCTATTTACCCGATCAAGACTACGGTCGCAACCGCAGTTTGTTTGTGCCTTTTTTTGCGGTAAAAGAAGCGGCAACCACTACAGGTACGCTGATTTTTGCTCGCCAAAAAAATACCCAAACCCATATGTTGATCCCTACCCGCAATGATGATGGCAGTGGCTATACTCTTGAAATAAAGCCGCAACTCGAAAACTTTCCCACTGAAGATGATCTAGCCGATGTGACGCGTATCAATCGTGAATTAGAAAAAGCCATCTCCTTCAAACCGGAGCAATATATGTGGTTGCATAGACGCTTTAAAACCAGACCAAAAGAGACAGATCCTTCTTTATATTAGCCACAGCTAAGATTGACAAAGGCCAATAAAGTCGTGTTATACCTCTTGTGCAGGTTGTTTATTGTACTGGCATAAAGCAAAAAATTTGCGTATGGTATAAATAATTTTCTCCAGAAAATAGGTAATCGTGTTGTTTTGGCTTAAAAATACTATCTACATCATTATTTTACTTATATTGATATCTTACCTGTGGATTAATCAAGACACCCTTTTCTCTGCCAACAATGCTGAGACGGCTAAACAGGCCATTAATTCTTCAGTAGACAAAGTAAAATCCATTAGTAATAGCCAGTCTAACCCTGCCGCCGAAGGTTTATCTAAATTTTATGCCAATCTCAGGGGGGATATCAATGGCGATGGCCCAAGAGTAAGAAATAACATTGTTTATTTGCCAGAGCCCAAAGGCGATTTGGTGGAAATACTCGAAGCGCGAAGATTAGTAATAGGTCCCATGCGCCAAGGTTGGCGAGGTAATACCGAAAACCGGGCATTTAGGAAAGGTGAAACGCTGCACCAAAAGTTAGTAGAATATATCAATGAAGAGGACATGGGCATTGAAGTCATTTGGTGGCTCAATAGAGACTTTATTGTCAAAAATCCGTTTCGCATTCACAAAAATTTACTCGACACTGCTTATCGAGTGGGCAAAGCCGTTGAAGGACACTTTCAAGATGGCATCAATGTCTATTTTTGTTATCAGCAACGCAATATTGTCATTACCGACAACCCCATCTCTTACCTGACTGAAGAGTGCTTATTGCTGCCGCAAAAATAGGCTCAAATCACAAAAAATCAAAAATACTCATGATAAATACTCATGGTAAATCTTGCTGATCTGCTCGGCTTGTTGAACCATTTCTTTGGGTATAGCCTTACTCACCTTAAACTGTAAACTTTGCCGATGCCCATAATCACGCAATTGACAATACTGTTTGATAAGTTGTGTCTTTTGTTGCTTTGTGATTAATCCAACATCGGCCAATGCATTAAAAACCCTAATATTATCAGTGTATTGGCTGATTTCTGGATACTCTTGGCTATTGTTTAATACCAAGTATTGCGCCAAAAATTCAATATCAACCAAGCCGCCTGCTGCTTGTTTAATATCAAAATACTGACTATTTGACTTATCTAAGTGTTTGCGCATTTTATTGCGCATGGCAATGACATCCTGCTTAAGATTGTCTTGTTGGCGCTGTACCGCCAAAATATTTTTGCGCAATCGCGAAAACTTAGTCAGTAGTTGACTGTCACCTGCCACACCTCTGGCTCTCACTAAAGCTTGGTGCTCCCATGTCCATGCCTGATGCTGCTGATATTCAGCAAAGGTATCTATATGCACTACTAGCACACCAGCATTACCCGATGGCCTTAGACGCAAATCCAGTTCAAATAATAATCCACTACTCATCCTGGTATTAAAAAAGTGCATCATACGTTGCGCAATTTTGCCATAAAATTGTGCTACGGGAATAACTTTATCGCCATTAGTTAGCTCATTCAATTGACAGTCATGGACAAAAACCAAATCTAAATCAGAACTATAACCAAGCTCGTATCCACCCATCTTGCCATAGGCGATAACGGCAAAATTTTTATCCGCGTTGCCAGCTAACGATGTCGGTATACCGAACCGCCATGCCATTTGTTGCCAAGACAAATTCATCACTTCGTTAATAATAGCCTCAGCCAAAGCAGTTAAGTGATCACTCACTTTCGTTACAGGTAATACCCCAACAATGTCGGCCACCGCAATACGTAAATGCTGAGCTTGCTTAAAATGTCGCAAGGTGTCCATTTGTGCTTCTAGATCACTTTCTGGGATACGCAGCATAGCTGTGCGAAGTTCATCAGCATAATTGGATAGTGCCGGCGGATTATGCAGTAAATTAGGATCAATTAATTCATCCAGTAAAATAGGATATTTGGCAATATGTTCAGCAACCCAGCTACTGGCCTGACATAGTGTGATCAGATGTATTAACGCACCGCTGTTTTCTAACAGCAGTTCGAGGTAAGCAGTGCGAGAAGTTATCTTAGTTAGCACAGTTAACACTCGCTCTAGTGTTAACTCATCGGCTTTAAGTTGCTGTAAATGACTCAACAATAACGGCAACAATTTTGCTAATACGTCTCGGCCTCGATGGCCAATTGAACACTTGGCTATGTCTTGGCGAAAGCTCGACAATAAACGCCAAATCAACTCGCCTTGCCAATGGGTCATTAAGTTGTTGATCCATTCAATGGCCTCTTCGTCAGGCCAATGGCTGTCCCACAATACCTGCCACTGATTGTCTTTGACTTGATGCTCTGGGCTTTCTTCACCAATTAACTGCAAAAACTCTTGATGAACACCAGACATTAACTGATTGATGTAATCAACCAAGTCTGACCACGAAGCAAACCTCTTATCATTAAGCACGCAAAGAAGTCGAGCTTGATCCATACTGTTTTCCGGCAGAGTTTGGGTTTGCTGATCATCAAGGGCCTGTATAATATTTTCTACACGCCGGAGAAATCGATAGGCATTTTCTAATATCGTTTTATTAGCTTGCTCAATTTCTCCATATTCCACTAATAAAGGTAATACTGTCAGTAAATTACGCTGCTGAAGCGCTTTGATCCGGCCACCTCTGATCAGCTGAAATACTTGAACAATAAACTCAACCTCGCGAATACCACCCGCCCCTAATTTAATGTTATTAATTAACTGCTTTCTTCTAACCTCCTGACTTATCATCATTTTCATTCGACGCAGACTATCAATGACACTAAAGTCGATATAGCGGCGATACACAAAAGGCCTTAGCATCGAAGATAAAGCTTGATGATAATCACTGTTGCCAATTAAACGCGCTTTCAGCATGGCATAACGCTCCCAGTCACGACCTTGCTCTTGATAGTAATTTTCAATGGCATTAAAGCTCAATACCAAAGGACCACTATCGCCAAAAGGTCGCAAGCGCATATCAACGCGGTAGACAAACCCATCCTGAGTAGGTTGATGCAATGCGGTGATTAATTTTTGTGCTAAACGGGTGAAAAATTGCTGATTGTCTATGCTGCGCCTTTGGCCTTGGGTCTGCCCTGATCCTGGGTAAGCAAAAATAAGATCAATATCAGATGAAAAATTGAGCTCTCGGCCACCTAGCTTGCCCATGCCATAGACCAATAAAGGCTGTAGCTCACCTAATTGATTTAATGGCTTGCCCCATTTTTGCTGACAATGCTGACTTAGCCAGTCCAATGCCGCTAAAATAAGCGCATCTGCTAAATTCGAAAGATTAGATAAAGAGTGCTCTAAGGGAGCATTTAGCAAAAAATCACCAAAGGCTATTTTTGCCATATGCTTGAGTCGAAACAATCGCAACTGCTGATGGAGCTCGGCTTCACTACAACAATTGCGCAACTTATGCTTGAGTAAACATCGATAATCAGTTGCCGTTACCTGATAAATTTCACCACTGGTAAATAACTCCACGACAATATCAGGCGCCTGCAATGCACTGCGTAAGGCAAAATCGCTTAAGGTAATGAACAACTTAAAATCACTAATATTATTGTCTGATAATACCGTCGCTAAGTCGGGGGATTGCTCAGTAAATTGCTGCCAAGCCTTTGCTTGCTGTGAAATTAATTCAGATGGCAAAACATTATCTGTAAGTATAGTCACACATTCCTCGATAAACTTAACGCATAGTTAAAAAAACGATGATCACATTTGTGATAATTAGTTGCTAATAATAATAGACATATTATGTCTTGAATGTTATTAATAAATGATAACCATAGCATTTTAAAGGAACTATGGCACAGATGCGTCATTTAACTTTATTAGTATTGACTGTTTTATTGGTATTAGCCGGTTGTGGCGACCCGATAAAAGAGCAAATAGCTCAACAAACCCCTATTACTGAACAGCGAATAATGTCATTGGCCGAGGCACTGCAACAAGGAACGGTTCGCAATGCTAGCCTGATCAGCCAGTATGCCAATAAACTTCGACAAATTCGTCCTGATTTATCAACCCTAATTGATGAATTTGCCAAAGACGCTAGCATCCAAGGCCCCATGTATTTAGCCTTGCTTGACCGCTTAAATACAGTAAAAACTCAACCCAATATGTTTGCCAATACGCAAGCTATTTACGATGAGTTGATCAATATATATCAAGCTGCGGATCCGGTATTGTATTCTGACGCCCTAAGTGATCCCCTTAATGTGTTAGCTGATATGTCAAATGGCACCCTGCCCAGAGTCAATTCTTTGTCAAAAGCACAAAGCTTAAAAGCAAATAATGCTCAAGACTTTGGCACCGGAGAGCAACTGATTGGCAACCCCAGTTACGGACAATGGACGACAGCAAGCAATGGCATGTCGTTTTGGGCTTGGTATGGCATGTATTCAATGATGGGTGATGTATTTGGTTCACGCCGTGTCTACTACAATGATTGGGGACGAAAACGCAACTACAGTTATTACAATGACTATGGTCGTTCGCGTTATAGCTCTCCTAGCCAACTTAGCAAACAAAACCAAGTCGATAACAGGGCGAGAAAATCGTTCGAACGAAAAGGCCAACGGTACAGCAGTCCATACAGCAAAAGTAAAACTGGCTCGTCTAGTTTGTCTGGACAAAGTAGAAGCGCTCAAACCAGCGCTAAGCGTTTTAACTCTAATAGCACTAGAAGCAAATACGCCAAAACCAGTTCCGCCAGTAAAAGTGCCAGCTTCAGAAACAGTAAAAATACCACTTCTCGTAGTTTTAGACGCGGTAAATAGCGATAAATTGCAAAAGGAAATACTATGAATACAATGTTTGAAATTACCGGACTATCTGTTGAATTGATCAATTATCTGGCAATAGATATAGGTATTGCCATTTTATTGCTCGGTGCGATGAAGTTCATATCTGGACTGTCTGCGCAAGTCAATGCCACCGACGAACTAGCAAAGCAGGATAACTTTGCTTTTGGGATCAGTGTTGCCGGAAGTGTCGCGGCACTGGGTATAGTGCTTACCGGCGCGATTTCCGGTGAAAATGCGCAAAGCTATCAAATGGAGGTCATAGGAATGTTGTCATATGGCCTGCTGGGTTTAATACTGATTAAAATAGGTCGTTTTGTTCACGACCGTTTAGCACTCAACCAAATAGATAAAACTGAACAAATAAAAGCTCGCAACATCACCGTTGGTTTGGTTGATGCTGCAGGCGCCATAGCTACCGCTATCGTCATTCGCGCCGTGTTATTGTGGGTTGATGGTTTAGATATCAATACTTTTATTGCCATTATTTCCGGCTTTGTTGTTTCACAAGCCATGCTAGTAATGGTCACTCGCATTAAAGAAAAACAATACGCCCGCGCTAATCAAGACGACTGCTTACAACAAGCTTTTGCCAACGGACAAGTGGCTCTGGCCATTCGTTATGCAGGACAAGTGATCAGTACCGCCTTGGCTGTCACAGCTGCCAGCTACTTTCTCACCTATGATCCTGAAACGTTAATGCACAGCATTATGTGGTGGTTAATATTTAGCATCATCATGACTATTTTAGTGGCGCTGTTAACTAGTTTTGCCAAACGGATGATTTTATGGGGCATTAACTTAACCGAAGAGGTAGATCAACAACACAACGTCGGTGTTGCGAGTGTTGAAATGGCGATCAGCATTTCTATCGCATTGATCTTAACAGGTTTGATGGCCTAGCCACTGAGTTATACTTTACTAATTTTATGACTTTGTTGATAAAGCGTCGCCTGTTCTGGCACGATTTGCTGTTGATCATTACCATGGCGGTTTTAGCTGGCTGTGGTTTAATTTATGAATACCTACTTTCTCATTATGCCGGTCGCGTACTTGGCGTAATGGAGAGTGCAATTTATACCATGATCGGCTTAATGATCGTCGCCATGGGCTTGGGCGCATTTTGCGCGCGCAAAATTCGCTGTGCCTTTAATGGTTTTGTTTGGCTTGAATTGCTTATCGCTATTTTAGGTGCAACAGCCATCATCATTATTGGTGGTTTAATTGCCATAAGTCAGTTACTCCCTCAGTTGCTTGCCGAGACCTTTGCTTTACCACCCGATGCTTTGCCAACAGGTGGTTTGTTCAAACAACTCACCTATTTAGCCCTGCATAGCCCTTATGCTTTTGGCTTATTACTGGGTTTTTTCATTGGTATGGAAATCCCATTGATCGCCAATATTCGCGAGCAACTCCATCAAAAACATCTCGCCAATAATTTAGGCACTATTTACGGCGCTGATTATATTGGCGCCGGTATTGGTGCTGCAATTTGGGTGATTTTTTTATTGTCCATTGACATCAGTAAAGCCAGTGCCTTAACTGCAGCTCTGAACCTCTGCGCAGGTTTAATTTTTATTATTATATATTGGCATAAACTGCATTGGCGAAAATTGTTAGTTGCACTGCATAGCATTTTTTTAATTGGCATTATATTTATTTACCAACAAGGCAATACTTGGCTCAATCAAATGAGTAATTTACTCTACCTAGACAAGGTAGTGTACAGCGATAAAACCCGATATCAACAATTGACATTCACGCAACGGCACATGGGCATAGAGCAGGGAGATGTGGTTAATTTTTACTTAAATGGTCGACTGCAATTTTCCTCTGCCGACGAAAAAATATATCACAGCTACTTAGTGGCGCCTGCCCTTGCCGGCTCGGCAAGACAAAACAATATCTTGATCATAGGCGGTGGTGATGGCCTGGCGTTAAGAGACGTGCTGCAATGGCAGCCTGAGCAGGTAACGTTAATCGATTTAGATAAACAATTAATTGAACTGTTTATTGATCCCCACAGTAAGCTGCCATTTAGTTTAGCTGAACAAGTGCTACATCTTAATCAAGGGAGTTTATCTCAACCAAACGTCAAATTAATCTATAGTGATGCATTTATAGCTATTGATCAATTACTGGCACAAGGTAAGGTTTTTGATGCCATTATTGTTGACTTACCCGATCCAAGCCATCCTGATCTCAATAAATTATATTCAGTGAATTTTTATGCGCGTCTCAAGCAATTACTATCAGGAGATGGCTTAATGTCAGTTCAGTCGACTAGCCCATATCATGCCAAAGAAGCTTTTATTGCCATAGGTAAAACAGTTGATGCCGCTGATTTTGCCCATGTTCAGCAATATCACGACAACATCCCTAGCTTCGGAGAATGGGGCTGGACTATTGCTGCCAAACAGGGAGCAAGCCCGCTAGCGCGATTGAAACAACTCAATGCCTTGGCACAAGAAGATTTTCACAACAAACAAAACTGGCTTACTCTAGCCATGATCAAAGGCGCTTTTGACTTTCCTCAGCAGTTTTACCAAAATAAAGCGGCGGTACCGATAAATTATTTAGGCAGTCATGCAATATATCAATTGCACCAGAATGCTTGGCGAGATCAGCAAGGTCTAAACAATGCTCACTTGCAATAGGCTAATAATAAATAATAAATAATAAAAAAACCAACAAGCCCTTGACATATTATGTCGAGGTGTTAAATTAACTCCATCGACATAATATGTCGTAACGCGAAAAGTAGAATTGGACTGTTCGCATTTGATAATAAATGAGGAAAAACATGAACATTCACAAAATTGCTAACCATTTGAATACGCTAGCAGATAATTCTGAAACAGGTATGGTGTTTGACTGCCAACCTATTTCTGGAGAAGTTGATGTATTGCAAATAACTGTTATTGGACGTGAAGAATTACCGATTTTTGTTTCTGTAACAGACGATCAAATCCTTTGCATTACCTACTTGTGGGGAAGTGAAGAGGTAAAACCAGACTGCATAGGTAACATGCACACCAGTATGCTTGAAATGAACATTCCTATGCCACTGTCTTCGTTCTCAAAAATTGGTGATAAGTACGTTATCTTTGGTGCTTTATCAATTCAATCTACTTATGACGACATTGAACATGAACTAGCGGTATTAAATAACAATGCTATCGAAATAATCGACGACATGAGCGAATATCTAATTTAATAACCACATTTTTAGGAGTTTATTATGAGCATTTTTAAAAAAATTATGACCGCTATTCGCGGTGGCGCAACAGAAGTTGGAGAAGCGATAGTTGATTCAAATGCTACGCGTATATTTGAACAAGAAATTCGCGATGCCGAAAACCACTTAACGAAAGCAAAACGCGACTTGACTGGGGTGATGGCACAGCAAATGGCAGCTAGCCGCGAAGTGGATCGAATTACCAGAGAAGTTACTGAGCACGAAGGTTATGCGGTACAAGCCCTAGAAAAAGGTGATGAAAACTTAGCGATGGCAGTCGCAGAAAAAATTTCTAATTTAGAAACTGAGCTTGCCAATCAACAACAGGCATTAGACAGTTTTACTGCCAGCGCCAATCGCTTAAAAGAATTAGTAAAGAAAAGTGAGCGGCAAGTGCAAGAGTACAAACGTCAGTTGTCTATGGTTAAAACCACTGAGAGTGTCCAAAAAGCAACCTCAGCCATTACCGATAACTTTTCATCAAGTAACTCTAAACTACTGAATGCTAAGGACTCATTAGAGCGCATCAAAGCCAAACAACAAAAATTTGATGATAAAATGAAAGCTGCCGAGTTATTAGAATCTGAAAATTCAGATAATTCCCTTGCCGCGCAATTGAAAGAAGCCGGTATTGGTGCAACTGATAATAATGCAAATTCAGTTTTAGAACGCTTAAAAGCCAAACAAAAATAATCATTAATTTACTAAATCGTCCAAGCTCTGGTCGTGATAGAGTTGATCAGAGGGGCGATTTTAGGGTGTATCAATGAGTTTTTTTAAACGAATATTCAATCAAGATAAAAGCCACCGCACTGTGACCAAAGCATCTGAGTTACAGATCAACGATATTATTGTATTAACTGACAGTTTTGCCTTACCTGAAATATTGCGCAATCAACAATTTCAAGTATCGGCGATCAATAGTTATGAATTTGAACATTCTGTAGATACTGAATGGGTGTTAACGGGTGCAATGGCAACACAACTGTATCTCAGTTTAGATGTCGATGATCAAACTCACTTAAAATTCGCTTTAAAAATAGCCCACGAAGATGTTGAAACCTTATTTGATCTCGATGAATTTTCAGCTGTTTTTGATGAACCTGGGCAAGCTTTTTTAACGCGACAAAGCGATACACAACTATCCTCGGGTTGGAGCGCTGAGGAATATCAGCAATGTCTATTTGCAAAAGTTGGCTATTTTCATCGCAAGGATCATCGCACGCAAACCTTATCGAGTTATGAAGGTAAAGATGCGGGCGAGCAATTTGAAAGTTTTCGCTTGTTAAATCACGACCAATCAAGAGGACTTGATATAGAAGTATGGGATGATGGTGATACTGAAGTATTTCTTACTTTATATCGACCATTAAGTGATATTGTTGATATGTATCCGGGAAGTTAATGTGAGTAGTAGGCAAGTACCTGAAAAATGGCAGTCATCAGTCAAAGCCGCAAAAGCGACGCAAATTGCCTTTGATATGGATGAAAAAGTTCAGTTAGAAATTCGCAAAGAAGCCTTGGAAGCAGGCCTGAGTCCCTCAGACAAAATTAGAGAAATCCTCGGTTTAACTACCAATAAACGTCCAAAACGACCTCGACTTACTGTTAGCCTATCTAAAGATGATTACCAAGTGTTAGCTGAAAAATACCAACTCGATCCTGAACAACAACTTGAAATTAAAAAAAAGTTGATGGATGATTTAATTAATTATGTATCAGCAGCTAAAAAGTAAACTGTTATGAAAAAATCGATGAAAACTTATACGGTCGATGAATTTGGTGTAAAAAATTACAATTCATTTTACTTATTATTGATCACCATAGTCGTTCTATATGCTGTTATAGCCTTGTTATCTGTGCCCCTATTTCACTATGAATCATTGGTCACTGGTAGTAATATTAATACCTATCGCGACGCCTTTTGGACTTTACAAATGAGTGCTAGCACTATTGGTTTTGGCGATTTTTTTCCGGTGTCTTTTGAAGGGCGGATTATCGTCGCAGCAATGTTTTATATTGGTGTCGGTATGGTAGGTTTTGTCGGTGCTCAATTTGTAAATAAATTTGTCGGTTTTTCTGACACCAATGTCAAAAACCGTGAATTGAGAAAACAAAATAAAGAAATCCTCTCTCACAACAAACAGTTAGAAATGAAGATTGATACCTTGCTGTTAAAAATAGAAGACATTGTTGAAAAACAACACTCTTTGAAAAAATAGCCATAATAATCAAAACTGTGTCATACTATTTAAGTTCTAATATCACTACAGGATTATAAATTATGTCTTTAAAAAAATGTTGTGCTGTCGGTGTCATTGCCGTTTTAAGCGCATGTTCCTCTACTGAAGGCCTAGAAACACAGATAGCCTCATTATCACAAAAAGTTGATAAGCTAACCACAGAAGTATCTAAGCTTAAAAATCAACAGAACAAAACCAATATGGCGATCACTGAGTTAAAATCTGCTAATGACACAACTAATCAACGCATCGACAATGTAGCGGCGAGTTATAAGAAATAGCCATCAAACATCAAATATAAAGTAAATAATAATAGTTTATCTTTATATGTGATGGCAATAAATTATTCTGGCTTGATTAGTTGAGTGACTAAACCATTGGGTTTAGCAAGTAATTCAAGGTATTGTTTTTTGGCTGTTAAGCTAGTACCAACAAATACTTCAATAGCAGAATTTGTTTGCTGCTCGTTCTGACTATTTATTCGACCACTCAGTGGTTGATGAACTTCAATTAACTTATTTCCTGACGGTTCATAAGACATTTTTACTGCTTGATGAACAATGCGCACCTGAGTGCCTTCTGCGACATTATTAAACATCCATTCAATATCGTCATCATACATGCGAATGCAACCAGAGCTAGCCCGCATACCAATGCCAAATCGCTGATTTGAACCGTGAATTAAATATTCACTAGTGCCAATTCTTAAGGCGTATTTACCAAAAGGATTGTTAGGCCCAGCAGCGATAACCTCAGCCATGTGTTTGCCGTGCTTGGCAAAGTAGCGCTCTCGCATCGCCTGCGTCGGCCGCCAAACCGGGTTTTTGCGTTTTTCACCAATAACACTAGTGAGTTCAGGTGTAGACAAACCTTGTCGGCCAATACCCACAGGAAAAACATATACGATGTTTTCTCTTGGAGGATAATAATACAAGCGCAGTTCCGCTAAATTAATCACAATACCTTGACGTTTTCCATAAGGTAAAAGCATTTGCTTAGGGATAGTTAACTGGCTACCCACTTCAGGTAGAAACGGATCTATTCCAGGATTAGCGGCCATTAGCGCTAAAAAACCGACATTGTGATACTCAGCTAAGGCCTGAAAATAATCGCCCTGCTCTACTTGATACTCAACTTTGTCACCGAGTAAACGCGAATTTTTTGCAGGTAAACTATATACCGCCGCGCTACTATTTACCGAGTAAATATAAGCGATAAACAGCACGACTATTATAGAAAAGTTAACAGCAAATATGCCGTTAAAATCAGCGAAAACCTGATTTAACTTTACTTTTGCCATTAATAATTAACCTTGCCAGTAGGGTTTGATTGATAAAGCCATGTTTTTTGAATGATCTAGAGCGGTTAGCAGGTTATCGACCTTACCGTGTTGCCACTGGACAAGTTTTTGAACTGGCTCTGCCAACTTTTGCAGTTGTTGATCTATTATCCATAGACTTTGCAGTTCACTCAACCCCTGTTCAATGTCTAGCCAGGGCATTCTGAACTGTTGTCGCTGGGCTTTATCAAACAAACTGCCAAACCAATACCCTGTTAACAGGCTTGTTTGCAAAGGTTGGCGAATAGCTAAAACTTGCTCAGCATGAGCAATTGTGCCTTGCGGAATAGACTGTGTTAATTTGGTTAAACTCGCAGAAAGTTTAGCTTTAGCAAAGGAAAATAGATCATCAGCTCCTTGTTGTTGATCACAATAGAGTGATCCTTGTTGAATAACCCGTTCGACAAGCCGCATTTGTAAACGATTAAATCTTTCACTGTGCAGTATTTCTATGATTGTCTCACTGTCGGGGAAGCGTTTTTTTTCTAATTTTAGTTGAGAAATAAGTGCCTTACTAAAGTCTAATTTTTTGCGATAGTTACCGGTTTTGTTCATTAGCTCTTGTAAATAAATAGCGTTATCTAACCAAGCAAACAACGCTAAGAAATGACTCAAATCGGCATTTATTTGTTGAAAATCTTCGGCAAGCTCAGAAGAGAATAACAAAAAACCATGCTGCAATAGACGCAAAGCTTTAACGATATCAAGTAAGCTATGTAAAGAATTTGTTTGCATGTACAGGTCAACTGACCTCTGCAATTGTTGCAAATAAACCGAAACCCCAAACACCAAACTCGTGGCTAATTTATCTAATTGTTTACTGTATTTTAAGTCGTCAGGGTAGTTAACACTATCAAAGTCGATAGGCGTAAATGACTTGCTTGTTTTGCTTAGCAGTGAATACCCACGTTTAGCTTTACTAGCAATACCGGGACGCAATTTTATACACTTAAACAACAGACCTGCCAAGCTCAACAGATCTGATATTTCACCACTGACAATTTCTAATTCGATCTCGCAAATCGGCTCTGATTGATCTAAGACAGAAATTTCTCCTCGATCAAACACAATATCAATGATGCTTGTTTGAAAATTGACTCGCCAGCTAGACCGAGTAAAGTCAGTATGAAACAAGGTCACTAATTGAGGTTGTAGTCGCTCGGCTAAATCAGTTTCTGGCCATATATTGCTGGGGAACAGAGCTAAGTCAGGTAAATTATTGGCCAATTTTACATTGTATTCTGGTCGTTGATGTAAACCACCAATGATCACCCCAGCAGTTTTAATGGTTTGCTCTATGTGATCGCCATCTCGACGTATGCGCAAGCCAAAATCTAATTGTCGCAGTGCTTGGTCAGCCGTATCAAAGTAACAATTGGTCAATTTGTTTAGCTGGTATTGAAAAGATAAATCTTCCTGTTGCAACAACTGAGTAATGTTATCAGTAATTTTTTCGCTGAATTCAGTAGCATTTAATTCACTGTCCATTAAGACCAAGAATTTAAGCTCAACTTCGTTACTCATAGTGCCCCATGGTAAATAATAGAGTTTTGCAGCTTGTGATATGTACTAACCGCAAAACCAAAACACAACCATACAAAAGCTGTTTCAATCTGGCAATATATTTCGCTTGATATCATCGCAGCAAAGCCCTACTATTTTGACTTTGTGAAAATTTTTTAATTTGGTTAATCAATGAAATTATTCAAGTCTGTATGTGCCATCACTATATTGTGCGCAGCGTTTTCCTCATCGGCTCAACAATCACTATCGGTTACAGGATCAAATGCGACATCTGATCCATCACCTGAACAAGATAAGCTCGCTTATGTCACAGACGATTTGTACGTTTACTTATTAGCTGGACCTGGCAAAAATTTTCGTATTTTAGGTTCCATAACTGCCGGTGAAGAAATAACACTAACCGGTTTACAGGACAATAATTATCAACAGTTAGTCGATAGTAAAAACAGAACGGGCTGGCTAGAAGCAAAATACATCAATCCCTCATCGGGATTGCGTGTCGCCATTGCCGAACTTAATGGTCAATTGGCCAATAGTGAAGAAAATCACAGTAAGCTTGTTGAACAACTAAAAATAACAGAAGATGAGCTAGTAAAACTCAAACAACAGCATCAACAAGTCACTGAACAGTTGACTACAGCTAATAACACTTTAGCTGTTAGCCAAGAGAAATTAGCACAACAAGACACAGAATTACAAAAGGAGTGGTTTTACAACGGTGCGATTGTGCTTTTAGTGGGACTACTCATTGGCATATTGGTCACCCGTTTGCCCGCACGTAAAAAGCCATCAATGCAAAGTTGGAAGTAAAGCTTACTACTAAGTAACGGAAAAATCGATCAAAAAACTTGCGGTTGATGATATAATTAGCCCCCACTGCGTTATCAACAGATACTAAGCTGATTATTTATGCAACTTATTTTTGATGTTTTACACCTTTATTATTTGCCTCAATATTTACCTGTTTATCATCAGTTATTAAAACAGCAAGCAGGTACTGCAACGTTTGTATTTTATCGAGGAATTCACGATAGCATCATCGAGAATATAATTGCACAACAAGAACTCAGTCATATCTGGGTTGATAATGAGCAACAAGCTGTCCAATACTACCTGCAACAAAAAGCCCATTGGGTTATCTTTGCCAATGATTTTTCAAAGTTAAAACAAATACATCAAGTTAGTAAGTCGGTGCAACTAGGTCATGGTATTGGTCCAAAATCCAGTTACTACACCAAATCATCTACTCCGACTTCAGTGCGCTTTGTTGAAGGCAACTATCGAACAGAACGGCTGCGGGCAATGTTTCCGCAGGATAATTTTGTCAATGTCGGTTTTTGTAAGTTAGACCCTTTGTTGAACAACAACGCTCAAGCCATTGTACTTGAGGACAAAGGCCTAGACAGCAACAAAAAAACCTTGTTGTACGCTCCTACATTCTACCCCAGTAGCATTGAACGCTTTGCCAAAAACTGGCCAAGTGAATTCGCTAATTACAATATATTGTTAAAACCACACTATTTTTCTATGAGTAAAGAAAAATACCAAAAACAGCTCAAGTTACTCAATCATTGGGCAACTTTTGACAATGTTTACCTTGCCGAAGTTGAAGATTACTCTTTAGTCCCTTTTATGGCTGCAGCTGACTTGCTGATCAGCGACGCTTCATCTGCTCTGTTTGAATTTGCGGCCATCAATAAGCCAGTAATATGGTGTGATTTTTTAAAGTTGCGTTGGAGTTACCGCGGACCTCTGAACTTCCGTTTCCAGCAACGTATTGATCAAGACTATGGCGAATATGCGCAAATTGCTGTCCACGCTAAGAGTTATCGGCAGTTATTAACACTGGTTAAACAACAAATTGATCAGCCGAATAGCTTAGAGAAAATACGATTAGCCTTCGCCGATAAATTGGCGGGTGCTCTTGATGGTAAAGCCAGTGAACGGATTGTCAATTACTTAGTAAAAAATTGTTAGCATGCCATGCTAATATAAGCAATTTCAGGTAAACTAAGTCATCTCAAAAAGTTATTAGGTAGACTATGAAAAAAATTGGTTATACAACAGGTGTGTTTGATTTATTTCACATTGGCCACCTCAATGTCTTAAAAAGAGCTAAATTGGAATGTGATTACTTAATCGTCGGCATCACAACTGACGAATTGTCATTAAGTGCAAAAAATAAAAAGCCTGTTATTCCCTTCACCGAACGCATGGAAATTGTTGAAGCCATTAAGTTTGTTGATGAAGTCGTGCCTCAAGTAAATTATGACAAAACAGAAGCATGGAACAATTTGAAATTTGATCTGATGTTTGTTGGTGATGATTGGCAAGGCACCGAAAAATGGCAAAAAATCGAACAAGATTTTGCTAAATTTGGTGTTGAAATCATGTATTTTCCTTACACTTCTCATACCTCTAGCTCGATACTGCGCAAGGTTTTAAGCAAAATTTAAAATTAATATCCATTTTTTATACTAAGTGAATTTTATGTTAAAACTTTTAAAGTATTGGTTTATATCTGGGCTCGTGTTAACAACACTATGGTTTATGTATGTGCCAGTAGTAAAAGCCGATCCTTGGATCGATACATCCAACATCTTTTTGCGTGCAAATATACAACACTTAGCTGATGTAGGGATCATCTCATCGCCAGTCACGACTTTTCCATTGATGTGGCAAGACATTGCTTTTGATATTCAATCCAAGCAACTCACAGGGATCAGCGACACAACTAAAAACGCTTTGTTATATGTTCGCCATCAGCTCAAAATGGCCAAGCGCAATCAACAAACAGTGAAGATAAATTTAGCGACAAATGATAAGCGTTTTACCAGTTTTGGCGACTCATTTCGCGATAAAAATAATATACAATTTAGTTCAAATGTTATCTTTGACAACTTTGCAGGGAGAATCGCCACTCGCTACACAAATCAACCCCTTGATGGTGACGACAGCCAATTTGACGGGAGTTATGGCGCTTTTTTTATCGGTAATTGGGTGCTGTCTGCTGGTATGCAAGACCGCTGGTGGGGACCAGGTTGGGACACCAGTTTAAGTTTAAGCTCTAATGCTCGACCTATACCGGCAATTGCCTTAACCAGAAAATCTGCTCTGCCAGTTAAAGTGCCTTTTTCAGAGATAGAAATTCCATGGACCATGACCACCTTTATGGGACAAATGAATGACCAACGCATTATAAACGACGCGTTGTTGTGGGGCTTTAGATTAACATTTAAGCCCAGTAAGCGCTGGGAGATAGGTATAACTAGGCTTGCACAATGGTCTGGTGATGGCAGACCAGGCGATCTTTCTACTTTTTGGAAAGTACTAAAAGGACTAGATAATTGTGGTGGCAATGGCCCGACCATTGAAGAATGTGCCGCAGGTAAAGAGCCCGGCAATCAGATGGCCGGCTACGATATTCGCTATGCAAACACCTTATTTTCACAACCACTGGCCATTTACTTTACCGCTTTTGCCGAAGATGGTGATCGCAAAGGCGGTTTAAGTATACTAGGAGAAGAGCGTTATCAATTAGGCATAGAAACACAGTTAAATGTGTTTTCATATGACTGGCGTGTCTATCTCGAAGGCACTGATACTTATGCCTTGTGTAGAGATGGAAATAACGGTGACGGCACTAGTGACATAGGTGATTGTTATTATGAACACAGTATTTATCAAACTGGCATGCGTTACAAGCAAAGAAACATCGGTAGTTTATACGACAATGATGCTACTTCAGTCGCATTTGGAGCTATTTCACAAAGTAGCACAAACACTCAATATGAATTAAAGTTGCGATGGTTAAATCTCAACCAAGACGACAGTGATAAAGCTCCTGATAATCCTTATATTGGCAATACAGTGACACCAATAGCAGAAGATCTGATGATGCTATCTATCAAAGCACAACACAGTTACCAAAATTGGCGTTACACACTCGGCACAGATATCAGCCACTCAACATTTGATCGCAATTTATCATCAGAGAACAATGTTAATCTATTTTTTCAAGTAGAATATAATTTGTAGCCAACGGATAGCAAGGTTTAACCCACGACTGAAATTGTGGGTTAAATCAGCTTGATGGTTATCACTGACCTTATAACCTGCCAAAAATTAACTAAATTAAATTAAATTAATTTAATTAATCATTTGACAAAAACCAAGCAAATACGTTACTAATAGATATGCAGTAAAATTAGATAAACAATCAAATGACTTACATAATTAAAACAATTCGAATTAATCTCCTCCTCGTATCTATGGTGCGCGGATAAGTCTATGTTGTAATTAAAAAATAATTAACATTGAAACCCGCGCTTAATACCGCGGGTTTTTTTATGAGCATTTTTTACAAAATGTCATGCTACACAGTTAAACATTAAAGGAAGCACAAATGGATAATCAAGTCATCATATTCGACACTACATTGCGCGATGGCGAACAAGCATTAAATGCCAGCCTTTCAGTTCATGAAAAGTTACAAATTGCCTTAGCCATTGAAAGATTAGGTGCTGACATTATGGAAGTCGGTTTTCCGGTGTCCTCTCCAGGTGATTTTGAATCAGTAAGACAGATTGCACAACAAGTAAAGAACTCCACAGTTTGCGCCTTGGCACGTGCTATCAAAGGCGATATTCAAGCCTGTGCTGATGCATTAAGTGTTGCTGAGCAGTTTCGCATTCACACCTTTATTTCAACGTCTGATGTACATGTCCAACAAAAATTAAAGAAAGATTTCTCTGACGTTGAAGCTATGGCCGTTAGTGCCGTTAAGTTTGCGCGAAACTTCACCGATGATGTAGAGTTTTCCTGCGAAGATGCGGGACGAACTCCCATAGATAATCTTTGTCGCATGGTGGAAAAAGCCATTAAGGCTGGAGCCACTACCGTCAATATTCCCGATACCGTAGGCTATACCTTACCTCATGAATTTTCATCTATTATCAATACTTTATACAATAGAGTACCAAACATAGATCAAGCTGTTATTTCTGTGCATTGTCACAACGATTTAGGGTTAGCAGTAGCCAACTCTATTGCTGCTGTGCAAGCCGGTGCGCGGCAAATAGAATGCACGATTAACGGCATTGGTGAACGCGCCGGTAATTGTTCCTTAGAAGAAGTAGCGATGATCATCAAAACCCGTCAAGATCTTTTACAGGTAAACACCCGTGTGAATCATCGCGAAATTGCTCGCACATCAAAGTTAGTCAGTCAGTTGTGTAATATGCCAGTGCAATTAAATAAAGCAATTGTTGGTGGCAATGCTTTTAGTCACTCCTCAGGTATTCATCAAGATGGCATGTTAAAAGCGAGTAATACCTATGAAATTATGACACCAGAAAGTGTTGGTATTGCTAAAACCAAGTTAAATCTAACCTCACGCAGTGGTCGACATGTGATTAAGCACCGTATGGAGAGCCTTGGTTATCAAGGCCATGAGTATGATTTGCAACAACTATACACAGACTTTCTGGCACTTGCAGATAAGAAAGGCCAAGTCTTTGATGATGATTTAGAAGCCCTTCACTTCAATATTCAACAGCAAGATATCAGAGATCACTATCATTTAGACACCCTAAATGTGCAATGTGGTGTTGGTGAATTTGCCACTGCAAGTATTAAATTAATGGCTGGACAGCAAAGCCATATTGTCTCTGAAACCGGTAATGGACCTGTAGACTCACTTTACCGAGCAATTAAACAAGCCGTTGATATTGACTTTAAGGTAGCCGATTACAAAATATCTAACAAAGGCCATGGTGAAGATGGCTTAGGTAAAGCTGATCTAGTAGTTACTTGGCAAGGGAGAAATTTTCATGGCCATGGTCTAGCCACAGATGTTATTGAAGCCTCAGCACAGGCTTTGATACACACCTTAAATAGTATCCATCGGGCACAAACCATTGCCCACATAAAGCAAGAGCGAGTTGCACAGATATAAATAAACTAACAATCAAATTTAATAATTGCACAGCATAAGGAAACGAATATACATGTCACATATAGCAGTGTTAGCTGGCGACGGAATTGGTCCAGAAGTGATGAGCGAAGCCAAAAAGGTTCTCGCCACAGTAGCACAGGTTTTTGCAATGCAACTAACCACTGAAGATCATCCAGTCGGCGGAGCCGCAATTGATAGTCATGGACATGCTTTACCACAACAAACATTGGCAGGCTGCGAGGGTGCAGATGCTATTTTGTTTGGCTCAGTTGGTGGCCCCAAATGGGCAAACTTGCCGCCTAGTGAACAACCTGAAAGATGCGCACTTTTGGGACTGAGATCACATTTTGAGTTATTTTGTAACATGCGACCAGCCACCCTTCAGCCTGCCTTATCACCATTATCGACATTGCGCAGTGATATTTCAGCGCAAGGCTTTGATGTTTTGGTGATCAGGGAGTTAACCGGCGATATATATTTTGGTGAGCCAAAAGGACGAAAAGGACAAGGCGAGCAAGAGACCGGATTTGATTCAATGTACTATTCACGTGCCGAAATCAAACGCATTAGCCATTTGGCCTTTCAAGCAGCTCAAAAACGCAACAATAAAGTCACCTCGGTAGACAAAGCCAACGTATTAGCTACCAGTCAATTATGGCGACAAGTGGTTGATGAAGTTGCCATCGAATACCCCGATGTTAGCTACGAACATTTGTATGTCGATAACGCCGCCATGCAATTAGTTCGAGATCCCAATCAATTTGATGTCATGCTTTGTCCAAACTTATTCGGTGATATTTTGTCTGATATTTGTGCGATGATCACCGGTAGCATGGGGCTGTTGCCGTCTGCCAGTTTAAATAGTCATGGCTTTGGCATGTATGAACCTGCCGGAGGAAGTGCCCCAGACATTGCTGGTCAAGGCATTGCTAACCCTATTGCGCAAATATTATCAGCGGCATTAATGCTGCGTTACAGTTTATCTGCTGATAATGCGGCGCATGCCATTGAAGCGGCAGTGGCTAGTGCGTTAGACAATGCAATATTAACTGCCGATCTATTGCCTTTGGCGCAAAAAGATCAGGCAAAATCCACCAGTGAAGTTGGTGATTATATTTGTGCTCATATTATTGCCAACAGTAAAGGAGAGGTGTAACCATGACAAACGTTAACAGTAATAATACCCCTAGCACCTTGTATGAAAAGTTATGGCAACAACATCTGGTAGAGAACAAACCCGGAGAAACGCCGCTATTGTATGTTGACCGTCATTTAATTCACGAGGTTACTTCGCCTCAAGCGTTTGCTAATTTAGCCTTTCATCAACGGCCGTTGCGACATCCGCAACGCACCATTGCCACCATGGACCACAATATATCAACTCGTTCTATCGCTATCGATGCCGCGGGTGAAGGTGCAGCAAATCAACTGCGTACCTTAGAAAAAAACTGTAAAGCTTTTGGTATAAAATTATTTGGCATGGGTCACAAAAATCAGGGGATTGTTCACGTAATGGGGCCTGAACTAGGCTTAACTTTACCCGGCACTGTTATCGTTTGCGGCGATTCCCACACCGCAACTCATGGTGCATTTGGCGCACTGGCTTTTGGTATTGGCACCTCAGAAGTCGAGCATGTTTTTGCCACACAAACCCTGCGGCAGACCAAAGCCAAGACCATGAAAATTGAGGTTAATGGTCAGGTTGCTCCAGGGATCAGTGCCAAAGATATTATTTTAGCTATCATAGGTAAAACGGGTAGTGCCGGAGCTACTGGCTATGTCGTCGAATATTGTGGCAGCGCTATTCAAGCATTGACCATGGAAGAGAGAATGACGGTATGTAATATGAGTATTGAATTTGGCGCCAAAGCAGGATTGATAGCCCCAGATCAAACCACCTTTGATTACTTGCAAGATAAAGAATATGCTCCTAAAGGCGACATTTGGCAGCAAGCACTTGCCGATTGGGCTGAGTTAAAGACCGACCAAGCAGCGGTGTTTGATCGGGTATTAACTTTAAATGCAGCAGACATTAAAGCCCAGATAACTTGGGGAACCACTCCAGGACAAGTGACATCGGTTGACGGGGTTATACCATCACCTGAGGCATTTACTAACCCAGTGGAAAAAGATTCATGTGCTTCAGCACTGGCATATATGGGTCTTAAAGCGGGTACAAAAATAACCGACATTAGCATTAATAAAGTATTTATTGGATCTTGTACTAATTCTCGCATCGAGGATTTACGTGCCGCAGCCAAAACGGTTCAGCGCTTCACTAGCAATGGCGAGAAAGTATCAGCGGGTGTCGATGCCATAGTAGTACCTGGCTCTTATCGAGTAAAAGCACAAGCCGAAGCCGAGGGTTTATCAGATATTTTCATCAATGCCGGATTTGAATGGCGCTTACCAGGCTGCTCAATGTGCTTAGGCATGAATGATGACGTGCTTAAAGAGGGGGACCGATGTGCGTCAACCAGTAACCGCAACTTTGAAGGCAGACAAGGGCGTGGCAGTAGAACTCACCTTGTGAGTCCAGCATTAGCTGCTGCTTCGGCTATAGCCGGTCATTTTGTCGACTTAACCACCTGAGGAATACAAGCATGAAAAAATTTACCCAACACCAAGGTCTAGTAGTACCATTAGATGCAGCAAATGTGGATACAGATCAAATCATTCCTAAACAATTTTTACAAAAAACCGAGCGGGTCGGTTTTGGCAAGCACCTTTTTCACGATTGGCGCTATCTCGACGCCAGTGGTAAAAAGCCCAATCCAGCATTTATTTTAAATGCACCGCAATATCAACAAGCAAGTATTTTACTGACTCGAGAAAACTTTGGCTGTGGTTCCAGTCGTGAACACGCGCCATGGGCATTAGAAGAATATGGTTTCAAAGTCATTATTGCCAGCAGTTTTGCCGATATTTTCTATGGTAACTGTATAAATATTGGTTTGTTGCCGATCGTCTTACCCGAGCAAGAGATCAATGAATTATTTAATGTCAGCGCGGACTCTGATCTCAATTTAACGGTTGATTTAGTCAACAATACCATTGTTGGCAATAATAAAAGTTACACTTTTAGCCTTGATAGTTTTCATCAATATTGCCTAGAGCAAGGCATAGATAGCGTTGGTTGGACCTTACAAAAAATTGAAAAAATAAAGGCCTATGAAGCACAAATACCTTGTTGGAGATAACCAAACAGCATAGACATCACAAGTGCAAGCGCATCATTAATGGCTACTCATTAATTTACCTCAGCGGCGGCGATAACGCCGCTTTTATAAGCTTACCCTGTTGTGCTCTTTACTCAGAGTAAGTACAGGTTTATAGTGGATAAAAGGTTTCAAAAATATTTTTTTACTGCTATTTTTATTTTTGAAGAGAATGTTTTACAGCTAAAGTTACTATTAATCACTCTGTTGTGTTACTCACAATGGAAGTTATTACTGTATAAATGCATAAGCCAACAAGCGTATTATTTAAAATAGAGTACTTGTTTTAATGCCTGACCAAACCAGCCAAACCAAGCAAAGCTCATACAAAACCATCACTGTTGATCAGTTAGCCATTGGTATGTTTGTGATATCAGCTATTGATCATAAGAATAATCAAATAACATCAGAGTATTTCATTGAATGCCAGCAAAGCATCCAGCAATTAAAGGATGCGCAAATTGTCTCTTTGACAATTGATAGCACTAAAAGCAAATTAGCCACTAGTAAGGATCAAAACCGATCTAACTTTAGTGTTACTCGATCAGAAAAGAAGGCAGATCACCGCAATAAAGATATAGTAGCTTTTAGCGATGAAATCATCAAAGCTGATCAGCTCTATAAAAATGCTCGGGCGCTACAACAGAAATTAGTTGCACTGGTCGAGCTTGATATAGCGTTAAGTATTGAGCTGATCCGCTCCAATACTGATGCTATGGTAGACTCAATTTATCGAAACCAGGATGCCCTACTCTGTTTATCGCGCATTCAAGCAAAAGACAGCTATTTACTGGTGCACTCTGTTCACGTATCGATATTAATGATTGTTTTTGCCAAACACTTATCAGTGGATAAACGCCTAGTACGCGAATTGGCAATAGGCGCATTTTTACACGACATTGGTAAAGTTCGACTGGCTAATAACTTGCTAAATAAAACAGAACAGCTCACTTCAAATGAACAAAAAACAATGCAAACGCATGTGTTGTTGGGATTAAAAATTATTGAAGACCTTCCTGATATTTCCCACATTGCAATGCGCATGATCAAAGAGCATCACGAACGATTAAACGGCTCTGGTTACCCTTGTGGTCTCAAAGGCGATGAGATATCTAAATACGGACGTATGATCGCCATTGTCGATAGTTATGATGCCATGACTTGTGTTCGCCCTTATCAAGACAATGTTCACCCCATTGCAGCGTTCAAACATTTGCTGTTAAAAGCACCAGAATACTATGATCAGCGCCTAGTAGAGAACTTTATCCAGTGTTTAGGGATATATCCCATAGGTACCTTAGTTAAATTACAAAGCGGTAAACTGGGCTTGATCAGTCAATTGAATAAAGATCAACCTTTGTCGCCATCCATCACGGTTTTTTACAACACCCGTTTAAATCAAGCGATCGCTGTTGAAAAAATCAACTTAGGCAGCAGTAAATGCAAAGATCAAATCGACCGATGTATCAAGCCGGAAGAATTCAATATTAACTTAATTGCCTTCTTCAAAGCGGCTTTTATTGATTAATCACCGCTTTTACCAACTAGAAAGCGCTGGCAAACTAAAGGCAGTTCCCTTAAACGATAAAATCACTTTTTGCGGTAAAATATCAACCAATGTTAACCCTTCGCTAATTTCATCGCCAAGATACTTATCTTCACCATTGACTCTCACCCACCCCTGACCATCACTAGCAAAAACATGTTGTTCAAATTGCATAGCAGGTACCGCGTTTTGCAACTTGGCTGGCATATCCAATAAAGATGCCACTTCATCTGTGTATTCACGGTTATCGGTAGAGATATCTTGATTTACCTGTTGTGGTGTTGATTCATTTAAGGAGGTTGGCCGAGTGTCGTCAATAGCTGATTGGAAGCGTTTAAGTAATTCATTTGATACGCCATCAGCTGCTGCAACCGTATAATCAGGTTCGCTCAAAGCAGAATTGTTGCCCTGCTTCAATACTTTTTCAGGTTGATAACCAACAATTTTTACTGGTTCAATTGGCTTGGTTTGTTGCACAGGTTTAGCTATTGGCTGATTTTGTTGCGAAGTTAGCGCACTATTCTGTGTATTTATCTGCTTTTCTAAGGCATTAATCCGCGCCAACAATTGTGTTTGTTGTTCAGACACAGTCGGCACTGGCTTGGTATCGCTTAGCGCTGTTTTATCACTGACCTCAACAACTTGCCGAGGTTGATTCGGTTCCGTTGCGGCCAACTGTGCTTTGCTCTGACTTTGCAGCTGGCTTTGTTGCTGACTGAGGGACTGGCTATACTGCTCGGTTTGTTGAGGCAACAATCGTTGATCTTGACTTAACCATAGCCCTGCAAGTACAAACGTCGATAAAATACTGATACTAAACGCCCATTTCCATCGGTTATCAAACCAGTTTTGAGTCACTTGCGCTTCATCACCTAAAGCATCAATGGCCGACTTTAGAACAATCGCTTTGTTAACCACGGCATCATTATTGCCATAAGCATTGATTAATGATCTATCGCACAATAAGTTAATTACCCTAGGTATTCCTTTAGAAATACGGTGAATTGCCGCTATAGCTCCCTTGTTAAACAATGGCCTAGAGCACAGTGCGACGGATAAACGATGTTGTATATATTGTTTTACTTCAAATTGAGTCAAGGGCAACAAATGATAACGGGCAGTAATACGTTGTGCCAACTGTCGCAAATCTCTGCGACGCAATAGCTGTTGCAACTCAGGCTGACCAATTAGTATCACTTGCAATAATTTTTTGGTATTGGTTTCCAAGTTAGTCAATAAACGCAATTGCTCGAGCACTTCTGGTTGTAGATGTTGTGCCTCATCAATGATCAACAAGGTGTTAATATCATTCTGATGATTTTTTATTAATTTGGTTTGGATCTTATCGGTCAGATATTTTAAGGTAGCTCCCGTTTTTCGATAACGAATTTTCAAATTATCACAAAGCGTTGCCAATAACTCTTCACAAGACAAGGTAGGATTCAACACAAATGCGGCCTGAGTGTTTTCCGGTAATTGCTCCATCACACTGCGACAGATGGTTGTTTTACCTGTGCCGACTTCACCGGTAAGCAATACAAAGCCGCCATTGTCACCTAAACCGTAGGTGAGATGAGCTAGCGCTTCACGATGGCGATCACTCATAAATAAAAATGCCGGATCAGGTGCAATAGTAAATGGAATTTTTTCTAAACCAAAATAAGCGGTATACATAAATTTAACCAGTCAAATAATAACAAAAAATACGATGCCTAAAGAAATTAACCCGTAACGGATAACAAGTCAAAGACGCTTGCAAAATCAAAGACAATTTGTGCTAAACTGAGAAAAATTGTTATCTGTTCAAGTCAATGCATACCCACTTAGAAAAGCCTAATAACAGTCTTCCCCTCAATTATTACCTAGTCGGTGGGGCTGTTCGCGATCAATTATTACAACGCCAAGTTAAAGACAAAGATTATGTGGTAGTTGGCGCGACAGTTGAGCAAATGCTAGCCCTTGGATTCACTCAAGTGGGCAAAGATTTCCCAGTTTTTTTACACCCGCAATCAAAAGACGAATACGCCCTGGCTCGCACAGAAAAAAAACAGGGCAAAGGTTATACGGGGTTTATTTGTTCAGCGTCAGCAGATGTGACCCTAGCGCAAGATCTATTGCGCAGAGATCTCACTGTTAATGCCATAGCGCAAGATGCCCAGGGCAATATCATCGACCCCTACCACGGCGTTAAAGATTTAAAAGATAGAATACTTCGTCATGTGTCACCGGCCTTTAGTGAAGATCCATTGCGGGTTCTGCGCGTGGCGCGTTTTGCTGCGCGATATCACTATTTAAACTTTACTATTTGTGCCGATACTATGCGGTTAATGACTGAGATCAGCCAAACGGGTGAGTTACAAAGTCTTTCAACAGAGCGTGTATTACAAGAAGTGCTGCGCAGTATTGGCGATAAATCGCCTTGGGTATTTTTCGACGTATTAGATCAATGCCATGCTTTGCCAGCCATATTGCCAGAAGTTGGCCAAGTTTGGCAAACACAGGCAAGAACTAGATTAATAGCAGTTAGTGGTTTATCTTCAAAAACCACTATTCGTTTTGCTGCCTTAGTACTGGGTTTACAACACAAGTATACTGAACAGCAAGTTGAACAAATGTTAAATCGACTTAAATCATCAAATGAAATTAAAATTTTATCATCTAAGGCATACAAGCACTTGGCATTATGCCATCGAGCATTTGCATTAAGTGCTCAACAAATATTGTCATTATTTAATGATATTGATGTTTGGCGCAAGCCACAACTACTCAAAGATCTACTTATGGTCTGCCAAGCAGATCATTACAGTCAAATAGCCGATAATGGCACTGACAAACCTTACCCACAAAGCAAATATTTATTGACCTTAGCCGATCGATTAAAGGCAATTAATGCTAAAGAATACGTTGCTCAAGGTTTAAAAGGACAGGCAATTAAAGCCGCTGTTAATGACGCCCGATTAAATAGTATGACTAAATATATCGAGCAACACAGCAGTATTAATTAACAATCAAGCAAATAAAAAAGCTCAGCAGAAGCTGAGCTTTTCACAATACAATGTAAAAACTAATTAAAAGTTATAACTCGCTTTGACGTAATAGTAACCACCATTGTAATCAAATGGACCACTTTCATAGTATATAGCACCACTCCAGTTGTTACCTTCTTGTAATTTCTGCGCTTCTTGATCAAAGATATTATTGGCACCGGCAGAGAGTGTTAAAGCGTCACTGTAGTAATAACTAGCCTCAAGGTCAACGGTTACCGCTGCATCTGCGGTCTCAGAGCCTTCAGCCGTCACATCATCAGCATGAGTCGCATAATATTCACCAAAATAGTTGGTGCGAACGAACAAGCTAATGTCTTGCCATTTTTGCGCCATGGTCAATGTAGCGCGGTGTGCGGGAATACCATCTTCTAAACGTTCCACTTTACCCGCGTCTATAGTATCAGGATTGAATGAATCAACCTCAGTGTCAGTCCAGTTATAGGCTAAACTAAAGTCAGTGTCGCCATCCATCAATTGCATTGAATAGTTTGCAACTATATCAACACCTTGGGTGGTGGTATCAAAGTCATTAGCAAAATAGGTAACAGCTGAAATTAACTCAGGGTTTTGTACCCCAGCGGCTTCTAGCGCGTCGTAATCTTCAGCCTCAACGGTAATTTGACTTGATTGAGCAATACGATCCGTCACTTCGATGTTAAAATAATCGACAGTTAAAAAGAAATCGCCGTTGTTGAAGACAATACCCGCTGCATAACTTACCGACTCTTCAGGCGTTAATTCTTTACCGCCGTAAAAGGCTGCTAGTGGATTCGTTGGCGGCGCTATAAAGCTCTGGATCAGCTCTCCGGTATCTGAAGAGACGGAGGTTGACGTATTGACTACATTGGCTTGACCAACAGTCGGTGCTCTAAAACCGGTACTGTGTGATGCGCGCAGTGACAATTCATCATTAACTGCATACTGAGCTGTTAACTTATAGTTAAGGGTATCGCCAAACGAAGTAAAGTCTTCGTAGCGCAATGCCGCAGCAACTAATAGCGCTTCGGTAAATTGTATTTCAACATCGCTGTATAAGGCGACACTGCGACGCGTATTGATACCTTGTGCTTCTGGACCAAACCCTTTAAAGCCATGTGCGCCAATATTAAAACCTTGTGCCGCATAAGCACCAGCTTGCCAAGAGGCTTCTTCGCCGCCAGTGATTTCAAAGCTCTCTTCGCGCCATTCAGCCCCCATAGCGAAATTAAGTGGCTCTTCAAAACCAGCGTCAAATTCTTTCACTAAGTCCACATTAAACATTTTCTCTAATTGTGAATAACCACCTGTGTCGAAATCAACTGGTGAATCAAGTCCCAATGAGGCATTCAAGCTATTATTCAATAAAAAAGTGGATTTATTATTACCCACTGCGCCACTCAAATCGAAATACCAACCTTTTAACCAACCAGTGCTAAACTCGCCTGAAGTTCCAATGACTAATGAAGTATCGACAATGTTACCGCCAAAACGGGGCGTATAACCACCTGGCATGAGCTGGTTCATTGAGAAACAATTAGGATCAGCTACCATGTCTTGGTAGGCTTGAGTATCTAATACATTTGGTACATTAGAAGGAACGCCTGAAGAAGAATCGTTTAACCCCATTATTGTTTCGCGATATACGTTGGACACTTGACAGGTTGCGACTCCATCATTGGCAAAACCAACATCACCCACTAACAATGTTTTTCCTTCGTCAATTGAAAAAATGTTATCGCGATTGTGTGGGTTGCGGTAATAAAATCCCCCTTCAACATCACGTTCAGCATAGTTACCGAACATGTAAAATTCTTTATCATCGCCTAAATCTAAACCAACATTAGCAAAAATCGTAATGTCGTCTTTAATTTTTGGATTACCCCAAATCATCGCTGGATCGGGCACATCAGTATTACCTGCCTCAATCAAGGCTGCGGCATCAGGACGTTGTACACTTCGGCTGGTTGGATCGGCATTTTTTAATTGGAAACTCAAGTTAACAAAACCATCGTCGGTAAAAGGCATACCTAAATTACCATCAATAATTGTTGTGGTTCCGTCACCTTCATAATATTCACCTTGTTTTACAGACAAAGAACCACCGTCGGCATCGTCTTTTAACACAAAGTTCATGACTCCAGCAATGGCATCCGAGCCGTATTGGGCCGCAGCACCATCGCGCAGCACTTCAACTTGTTTTAACGCCACACTTGGGATCACTGAAACGTCGGGGCCTTGCGACCCATCGTTGACACCACCGCCTTGGAAAACTATAACAGAGGCGCGGTGCCGACGCTTGCCATTAACCAAAATCAAGGTACTGTCAGACGATAACCCGCGAAGGTTAACTGGGCGTATTAAGGTTGCCGCATCAGATATGGGCTGTGCCCGCACGTTAAATGAGGGTACTGTACTTTGCAATTGATCAAGCATATCACTTGAGGCTGTTCTTCCTAATTCATCTGCGCCGACAATATCAATGGGAACTGGCGATTCAGCCACAGATCTTGGGGCTGCACGAGAACCAACCACGGCAATGCGTTCTACTTCTTGTTCGGTAACTTGAGCTGGTGCTGCAAATGAAGCAGATGAGCCCAATGCTAGACTGACAGCAACAGCTATCGTACCAGCGCGAAATTTATAAGACATAATATTTCCTTTCTAGTTTCTATTAAAGCGAACTTTTGTTTATGTAAATTTTTATGGACTAAATATTCTTGTAAGACATATAAAACAACTCATAAAAAAACCAAATATCATATGACCTTCAAATATTATATAATTTAGTCAATATGTATTCACAACAGTTATTATAAAGTAAAATAAATGTAAATAAAGAAAAAATTTAACAGGGACCTTGATTAATGAATAACATCACTGGTCGCACTCAACTCTATTACTATTAAAACCCATATATAATGGCTTGTAGGTAGCCTTACTAAATAAAGGCATGTGAAATACTTGGTGAATCGACTCAAAAAACAATCAAAATGAGTTTACATCTCAAAACAAAAGTTAAAACTAAGTTATAAACTTGTGTTTTAATCTTTTTTATAAGAGCGAAAATCAATTGTCAGGTTATTAATATTATTGTGTTTTTTAATGGGGTTTGAATATTATCCGCGCGATATTTTAGATTTGTAGCGGTTCTTAGATATAAAATTTTTCGTTATCAGTTAAAGTTGCCAATAACTTATTTCCGCCAAGAGCAGGATTTAAAAGCACAGCAGTCTAACTGCTCTGGGATAATTTCTTGATGACATCGCGACAAATGACTTTTTTACCAATGCCTATAGCAATTTCACTAACAAGTAATAGAAAATCATTCTAGTATGCTAAACCACAAACCAAATATTTATTGACCAAAGTTGAACAAGTCATGGGTATATATAGTGGGGTATTTGATTCTAAGATTTTAATAAGTATAAAAAAAGCCCGGCGAATGCCGAGCTTTTAAGCGGTATAATATAAAACTAATTAAAAGTTATAACTCGCTTTAACGTAGTAGTAACCACCATTGTAATCAAGAGGACCACTTTCGTAGTATACACCACCACAACAATCAGCTTCAGATTGTAGTTTTTGCGCTTCTTGGTCAAAGATGTTCATGGCACCCGCAGAGAATGTTAAAGCATCACTGTAGAAGTAACTTGCTTCAACATCAAAGGTCACTGCCGCATCAGCAGTTTCAGCATATGGTGCAGTAGTTTCATCAACATGAGTGGCAAAATATTCACCAAAGTAGTTGGCGCGAACAAACATGCTAATGTCTTCCCATGATTGCGCCATAGTCAATGTTGCGCGATGTGCAGGAATACCATCTTCAAGACGCTTAACTTTACCAGCATTTGTTGTATCTGGATTGAATGAATCTACTTTGGTGTCGGTCCAGTTATAAGCTAGACTGAAGTCAGTATCACCATCCATTAATTGCATTGAATAACTAGCAACTAAATCAAGGCCTTGGGTTGTAGTGTCGAAGTCATTTGCAAAATAGGTAACAGCTGAAATTAATTCAGGATTTTGTACCCCAGCGGCTTCTAAAGCATCGTAATCTTCAGCTCTAACGGTAATTTGGCTTGATTGAGCAATACGATCTGTCACTTCAATATTGAAGTAATCAGCAGTTAGGAAGAAATCTCCTGAATTGTAAACAATACCGGTAGCATAACTCACTGACTCTTCAGGTGTTAATTCTTTACCACCGTAAAACGCGGCAAGCGGATCAGTTGGCGGCGCAGTAAAGCTTTGGATCAGCTCACCGCTGACAAGTGAAGTTGCAGTGTTAACTACGTTGGCTTGACCAACAGTTGGAGCTCTAAAACCAGTACTATGTGATGCGCGAAGAGACACTTCATCATTAAGCGCATACTGGGCTGTTAACTTGTAGTTTAAGGTATCACCAAACGAAGTAAAGTCTTCATAGCGCAATGCTGCACCGACTAATAGCGCCTCAGTAAATTGCACTTCGACATCACTGTACAAGGCAACACTGCGACGGGTGTTAATACCTTGCGCTTCTGGACCAAAACCTTTAAAACCATGCGAGCCAACGTTAAAACCTTGCGAAGCATAAGGACCTGCTTTCCAAGACGCTTCATCACCAGCAGTGATTTCAAAGCTTTCTTCACGCCATTCAGCACCCATAGCAAAATTTAGCGGCTCTTCAAAACCGGCATCAAATTCTTTAACTAAATCAAAATTAAAGGTTTTCTCTAATTGTGAATAACCACCCGTTTCGAAATCAAATGGCGTATCAAGACCTAATGAAGGGTTTAAGGTATTTTTAAGTAAGAAGGTAGATTTGTTATTACCGACTGAACCGCTTAGGTCGAAGTACCAGTCTTTAAACCAACCAGAACTAAACTCACCTGAGGTACCAATAGTCAATGAAGTATCGACAATGTTACCGCCAAAACGCGGTGTATAACCACCTGGCATAAGTTGGTTCATTGAAAAACAGTTAGGATCAGCGACCATAGCCAAGTAAGCATCAGTAACTAATACATTTGGTACATTAGCAGGAACTACTGGTGTACCACATGTAGCTACACCCGTTGTTGCAAGGCCAACATCACCCACTAATAGCGTTTCGCCACCATCAATTGAGAAAACGTTGCCGCGATTGTGTGGGTTACGATAGTAAAATCCGCCTTCTGCGTCACGCTCAGAATAGTTACCGAACATGTAAAATTCTTTATCATCGCCTAAATCTAAACCAACATTAGCAAAAATAGTAATGTCGTCTTTGATCTCTGGGCTACCCCAAATCATTGCTGGATCAGGCACATCAGTATTACCTGCGGCAATAAGACCAGCCGCATCAGGGCGTTGTACGCTTCGGCTAGTCGCGTCAGCATTTTTTAATTGAAAACTTAAATTGACAAAACCATCGTCAGTGAAAGGCATACCGACATTACCATCAACAATTGTTGTGGTACCGTCACCTTCATAGTATTCACCGTGCTTAACAGACAAAGAACCGCCGTCGGCATCATCTTTTAACACAAAGTTCATTACCCCAGCGATTGCATCTGAGCCGTATTGAGCCGCAGCACCATCGCGCAACACTTCAACTTGTTTCAACGCCACACTTGGGATAACTGAAACATCAGGACCTTGCGCACCATCGTTCACGCCACCACCTTGGAAAGCAATAACAGAAGCGCGATGACGACGCTTGCCATTAACTAAAATTAAGGTACTGTCAGATGATAACCCACGCAAGTTAACTGGGCGTATTAACGTTGCTGCATCAGAAATGGGTTGTGCTCGCACGTTAAACGAGGGAACAGCACTTTGTAATTGATCAAGCATATCACTTGAGGCTGATCTTCCCAATTCGTCAGCGCCAACAATATCTACAGGGACTGGTGATTCAGCCACAGATCTTGGGGCTGCACGAGAACCAACAACGGCAATGCGTTCTACTTCTTGTTCGGCAACTTGAGCTTCTTCTGCAAATGAAGCAGATGAGCCTAATGCTAGACTGACAGCGACAGCTATGGTACCTGCGCGAAATTTATATGACATGATGTTTCCTTCCTAGTTTCTATCAAATAGAAATTTTGTTTATGTAAATTTTTATGTAGTGAGTATTCTAATAAGACGCATAAAGTTCTGTACAAAAGTACAAGATACTATTTTATAAAGCAGTGAGCGCCTGTTTACAAGGGGGGTTTAAAGGCAAAAGTGATGTAAATAAAGTTTGAATATTAAAATGTAACTCGGATAATTAGTCACATTTGTACAACTAATTGTTACAAATCGTTATAAACTCCGCAACTAACATAGCTTACAGGCCAATAGACTAAATATTGACATGCGAAATACTTCGTATATTAATATTCAAAAACAATCTAAAAAAAAAATACTTATTCAAAATAAAGATTAAAAAAAACTAAAAAAATTGAACTTTTTTCTGTTAGTAGTAAAACAGCAGGCCATAAGTTGTTAACTGCGCAACTACTTAGCATAGATAAAATGCTCAAAATCACTCAGATTTTGTTCTGGATACAAATGAACAACACTTAATTTTATGAACAATGACAATGAGCCAGAAATACCGAGATGAAGCTAAACTGAGCTGAGCAAGGCTAAACAAGTTTATAAATATTGCATCTATAAACAATACATTTATCTGTTGGTTTATTTTATCTAAAGGCAACAAAGCAAGCCTGGGCTTGCTTTGTTAATGATTGACAAAATCGGTGCTCACTCAGCCGGTAAAATTGTTGCTGATACCGCGCCAAAACCAATTCGTGCAGCCCCCTCTTTAGCACACCAACCGGTCAGAGCAACTTTATCGCCATCAGCTAAAAACGCTCGCGTTTCACCATTAGGTAAAACCACAGGCTCGGCTCCAGCATTCGATAATTCAAGCATTGAACCAGCTTGTTCGGGGTTTGGCCCTGATTGAGTGCCGCTGCCAAACATATCGCCAGCGCGTAAATTACAACCATTGACTGAGTGATGAGCAACCATTTGTGCGACTGTCCAATATGAGTCACTAAAATTTGATTGCGACAATTGCACCGCAGCTTCATTATTGTCTCGCATTTTAGCGGTTTGCAATAATACCTGTAACTCAATATCAAACGAGCCCATTGCTCTATTATTTGCCGATTCTAGATATTGCAAGGGTTGTGGATCAGCAAGATCTCGAGTCCAAGCACTGCGATAAGGTGCTAGGGCTTCTGCCGTTACAATCCACGGCGAAATTGTTGAGGCAAAACTCTTTGACAAAAATGGCCCTAATGGTTGGTATTCCCAACCTTGGATATCACGAGCTGACCAATCGTTAAACAAACAAAGGCCAAATATGTGATCATCAGCATTATCAATTGCAATAGGCTCACCTAAGTTATTGCCGCCACCAATAAAAATACCGACTTCTAGTTCATAATCTAAACGCTTACAAGGGCCAAAAGACGGCTCGGTGGCATCGGGAGCCTTAGTTTGTCCTTTGGGCCGTTTAAAGTCAGCACCTGATACTTCAATTGATGATGAGCGGCCGTGATAGCCAATAGGTACCCATTTATAATTGGGTAGTAAAGGGTTGTCAGGTCGAAATTTTTTGCCTACCGATGTGGCATGATGAATAGAAGTATAAAAATCTGTGTAATCACCGATTTGACAAGGGAGTGCATATTCAGCATTGTGTTGTGCAACTAAACAACTCGCTACTTGCGTCTGTAATGCAGCGCCTTCTCGAAGTGCTTCTGATAGTGCTAAACGCAATGCCGACCAAGCGGCTTTGCCCATCGCCATGTAGGTATTTAATTGGTCTTTAGCACAAGCTTCAACAGCTTGTTGCGCTAAACCTGAAAAAACCTCTAACTTTGATAATGCGGCTAAATCGACAATTTGATCACCTATAGCCACACCGCCGCGAAAAGCTTGTTCCGAAGCACGGTTTTTAAATACCGCAAAAGGCAAATTTTGAATTGGAAAATCACTATCTGAGTTATTGGCTGAGCTGATCCAACTGAGCAACGAAGGATCATGAGTTTCATTAAGTAAAGGTGATGTAGACATTAAAAGAACCACTCCATAAACATGAAAGCGTGTACAGCCGATCACAGCCGAGAGATTACACGCTATTTTAAAATTAATGCCAACATTATAACAGCGGGCAATAGAAACGCTATGTGCAACTGGTTATTGTAGAAAAATACTGTCAACAATTTGTTGCACCCTATATTTACAGCCACAATTGCCAGTAACAGAACTATCTATCAATATGCCCTGGTAAAGCTAGTATGAGCGCAAGTAAGGCTTGTCTGGGCGATAGTTCAAGTAGCTATCGACAATCAACTCATTGCGATGTTGAAGAAGTATAGTGTTGCAGTGCAGTAAGTTAGAATAAAAACGCTATTGGATACATTGACCAAACAAAGATGGTGGTAACCGCTGATAGGCATTGATTATTTTATTGGTAAGCTCAGCAGAGGTTGCTTTATTCGCTGCTAAATAGAGGGTTCTCTTTAGACTGTCTACGGTAAATTCTGATTCTAACATCGCCGCGTATAGCTGTTTATTTTTAATTATCTCTTGAATATATTCATCTGTTGTTAACAGCAGATCAATGCGTTTATGCACTAACATTTTTCGCAATTGCTCGTTGTTATTAACTATGATTAACTGCTCATTTATTGCAAAGCCCTGCTCTTGTAAAAAAACAGCATTGCCCTGATCTCTACCAACCCCAATGCGATAGTTTTTCGCCTGCTCAATCGAGTTTATAGAAATATCATCACGGCCCTTTAATTTATAAAAGGATACATTAACTTCACACAAAGGCACTAACCAAGTAAATGAATTGGCTCTGGCAGGTAACTTCATCATCGAAAAAATAAACACATCGGGTTGTAATAACGCTTGTTGATATGCTCTAGCCCAAGGTAGGAATTTTATCTGATGCGTAAGGCCTGCCTCGTTAAATATAAGTTTTACTCGCTCAGTTGCTATACCTGTCAGTTGATCTTTGGCATCTAATGCTTGGTACGGAGGATATATTTCAGTCACCAATAACAGAGGTTGCTGCGCATTCACACTAGCAGACAGCAACCATACGCAAAAAGTCATCCTTGTGAGTAATTTCAATAGACACATAATTTTTAATAGAAATACCGATTAAATTGGATAACAAAGTGATTTAAGTATAGCATTTATCTGTGTTAGTCGTTCGAGATCGCTGCGATAAAGTTGTAGAGACCACTATAATTCAAAGTCACCAAAATCGATATCTTCGCTTGTTGATAAGTTAATTTTTTGCGGAGGATCAAGCAGTGAAGGTTGCACCACGACTTCTTCTGGCTGAACAGTTTTATCTTTTATCTCAGGGTGCTTTCGCTTTTTCCGGGCTTGGCAGCGCTTGATCACTTTTTGTTTGTCATTAGCATTCAAGCGAGTCCAATTTTGCCGTTCATCACGAGAGCGAAAACAACCCAGACAATGGCCTTTATCATCTGACTGACAAATACCAATACATGGGCTGGGTACGTCAAAAAACTCTAACTGAACACTATTCATCATAAATTTTCCGCCTTGGGTTTATTATAGCCCAAGGCAAATAAAATCCCTATGCTAACTTATCAGTGGCAATGTGGTAGTCGGGATCTTCGATAACATTGATTTCAACTAGACTGCCCGCCTTGGTTAACAATAGCGTACATTCATGGCTTAAATGACGCAGATGCATAGTTTTACCCCTATTTAGGTATCGCTCTGCTAAAGTATCTATCGCTTCAATAGCCGAGTGATCAGCAACCCGAGAATTTTTAAATTCAACGATGACATCATCAGTGTCATTATCCATGTCAAATTGCTCTAGAAAATTGGCAATAGAACCAAAAAACAATGGCCCTGAGACATCATATACCGTAGAGCCTTGCTCGTTAACACTGCGATTGACGACAATGTGCTTAGCATGCTCCCAAGCAAAAACCAGAGCTGAGACAATAACCCCTACCACGACAGCAGCCGCCAGATCAGAAGCAACAGTCACCCCTGAAACCAGAACAATAACAAATGCATCAGCTTTGGGTACTTTTTTAATGATGCGAAAGCTTGACCATTCAAAGGTGCCAATAACCACAATAAACATCACCCCAACTAAAGCCGCCAACGGAATAATTTCAATTAAGTCAGAGGCAAACAAGATAAAGGCCAGCAATGCCAGCGCAGCAGTAATACCAGAGGCACGACCTCGCCCACCTGAGTTAACATTGATCATTGACTGGCCGATCATTGCACATCCCCCCATGGCACCAAAAAAGCCACTGGCGGTATTTGCTGCACCTTGCGCGATACACTCTTTATTGCCTCGGCCGCGGGTACCTGTCAATTCATCGATTAGAGTTAAGGTTAATAAAGATTCAATTAAGCCTATTGCCGCAAGTACAATGGCAAAAGGAAAAATAATGCTTAACGTTTCAAAATTAAAAGGCACACTGGGAATACTAAATTGAGGTAAACCGCCGGCAATAGAGGCCACTGGATCACCGGTCATATCCCGCACAAAATCGACAACCGTGCGGGTGTCTAAACCCAAACTTTGCACTAAAACAGTAACCACCACGATGGCCACAAGGGATGAAGGTACAGCTTTAGTTAATTTAGGTAAGAAGTGAATGATGGCCATAGTTAAGGCGATTAAACCCAACATGGTATAGAGTTGACTGCCTTGCATCCAGTCTAGATTACCAGCCGCATCAGTGACTTTAAACTGACCCAATTGCGCTAAAAATATAACTATAGCTAAACCATTAACAAAGCCTAACATCACTGGGTGAGGCACCAAACGAATAAATTTACCTAACCTAAATACCCCGGCTAAAATTTGTAAAAAGCCGGTGAGTACAACAGTGGCAAACAGATACTCAACGCCGTGTATAGCAACTAAACTGACCATGACTACCGCCATGGCACCAGTGGCGCCAGAAATCATCCCTGGACGGCCACCGAAAATAGAGGTAATTAAACCCACCATAAATGCCGCATATAAACCAACTAGCGGTTCAACCCCGGCAACAAAAGCAAATGCTACCGCTTCAGGCACTAACGCTAAGGCGACGGTTAAGCCTGATAAAATATCATTTTTTAGATTACCAACTTTATTGGCATGTAATTCAAACATGGGTTTCTCACGTTGTGTTAGAGGTGAAAATAAACAGTCAAAAGCGCTTAGATGCTATCGATTAACTTGTAAATTTAGGCACTTAATACCGTTTTCCAACACCTGAGCAAGGCGAAAAATAAAACAATATATGCGCAGGGCATTAAAAGCCGGAGAATACTACAGATAACCTGCTAATATGTCAATTGTAGCCGATTGCCATAAAAAGTCAGAAAAAAACAATAATCAGTTGATAAATAATACTAATTAGCTGTCTATACTCTCTCTTTGTTGTAAAAACTGTTTGATTTCATCACGCGAACCGAGAATGTGTTTCTTCAATACGGCTACCGCCTTGTCGACATCGCCGGTTTTACAGTATAACAACAGATCATTGTGCTCAAATTCAGCCTTGGAAATACCGCCAGCCCACAACAAATGCATACGTATATAACGATCGGCATTTTTATTAAGGGTATTCACTAAATCTTGTGTTTGTGGCCGCTCAGCTGCTGAATACAAACAATTGTGGTAATTTGAATTGAGCTCACTCCAGGTATTCGCTGCATTTTCTTTACCTAAAGCCTTTTCTAAACGACTGAGCAGCTCGCTGGCTTCAGTCAGTTTTTGTGCAGAAAGACGGGGGATAGACGCCGCTAATAAATCCGCTTCTAACATGGCTCTTAATTCAAACAGTTCATCAACTTGTTCAATATTGAGCTCAGTTGCTATCGCTCCTTTATGGGGCTCAAACAAAACCAATCCCTCGGCTTCCAATTGCAACAATGCCTCGCGTACAGGTATTCTACTGACATTCAATTCACTGGCCAATGCTGCTTGGCGTAGCGGTTGGCCGGCTTTAATTTCACCGTTGAGAATTTTTTCTCGCAAGGTTTCCGTCACCAGTTGTGTTCGTGTTTTATATACAATACTCATACATTGTGCCCTTAACATATCAGAACCATTATAAGGATTTACACACAAAAAAACAGGAGTTAACACAATAACTGCTGGCGATAGTTAAACCGCGATTATTTTAATAATGCAGGTAATAATTGCTTTGGCATATTTTGATAACATATCGGTCGTTGAAAACGACTCATCGCCATACTGCCTACGGATGTTGTGCGCAGATCAGTTGATGCTGGAAATGGTCCGCCGTGATTCATTGATGAACACACTTCAACTCCAGTTGGCATTTGGTTGTAAATTAACCGCCCTACTTTGTGGATCAATTTTTTGCTAAGTTTTTTACTGTCCTGCAAATCCTCAGCCACGCCGTGAATACTCGCGGTCAAATTGCCCCTCAGCAATTCATGGCAAGCGAATAGTTCATCGATATTTTTACATCTAATGATCAAGGCGCAAGCGCCAAATACCTCTTGCTGCAGTGTTTGATTTTGCTTAAAGGTTGCCAGATCAGTAGCAAACAACGCAGCTCGACAATAGTGTGGCGCACTGGGTTGGCCTTGAGCGAGGCATTGCACATTGGCAATGTCTTGCCATTGCTGCACCGTGTTTTTATAAGCTGAGGCAATAGTTGTGGTTAGCATCACACCTGCGGTTGTTTGCCCGACCGCGATAGCTGCCGCTTGCTCAAACGCTTGTCTTTGTTGAGTGTCTCCAACCACTATCCATAACCCAGGGCTAGTACAAAACTGGCCTTGCCCTAAAGTTAACGAATTAACTAAGGTTTGTGCTAACTTGATACCATCAGCAGCGAGCTTGTTTGCCAGAATAAATTGTGGGTTGACACTCCCCAGTTCACCGTAGAAAGGAATGGGCTCAGCACGCTGATAAATCTGCTGTTGCAAAATCATCCCCACCCGCTCAGAACCTGTAAAGCCGACGGCTTTAACTTTGGGGTGCAAAACCATTTGACTAGCAATGCCATGATCTTCGCCCTGTAACAAGCTAAAAGTGCCCGAAGCAATCCGGCAAATTTGCATTGCAGACAAAATAGCTTGCGCGACTAATTCGGCTGTGCCGGGGTGAGCTGAGTGACCTTTAAACACCACAGGACATCCGGCAGCAAGCGCTGATGCTGTGTCTCCACCTGCGGTTGAAAAAGCTAATGGGAAATTACTGGCGGCAAAGACCGCAACCACACCGATGGCAATATAGCCAAGACGGGTATCTGGTTTTGCTAGCGGTTGGCGTTGATCATCAGCTAAATCTATCCGCGCTTGATAAGCACCTTTGGCTAATAAATCGGCAAATAACTGCAATTGTGCAACAGTTCTTGTTCGCTCACTGATCAAGCGCGCTGGGGGAAGACCAGTTTCCAAACATGCGGTGTCAATTAACTCATCACCTAGGTTGATGATCTGTTCGCCAATAGTGCGTAAAAATATCGCCCGTTGACTAGCGGAAGTTTCGCTGTATGTATAAAAAGCCTGATCAGCACTGCCGATAGCCTGATCTACTTCAGCGCGAGTAGCTGACGCAAAACCAACACGCAGAGCTCTATTGTTTATTGGATCAAAGCCATAAAAATCCTCTCCACTAGACCGAGTCCAATGACCTGCAATCAAATGCTTACCTGTTAAAGACATATCTTTTCTCTTGTTGTGTTATTAGTATTTGGATCATCGTCAGCGCACCACAAAACCGGACCAAAAGGGATCACTATCGTCTACGGTAATAGCATTTTGCCCGAAAACCTGTGCCCAACCTTGTATGCTGGGAATAATAGCGGTCATTTTGCCCTGCTCAGTATTGAGTTCAACTACCTGTTCAATTTTGCCAACGAACTGACTGCCAATATAACTTTCATGAACATATTGTTGGCCAAGGCACAATTCATTTTTAGCAAAAAGTTGTGCCATTCGCGCGCTCGTTCCCGTGCCACAGGGAGATCTGTCAATGGCATTATCGCCATAAAAAACCGCATTGGCGCCGTTGGAGCCCGATTGTTTTTTATCGCCCGTCCACAGTACATGCGAAATCCCCTTAATAGTTGCATCTTGGGGATGAATACAAGTTAATGATTGATTGGCTATCTCTCTAACAATTGGACTCCACTGTAAAATTTCAGCGGCACTCCATTGGTCAATACCGGGAAAATGCCTCTGTGGTTCGACAATGACATAGAAATTACCACCAAATGCCACATCGACAACTAATTCACCCAACTCGGCAATATCTAAGGTGATTTGGTGGTGACACAAATAAGCTGGCACATTGTAAAACTTAACTGTGTTGACCTTGCCATTGCTGGTTTGATAATGCACTTTGATCTGTCCTAAGGGGACATCTAGTATCATTTCACCGCTATTTTTCGGAGTGATCAGACCGGTTTCAAGTGCCGCTGTCACTATACCAATAGTGGCATGACCACACATAGGCAAGCAGCCCGATGTCTCAATAAACAGTATCGACGCATCAGCATTATCGTTAATTGGCGGGTACAGCAACCCGCCAGACATCATGTCATGCCCTCTGGGCTCTAACATTAAACTCTGTCGGATCCAATCGTGATGACTGATAAAATCTTGTCTTTTTTCACTCATGGTCTGCCCGTTAAGTAACGGCTGGCCGCTAGTCACTAAGCGCACTGGATTGCCACAAGTGTGCCCATCAATACAAAAAAATGTGCTCTTGATCATTAGTTATTTTCTCTAGCAATTTCATCTACCTGATCTGTCTAAAATTCACCCCAGCAAAAAACCTCTGCACAACTACTGCCATTGATACTGGTAAGGGTGCTAATTTGCTTAACGCCAACTAGCGCAATTGATATTTGGCTAAATCAATGCGCGTTGCCAAGGCTTTTTCATATAGTGCTTCTACTTGCGCTCTGGCTTCACCGCTAAGGGGTAAACGCGGTGCTCTGGTTAACTCAGAGCCTCGTTCAGCTAATTGCTCACAACACTTAATGGCTTGTACTAAGGTAGGGATGGTATCTAGACGCAATAGGGGCATAAACCAACGCCAAATTTCTAAGGCCTCTTTGAAACGACCTTGCTGGGCTAATTTAAATACAGCAACAGACTCTTCAGGAAACACATTAGTCAAGCCAGATATCCAACCGCTACAACCCAGCATTACACTTTCTAAGGCAATGTCATCGACACCGGCAAAGACAATAAATCGCTGACCAAATGTGGCAAACAATTCTGAAATACGTCGGGTATCCTCAGTGGCTTCTTTGATGGCAACAATAGTCGGCTCATTCGCCAATACCTTCATGCCTGCAATGGTCACATCAACCCCATAGGTAACTGGGTTGTTGTAGATCATTATAGGTAAACCACAATTTCTCGCGACTTGTTGGTAATGGTGAATGGCTTCAGCTTCAGTAGAGCGATATACCATACCGGGAAGGACCATTAAGCCGTCAATTCCTATTTGCTCACACATTTGTGCATACTCTATAGCAAATTGCGTGGTTGTTTCAGCGACTCCTGAAATAACCGGTACCCGTCCGGCAACAACTTGCACAATAGCCAATAATAACGCCTTTTTTTCTGCCGCTGTGTGTGAGCAATTTTCACCAACAGTGCCCAAAGCCACAATACCATCAACACCATCATTAATTAACGCGTCTACCATTTGCGCCGTTGCCACAAAATTGATCGACATGTCACTGTGATATTGCGTTGTTACCGCAGGGTAAACCCCATGCCATTGAATATTCATCATTATTTTTTCTCTATCGTTAATAACTAACCCGTGACAACAGTTAACCGCTATTTGATCGTTAGTTAATTGTTGCGGTGAACTATGTCTTTTTACCGCGCATTAAGCTGGCAAACACATAGTAGACTTTATAAAATATATTGTATACAATTATTTTCATTAAACAAGTCACTGCATATATTGTCAGCAGCAAGTGAAGGCCTATCCCTATGTTCAACGGTAAAAATCAATAGCTATGCAACACAACAAAAACAACATCGCTGTTATTGGCGCAGGAATAATTGGTGTTAATTGCGCCGCTGCTCTACAACAGAAAGGTCATCAAGTGACTCTGATCGATGCAGCAGAAATTGCCGCTGGGTGCTCGCAAGGAAATGCGGGGCATTTTGCTAGCGAGCAAGTTTTTCCGCTAGCACAAACAGATTTGTTGTGGCAGTTACCTAAGTTGTTGTTTGATCCTTCCGGGCCAGTGTCATTGTCATGGCGCTATTTGCCCCAGCTATTACCTTGGTTTGTAAAGTTTATGGCGAACATGTCTAACGCCAAGCAAAGACGCAATAGCACAGCATTAATGTCACTTAACAAACCGGCAATTGCCTATTATAAAAGCCTGTTAAAAGCCGCTCAAGCAGAGCACTTACTGATCACTAAAGGCAGTTTATTGGTGTTTGAACGCACCGCTTACCAACAGGTAAAAAAAATTCACCAGCGTTACATCAATGCCGGCATAAAAGTCAGCTTACTGTCGCAAACCCAACTGCGCTTGCTAGAGCCAAATATAGCTAAACAGGTTAATTATGCCTTGTACTTTATTGATGTTGGTCATACTTCAAGCCCATCGGCTTTATGTGATGCCATTGCCAAATACAGCTTTAGATCAGGCGCAAAATTCCAACAATTTTTAGTAAAACGGTTAGTGCCCAGCCAACACCATGTCACCGTAATAGGTGAAAACCAATGCTGGCAATTTGATCGCGTGGTATTGGCAACGGGGGCATGGTCGAAACCCCTTGTTGAGGCATTAGGTTATCATTTACCGATACAAGCTGAGGCTGGTTACAGTATCGATTTAACTGAAAATACTAACCTAAACAACCAGCAGTGCGACTCCCTAAGTCGCCCCGTGGCATCGGCAGAAAGACGTTTTATTATCACCCCAATGGCGCATGGTTTACGCATAGCAGGCATTGCTGAATTTGCTGGTTTACAACTGCGTGGCAATAGCAAAAGAGCAAGGCAACTTTATCAACAGGCTAAGCATATATTAACGGCCTTACCTGAAATCCCCCCTTGCGCTTCGACATTGAAAAAACCTTGGCTGGGGCATAGACCTTCACTGCCTGATTCTCTGCCGGTAATCGGCAAAGCACCAAGGCATCACAATATCATTCTTGCTTTAGGCCATCAGCATTTAGGACTGACTCAAGGCGCTATTACTGGTCAACTGATCAGGCAAATTGTCGAGCAAAAAAAAACTGATATTGATATTACACCGTTTTGCTTAAGTCGCTTTAACTAGTTGCAAAGGTTTTTTTTGTTTTAATGGCACAACAACGGTAAAACAACAACCTTGTTCAACCGAATTACACTCTATGGTGCCACCCAGTTTACTATTGACTAAATTAAACACGATATTCATACCTAAGCCGGAACCACCCTGACCGCGTTTAGTAGTCACAAATGGATCAAATATTCGCTTTTGAACATGCGGTGATAAACCGATACCGTTGTCTTTGTATACTAAGATCAAGGAGTTTTCTGTTTGCGTAAAGTTGATATGAATTTCACCATCAGTGCTATTTTCAAAGCCATGAAGATGAGAATTAGTCATGAAGTTAGTTAAGATTTGATTCCAAGCACTGGGGTATGTCACTAAGTTTATATCGCTATCGACACTTAGATGGATGTTGTAATGTTTGCGTTTAAATAAGGTCTTTACGGTATTCACCACATCGTTAACATGTTGTGCTAAATTAATTTCTATTTCTGGGTCGGTATGCTGCTCAACAGCGACGGATTTAAAGCCGCGCACTAGTTCAACCGCTTTGTTTAAACTGCGTTCAATAATAGCTTGGTACTCACCGATTAAAGACAAACTGCTTGAAAGTTGCCTTTTGGTTAAATTTTCATCGCTCAGGGAGGTACTCAGTTGTTGTATTTTTTCACCTAGTGCTGATATGGAAGTAACACAAATGCCTAAGGGGGTATTGACTTCGTGAGCCACGCCAGCAACAAGTTGCCCTAATGAAGCCATTTTTTCAGACTGCACCAGTTGGTCTTTGGCCAAAGTTAAATCGTCAAGAGATTGTTGTAATTGCTTATTAATAGCGGCCAATTTAGCGGTGCGATCATACACTTTAATTTCTAATTCACCGTTTAAACTGATCAAGGCATTTTCAGCTTCACCCAACTTGACAATATCGTATTGCAACTCTAAACGCATGTTATTTATGGCGTCAGCTAAGGCATCAAGTTCATCATTATTACCGTGTCTTTTGGGGAGTACTAAGGGTTCATCTAAATTTGAGGTTTTAAATTTCTGCGAATATTCAGTAATATAGAAAATATGCCGAGTGATCAATCGATGCACGATAATAATAATAAAAAAAGCGACAATAAATATTTTTACAAACTCGGAAGCGACAATAAAACCAGCTCTCTGCCAAAGCTGTTGATAGATATTTTTATGATCAGCGGCAATGTATAGATCACCAATACTATTACCTTCAAAACGGAGCGGATATTGTTTGGCTTTTTTAGGCTCAATATGCTGCTCTCCGTACTGATAAACTCGACCAAAGCCAGTGGTGATTTTAGCAAAACGAATGTTTGGTAATCTAACAACCCCCTGCACTTGCTGCATCACCAATGGCTCATTGAAGTCCCATAAGCTCGACGAAATTGATTGGATATAACTGTTTTCAATATTGTCAAATTGCCTGTCTAACGCCACCAACTGATCTTTATAGTCAACGAATAGCTGTATAGCAGTGGAAGTGACCGAAAGAACTGAGGTACACAAGAGTATGTATATAAACACTCGCCTACTGAGCTTGTTGTTATATGACAACTTATTGTTCATAGGTCAAATGATATAAATCGATTGAAATAACAGTGCTAAAATTTTTGCGCAAAGCCAGTACCTTGTGAATAAAAACAACAACTACAGTGAGTGCAACTAAGTCATTTAAATCTTCAATTGCGATAAAGTCAACAAAGGGCAAAGTAATCTAGCAAAGAATATTCAGTTAATACATAATTACTTGCTAATTATTCTCACTTTCATCGGTGTATAATGAAAACTAACACGGCAGCAATGCTCTCAAAGCAAACTGCAATTTACTGCGGTTTAGCAGGTATTATCGCAAGTGTATTGTTATTTATCGGCGATATGCTGTTTTACCTCAACGGCGATCAAACCAATCTTATTGTCAATATGGCCAACGTTTCCGCTGATCGTATTATCAACAGTGGCATTTGTGCATTATTATCTGCATGGCTTTACACCATAGCTTCTGGACAAATTTATTACGCATTTCAACCGGCAACGAGAAGGATGCAATTAACCATATTTTTTAGTTTTCTAGCAATTATGATTGCATTTGGCGTAGTACATGCTGCTTATATTGCCATAGCAACTTCAGCAAAAAATGCTGCCGCAGTGGGCATGCCTGCAGGAGCCTTGACAGAACTAGCAATAGCCGCAAATAATACCCTGCGCACAGTGTCCTATTTGCCTTTTGCTATTTTTACCGCAGCGTTTATTTATGCTGTTTGGCAAAAACACAGTCATTACCCAAGGTGGATGCTATTGTTCTGTCCCATAATTCCTTTTTTATTAAACGACTTTATAGTTAGCTTTCTCGACGGACAAATTTACACCATTATTGCTGGCGGTTATCTCAATTTGATTTTACTGCTATTTTTTACGACCTCAACAATAGCCTTGATAACACACAAAAGCATATTATCTACTAACAATGACAGCTATGACGACGATACATAGTCAATAAATTGAATAACATGAACTTAGCATTTCGACCAGCATTAACCTGTGACGCAAGCGCATTGTCTGCACTTATATACCGCGCCAAAGCCCATTGGCAATATCCGCAAGCTTGGCTTGAGGCATGGGCAGATGAACTAAAAGTTTCAGCTAACTATATTCAACAACACCATGTGCAAATACTAGAAGTGGGTGAAGACATAGTCGGTTTTTTTAGTCTTGAATATCATCGCAAACAAACCTCTGCTCAGCTAGAGCATTTGTGGATAGAGCCTAGCTACATAGGTCAAGGTTTCGGTGGCAAACTGTTGACATTGGCCTGCCAACAAGCAAAGAGCGATGGCTATAACAGTATAGAGCTAATTGCTGATCCCAATGCTGAAGGTTTCTATCGTCGTTTAGGAGCCACTAAAATAGCTGAAATAAACACTAAAGTACTGGCCGTTGATAGAGTCTTACCTAAAATGCAATTAATACTGCAATCACCCAATGATTTGCACCAGTAGTTGTGATCTTGACCGCAAAATATTACAAGTTGCAAACTAACTACCCATAGTTTTAATGTATACTGCAAAGTCGAGTATCCAAGCTAGTACCAGCACTTACTTAGGTGAGAATTAACTCTATGTATGCCCATCTTTACCATTCTCCACTGGGGGATATTGCCCTAACTGCCGATCATCGCGGATTGACCGCACTATCATTTTTAACTGGCGATAAGCCGTTAAAAGTACCTGCTAGTTATACAAAAAACATCAAGTTTTTCCATGCCATTAGCCAACAACTCGATCAATATTTTCATGAAAAAAGGACCCAGTTTGATCTGCCTTTGGCCCCAAAAGGCACGCCCTTTCAACAAAGTGTGTGGCGTGCTTTAACAACTATCAAGCAAGGTGAAACTCAAAGCTATGGTTGGATAGCCGAACAAATTAATAACCGCAAAGCAGTGCGAGCCGTTGGCAGAGCCAATGGCGCAAATCCTATTCCATTAATTATTCCTTGCCATCGGGTGATCGGCAGTAGTGGAAAATTAACTGGCTATGCCGGTGGCATTGCCATAAAAGCGCAGTTATTGAGATTTGAAGGGGCCAATTTTAATCGGTGAAATCGGCTGTCACAGTCAGTATTGGCATTTTATTGCTGCACAGCTTCAATTGTTTGTGTAAATGCTGTTACTATAATGGCAATAACATTTAACGAGTATTAGCAGTGGAAGTGATCTTCAGCAGTGCGGCCCTTGGGTTACTATTATGGATGGTGTGGTTGCTGTTTAAAGCAAAACAATTTACCCGTTTTAAACGCATGATAGAAACGGATCTAAAACCACAAGTGATTGCAAAATTAACCAGTGAACTGCAGCACAGTAAAAGTAATGCAACCCCCAATAATGAGGCGCACATCGACGCCACCATTTTTTATTGGTGTCAATATACTTCGCGTATTCTGCAAGCCGCTCTGGCCCATCAAATCATTGATCAACAATGGTTAGAAAAAACCGGCAATTTGCGCAATTGCCAGCATTTATTTCACATTGAAGCTGATAAATTGCATCGCACTGAACAAACCGAACAAACTGAGCCAGCTATTTTGTAAAACAATTCAGTTATTCAATCCGTTCGAATTGCAGATCCCAAACGCCATGGCCTAAACGTTGACCGCGATTTTCAAACTTTGTCAACGGCCTTGAATCAGGACGAGGCACATAATCATTAGTCGCTGATAAGTTTTTATAGCCTTGCGCTTGCTGCATATCGGCTAACATACACTCGGCATAATTTTGCCAGTCGGTAGCCATGTGAAATACCCCGCCGATTTGCAATTTTTGCCGAATAGCCTCAACAAACTCAGCCGATACAATCCGGCGCTTGTGATGCTTTTTTTTATGCCAAGGGTCAGGGAAAAAAAGTTGCACTTTAGCCAAACTGTCATTGGCTATACAATCGGCCAACACCTCGATAGCATCGTGTTCATATACTTTTAAGTTGCTCACTTCACACTCTTGAGCAAGGGCGATACAAGCGCCAACACCGGGGCGGTGCACCTCAACCCCAAGGTAGTTTAACTCAGGTGAGTTTTTAGCCATTTCAACTAAAGACTTGCCCATGCCAAAGCCTATCTCTAAAACCACAGGATTAGTATTACCAAATACCGCCTCGAGGTCGATCATTCCTTGTTGATGGGCTAAGCCCATAGTTTGCCAATAGAGCTCTAATGCCTTTGCCTGACCGTTTGTCAAGCGGCCTTCGCGTTTGACAAAGCTGCGTACCTTGCGAATGTATTTGCCCTCTTGCTGGGCTTGCTCTACTGTTTTGTGGGTTCTTTCAGTCATTGCACTTCTACTGTAAAAATGATTGGCACATTATCTTCAGTCGTCCATAGTAACTGCGCGATAGCAGTAACCACAGCAGTAGATAAAATGCCCGAAAATTAACTATGAGTTTAAACCTTATTCAATAATAAACAAAGCCACTAACCGCAACTATACAGCCCACCAAACATCATATAATTCACTTACCGTTGCTGTTACCGCACCATTGGCCAAGAGCCACTTGTTAACTTCGCTGCGATGCGCTTCAGTGCACTTACCTATGTCTCTGGTACATACTAAACCATGCCACAAGGTATCGCCTTCACCACCAAATCCTAGGTCGTTGGGTTCAATCACTTCGGCAAAAAAACTATCAATAAATTGGTCTATCGCTGCACTGGTAATATCATCGGCAAAGGTCCAGGCGATGTCAAAACCAATTTCCTGAAATTCATCAACGCGTAATTTTTTGCGCAGCCTTTTGCTGCGATTTTTGGCGGTTACTTTCATCTTGGCGCTCTCATCTATAAATGTCTTCATTAAGTTGGCGAGAATATAGTGCTAATCGCTGTAAAATGCCATTACTTTTAATCGATATTAGCAACTAATCTATTGCTATGGGGCAAAACATTTCGCTACACTATCGCCATTATGACTGAAAACATTAAAATATCTGCTGCATCTGCTCAACAATTTAACCGCGATGTGTTGGCTTGGTTTGCTAAACAAGGTAGAAAGCACCTCCCCTGGCAACAAAATAAAACACCCTATCGGGTTTGGGTTTCTGAAATCATGTTACAGCAAACCCAAGTAAATACAGTTATTCCCTATTACCAACGTTTTATGTCTAGTTTTCCTTCAATAACCGCATTAGCTGATGCCGACCAAGATAAGGTATTACATCACTGGACTGGACTGGGTTATTACGCCCGAGCGCGCAACCTGCACAAATCAGCACAAATCATTCGCGACAACTATCAGGGGGTATTTCCCGACGATATTGAAGAGGTGATCGCCCTTCCTGGTATCGGCCGTTCAACGGCTGGAGCTATCTTGAGCTTGTCATTAAAGCAACATCACCCTATTTTAGATGGCAATGTCAAACGGGTATTAGCTCGCTGTTACACCGTTGAAGGTTACACTGGTCAAGCTAAATTTGAAAAGACAATGTGGCCGCTGGCTGAACAATTAACCCAGAAAAATCAGGTAGAAAATTACAATCAAGCGATGATGGACTTAGGGGCTATGGTCTGTACCCGCAGTAAACCCAAGTGCCCAATATGTCCTTTACAACTAAATTGCTTGGCTTTGGCAGGCAATGAACAACACAATTTTCCACAAAAAAAACCCAAAAAAACTACACCAGTGCGCAGTACTATTATGGTGATCCCGCGCATCGCCAATAAGATCCTGATGGAAAAGCGTCCACCCAGTGGTATTTGGGGAGGACTTTGGTGCTTTTTAGAAATAGCCAGTATGGATCAATTACCTGATCTCTTGTCTCACTATCAATTAATAGAAACACAACAAAAAACACTCGATCCTTTTCGTCATACCTTTAGTCACTTTCATTTAGATATTTCACCTATTATTGTTGATTGTGCCTTGAGTGAACCACAACAAATACAAGATAATAGCCACTTAAAATGGTATGATTTACACAACCAAGCGTCTGTTGGTTTTGCCGCGTCTACCGACAAGCTGATCAATCAAATAAAACAGCTAGCCATTATCAATTAACAAGTAGAGAAAAATTATGACCAGAATGGTATTTTGCCAGAACTTACAAAAAGAAGCAGAAGGTTTAGGATTTCAGCTATACCCGGGAGAAATTGGCAAACGCATATTTGACAATATCTGCAAAGAAGCATGGACAAACTGGCAAAAGAAACAAACCATGCTGATCAATGAAAATAAAATGAATATGATGGATGCCAATGACAGAGCAGTATTAGAGAAAGCCATGGTGAGTTATTTATTTGAAGGCAAAGAACCAGAAATTGAAGGCTACACCCCAGAAAATAAATAACCTGTAAATTCAATGGTAATTCGATTCAATTAGCAACAATCCGCAGGAAAAAACAGCAAATAAACATTTATTTGCAAAAAAGTGTTGACGTCGAAAAAGAAAAACAGTCTAATAGCGCCCGTCTTTAAGGCAAAGCCAAAAAGATGTTTACTGCAATAAGACAAATTCATCAGATGTTAATATTGAAGTAAAGTACACTGATAATTCCATTATCAATGTGCCTCGATAGCTCAGTTGGTAGAGCAGAGGATTGAAAATCCTCGTGTCCCTGGTTCGATTCCGGGTCGAGGCACCATCATTTTGAATGAATGATCTGTTGTTCAACACTCCTTCATTCGGTGCCAAGATAAATCATTCAATAGAATACATTTATCGCACACAAAGCTTTGTGTGCCGACTTAGCTCAGTTGGTAGAGCAACTGACTTGTAATCAGTAGGTCGCCAGTTCGACTCCGGCAGTCGGCACCATTTATCAGATAAGCCCAGCATTAGCTGGGCTTTTTTGTCTGAAATACAATGCCCTTATTTCTAGATTAAAAAACTGGCCTACTGATTTGCTGATCAGTCGCTAAGCCACCTTGGCAGTTCGACTCCGACTGTCGGCACCATTTATAAGAAACCTCGCAATTGCGAGGTTTTTTTGTCTGAAATTCGTAATGTTGATGGGTGGTGTAATTTTGAAATCACACCAAAATTTAGATCAGATACCCCAGGGTTAAGTATCCTACGGTAATGGTTTTGCGATGAAAATCACTGCTAATAAATCATTAGATGTCGAATATTTTTACAATAGCTAATTACCAGAAATAAAAAAACACTGATTACTACAACCAGTGTTTTCTAGGATAAACAATATTAAATTATTAAGATTGTTTCTGAAATCGACGTGATGCTAAACCAATCATTGCTAATGCGAAAATAGCGAATGTAGATGGTTCTGGAACATCTGTAGTATCGTAATATAGAGTACCATTCCATGTTCGTGACTGGTTTACTCCAGAATGAAAGTCATTGATTCCAACACCAGCCTTTATAGATACATCGGCGTTAGTATAAACATTATCACCATTAGTATATTCGATATCTACAGCATGGTTTGTTGAATAAAAATACATGCCATAAGTTGTATTAGCTAATAATCCAAAATCTGTTAAATCTAGGAAAGTTGGAGTTCCAGAAGAATTAATTGAGCCTACAAAAGTTGATGACAATAGTGTCCAGCCGGCTGAACTTCCCTCAAAGCCCTCATAAGTTCCTATGCGCGAGTATACTTCAATCGTCGTTCTACCTGAGTCATCAAAGTTTAAATCTACACCAGTAACAATAATATCACTATCAAATACACTTAGATCAAACATAGCCCCTTCGTTTTCATTTCCACCTGAAAAAGTTGTTGTAATTAATCCCGCTTGAGCAGTGGCACCCAAGATAGTTAGCAATAAGCTTGCTATAAAAAATTTTAAAATTTTCATTTTCATTTTCATTTCCTTTTTTTAATCCCTTTCCATTAACCTTAGTAAGAAATAGTTAAAATAACAATTTATTGATTCTCTCCTTCTAATACAAAAACCATACTAAACTTAAAATATACAACAATTTCATGGTGATAATGGTTTTTACAATTTAAAATCAAGTAGTACTGTAAAATAACCTGACACAAAAGAACTCATCAATAAGTTGAGTTTATTGCATAATATTAACAAACTGTAATTGAAAACAGTGATCTTCCCCCATCACTGTAGACATCTTTTATTTAGAATAATGAAGTATAAAAATTGTGCAGTGAAATAATGTTTCTATTCACTTTCTCGTACTATTTCCTATGTAGCTATAGTAAAACCCAAGTGATACTATAGTGTCACTTGAGTTTTATTATACTGGAGTTACCCGATGAAAGTTGAGCTGGTTACCACGCTTAAAAGGCAAGCTACGAAAATTCTAGCTGATTTACACGAATCTAAAGAGCCAGTGCTTATTACTGAGCATGGTCAACCATCGGCTTATTTAGTTGATGTTGATGATTTCGAGTTTATGAAAAATCGCATGGCGATATTGGAAGGAATAGCAAAGGGTGAAAGAGCCATTATGGATAATAAAGTGCTATCAGCTAATGAAGCTCGAGAGAAAATGTCAAAATGGCTCAAATAATATGGACGGAGCCAGCATTAGATAATATCAAAGATATTGCTGAGTATATTGCCATTCATAATATTCAAGCTGCGAAGGCACTTGTTGAAAAAATATTTAGCAAAGTAGAAAGACTTAATGAGTTTCCCGAGTCTGGAAAAACCCCTATCGAACTGCAAGGCTTTAGTTATAGAGAAATCGTTGTACCGCCTTGTCGAATTTTTTATAAGCTCGAAAACGATAATGTCTATATTATATATGTCATGCGACAGGAGCAAGCGCTTATAAAATTCATACTTAATCACTGAGTTAATTTCAATACCAATACCAATATCAATATCAAAGAAATTAATGACTTTATGGTGAGATCACTTAATTAGTGCAGTGTATCGAATTCAAAATAACTTGGGCTATTTTTTATTTCGCTATATTTAACATCTAGTTATGGCGTATAGACAGTGGCTTTCGCTATCAAGCGAAATACCTAAAGATTACTTGCTAAACTATTTGGGCAGATCCAACTTGGCAGTCTGCACTATTTATCAGAAAAGCCCAGCATTCGTTGGGCTTTATTATGTACAGGACTTTATTGATATAGCGTATGACACGGTTTCATAGACAACCAAACTCATAGAGAAACAATCAACAAACAATGGTTACATTAGCATTGCTTAATTTATCCTATTGACAATTCTAGCATCAAAGCGTTTTAGCCAATTTGTTTGCTAATTTTTTTAGCAACTCTTCCATTAAAAACTGGTGTTTGAGATGCATAGTTCAGCAATCAGCTGAACCAAGCATGCCGCTATTTCAAGGTAGTATGATATTATATAGATACATTAATTTAACAGTAAGGCAGCTCCTAGAGTACACAACATACTGCCCATAATTTTATTAAAAACACCCAAAAGTTACCATTGAACTCAACTTTTCAGACTCAACTAGCGACATTATTGATGAAAGAGTCGATTTGATCATCAGAGCAAGACACCCAGAAAATAGTGACCTAAAGGTAACAAAACTCGGTATAATAGATCGTGTATTGGTTTGCTCACCCAGCTATTACCAGAAGCATTTACCCCCTAGATCACCAAACGACTTAAAGACATGGTTATGGCTGAAGCTAAAACAATTGCCGAACAAGCGCACTTTTTTATTTGGATCAGGGAGTCAAGAAGTTGAGTTTACTAGCCAGATCATCATTAACAGCGTTGAGGTAATCTATCAATATTGCCTACAAGGTAATGGTTTAGCCGTATTGACAAGATCACAGGTCACCACAGAGATTAAAAAAGGCAAGCTCGTCCCTGTACTTCCCAACTGGCGTGTTGAACCCTTACCTTTATACGCGCTATGGCCAAATAACCTAAAAGAAGGTAGTGTTGCCAAACTGTTACTGTCTTCACTTAAAGGCTCAAGTCACTATTGAGCTTACCGTTCATGTGAGTATGCACAATAACTAATAGGAGAAAAAATGTTTACCGGTTTATCTGCTTTTCCAATTACCCCTTTTAACAACGAGGCCATCGATTTTAAGGCATTTGAAAAATTAATAGGCAACTTAACTCGAGCCAAAGTGGACTCCATCTGTGCTATGGGCTCAACAGGCCTGTACCCTTATCTCAACAGAAAAGAACTAGGTCAAGTGGCCAAAGTCACCGTTGAAATGGCTAATAATATCCCTGTTATGGCAGGGATCGGTTCATTGAGAACAACAGATGTATTGAAAAATGCTGAAACAGTTCAACACGCAGGGGTTAATGCAGTATTACTGGCCCCTATGTCCTACCACAGGTTAAACGACAGTGAAGTATATGAGTTATTTGATAAAGTCACTTCTGAACTCTCTGTGCCGCTGTGTGTTTATGAAAACCCTGGGGCAACAAACTTTACCTTTAGTCGTGAACTCTATGCAGAAATAGGCAAGTTGCCCAATGTCGCTGCCATTAAAATCCCAGGCATGCCATTTGCCACAGATGAAGGGGTGAATAAACTGTGTCAATTGCGTAAAATATTACCAGAGCAAGTGGCCATTGGTGTCAGTGCTGATAAATTTGCCGCTGCAGGCATGGCGGCTGGTTGTGATCTATGGTTATCAGTATTGGCAGGACTATTTCCCAAAACAGTACAGACAATGATAGCAGCCGCTAAAAACCAAACGAGAAACGAGGCAATGAGTGCCAGTACTGAGTTTGTACAAATCTGGCAGCTTTTTGCTAATAACCGAGGTGGCATGAGAGTGATGGCAACTGCCGCAGACATCCTTGGTTATACTGAAGGTAACTGCTTACCCTCGCCACTACAACCTCTTATTGGAGATGACCGCGATCAGCTCGCTTTGTTGTTAAAGCAATGGCAATTGGATTAATGTTCAGTGAGGAATCATTTTTGGAAAAAACTAAAACGGTTTAGCTCAAGCTCGCTAAGTCGTTATATTTTGGCGGCTATATTAGCTCGTACTTCAACTAGTGCTTCGATAATATCCATTATACTTTTATCTCGTCAATTTGGTGCCGATGGTGCCTTAGTTGGGGCATTGGCGGCCTGTTTAACTGCCCCCCATATTTTAGGGCCACTATATGCAAGGTGGATAGAAAAAACCCATCATCCTTTTATTCTGGTCGCCTTAGCCTGTGTATGTTTTGTTGGCTTTTTTCAGTTGGCGATCCTCAGCTTTGCATGGCAGTCAATTGGGTTGACCTTTGTTGCCTTGTTATTTTGCGGCGCCTGTAGCTCATTTATGATGGGCGGTTTAAGTACTCAAGTGATGTCCTTAGTTGAAAATATTCCAACCGTGAGGAGGCAAGCCCAAAGCTGGGATAATTTTACCTATGGTATTGCTTTAACCCTTGGTCCAATGCTGATCGCGGTATTATCCTCTGGTTATTCTGTTGAATTAGCCGCAAGTTTTGTGATGTGTTTGCCTGTTGTCGCTGGCCTGATCATTGGTTTATTACCTAAGTCTGATCGCCATAACTCAGGGCAAAACCAAAAAGTTCCTCATCTTAAACAAGTCGTCAAGGTACTTTGGCAAACACCTACTTTGAAAACCACTATGTTCATGACCTCTGCGGTGTCTTTTGCATTTGCTGCGCTGCCCGTTGTTGCTGTGTATTACAGCGAGCTATTTCAACAAGGACGAGAAAGCAGTGCCTATTTAGTTACACTTTATGGTGTAGGTTGTTTGTGCGGGGCGACGGCATTAGTTGTTAAGCCGTTAGCCAGTGAGCCGTTGATATTATTAAAAAAAATGGGTTGCATACTGCTTGGGTGTCTGGCGTTACTTTGTTTAAGTCACTCTTTTACTGCCAGTATGTTTGCCTATTGGGTTTGTGGTGTGTTTAATTCGGTGTTTTTTGCTGTGACTATTGCAGCCAGAATAGAATATGCGCCAGCTCAGGGGGCAGCTCAAATATTTATGTGGATCGCTGCGGCTAAAATCACCGCTGCTTCTATTGGTGCCTTTGTGGCTGGTATTTTGGTAGATCACTTTATTATTTTGCCGCTGTTAGCTTCTATCAGTTTATTGAGTGTGATCTGGCTGATTTGTTTTGTCAGAGTAGTAAAATCATCATAAATTTAAGGTGCACTAAAAGTCTTCTTCAGATGGCCAAGATACACTTTATTTTAGAGCACTTTATTTTAGAGCACTTTATTTTAGAGCACTTTATTTTAGAGCACTTTACTTTAATGCAAGTGTTTTAATGCATTTTATCTACGTCTATTTATGCTTAAGATGATATTCATAGGCTGTGCTTTGTGATCTAAACTCAACCAGTTTGCGATCGAAGCAAGTAGAGCCAAGCAGAACCTATTAGAGCCAAGCAGAACCTAGCAATGGCTAATCTAAGGTAATGGCAACTTTAGTACCCTGATCGCTGGTGATCACTAACTGCCAGTTTTGGTGTTCACACAAGCGTTTTACAATAGATAAACCAAAACCATAACCGGTGCTTTCGCTGCCTTTTATTGCTGGCTCGGTAATGTTATCGGCAATACGGGCATCAATTCCCGGGCCAGTATCAGCAACGATCAGGGTATTGTTGAGCATTTCAATAGTCACTGTACCTTGTTGGGTATATTGAAATGCATTGCCAATTAAGTTGTCTAGTAATACCGTTAACATGCCTGCTTGTGCATTGACTGTGATATCGCAGTTATTGTTCACTTCTACTTGGATGGCTTTGTTGTTGATCAAGTGATGTTGATCGATAATTGACTGCTCAATTAATGGCAAGATCTTTATTGCCCCTTTGTCGACTTTAGTGTGCTCTTCTCGGGCTAGGGTTAGCAGCGTGGTAACCGTTTGCTCCATTTGCGTGCTGGCTTGTGATATCCTTTCTATCACTGGGTTAGGTAGCTTTTCCTGGTGTTGCTGACGATATACTTCTAGCGCATTTTTAATAATAGTAACAGGAGTTCTAAGCTCATGGCTGACATCACGAGTAAAGCTCTTCTCTCTGAGCAGACTTTGCTTAATGCGGTTCATGGCGTTTTCTAAGGTTTGCGCTAAAATACCTATTTCGTTATGGGCAAACTGATGGGCAAACTTATCTGGCATATTTTCTGGGGCAACGCCATTGACTAAGCCAGCAAGCTCCTTTAGCGGTTTCGCGGTTGTTCTGCCAAGTTGCCAAGCAATAGTAAAAGCGCAGATGATAAGTAATGCTCCGCCGAACAGCATCAACTTTAATACTTCTTGGCGAATAGGGCGAACCAGCAGCATCTCACTGACTTCGGCAACTAGGTATGTGTTTTCTGTTTTTGCTAGCGGGTGTAAATGATAATGTCGACCGTTTCGCCCGGTAAACTCTTTCCTATTCGGTTCGTCAATAAATTTTTGCTTGATATCATTAGGTAAAGTGCCAGTTGAAAAATACAACTGCATGTAGCTCACCCGAGGTGCCAGCCAATGGCTTGTTTGCTGATAATTTTTGTATAGGTATTGAGCTTCTAGCTTGATTTCCCGTTCAATGAATTGATCTTCTATGTTGTACATTAAATTAAAACTCAGTGCTCCCCAAACAGCAGAAATAAATAAAGTAAACAAACAAAACCGACTGACAATTTTTTTGCTTAAACTGTGAAATTTCACTGTGTTTTGTTGTTGTTTTTTGGGTGTTATTTTATTCATCAGGATATTGCTCTAAGTCTTTTGCATCTAGAACAAAACCAATGCCGTGCATAGTTTTTATCATCGGGTATGTAAAAGGTTTATCTAATATGTTGCGCAGCTGATAAATATGCGACCTTAAGGCATCGGATTCGGTCGGCTGATCACCCCAAAGCTTTTGCGTTAATCTTGAACGGCTGACAACTTGCGGATAGGCCTCAGCTAAAATCGATAGAATGCGATACCCCATGCTATGCAATTCAAGGCGTTTGCCCTCACGGCTTACTTTTTGGGTTTTCCTGTCGATGACTAGTTGATCAAAAGTTAGGGTGTCATTGGTTTGTAATAAATGTCGCCTTGCCAAGGCGAAACAGCGCACTTCCAGCTCTTCTAATGAAAAGGGTTTGGTTAAATAATCATCGGCACCTGAGGTAAACCCAGTCACTTTATCGTCAATGCTATCTCTGGCAGTTAACATAATAATAGGCAGGTGATGCTCGGCCTTTTGCCGCAACTTTTGACACACCTCAAGACCATCGATAACGGGCAAATTTAAATCGAGGATCACTAAGTCATAATGGTGATTTAGTGCAAGTGCTAGCCCTTGATCACCTCGGCTGGCGAAGTCTAACACATGACCTTTGCTCTCCATGTAGTTAGCGATGTTTTGCGCAATACTTTGTTGATCTTCAACAACTAAAATATATAGCGATTGATTGTTCATTGAAATTCTCAAATTACCAAGCCCTTAGAGGCTATTGTTTAATTACGGCTAACCCAAAAGCGCTAAGGGCAGTCGAGTTACAGTGTTTTTAACATGTCTTGAGCTGGTTTAAAATCAGGTTTTTCAATAATTAATGCATTTAATCCAGCTTTTGCCTGCTCAGAGCGCCCTAATGCCACTTGTGCTTTGGCCATTTGCAAATGAAAACTAGGGTTTTTGATGATGTTTTGTGCCAATTTCATCAGTCCTAATGACTGCTCAATGGCTTTATTGTTTTGCGCCACTTTAAAGAAATAAAAGCCATACATACCAACCAGAGGGAGGTTGTATTGGCTTGGATCGCCTTTCAATGTATTCAGTGCTGAACCATCACCCGATAAGTAGTTTGACACCATGGCTAAGGTACTGTCGCCTTGATCAGCTGCTAACGCCACAGGTGACATGCCTAAGCTTTTTACTAAGGCTGTGGCTACTCCAAAGGTTGATGCAGGGTTTTGACCGGTAATTAATCTTTGATCAACGGCTACATGACTCAACATTAGGTGAGTGGATTGAAAATGGGCACCGCGTTCAATCAGTTTATCTTCAAGCATAAAGTCAAAATCATTGAGCCATTTTTTGCCAAATAACTGCTCTTCTTGATTGGTAAAACTGTTCACTACTTTATTGGCAACGAGATAACTTCCATCGTTTAATTTGACATTGACTAGCGCTGCTGGTCCATGACAAACCGCAGCAACAATGCCTTGTTGTTGATAGATTTTGGCAATAAGCGTTTGCAATGCGGTGTCTTTAGGTAAATCGAACATGGCGCCCTTGCCACCCACCACAAACACTGCATCATAAGCCTTTGCATCGACAGCAGCAGTAGATAGGGTATTATTGAGTTTTGCCATGATCCCTTGATCACTTAATAACTTAAGGTTATACAGCTTATTGGCATCGTATTGGTCGGCTGTGACTTTACCGCCTTTGGGGCTAGCGACATCCACCAAAATGCCGTGGTGTTTAAACACTGCATAAGCTTTGGCAAATTCACCCAATTCATAACCGGGTCTTGGCGTTACTTTTTGTGCAGTGTTTACTGAGGTGTTTGCTGAGGTGTTTGCTGCAGTTTCTACTAGACTCTGTCCATAGCCACTGACCACCATCAACACCTTTTTGCTGTGGCTGTCGGCTTGTACCTGCAGTGTCGCCAATACCGTAGTGAACATTAACAGTGTTTTTATGATCTTATTGCTTTGTTGCATTTGCCTTCTCCTTATTGAGGTGTCAGTGTGAGCCAGAGAAGGTGAAATAGATGTGAAATTTTCATTGGTTTATGCAATTTATTTACGCCACTAGGTTTCAGTCATCAACTGCTTGACCGAACTTTTTAGGCTGTTTTTACTGGCGAAAATACCCAACAAAGTCACTGTGCACAAAATAACCGTCAAGGTCATCAACAAGGTTAAAAAATTGGGGGCATAAGCCAGTGCAAACTGCGATTGATAGATCAGCTCACCTGCCATGTAGGTACCGGCAATCGCGGCAATTGCAATAATGAATGCGGTGATCAGCCATTCAAGACTATTGAGTTGTAAACATGTTGCGGCTAAAAAGCCAAAGCTCATAATGACGCTGTTCTTTTGCTTTTCTTTCGCTTCTAACGCATTAATTGACGACAAAATCACAATAATAGCCAGTGCAATGATCAGCAAGGCAAAACCACTGATCACTTTGGTAACCATGCCTAAGATATGATCAAATTGCTCGGTTAATTGTTGCAAAGAGATCATTCGCAATGTCGGGTAGTCTTGCCAAAGCTCGCCAAGTAATGGCCATTGATGGCCATTTAACTCTAGACTTGCCATGGTGTATTGCGGCCCTTTGATGTGCTGAACAGCAGAATGAGGCATTTGTACCCAAAAAGTAATTGAGCCTGCTCCGGGTTGGTATGCATGGGTAGCTGCAATAGTAAATGTGAAGGTTTGCTGATCGATGACAAAGGTCAATTTATCGCCAAGAGCTAATCCTAAGTCGGTAATGACTTCTTGTTCAACTGATATTTGTTGCCAGTTGTCAGTCTCTTGTTGCCACCAAATGCCTTGCACTAAGCGATTATTGTTGGGGATCTTTTCGCTGTAATGCAATCGAATCGATTTCGATAAGGTGGCTAAACTGCCACTGGGCTGAGTGCTGAACTCAGCCAGTGGTTGCTGGTTGATCTCAATAAGTTTGGCGTAAAAATAGTCTTTGGATTGACGAATTTCAATATTATGGGCTGTCGACCATTGTTCGATAGCCAGCATTTGTTGCTGACTCGCCTGCGACACCAGCAAATTACCATTATGTGTTCTTTGGTACTGCGACATGGTGTCAGCTAAATCTTTTAAAAACACAAGAGTGAATAACAATAAAAATGTACTCAAACCTATACCTAAAATTTGCGTACTTTTGAGCAATAAACGCTGCTTCATCATAAAAAAAGTAAAAGGCAGTAAGCCTGAAAAACCTTGAGTGGTTTTTTCACCTAAAGTTAAAATCACCCAGCTAAAAAACACCATAAGCGCAATAGTGAACAAAATACTACCGACTAGCATGGCAGTTAATAACCCATTATCAGAATAACTCACCGCCACCCCAATAAGCACTAGCACAGCAGATATTTTCACTATAACTAACGACAAGCTTTGTTGATCAGGATGAAATAATTTTGACACAGATGTGTTGCACAAGGACAGCCAAACTGGCGCGTGAAAAATGGCCAAAAGGACAAAGCTAGTGGTTATGGTTTTGATCATCAGCCCAATATTTAGTTGCCAGCTGATATTGGCAAAGGTGGCAGATAACCAATCAATCACTAACCAGTGCAGTAAACAAGATACAATGGCAACAACAGGTAGTAATAATAAACCATTCATTAGCCATTTAAATAGTGACAACTGCAAACCCGTTGCTTTTGTTGCACCTAAACTCATCGCAATAGCGGCAAAGTATTGCTCTTTTTTTAAATGGACTTGGGCTATTTGTTCAATGGCAATAGCCGCCATAAAAAACAATACAATTGACGCTAAGCCGAGAAAGTTCTCAGTGCGTTGCCAAAACAGTGCTAACGGATGAGCACCTAATTTATGAGCAATGTTTGCCGCTGGTAGTTGTGCTTGTTGCCAGTCGATCAGTTGTTGTATCTGTGTTGATGAAGCCGAAAGTAAATACCGGTAGTCAACAATATCTTTAGCAAAAGCCAGTTTTTGCATATCCTCGAGATTGATCATGGCTCGCATCGCCACAGTGTGCCCTTCCATTAATCTATCGGGTTCATGAACTAAGACTTTTGAGATCAAAAATGTCTGCTCAGCCACTGTGATCTTGTCGCCAATTGCCCCCCGTAGACTGGATAACAAACGACTATCTAACCAGATATGACCCTCTGAGGGGCCGCCTTTAGTGGTCATCGCTGCACCTTGAAGGGACGAAGAGGTGAGTAGCTCTCCTTGTAATGGATAGTCATCACCTACGCCTTTCAATTTGACACTTTGCCACTGGCCATTAAACGTTAGCGTGGCGTTAACTTGTTGAGTGATCACCAGTTTTTCACTAAACACTGTCATAGTATTGAGGTGCTCACTGGTTAATTGATCCTTTTGAGTTAACACCACATCAGCACCTAGCAGATTTTGTAAATTCCCCTGAAGATATTGTTGAATGCTATTACTAGACAAAGTTAAGGTCACCATAAACACCATTAAAATTGCTTGTACCCAACGCAGTAATTGTTGGTGAGACTGACCATATTCCTCTATAAAATAATGCCAAGCCAATGCTAAGTGCTGGGTTAACATGACATCACCTGCGCCTTTTCATTTAAGGTATGCTCTGCCGTAGATGTCGGTTTATTTTCGGCAAGCTCGTTGCTTGAAGTGTCAGTCAATCTGCCATTAGCCAGTGTGTAAATATGTTGCGCCTTGCTCGCCAGATCTTCGCTGTGAGTCACGATAACCAAACCGGCGTTGTGCTCTTGGCAGCAGGTAAACAAGGTGTTTGCTATGTCTTTAGCATTGTGTTGATCTAAATTGCCGGTGGGCTCGTCGGCAAAAATAAACTTAGGTGAAAACACTAAAGCGCGGGCAATTGCCACCCGTTGTTGCTCACCGCCACTTAATTGTGATGGTTTGTGATTGGCTCTTGCTGATAAACCGACTCTGGCTAACCAGCTCTGCGCTTTGCTAATGGCTTGCTGATCCCCTCTTAATTTTAACGGTAAGGCAATATTGTTTAATGCCGTTAATTCTGGCAGCAAGTGAAACTGTTGAAAAATAAATCCAATGTCTGCGCGCAAGTGCTCAAGGGGAAAGCTGCGTTGGCCCCTGTTGAATGTCGCTTGGCCAGTGCAGGGTTTTTCCAACCCCGAAAGCAGCATCAACAAACTTGACTTACCGGCACCTGAAGGGCCAGTAATAGCATATGAGCAGCCTTGTTGCAGCGATAAATCAAGGTGCTCAAATAAAGTAATAATCGATCTGCCCTTGCCATGGGCATTGTTTTTGAATGATTGTGACACGTTTTTTAATTGTATTTTACAAGACATAAATACCAGCACAGTAATGATCCATACTGCTATGCTATTTGCAATGATGTGAAACCAATGTGAAATTCAGTAACTAGATCAGAAAAGCTAGCTAATGCAAAGTTAATTTCAATCAATATCGCCAAAGATCCTTTGTATAAAGTCTTTCTAGTTGCTTTCACTTTTATTTCACATAACAACCAATACAGTGTCATTTTCATTGCATGCTAAACTGACAAGGAAAAATATAATGCAAAAATACCGAGTAAATGCCGGTGTATTAGGTTTGAGTTTTTTTTTGATTTTTGTTGCTACTGCCGATACCGCAAATGCCACAAGCACAACCACCAATACCCATATCAATGCTAAAACCACAAATAACACAAATGCCCTTGATGATTTTGCCGTCATTAAAGAAAAAATAAAATTGGCGATGTTAAAATTTGAACAAACTGAACCTAGGCATTGGTCTTACACCCTTGCTCGATATGAAAATGAAGAAGGTGAAATCACCTCCAGCATTGAGCAATACTCACCACAATTAAAAGTGCCTTGGCAACTTAAAAAAATTAATGGTCAGCAACCTTCTAAAAAACAGATCAGAAAATTTATCAAACGGAAAAATAAACAACAAGGCAATATAAACCTATCACTCAATGAGCTGATTAATATCGAGAGTCTATCGCTAGTGACAATGGACGAACAGCAAATCACCTTAGGGTTTGCGGTCAATTGGCAAAAACTGGGTAAGGATTCTATCGGTAAGTTACAAGGACAATTGACTTATCAGTTAGAAAAACAATTCATTGATACTATTTCAATTTACAACCGCGCAGCCTTTTCTCCGATGTTTAGCGCCAATATAACTGATTTAATGGTGACTTTTCGCTTTATTGCAATCAATGGCGCAGTATTGTCTGAACAAAATGAGATGAAGATGAAGGGCAGTTTTGCTTATTTTAGCGAAATCGATGAGACTTCTTCAGAGCGTTATACCGACTATCGTTATCACGGAGATTAACGCTAGCTTGCAATACTCAGATGAGATTGGTAGTACACCACAAACAGTGCAGTTGAACCGCATTTGTATGATACAAGTGGCCGTTGCATAAGGGTCTTGGTTATACCTAGCTGGTTAATTTTTGTTAACCCAATTGCGATGCATCTTTAAGTGTAGAAATTTATGATCATAAATAAAAAAACTGTCAGCTTTTTTTACAACAACAAGTTTTTGAATAAGACAAAATACAGTAAATTATTGTTTAATAACAAAATTAATAACTTGGCAAATTATTTGCTTAGAAGCATTTGCTAAAAAGTATTTGGTAGGTGTTTAATGTTATACCTAGTAAAAAGAAAAGCGCAGCTATATTGGATTTATACTCCCATTCAGACTCGCACACCTTAGCATAATTTAGTAATGTCAATAACAACAAATAATCGCATAATGACTATTGATAAGGAATAATAATGAAATCACTAAAATCTCTATACAAGGCATACGCAGTCGCGGCAATAATCAGTTTAAGTGCTATGCCAGCAAAATCTGCAATAATAGAAATGGCTCTTGTATTAGATGGTTCAGGAAGCATGGGTTACAATGGCTTTGAACAACAAAAAGACGCTTACCAAAACATTTTTTCAAGTGGAACCTTCTACGATGATTTCCTCATCAGTGGTGATCAACTCTATGTATCTAGCTGGCAGTTTTCAACAAACATACAATTAGAACAAGACTGGTTTTTAATTGAGGATAATGCGACTGCGTCAGTATTTGGTGCTACTTTCGCAGACATAGAATGGCTTGGAGGTTGGACCAATACAGCACTTGCAATTAATACAATTAGCACTGACATGCTCAACAACACAATTAATGGTGATGAATTAGTAATAAATATATCCACCGATGGTGTACCGTGTCTTCGTGATTCTCAGGGGGGTTGCCCACAAGACTTTCAGATATCAATAACAGAGGCAGAAACTGCAGCAAATAACGGTATTGTTTTAAATGCTATTGGTCTTGGCGACCGTGTTGATGAAAATTTCCTTTCCTTAATCACTGAACCAAGCGGTGGTTCTTATGAATCATCTGTTGATTTCACAGCATTTCAGTCAACACTTGAAGATTCATTATTCCGTGATATTAATAGTGTTTCAGAGCCCGGTATGCTTGCATTATTTGGTTTATTTATAGTAGGAATAGCTGCTAAACGAAGAAGGAAAGCTTAATCAAAAAATGAGCTCCCTAGACAACAATACATTATGTATCAGGGAGCTTTTTAGCTTTATGGGCAGATATTGTTCATTGATTAATCCATAAACTTTACTTTGCTAATTACAATTGACCTGATCCTACAAACGTCAATAACTAGCGTGTAAGAGGTTGTGTAATCGAGCAACAGTTGCTTGTAATTTGCCACCTTAAATTTCAATACATATTTTCAACCCGTAAATAGTGCTTTGCTGAACAAGGTTGTCTATCGTAATGCATGAAAAAACCAACTGGCACAACAGCTTGGCAAATGCATTCAGGTACAACTACACACTTTGATATCAAATGTCTGTAAGATATTAGTATTGATATCATTTTACTCACATTTTTGTTGTTGATTGTGCAACTTTTACAATAGCGACAATGCGTGTCACACTGAGTACAGTTCCCCCAACGCTGATACTGTTAAGTCGTTACATATCTATGGAAAATCTCAATTTTGTTAATTTAATTCAAGCGGCTATGTTTGCTGTTGGCATGTTAGGTGCGATGTTAGTATGGCAATCTAAACCAAAGGAATACAGGGGCATAGCAATTTTATTTTGTTGTATTGCGATTTCAGCGGTTATCAATATCACTGAGGAAACAGGCATTACCCGCCAGTTGTATTTAATTAGCCCAGTGTTTGTTATGTTGTTTGGCCCGTTGACTTATTTATCAATAAAATTGCTCATTAATAAACAGTTATCAGTCAAGCAATACGGACACTTATTACCTATTTTACCGGTGATATTCTTTACATCCCATCCCCAAACAGTGATTGCTATAGGTTCGATTTGGCGAGTACTGTATGCTTTATTGACTGTTTTAATGCTGCTTCAATACAAACGTGTCATGGATCAACAACGCTCTGACGCAGATGATTTTTCATTACAATGGCTAGTCTGGTTGTTAGTTATTACTGCCGCATTTAATGTCATAGACATAGCTCGACTTAATGTACAGCCTTGGCTTCCATATCAACTCAACCTGTTTGGCCAAGGCATAAATAACTTGGTTTGGTTGATCGCCAGTACAATTATCATTGTTAAATTACAACTGTCTGACAAGATCCCCATCAGTGAGTCTGTACAGAAAACAGCAGAGCAAGGTGCCGTTGTAACTGACAGTGTTTACCATGCAATTTTTCAACAGCTCGATCAAATGATCACCGCAAAGCAATGGTTTTTAAAACCTCGTCTAACCCTAAATGATGTCAGCCAATTATCCGGTTTACAAATCAGAGAAATTTCAAGAGCCATTAATCTAGTCACTGAAAAATCTTTTAATGAATACATTAATCACTACCGAGTTGAATTTGTTTGTCGCTTACTCAGCACTGAGCCCAATAGATCTTTGTCAGCTATTGCAGCTGATGCCGGTTTCAGCTCTAAAGCTTCTTTTAACAAGGTATTTAAACAGCTGGTCGGGGTAACCCCGAGTGCCTATAAAGCCGCTAACACAGTCCAAAATCAAGATAATAGCCATCTAAAATCACGTCTCTAGACGACAATAGCAATTTTTATCGTTAACTTCCGTTGTTTTATTATTGTGGAGTTTACTATGAAAATTATCATCCTGATTTTATTGATTTGTCTCTGTGCTTGCAGTTCAAATGAAATAGAGGTCGCAAGGGGCAACAACAGTTTTATATTGACCAATGTCAATATCATTGATGTACAAAACCAGACAATGATTGCTAAGCAAAATATTGTTATCAATCGAGGTAAAATCGATGCAATCTTGCCTCAAGCAGCTCAATTAGAGAGCCCTTCATTGCGACATTTAAAAAAGATTGATGGCAAAGGCGGCTATGTTACCCCTGGTCTGATTGATATGCATGTGCATATGTATGAACCAGCAGCCTATATTTTTACTCTAAGTCATGGCGTGACCCATGTGCGGATCATGAATGGTGTACCTGAGCAACTATTATGGCGCGACAATATTCAATCTGGCTCGCAAATTGGTAGCACCTCGTCAGTGAGTAGTCCGATCATTTCAGGTTATCGTGACGCTTATTTGCACCACAGTATTTTCACCCCAGAAGAGGCAAAAGTGGCGGTGAGAAATTATCAAAAACAGGGTTATGATCTAATTAAAGCCTACGGTAATTTAACCCCTGAAGTTCTATCAGCATTAATTGATGAAGCAAAAAAAATCGGTATACCTTTAGCAAAGCACGGTCCTCATGCTTCTGGCCATATGCCGATCACCTCACTGAAAGGACTACAATCACTCGAGCACGTTGAAGATATCTATCAAGGGCCTCTGCAATATCAGTTTGCCCCTAGGCGTCTGCCATCAATAGCACAAGCACTGAAAAACATTGCGGTTCCAGTCACCCCGACCTTAAATATTTATCAACAATTAACCCTATTGAGCCAACAAAAACAAGCCTATTTGACCAATACTTCGCCGCGATACACCTCAGACATTATCGCATTAGAAGCCAAATCCAATCAGGTTAAACGTTGGTTGCAAGCTTCCGATAAAATGACAGCACACAATGAGAGAACCTTAGGGTTTCTGCTGCACATTACCAAAGCGTTTCATCAGCAGGGAGTTGCTTTACTCGTCGGCTCAGATTCAGGGGTATTACTGTCACCCCATGGCTTAGCTACCCATAATGAAATGCAATTGTTGCAACAGGCAGGGTTGAGCAGTTTTGAGGTTTTAGCCGCAGCAACTATTAATCCTGCAAAGGCACTTAAGTTAGACAAACGCTTAGGGGTGATTGCTGTTAGCTATGACGCCGACTTTATTTATTCACTATCGGATCCAATCGCAGATTTATCGGTATTAAAGCATCCTGAAGCGGTGGTGAAAGATGGCTATTGGTATTCAAAACAGAACCTTGATGATATGCGCGAGCAAGCCATTGCCTCCAGAAGTATATGGCAAGAGTTATTACTGCTATTTTCAGCTCTATAGCCAGCAACAAACAATAACATTATATTTATTTGACGATTCAGCCAAGATTGAACTTTGTTACTATTTTAGATTGTTGATATAATCAAAATATCAACAAAGGAAGATTGGTCATTATGGATAAACAAGACGCATTAATTGCTTCACTTCGATCGCAACTTAACACCGCGAAACAGAATGAACACCGCTTAAACACGCTTATTCAATCGGCACCACTATGTATTCATGAAATCAATTTATCAGGTGAAATTATTTCCATGAATAACGCTGGCCTGAAAATGATTAATTTGCAAGATGAACAAAAGATATGTGGTACTCATTACATTGATTTTGTTAGTAATAAACAAAAAGTCACTGTGAGTAAATTACTCGATAAAGCGTTTGCCGGTGAGTACAATCGCTTTGAATTTAGCCCAGAAAATTCACCGTTAATTTTTTCATCTTGCTTTGCACCTATTTTTGATACTGACGGTGCCGTTAAAAAAATAATGGGGATCACTGAGAATATTACCCAACAAAAGCAAATCGAAGAAGAGTTATTGACCACCAGAAAGCTTAAATCTATTGGCGTGCTAGCCGGAGGTATTGCTCATGATTTCAATAATATTCTAGCCGGTATGTTTGGCCATTTAGAATTAGCTAAGCTTAAATTAGCAGAAGAACACCAAGCATTTCGACACATTGATACCGCCAATCAAGCGATGGATGCTGCCACCAACCTGACCAATCAGCTACTCACTTTTGCCAAAGGTGGTGATCCTATATGTGAATCGATTGGCTTAAAGCAAGTCATTGAGAATTCAGTAAATTTATCCTTAAGTGGCAGTAATGCCAAGTCAACACTTATCGTCGCAGATGATTTATGGATGATAAATGCTGATAAAGGTCAACTTTCACAAGTTATTACTAATATTGTGATCAATGCCTGTCAAGCGATGCCTGACGGTGGGCAGTTGACAATAAAAGCCCATAATGTAGACGCGCAATCTACTAATACGCCTTTTGTGCTCAGTAAAAACTTCATCTGCATTAAAATTATTGATCAGGGTGAAGGTATACCGAAAGAACTAAAATCCAGTATATTTGATCCTTATTTTACCACTAAAAAATCAGGCAATGGCCTTGGTTTAGCCACCGCTTACAGTATTATTGAAAAACATAAAGGGCATATATATGTCGACTCAACCTTAGGTAAAGGCACTACCTTCAGTATTTATTTACCGGCAGAGTCAACAAATCAGGTTATTTTACAAACCGACGGCAACGATGTAGATTCAGTGGCTAATTCGCCTGCAAATATCTTGGTTATGGATGATGAACAAATGATCTTAGAGGTTTCCTCTCAGATGCTGCAATCCCTGGGCCATAAGGTTGATACCGCAAGTTGTGGTCAACAAGCCATAGACAAGTACAACGACAGCATCAAATCAGGTACTCCTTTTGATTTAGTGATTATGGATTTGACTATACCTGGTGGTAAAGGTGGCGAATTAGTTATCAAGGAACTGCTTGCTATTAACCCACACATCAAAGCCATAGTGAGCAGTGGCTACTCTACTTGTCAGGTGATGTCAGCTCCTGACGAATATGGCTTTAAAGAACGCTTAGTCAAACCGTTTACCATGCAGACCCTAAAAAATAAATTGCTAAAAGTGCTTAGGTGAGCATCGCTTTGAATAACGACTCAAAGGAAAATTTTAGTCATTGCAATGTTAGTTATTAAAATGTTAGTTATTTCAATTTGAGTTACTGTAGTTTGTGTTCATTGAACTGTTAAAACTTTGTATTTGCGATGATTTAGTAGTCTACCTATTGATATACTTAAAAAACCAATAACCCCTAATGCATATATTGCCGGTATTGAAGGTTCGTTTATATTGACTGAATGACTGATATCTTCAACCGGTGAAAAGTTATTAAACGCCAGTCCTATGCCGCGTGTTTTGCTACCAGTGAAGGTAATGTTGATTTGCGTAATATTGCTTAAATCACTAAAGCCAAATGCCCATGGCTTGGCATTCAGGGTTTTATCGACACCAAGGGGTGATAAAATAGAGTCAAGTAAAGTCGCGCCATTATAGGCTTCAACCAAAAACTGCTCAGTATTATTGCCACCATCAATATCCCATATTTCTCCCGAAGCTGCGGTCACTGGATTACTGGCTTGGTATAAAATGGTAAAGACGCCAAAGGGTTGGTACGGATCATTTTGTCTTAAAAAGAAATCGCCTAATAGGGATACATAATTTGCATCTGCAATATCTCTAGCTTGGTTAACCCCCCAAAACCCAGTATCGTTGCCCAAATCAACATTGCCAGCTTGTTCATAAACGGCGTTAGTATCTAAAATACCATCGCCGTTAGTATCAAAGCCAAACTGTACGGCGACATCGTCAGCCATAAATATATCAGTAAGCGCTATGATGCCATTATCAGTTGGTGAGTTGCCAGTTACGTCGGTTTCAAAGTCAATCACCCCAGCATTAACTTTTAATGAAATGGCTAATAAGTAAACACTGCAAATAATCACTATTATCTTCATCAACACACCCATTGATTTAACAAAGCTTTGTGGTATTAACAACATTACAAGTTTGATGCCAGCTTAAATAAAAATATTAAATAAATATAAATCAATGCCTTGTAAGAAAATAAACATATATTAGGGATAGCTAGAGGGAGAGGTTGAGAGGCGAAGTTGCATTATGCTTCTCAATTTAAAAATGTATCTCTGTGTCTTAATGGCAGGAGCAAGGATTCACAATGAATTCATGTTATGTCATTTTGTGTTATGTTATAACATAACATTAAGTAAAGCAGAAGCTAGTCATTGTTTTGTACAGTCGGTTAATACTGATCATTAAAGGGAATATAAATACCATGCACAACACCTCAACTGCCCTAGATTCAGAATTATCTCAGCAGCAAGAGTGCGCAAGATATGCTGCAGTAGATACTAGTGTTGCCGTGTTAACAGACATTTATAAAGAGCAAGTTAATATCGCAATTTGGCAAAATGAATTGCCTAATGAAGTTTTGCAAGATGTCACTAACCTTATGCAACAAACATCTCATTTGAGTGTGGTGATGACTTCTGTACCGGGAAAAATTGTTGAACACTTAGTAGAGTGCAATGCAGCGCTTGCCGAGCGAAAAGCATTGTGTGAACACATTGCACTTGTAGTTGATATGTTTTGTACCCTTTTTGAGTTAAAACAAGTGGGACTGCGATTAACTAGGTTAGATCATGCCATGTGCCCTAAATTTCATGTCGATAAAGTGCCCTGTAGGTTAGTCACAACATTTTCAGGAATAGCCACCGAGTGGTTAGCTCATGAAAAAGTTGATCGATCAAAGCTTGGCGCTGGCAGTATCGGCATTGCTGATGAGGTATCGGGCATTATGCAAGATCCACAAGATGTACAACGCTTATCCGTTGGTGATATTGCTTTATTAAAAGGCGAAGGTTGGTTTGACAACCAAAACGGTGGAGCCGTGCATCGGTCGCCTGCGATTACTGAACATGAGCAAAGACTGTTATTAACCTTAGACTTTGTCGATTAATTACCCAGTATTTACTGAGTGATAGACCATGTTTATCTCCTAGCCTTAAAGAGCAGCGCAGAAGTATTAAATAGCAAGTCAAAATAACCAACAAGATAAAATTCCACTGGCTGCTTTTACCGTTTTCAACACAGCAAATCATTTGCAGATGCAAATACTTTGCTTTTTATTCGTCTATAACATTTTAAAAAATGGTATTTAATCATGAAAAGTACACTGTTCAAACAAGCTTATATAGTTAACGAAGGCAAAGAGTTTGTCGCCGATCTAAGGCTCACTGGAGAGCGAATTGAAAAAATTGATACTGAAATAACAGCGACAAATAAAGATGTTATTATCGATGCCCAAGGCTGTTATTTACTGCCTGGGATGATTGATGATCAAGTGCATTTTCGCGAGCCCGGTTTAACTCACAAGGGCAATATCCACAGTGAGTCAAGGGCGGCGGTTGCCGGCGGTATTACCAGCTATATGGAAATGCCCAATGTGACTCCAGCAACAACCACAATTGATGCCTTGGAAGCAAAATTTGCCATTGCTAACACTCAGTCTCTGGCTAATTATTCCTTTTACTTGGGCGCTACAGAGTCCAATATAGAACAAATTAAAGCCCTAGATCCCGAAAAGCATTGTGGGGTAAAAGTGTTTATGGGGGCTTCAACTGGCGACTTATTAGTTGAACACCCGCAAGCATTAGATGCCATTTTTCAACAAAGTCCAACCTTAATAGTCACCCACTGCGAAAGTAGTCCGATCATCGACGATAACCTCAAGCGACTTAAACAAACAAAACAAGCAATAACCATTGAGGATCATCCGCTCATTCGAGATGAAAGTTGTTGCTACGCATCGTCTTCTTATGCGGTAAATTTAGCTAAAAAATTTGGTACTCAATTACATGTATTGCACATTACCACCGCCAAAGAATTGAGCTTATTTAACAAAGGCCCTATTGCCGGTAAACAAATCACTGCTGAAGCCTGTGTTCATCATTTGTGGTTTAATGACCAAGATTACCAAACACTGGGAAATTTAATCAAATGTAACCCGGCAATTAAAACCAGTGCTGATCAACAAGCGCTTATACAAGCACTCCACACAGGTCAAATTGATATTATTGCTACCGATCATGCTCCCCATACTTGGGCAGAAAAACAGCTCGATTACAGCAGTGCTCCAGCGGGTTTGCCGTTAGTGGAAAGTGCCTTACTATCTTTACTTGATCATGTTAAGCACAAACGTTTAAGCCTTGCACAAGTAGTAGAAAAGACTGCGCACAATCCAGCTATTAGATACAAGATTAATGAGCGCGGTTATATTCGCGAGGGGTATTTTGCCGATTTAGTGTTAATTGATCGCAATGGTGCTACAGTCACTGATCATAAAAATAGCAGATACCATTGTCAGTGGACGCCATTTGATGGACATACTTTTTCATCAAAAATTCAAGGTACTTGGGTCAATGGCCAGCAAGTATTCGATGGCAGTAATATTATTGAACAACCTAGTGCAGCGCAGCGACTTATTTTTTCGCAAAAGTCAGTGCAGTAGAATAATAACCAACAAAGGCTTTTAACGTCAGTCCGTTAAAAGCCTTTGATTAGTATGTGTATCGTACTTAAATAGTATTTGCACAGAACTTGAATAGTATTTGCACTGTACAGTAATTTTGAAATTATTCGCTGGTACAAACCTAGTTTTATCCTTGCACAGATATCAGATCTACAAGATCAACACTTCCTTGTGTCAATTAGTTACAATGCACCCTATTATTTGTGCTTTTTGGCTTTGCCTTGCACCGCTTTAAAGCGAGGGTTTTCTTTACAAATCACGTAAACTCTTCCGCGTCTTTTTACAACTTGGCAACCAGGATGTCTGGTTTTGGCTGATTTTAATGAACTAAGTACTTTCATCTTTCTCTCCTCTTTGTCTGTTTATTTAGATCTAGTGATTTTGAACTTTTCATTAAATTTAGCAATGCGACCATCAGACTTGGCTTGAGTTTGCTTGCCGGTATAAAACGGATGCGTTTCACTTGATACATCTAAGTAACAGACAGGGTAGTCTTTGCCATCATGCCATTTCATGGTTTGCTTAGAGGTATAGGTAGAACGGATCATGAATGATTTATTTGCTGATGTATCATGGAAAATTACTTGGTTGTATTCGGGGTGTATGCCTTGTTTCATTGTTTTCTCTGAAAAATTTAATATTGTGATAATATAACAATCAACCACCACAATGTAAATGATAATGATTATTATTTATTTTAGAATACAATAATTTTTACACTGTTTGCTGTCATGATGATCTGCAAACATAGTGTTCAATCTCAGTTTTTAATGGGTTTTATACTATTGTTCAGGCGAATTAAAGCCTGATCACTATGGTGGGGAAAACATTGATTAGAACTTGACTAGTGACTAACAACATACCTAAATTACCCATAGTCACTATTTATTATTGAGTCGCCAGCAATTAAAAAAAAGCTGTATCAGTTGAGCCTATTGATTTTAGATACTCCCTCAATAGGCTCAGATAAAAAGTAAACCAGCACAATACTAGCTGGGATCGAGCGGCTTACTGTTGTTGAAATCGATACACAGAGCCCAGTGATAGTATCTGCGTTAATTGATCTAAAGCGGTACGCGATTCAACCAACAACGACGGATCTCTTAAGTCATCGACGACTAGCCTATCGCGATAATGTGTGTTTACCCAACTAACAAGTGTAGTATATAGCTGTTCGGTCAATACACAGGCTGGATTTACCGCTTGTATTTCAGCTTCGGTCATTGCCACTCGTAAACGCAAACAAGCAGGACCACCACCATTTTTCATGCTCTCGTTAACATCAAAAAACTCAACGTGATCAATAGGTGAATCATCGGCGATAACGCTCTGTAAATAATTGTAAACATTTTTGTTTTCACGGCAATGCATAGGTGCAATAACAGCCATAGAATTGTCGTTTAAGGTGACTATCTGGGTGTTGAATAAATAGGTATTAACGGCATCTTGAATACTGACTTGATCGGTTTTGACTTCAATAAAATGCAACTTGTCGCCCTTGAATTTTCGAGACACTTCATCAACAAAATCCGAGGTATTTAAATACGCTTGCTGGTGATAAAACAATACGTTTTGATTACCAACGCCAATAACATCATTGTGAAATACACCTTGATCGATAACATCTGGGTTTTGTTGAACAAACACAGCGTTTTCTTCAGGTAGTCCATGTAATCTGGCGATAGCTTGACTGGCTTCAAACGTCTGTCTCGCAGGAAATTTAACTGGTGTTGGTTTATTGCGGTTAAACGCATATCGGCCGTAAGTAAATATTTCAATACCTTGTTGACCATAGTCTTGGCATAAACGGGTGTGATTAGCCGCGCCCTCATCGCCAAAGTGCTCATTGTCGTTGAGGTGTTGGTGATGCACAAAGTATTGTTGATCAGCAAACATAGCGCGCAGAATATTACTGGTTGTCGTTGGTTCTAGGGAGCGATGAAACTTATTGGCTAAGTTAGCGGCGGTAAAGTGCACTTTGTTATCTGTGGTATCTGCAGAAGGTGAAACCGTGGCGGCGTTGGCTGTCCACATAGTTGACGCTGAACAACAGGCTGCTAGCAGTGCTGGAGATGCTTTGAATGCAGCCTCTAATACTTGGCCATCAGTACCTTGAAAGCCCAATCTCCGTAGGGTGTAAATATCAGGTCGCTCTTGAGGCGCAAAAACCCCTTGTGCCAATCCCATATCGTGCAATGCTTTCATTTTCTTCAACCCCTGCAAAGCCGCTTGTTTGGGATTTGAGCATTCGTTAGCATTCGTCAATGAAGCCACATTACCTTCAGATAATCCAGCGTAATTATGAGTTGGACCAACCAACCCATCAAAATTCATTTCAACACTTTTCATTCATTCATTCCAAGTTCACTGATAATTGAAAACTATAGCAAAAATAGCAATAACCAACCATCATAATATTTGCAATTGGCGGCGGAAAAGCCTGAATATTAGTGATGAAAACTGTAAAAAATCACTAAGGTTGCATATGTATACTCAGTTGTTAGTGACCGTTGATTGCCAATAGAGATTTACCGGCTCAGCTAAGATTCAACATTGAATATTTATTTTTTTTCGTATTATCAATAAAAATAGTGCGGTGCCAATAAAAATAATCACTGGAGGCTCAGTCACTGAAATAGGTGGTTGGGCGGCATACATAACTGATCGATTTATGATTGACAATATCTCGTTACTGATCTCGTCATCGTAGCTCATACCGTCGTTGATGTGGATCACTTTACCACCGTGTTGGTCAGTGTAGGAAAGTAAAGGAATGCCATTGCCATCGTCCATCACCACATGAGTACCAGAGCGAGTCACCACATCAGAGTAGGTATCTTCTGAACCATCTCCTTCAACGAATTCAGTAGACAACAAATCTTCCAGCAAAAAATGGTTGTGTTGTCCTGCAGAGACATACCAAGACGCCTGATAATAATAGTCACCGTTATAGGTCACCGGCATTAATGCATCGACGGGCTCAGTTTTTTCATCGTAAGCATACCATTCAGTAAAAATAAGTCCGCCACCACCAGCAACAAAATCCAATATAGCGTTATTAGCGGCAAGCGCATCGCCATATTCCCCTAGATCATAGCCATAATCATAACCGTTTAAGTAGATGATCACTTCGGTTTCACTGGGTATGTCGCCGTCCCACTCATAATAAATGCCGTCAATCGTAACTTGGTGACCGTTATTTGTCAGATATGGTGCAATAATCGTTTCCGAATAATCGTCACCTAACAATAAAATATAACTGGCTTTAACCTGTGTAGTTAATAAAGCTAAAGCGAATAACAAGACTCTACAAATTATATTCATGATGTTTCACCACTGGTTGTGAACTAGGTTCAAATTGAACTAGTTAAAAGCAACGATGCAAATATGATTCCAAACGCAAAGGACAAAATAAAAAGCAATTAAAATCAACTTTTTAATTTATTTTTGATGATAAAAAGACAAGTTGTAATACAATATATTTAGAAAAAAAACTAGTGTTTTGCATTGTGCAAATAAAGGTAATAACGATAACAGTATCAAATCAATTAACCTGATATAAGCGCAAAACCCACGACATATTTAGATCAAGTGGCAAAGTAATCTTGAAAGGTCATTTGAAAAGTAAAATTGCTTGGTTCAACTTGTCAACAACAGCAAACTCGGTAGAATTTATCTCAGTAATATGGCTTATACTGAGTCAGCTTATACTCAATGCTATGCAAACTTTTCCTCTGCTGGTTTCAATCAGCTAGGACCATATTAATCGATAATAAGGATCCACATCAATAATCAGTTATTTAATATTTGAACAGATGAATGTGTTATGTCATTTCGTTGTGGTAATAATATTTTTGTATTAATGTTGGGGTGTTGGCAATAAGTTTGGTAATTGTCACCAATGAGTTACACAACTCTTCCTCTGTTGCCCCGAGATTGATTTTTTTCCATTTTAGCCATGATCACTGCCTCCATATCTATGCCTTGCCAATGACTAATATCAAGCACTCTAAGGATAATATCAGCTAACTCTTCGGCAAAATCAGCACTTGGTTGTTCGCCTCGACATTCGTTAACCGCCTCACCGACTTCACTGGCAACTAAAGCTAATGCTTCTAAAACCGTTTTGTTATGCCAGCCCATTTGTTCAACCCATTGATAATTTTTTTTGGCTATTTCATTGATTTTCATATTTCTTTCCAAAAGCTTAACGAATGTGTATTTATACTAACCAGATAAAAATAAGATGAAAAGCCATATATGGCCATATTGTCTAACCACCAACACATCGCAAGCGGCAACATACCATTTTCGTCAACAAACATGGAACAGATGAAAAAACTTCATGTGTTCGCGTAAATTTATTTCGTTTGTCGCCTGAAACACCATTGCTTAATATGCCAATGTGCTTTTGAATCTCCCCCGATTCTGGAAGTAAACGTGTAATTTATAGGGCATCTTTGATGCCCTTTTTTTTATATAAATAACAATTTAAATTCACAGCAATTGTAGGCTAGTTGCTCCTCCGTAGCACACTGCACCAAAAGAGTGCGCAAAAGCGTTTAATGAGTCCCATAAAAATCATAAATACCAAAGATAATCAGTCATTTAATTTTATGGCCTGAGTTTTGCTGCTGTCGAATTGTCGTCATCGTTACAGTAATTGATATATGTCTATTCAAACTCCTATTCGCGGTTTGCGCTCATTTTGTGTCGCAGCTAAATGTTTGAGCTTTAAACATGCTGCCACACAACTATTCATTACACCTTCAGCTGTGAGCCATCAAATAAAACAACTTGAAGAGCAATTAGGCTTTGAACTATTTATTCGAGGTATCCGCACCATAGAACTCACTCAAGCTGGTAAACAATTTTATCTCGCTGTTGATCCCATTATTAATAAATTGGAAACAACTATTAGCCAATTTTCGGGTAATAAACAAAACCAAACGATTGTCATCACCTTGCCAGAGTTTTTTGCCAATGAATTATTTATTCCACAGCTCAGCCAATGGTCGGCACAGCAGCCTCAAATAGATTTACAGCTTGATACCGTTAAATCTGGCTCTGAGCCTTCACCACTGGCAGATCTGTCTATCGTTCTATCCAGCGGCACCCCCAATGCCAGTGTTTTACAAGAGTTATTTGCGATTTACTACGCGCCTGCTTGTAATCAAAAACTTTACATGAAACTGAAAAACACTGGTTACAATGCCCTTAATAACACACCGTTAATATTACACCGCTCCCGCCCTTGGTCATGGCATCAATGGGCAAACAAAATTGGCATTGATAACTTTGATCCCAAACAAATCATTCAATTTGATAGCATGTTTGGTGTAGTTAAAGCCGCACAACAAGGTATAGGTATAGCCCTAGTGCCTTTACCTATGACTAAGGCTTGGTTTAATGAAGAGTTGCTAGTTAAATTATTTGACCACGAGCTCAATACCAATGACCGCTATTATTTAGTCAATCACAAGCACATAGATAATAATTATAAGCTGACTTTGTTTGCTAATTGGATCAAAACCACATTCAGTGAATATGCCTAAAAATAAAGTTATACACGCGATATATGTCTCATCAACTGAAGTAAGTCGTTGAAATGTTATATACAGTTGAATTTTATTCATCCGACAGCTGTATTTTAATCGTTTGCCCAAGCCAAGTTTAATTCTTACATTAAAAGTGTATCAAGTTGATACGCAAACCGAATGGAGAGACTAAGATGTTTAAATTGACAATGATCAACCTAGTAATATTAACTTTTATCAGCTTAAATTCAGTAAAAGTGCAGGCAAAAACCCCAGCTTTTCAAGTTGCCGTCATTGAAAATGCGCAGGGAAGCCCGGAGTTACTCGCCGGAAATTTTAGCAAGGGTGTAGCAAAATTAGCAGCAAATGATCAAACACAAACCTCATTCGATATTAGCACTGGCCTTTGCGTAGCCTATCTAAAAAGTGATTTGATTGATGAAGCAGAATTGGCGTGTACTTTAGCTATCAAGCAAATAGAATCACAACAAAATCAACGTCAATCGACCAAGTATTTGACTTCCCTGAGTTATAGTAATCGCGGCATTTCCCGTTACGTGAAAAATGATATCAATGGCGCCTTAGACGATTTAACCACAGCAATATTAATTGACAGTAACCCAATTACACAGAGTAATTTACATACCGCAAAAAAATATTTACTCAAAGACACCAATAATACATTAGTAACACTCGCCAATTAAACTGGCTAGGCAGCAATTAAACTTTGGGAGCACAAAGCAATGATCCATACTTTACAATACTTTTGGCGTTCGATAGTGTCGTTTATTCATCAAGTGAAATATTTATCTATCAGTCAATGGGATGTCGAAGACAAACCAAAATCACAGTGATATTTAAGGCGTAGCTTATAGTCTGCTTATGCTATGAGCTACGCTATTTCACTCAATTCATATCGTTTTAATAATAAGCCCCCCTGCATTACATAGTTTGTTCAACTGCGCACAATTATCATCATCATTGCCTTATCCTCAAGCTGTTTTATTTGACCAATGACAAGTTGCAATAACCACTAAACTTACCCTTAGATATCCAAGGTTTTAAAGTATTTATAGGTGAACACGAAAAACCAATAAAATGATTGCATCGTTTGTCATTATCATTAATCATGCCTGAGTATAGCTTTAAACACTATTTGTTAGCTTTTATTAGTCGCTTAACCATTTAGCCACAAAGCCTTAGATGCTCAGAGTCACAGATTCGTAAAAGCATAAAGGCATAGAGCCACAAAGGCATAAAGGCATAAAGGCATAGAGACATAGAGACATAAAGGCAAGATTAAAATATCATTGATTTTCGTTCTAGGCATAAAGGCATAGAGACATAGAGACATAAAGGCAAGATTAAAATATCATTGA
>JBELHO010000003.1:91896-148288 GCA_042091375.1 Thalassotalea sp. | reverse complement strand
CTTCGTCGTTGGCTTTAGAAGCAACTTCTTTAACCATTTGCGCGCCCATGTTTTCAAACTTGTCTTCTAATTCAATCTCTTTGGCAACAGAAACACCATCTTTAGTGATGCTTGGACCGCCAAATGATTTATCTAATACAACGTTGCGACCTTTAGGGCCTAACGTTACTTTTACTGCATCTGCTAAAATATTTACGCCGTTGAGCATCTTTGCACGCGCGTCATTACCAAATAATACGTCTTTTGCCATAATTTATGTTCCTCAATTAAGTTGAATGATGGAGCTTAGCTCAACATCATTTTGATAAAATTTAGTGTTTATACTGCTTATTCTACGATGGCTAAAATATCTGATTCACTTAAGATCAATACTTCATCACCATCAATTTTTTCGGTTTTAACGCCATATCCTTCATTGAAAATCACTTGGTCTCCAATTTTGACGTCTAATGCACGTACTTCGCCGTTTTCTAAAATACGGCCATTGCCTACAGCAACAACTTCACCGCGAGTTGATTTTTCAGCAGCGCTACCTGTTAATACAATACCGCCAGCAGATTTTGACTCTACTTCTTTACGTTTAACAATTACGCGATCATGTAATGGACGAATGCTCATTTATTTTCTCTCCGAGATGTTTATTTAACTAATGTGGGTTGAACTAATGTTGATTAAATTACAATTAAAAAAATCTGTGTTTACCTGTGAGAGTAACATGGGGTTTATTTAGTACTTCACAAGGTCAAATGAACAATTATTTATTCTTTGCGCTCAAATTCACCATCAAGGGTTTGTCCTTGATGATGATGGGCGGGAAAATCACGGTCAGATGTTTGAAAAGGTCGCTGTTGTTGACTCTGCTCTTTATAGCTGGGGTTATTAATATCAACCCCGTAATGAGCAGCCGCGCTTGTCTTGCTAACATGTTGTTGGACAGCGCCCTTTAACAGTATTCTGAACTGGGGTACCAACAAAGATAGCCCCAAAATATCGGTTACAAATCCGGGCGTAATGAGTAAAATCCCTGCCACTAATAAGCACACTGCGGCGACAATATCATCAGACGGCATTTCACCCTGAGCCATTTTAACTTGCAGTGATTGCAAGGTTGAAATACCCTGTTGTTTTACATTTTTAGCGCCAAACCACGCGGTTGTGATCACCAACGCAATGGTTGGCCAAGCGCCTATTAATGAGCCAACTTGCATTAACAATACAATTTCAATAATGGGGACAACAACAAACACAAAAAATAACAATCTAAACACAATGTTCACCGCACAATAAACTTTATTGAAACTTATATGGGGCTGGGCAGGTCTTTTTCAAGCAACAGAGGCACAGACAAGCATTGCAATATATATTCAGTTGTTGACAATAGCCTTTGCTAAGTAAATAACACAAAAACCAGTGAGGATCCTTTTAGCATGTATCAGATAGTATTAGTAACTTTTCCAGACCAACAAACAGCTGTTGAAATAGCAAAAATATTGATCAGTGAAAAGCTTGCTGCCTGCATTAATATTTTACCCGAAATGCAAGCTGTCTACAGTTGGAAAAATGAGTTGCGTGTTGATAGCGAAATACAAATGGTGATCAAAACCCTGACAACTAAATTTAAGCCGTTAAGTGATCGCATTACGCAACTGCATACGTATGATATTGCCGAAATTATTGCGGTTGATATCAAAGCCGGCAACAGCCCTTATTTACAATGGATAAGCGAGTCATTAGATTCATGAGTATAAAAAAATTACTAATGGCAGTCATTGCCATATTGGCCTTAAATTTTCTGTGGCTCACTACAAACAGTCATGCTCAACAAGCTATTTTCGATACGTCGGATAGTTCATTGTTCAGTAATGAAAATGAATTTCTTAAAGCAGAACAAGCTTTTTTACTTAACTTTCAGCAAAAAGATAACAACTTAAACATTAGCTTTGATATAGCACCTGGTTATTATTTATATAAAAAACAATTTAAATTTAGTAGTGAACAAGCCAGTTACAACAGCGTTAGTCTACCACAGGGCGTGGATCATCAAGACCAATTCTTCGGCGCGCAACAGATATACACTGAGCAACTCAATTTTGATGTGTTATTGACTGAAGTAAATAAAAGTGCTGAATTTTTAATAACCTATCAAGGTTGTGCCGAAAAGGGCTTGTGTTATCCACCGATCACCAAAAGCATTACACTGACCTCTATTGACAGCCCCAAAGCAGCGAAGACTGATACCAACACAAACCTCGAGCAAGCGAGTGAACAACATCAGTTGGTGGATTTACTTAAAAGTGATGACTTATGGCTAACCTTAGTTGCGTTTTTTGTCGGGGGATTGCTACTTTCGTTTACCCCCTGTGTTTTTCCTATGTACCCTATTTTAACCGGCATTATAGTTGGTCATAAAGGCAAGTTATCAACTAAAAAGGCCTTTAGTTTGTCATTTGTGTACGTCCAAGGTATGGCCATTACATATACTTTATTAGGCATTGTTGTCGCCTTAGCTGGCGCTCAGTTTCAGGCGATGTTTCAACACCCAGCAGTACTAATTGCGCTTAGCATTTTGTTTGTTTTTCTCGCCCTATCTATGTTCGGTGTATTTAATCTTGCTTTACCCAGCGCATGGCAAAACAAACTCAATAATTTAAGTAACAATCAGCAAAGCGGTTCATATTTGGGCGTGCTGATGATGGGCGCTATCTCGGGTTTAGTTGCTTCGCCTTGCACTACAGCCCCATTGACTGGTGCCCTACTTTACATCTCACAGTCTGGTGATATTGCCCTCGGTGCATCAGCTTTGTATGCGTTGAGTCTAGGTATGGGTTTACCTCTATTAATACTGGGCAGTTCAGGCGGTAAATTATTACCCAAAGCAGGTAACTGGATGACAGTGATCAAAAATATTTTTGGTCTTCTCCTACTCGCTGTGCCGATCTTTTTACTGGAGCGATTTATTCCTGCTATTGCCACTGAGATTTTGTGGATCAGTTTATTACTCGCCAGTGCCAGTTATTTTTATACTGAAAATCAAAAAACGACCATCAATTTAGCCTATGGATTACGACATTTATTGATATTTTTAATGATGTTTTACGGTGCAAATCAGGCTTACTCTCTGCTTAAGGCACCACAACTAGATCATACCACCAGCGAATCAATTACAGATCACCCAACATTTAAGCGGGTTGACAACTTAGACCAATTATACGCAGCAGTTGCACAAGCTAATCAACAAGGTAAAACCGCCATGCTTGATCTATACGCTGATTGGTGTATCGCTTGTAAGGAATTTGAACAATACACTTTCCCTGAGAAATCAGTCAGACAAGCCCTTGCCAATACAGTTTGGTTGCAAATGGATCTAACCGATCTGGGTAAACCAAGCAGTAAAGAGATGATGAAGGAGTTCAATTTATTTGGTTTACCATCAATTTTATTCTTCGATTTGCAAGCACAAGAACTGACTCAAAAAAGAGTTACTGGTTTTATGAATGCCGAGCAATTTAGTAGCCATATAAACAGTTTTTTTAATTAACTTGTTATAATAAAAATAGCCCTGGCAAATCCATTGTCGTCTTTGTCAGGGCCCCCCTACTTTCACACATCCTCACCAAATCATTTTTACATATAAATTCAATAAGTTAACAATAATCCAAGCGGCTCAATGCGCCTAGTTTGGCAAAATTTAGCCACCAGTAAAATTTGATTATCCAGCACATTGCCGCTTCTCAACAGATAAGACCAGTATTTTGCTGCTATATTCTGCGAAAACACTATAATGTTCGGCAAACGTTAGTTTTTCGTTGTAAAATTTCCGATATGGTAGAAATTATGCGATGATGATAATTAAATAACACTTAAAGGCATATTTAACGAACATGACTACCAAGTTTACTATTTTGTTGCTCAATGGCCCTAACTTGAATATGTTAGGTAAAAGACAACCTGATATTTATGGCCAGTTATCACTCGACGATATAGTCAATGAGTTAAGTCAACAAGCCAATAAACAGTCAATCGACCTTATTCATTGCCAATCAAATGCTGAACATGTATTGATCGAGCAAATACACCAAGCAGTTAATACCGTTGATTTTATTATCATCAATCCCGCAGCCTATACACATACCAGTATTGCCATCAGAGATGCGTTATTGTCGGTAGACATTCCTTTTATTGAAGTGCATCTATCTAATATTCACAGTCGAGAAAATTTTAGACATCACTCCTACCTGTCTGATATTGCCCTTGGGGTGATTTGTGGTTTGGGTAAAGATGGTTACAAATACGCGTTGCAAGCGGCCAATCAATGGTTAGTAGACAATGCTTGTGAACAGTTTTAGTGAACAATGTTCAATGAACAACGAAAATTAATTAAAAACAACACAGTTAAAGCTAAATTATTTAGCATGTATTATTGAAACAAGAAAAAAGGTATTGCAATGGATATTCGAAAAATAAAAAAACTTATTGAGTTAGTTGAAGAATCAGGCATTAATGAGTTAGAAATTTCAGAAGGTGAGGAGTCGGTGCGCATTAGTCGTGGTGGTGCTGTCACCCAAGCAGCGCCAGTAATGCAAGCGGCACCTATTGCTGTTGCTCCAGCAGCAGTGCCAGTAGCAGCGGTTGCACCGGCAGCAGAAAGTAACGCTGCTGAAGTGAGTACTGGTCATATTGTTCGCTCTCCAATGGTTGGTACTTTTTATTCATCGGCATCACCCGATGCGCCTGTATTTGTCGAAGTAGGACAACATGTCAACGCCGGTGATACCCTGTGTATTCTCGAAGCAATGAAAATGATGAATCAAATTGAAGCCGATAAATCTGGAGTGATCAAAGAAATTTTAGCGAACAATGAAGATGCCATCGAGTTCGACCAACCGCTATTCATCATTGAATAAGCCCAACAAATAAGGGTAATTTCATGTTAGAAAAAGTTCTTATCGCCAACCGAGGCGAAATTGCATTGAGAATATTGCGCGCTTGTAAAGAGCTAGGTATAAAAACTGTGGCTGTGCATTCAACTGCCGATAAAAATCTCAAGCATGTATTATTAGCTGATGAAACCATTTGTATTGGTAAAGCATCAGCCCTAGATAGCTACTTAAATATACCATCGTTGATCACCGCTGCTGAAGTCACTGATTCAGTTGCGATACACCCAGGTTATGGTTTTTTAGCTGAAAATGCTGATTTTGCCGAACAAGTTGAAAAATCTGGCTTTGCCTTTATTGGTCCAAAAGCGGAAAGTATTCGCTTAATGGGCGACAAAGTATCAGCTATCAAGGCAATGAAGTCAGCCGGCGTACCCTGTGTACCTGGTTCTGACGGTCCATTAACTGATGATGATGCTGCCAATTTAGCTCATGGTAAGCGCATCGGTTATCCGGTTATTATAAAAGCTTCTGGTGGTGGTGGTGGCCGTGGGATGCGCGTGGTTCGCAGTGAAAGTGAGCTAATCGAAGCCATTGCCTTAACCAAAAATGAAGCCCGAGTAACCTTCAATAATGACATGGTTTACATGGAGAAGTTTTTAGAAAATCCTCGCCATGTTGAAATTCAAGTCATGGCTGATGGCCAAGGCGGTGCGATCCACTTAGGCGAGCGTGACTGCTCTATGCAACGTCGCCATCAAAAAGTTGTTGAAGAAGCCCCCGCGCCGGGGATCACTCCTGAAATGCGCGCAAAAATAGGCCAGCGTTGTTGTAATGCTTGTATTGAAATCAACTACCGCGGGGCTGGTACTTTTGAATTTTTATATGAAAATGGCGAATTTTATTTTATTGAGATGAATACTCGGATCCAAGTTGAACATCCAGTCACTGAAATGATCACTGGTGTTGACTTAATAAAGGAGCAATTGCGCGTTGCTGCTGGTCAACCATTATCTTATAAACAAGAAGATATTAAGGTCACAGGCCATTCAATAGAATGTCGCATTAATGCTGAAGATCCTCGCAGTTTTATCCCATCACCGGGAAAGATAACCCGCTTTCACCCACCAGGGGGGTTAGGCGTACGCTGGGATTCACATGTTTATGCCGATTATTCTGTGCCACCCCATTATGATTCAATGATAGGTAAATTAATTACTTACGGTGATAATCGTGATGTGGCTATAGCCAGAATGCGCAATGCTTTAAACGAATTAGTGATTGATGGTATCAAAACAAATATTGCCTTACACCAAGATATTTTAAATGATCAAGGTTTTGTCAATGGCGGTGCAAACATTCATTACTTAGAGCATAAGCTAGCCGAAAGCGAATAACCGCCCTTAGCATTTAGTAAAATACCTAAGCCCTGTTGTTCAGGGCTTTTTTTATGGTTCTAAACAATCGTCAATTTGTGTTAACATCGATATATTATTGACCTTGAACATCTGATCGCAAGCTATGTTTAAAGTGCCAGCGAATGTAAATATTGCTTGCTTATAAGTGAGGTTAAATGGTTATCAACACAAGGTTTAACACAGTGAAATCATGACAGATAAACTAGAAAAACCTTCTCCACCAGCTGACGATGATTGTTGTGGCGGCGGCGCATGCAACCCCTGTGTGTGGGATCATTACTACGCGGAGCGGAAAAAATGGCGAATTCAACAAGCGCAATTAAAAGATCAAATTCCTCTGCAAAACCAACAATAAACCATTTTTACCAAGGCTATGGTAATTAATGAACCATTAGTATCAACAGTATTACGATTTTGACTGATGCACACTAATAAATTGACATAACAGTACCGCAATCACAGAACCCCACATGATCAATGCAAATGGCAATGCTGAGCCATCGTAAAAAATAGCCAGCAGTGGACCAGCCAAAGCACCGATCCCAAAACGTAAAATACCGATAACTGCAGTGGCCGTACCCGATTGCTTGGCTAGTGCATTGAGGATCAACGCATCAGAGTTGACGGCAATAATAGAAATACTGCCCATCAGCGGTAAAATTGCTAGCACCGTGAAGACTATGGATAATTGAAAAGCGGTAACCAACAACAATAAAGAGGAAAATATCAGAGCGACAATTAATCCCGTGGCTAGCATTCTTTTCGAGCCATAGCGAACCACACAGCGAGTATTGATAAAATGCGCTGCCATTAAACCGACAATATTGATGGCAAACAAACCACTAAACACCACTTCACTGGTGGCGAAAACAGTTAAATAAACAAATGGAATAGCGGTTATATACGCAAAAAAAGCAAACGAAATAAACATCGAGGTAAAAATATACAGTCGCGCTTTTTTACATGAAAAAACTATCCTATAGCGCTCCATCGGCGCAACCGACTTGTGCGTTGGATCTCCAATATCTGCTGGAAAAAAGCGATAGCTAAAACACAAGATCAGCAAACTGTATGCCGCTAAGGCATAAAACATTAATTGCCAACTGTGCAACAACAACAAAGAGCCAATACTTGGCGCTATCATAGGTGCTAACATCATGATCATACTGACATAAGACAAACCTTTGGCACTGTGTTCTTTGTAAATGCTACGGATCGTTGCTGGTACAACAACGGTAGCTGCGCTGCTGACAAAAGCTTGCACAAAACGCACCGCAATAAATTCATCAATAGTGGTGACTATGGGTAAGCATAGGCTCATTGCGGTAAAACCAGCCAAACCAATAAAGACTAATCTGCGCTTGGGATATTTATCGGCTAGAGGCCCAAAAAAAGCCAATCCCAAGGCATAGCCAAGTAAATACACACTAAGACTATTTTGTACCTGTGGCATACCTGTATTAAAAACATCGGCCAATAACGGCATGGCAGGAAGATAAATATCAATAGACAAGGGTGAAACAGCCACAATTGATGCCAACAATGGCAGCAACAAGCTCAATGACACTTTATCTCTCTGGCTACGCAATACTATTATTCCTCAATTATTCAGTCAGTTAAATTATTGTCAGCTGACGCTGCTGAATTAATGTCTTTGCCCAATGGGTGATCCTGGTGGTAAATTTACCTCTACTGTAGGGGTAAATGTTTTACCCTGAGTTAGACTGTGTGCGATCTGTGCTTGCAATAGAGAAAACTGTGCTGCCAAGCCTTTATTTTGTGTGGTTAGTGCGTTTTTTTGTAGCCAAGTGTCTAATGATGTTAAGGCTAAATACACAGGCGCTCTCACCTCAGTAACGGTATTTTTATTGTGCCAAAGTGCCAGTAATTGCTCGACTACCTGCTGGTTTAATCGTTGTTGTACTAATGCTGCACTACCTTGAGATCCGGTTAATTTAATACTGTTATCTATTAACAGATCAAATACGTCCGATGCACTTGGGATCTTAGGTTCAAGTATTGCCTGTTGTTGCAGACGCGCTAGACGCTGGCCATTTAACAATAAACTCAAGGTGTGGTTAATACTTGCTTGGGCAGCACTAATGGCATCAAAAGTCAGGCCAGTATTGCTGCTAAAACTTTCCCTATCTCTTTGGTAACCATAGGCCTTAGGTGGGATAAGCTGAGTAATATGCTCAGGTAATGTTAGGGTTTCCATGGTTAGGGTTGCCATTAATGCATTTAAGGCATGGCGTTGTAACTTAGGTGCTACAGCGGCAATGTTAGGATTGACATTGGCTTGTCGAAGTTGGTAAGAATAATCAACACCGGCGATCAGTTTCACTGCCGCTTCAACCTGAAATCGATGAAAATTATAAATAGGCACCAATATCGGCTCTATTTCTGATAAAGGTGTACCAAAGGGAATACTGTTGACACCAAACTGAGCAAGCGCAGCTTGTCTGACCTTGAGTACGCGTAATAATTCATCGGCGGCATTTTCACCATTATCCCACAGGTGGGCCGTGGCATGTGCACCTGACTTTGCGCGGGCATCAGCATCGGAAATATAATCAAGGCCTTGTGCACTTGCGGTTTCAATAACACGGGTCAAATATGCAGACTCTTCAGCAGGTAAAACATCAGCATAACCATAGGCGATCACTAACTTATCCCATGAGCCAATATCTGTGGCGTAGGCGTCGGCTAAATTAACTTGCCCCTTTTGCAGGGTGATCAATGGATGGGGATAGTCCATTACTGAGGCTCTATTATTACTGCTAGCCGCAAAGTTATGAGCAATACCTAAGGTATGACCCACTTCATGAGCAGATAATTGCCGAATACGCGCCAGTGCCATTTCCTGCATAGCACTGGTGTCGGTTTGTTCTTTGCTAAATGGTGAAGTTAGCCCTAGTGCAATTAAATAGTCTTGACGCACCCGCAATGAACCCAGCGTCACATGACCCTTAATAATTTCACCTGTCCTCGGGTCGATCACCGAAGCGCCATAAGACCAACCTCGGGTTGCCCTATGCACCCACTGGATCACGTTGTAACGCACATCCATGGGATCGGCGTCAGCAGGTAACATTTTCACTTGAAAAGCATTTTTATACCCAATAGCAGTAAACGCTTGGTCCCACCAACGGGCGCCATCTAGTAGCGCACTTTTTATTGGCTCAGGTACACCGGCATCTAAATAGTAAACAATAGGTTCAACGGCTTCACTAAGTTTTGCAGTGCGATCTTTTTTTTGTAAGCGATGTCGAGGAATATTTCTCTTTACCAGCGGTTTATCAATATCAGTGGCATAATCGGCATAACTACTGGCCCAAAAGCCACTGCGTGGGTGAAACACCCTTGGCTGATAATCACCATCAGGCAAGGCGATCAACGAATGATGTAAATTAACGGTGATGGCTCGCTGATCTGGCGCAACAGCACGTAAATATTTACCGGCATTATTCCCTGTAAAGGTAACAGTGGCCTCTAATTCGGTATTTTGTGGAAAGGCTTTACTGCGTTTAGAGTAAAAACCACTGCGGCTTTTATCGATAGAAAAATTGCCCTGTTTACTCTGTTTTAACCTGGCAGAAATGTTGTGTATGTCAGACAACAAAAAAGGTGTGTAATCGACCAGCACTTTACTGTTATCGGGATGCGTTGCCGCGACTTTAAAACCCCAAATAATTGAGCTAGCAAAGGCTTCTTCAACCGCTTTTTGTTCTAGTTGATTATCAGAATCAGCGCGGTAGTAAGTGTTTAATTGACGCAAAAATACTTTATCCCCTACCCGCTCAAATTGCACTAAGCGGGTATCGCCAAGTTGACCTCGGTCTAAACCTATGTCATTGGATCCTATGCCATGAGGCAAGCTACTTTGAAATAAAAATTGTTGACTTTGACTGGGGATCTGAAGATAAACGTTACCCGTAACGCTGTCTGTGTAAAATGAAAAATAGCCCTGATGTAACTGTTTTTCTTTGATAAAATCATCGTAACTAGACGAAGCATTGACAGCAAAAGCCGTCATCAACACCATTGACAGAACCGCTAAAAATAATTTCATTTCAATTCCTTAATTTAGTAACATTAACCACAAGATTATTGTGCTTAGTTGTGCAGACTTGCCAGATAATTTGTTATACTTGTTGGATATTTGCCTACCGCATTTGATCAAATTAGGCGGTACATAGAGTGAATAGTGACAAAATACGTCCCTCTTATTGGTGCTTGATTGCCAGCAAAGAGGAAGGTAACAATACAGACACTCAATAATATGAGTAGAACTTTAAATCAATTAGGTACCCGAATGCAACGACTAGCACCTGCTTTACGTGAAGATAATGTTCCACTGGATTTAATTTCGACAATCAAAACCATTTTGGCTGCCACCAAAGAGATTTCCTTTCGCGTAGGTCAAGCACACTTAGGTGGTTTATTGGGCTCGACCTTAGATGAAAATATTCAAGGTGAAGTACAAAAAAAACTCGATGTGGTCGCTAATGAATTAATTAAAGATATCTTATTGGAGTCGGGTTTTGTTAAAGCGATTTCGTCAGAAGAAGAGGACACCTCGGTAGCCGGCGATGAAAATGGTCAGTATATTGTGTCATTTGATCCTCTGGACGGTAGCTCGAACATAGATATTAACTCTCTGATCGGCACTATTTTTTCTATTCACCAGGCACCGCAACAGATGGCCGCCGATGATCCGGATATGTTCAAACAATGTGGTGATCAACAAGTATGTGCTGGTTATGTGTTATACGGTCCATCGACCATGCTGGTTATGACTACTGGCAGTGGCACCCATGTTTATGTACTGGATCGCACTCATGGTGGTTATTTGTTAGTTGAGCGAAATATTAAAGTACCTGAAGATACGCAAGAATTTGCCATCAATATGTCCAATCAACGATTTTGGCAAGCGCCGATGCAAAACTATATTGCCGACTTACTCGCTGGTGATACTGGTCCTCGTGGCAAAAATTACAATATGCGCTGGATCGCGGCTATGGTTGGGGATATTCATAGGGTACTCACCCGTGGTGGTTTATTCACTTACCCCGCAGATAATAAAAACCCAGCAAAGCCATACAAGCTGCGGTTAATGTACGAAGCCAATCCAATGAGTTATCTCATTGAACAAGCCGGTGGTTTAGCAATGACCAGCGAACAGCGGATCATGGCTATTCAACCCGATGACATCCACCAAAGAGTAGAGGTGATTATGGGCTCAAAAAATGAAGTAGCGGCTTGTTTAGCTTATTATCCGTCTGTAGCTGAATAATCGTTGATAATTCTGCCGGTTAGCCGCTTTTTCAATGGATATTGCGCAAGCGGCTTTTTTATTATTTATTTTTTGTTAAAATAACCATTAAATAACTGCCCTATAAAAAAAGTGAAAAATTATGCCTCATTATGTGGTTGGACACAAAGTACCCGATTCCGATTCAATATGTTCAGCAATTGCCCTATCCTATTTAAAAACCGCATTAGGTGAAGAAACGGTTCCAGCTCGCTTGGGCGAACTATCACCTGAAACACTGTTTATTCTAGAAAGATTTGATCTTGAGCAACCGCAGCTAAAAACCCAATATGCAGGTGAGAGTTTATACATAGTAGATCATTCAGATCGCGTGCAAGGGCCTGATGATATTGATCAAGCAACAATCCTAGGCATTATTGACCACCATAAATTAGGCGATATTACTACTTCAGCTCCCCTTGAATGTTGGATCCGCCCGGTTGGCTGCACCAATACCATTATTAAAATGATGTACGATTTTCATCAAGTCGCTATCCCCAAAAATATTGCCGGGGCTATGATGTCTGCCATTTTAAGTGACACGGTTATTTTCAAGTCACCAACCTGTACTACTGCCGATATTAAATGTGTCGAGGCACTGGCAGAAATAGCTGGCATAAGCGATCCAAAAGGCCTTGGTATGGAGATGTTCAAGGTTAAATCAGCCGTTGAAGGCACGCCCGTTCGCGATTTAGTATTACGGGATTTTAAAGATTTTAATATGAACGGTAAGCTGATCGGTATTGGACAGTTAGAAGTGATTGATTTAACTATTTTTGATGAAATGAAACCGGCATTAGCGGCTGATATTATCCAACTTAAGGCTGAAGGTGATCGCCACAGTGTGTTGTTGCTGTTGACCGATATCATGCAAGAAGGTTCTGAGATGTTAGTCGCTAGCGATAGTGTTGAGCTAATAGAACAGGCTTACGGCAAAGCAACTGTCGATGGTAAGGTTTGGTTAGATGGGGTGTTGTCACGTAAAAAGCAAGTGGTGCCACCGCTGCAAGAAATCCTAGCCTAACAGCTAGCTCTATCAACACAACACTAGACAATACTAGACAAGACAAATAAAAAAGCTCAGCTATTGCTGAGCTTTTTTATTTGATTTTTACAACCCGCTATTTTGGCGGTGCTTACTCTTCTTCGAAGTAAGTTCCCCAGCCATCGTAATCAACTTGACATTGTCTGGCCAATTGCAACATAGATTGAGTTTCTGCCTTAATGACTGCAAGCTCTAAAGGTTGTTCAGTGATTATATCGAAAGCAAATACTTTACTACCATCCTCCAGTACAGCTTCTTCAGGCTCTTCAATCTCTAATCCGATTTTAAAGGCAGTCACTGCAGCCTTTTCTAGGGTGGCAAAATCAACGCTAGAAAAATGGTGCTCTATGGTGTGATGCACACTTTCATTAGTGCCATCTTCAAGCAAAGCTGCTATTAAATTTTCAGTGTGTTCAAGCCATTGTTGTAATTCTTCATCGACCATAGTGTTTACTCCATTATGGGCTGTTTATCAATTGTTCGACAATTTTACTTCTGCATCTAATGCGGCAATTTTATCTGCCATTTGTCGATGGGTGTCATTGACAAGATCTCTGATATTGTCTTTGTGTTGTTCACTGATCACAATGGGATCAAGCATTTCAATGATCATTTTGCCATTATTCCAACGGTTCAAGTTGACTGTGCCGTGCATATTACTGGCACAAATTGGCACTACCGGCACGTTGGCCTGAATAGCGGTGCGAAAAGCCCCTGTTTTAAAAGGTAATAAACCGCGGCCGTTACTTCTCGTTCCTTCCGGAAATAACCACACAGACAATTGTTTTTCTTGGATTTTTTTCGCGGTCAAAGCAATAGTATTCATGGCTTTACTGCTATTGCGTCGATCAATAAGTATATTACCTGTTAACCAATACATTTGCCCAAAAAATGGGATCCACTTTAAACTTTTTTTGCCAACACTGACGGTGCTAGGTAAAACCGCGTTACTGGCAGTAAAAATATCATAGCTGTTTTGATGGTTACAAATATAAACCACGGGACCATTTGACAACACTGACTGAGGTACCCTTACTTCGACCTCTAAACCAATTATTTTGGTAACTTTACCTAAATACCTTGCGGTATGATAGACATTGTTGCGGTGAAAAGGCCGCAATAAGCAAAACAAACAAGAAATAGTAGAAATACAGACCAAGGCTAAAGTCATTAAAATCAAACGTACAAAAGCTAGCAATGGAACACCCTAAAGCAAAATCAAAAGGCGAGTATACAATAAACCTCAACTGGATTGTTATTTTCTGTGCTATTTTGTCAAACAAATTTTATTAAAATTCAATCCTCTATTTATCTGCAGCAATATCAAAAAAATTAACTATACTAAAGTGTAAATACTGTTAAATAATAATAAAACACAACACAGATAAGCTTGGTTAGTGATTTTTGAGTCGATAGCAGTTGTTGTTCAAAAATCACCAGTAGCTTAGCAAATACATTGTATTTGCAACAACACAGGGGTAAAAGTAATGCAAATTAAATTAGTGGTTGCGTTGTTGACGATGTTTTTTGCCTCATTAGTTCGCGCAGACACTGAGCAAACGCCGTTATTAAAAAAAAATATCAATCTTGTCGAGAGTTTCTCTTCACAATGGGGAGTAGCTGCAATAAAAATTCCTAGTAAGCCGGCAATCACTTCTCTACATGAATGGTCTACAAACACATCAACACAAGGGCTAATGGCATCCATTAACAGCAATGTGACGCCCAATTTGAAAGTTTCTCAAGCGCAGTTCTTTACAGGGATCAATGCTGGTTATTACTACGGGCGCTTTTATGCTGAAACAGGTCTGCTTAGTCAAACCAGTGATGTCTCAGACAGTGGTAAATTTTATCTGCAAGGATCTTACTCAGTATATATAAAAGACAACTTTGATTTGGCACTCATGGCAAAATACCAAGCGACAGAGCCAGCTTTTTTCGACAATTATGTCAGTGAACTAGAGCCAATGCTTGATCCACAAACACTTTTTATTGATGACACACAACAAGCAACAATTGGTATCATCAGTACATACTCAATCACCAAACAGTGGAAATTATTAGGCTCGTTAACCACCACCAGCTTTAATAAGTCGATAACTCATTCACCACTAAGCGATATAAATAATAAGCATATGGCGCTGTTCGGTACGAGTTATTCGTTTTAATTACACTTGCTATAAAAAACTTTATTTATCAATACAAAAAACCCTTAACTTTGCAGTTAAGGGTTTGAATATCAACTAAACACTAACGAACCTTAAAACCAGTCATCTCGTATGTTGAATAAATCTTCAGCACCGGCACTAGCACTTAATATTAACGAATGTCTGCGCGGCAATAAACGGGCAAAATAATAACGAGCGGTGTGAATTTTAGCTTGATAAAAATCTTCATCGTCGGCCATCTTCGCCAGAGCTACTTCGGCCATCTTAGCCCAAGCAAATGCCATAGCAGTATAACCAAAAATGTGTAGATAATCATTGGCTGAAGTACCTAACTCTTCGGTGTTACCCTTAGCTTTAACTAATATCTGCTGGGTTAGTGTCGCTAAATCATCGGTTGCTTCGGCTAGGGGCTGTATGAACTCCTTCATGCTGTCGCTTGTGGTCTGATCAATATAAGATTTCATTTCTTCAATGAAACAGCTCATTAATGCCCCGGAGCTACCAGCCACTTTTCTCGCGAGAAGATCCATGGCTTGAATACCATTGGTTCCCTCATAAATTTGCGCAATGCGCGCATCGCGAACTAATTGCTCTTGCCCCCATTCTCGAACATAACCGTGACCACCAAATACTTGTTGACCAGTAAGTGTGGTTTCCATGCCTAGATCAGTAAAAAATGCTTTCGCAAGAGGTGTCATTAAAGCCGTTAAGTGCTCTGCTTTTTGCTGGGCCTCTCCTTCTCCGTACGTGGCAATATCGAGTTGCATAGCAATGTATAATGACAAGGCTCTTGAACCCTCGTTAAGGGCTTTCATATTTAATAGCATACGACGCACGTCACCGTGCACTAGAATAGAGTCGGCTTCTTTTTCTGGTGATTTCACCCCAGTAAGAGAACGACTCTGTACTCTATCTTTGGCGTATTCAATGGCATTTTGGTATGAACGTTCACCTGCCCCCAACCCCTGTATGCCAACGCCAATGCGTTCAAAATTCATCATGGTAAACATGCAGGCTAAACCTTTATTGATATCGCCAACCAAATAGCCTTTAGCACCATCAAAATTAAGTACACAAGTAGCTGAAGCATGGATTCCCATTTTGTGTTCAATGGAACCACAACTCACTTGGTTTGCTTCGCCCAAAGAACCATCGTCCTTAACTGCAAATTTAGGCACTAAAAATAATGAAATACCTTTCGGTCCAGCAGGTGCGTCAGGTAATTTAGCTAATACTAAATGAATGATGTTGGGGGTGAGATCATGCTCACCGGCAGTGATGAATATTTTATTGCCAGTAAGTGAATAACTGCCATCATTTTGCGGTACCGCTTTGGTGCGGATCATCCCTAAATCTGTGCCTGCATGCGACTCAGTTAAGCACATTGTTGCACTCCAATCGCCAGCATATAAACGCGTTAAATATCGCTCTTTCAACGATTCACTGGCATGTTTGGCAAGGGACAAAGCAGCGCCAGCAGTTAACCCTGGATAAAGTGAAAAAGAGATGTCTGCTGAACACAACATTTCTTCGTGAAACGAAGTGATGACTTTGGGCATGCCCATGCCACCATAGTTTATATCTCCACCCAATGAAGGCCAGCCGCCTTCGACATAGGTGGCAAAGGCTTGGCGATAACCAGGTGCTGTAGTCACTTTACCCTGATCATAACTCACCCCTATTTCATCACCCTGTCTGGATAGCGGTGCGATAACTTGTTCAGCAATTTTTGCACACTCTTGTAAAATAGCTGTGGATGTCTCTTTGTCGACATGGTCAGCTAATTTAGGTAGTGATGGCCACAGTTGATCATTTTTAAACACATCAAACAGTAAAAAATTCATATCTTTGAGTGGAGCTTGGTAATCTGCCATAGGGAACCTTTATATTTTTTCAAACGAACAATTCAAACAGTTGTTTGAATATAGCTTATTTAAGCAAAAAGTAAAGTAATAAATGCTAAAAATTTTGTGATCAATACTAAGTATAAGAAGATAATAATGTTTTAAATAAAGTTGAATATGAGTAATACTCACTACAGTGTTTTAATCAATTATCACAGGTGCATTTATATAATGTTCAACATTCAGCGCTTTATTCTATTGGCAGGTTTTTTATTACTGACCAATGTCGCAGCTAATGGCAAACAGATCAGCTTCAATAAAAGCCTAGTCGAGCAAGGTGTAACGGTTAATTATCAGTTTGGTTATCAGTGGCAAAACGCCTCTAAAGAACAGCATTCTTTAGTTTTTCAACTGCCACAACAGGCTATTTTTGATCGCTATCGCAACTTCAGAAAACACAACAATAATCACCTAAAAGACAGTGTTGATAATGCCCTGCAAAAACATTTTGCCAGCAATCCAGAAACTGATATTAAAGGGCAATTAAATCGATATGCTAACGCAAATAACGTGAATAAATTAACCAGACAATTTCAATTAGAATACTTGTCGTCTGCTTATTACCACGAGTACATCACACACCACAATAGCAAAGTCATTAAACCCAATCACAGCCGTATTGCTATAGAGTCAGTATCTGACTTGAGCTCACTAAAGCCGATAATATTAGAACAAGCATCGAGTAAAAATATTAGAAAAGTCACTAATTATATTTTGAGCTTCATTCAAAGTATTCCCGATACCAAATTAGCCTCTCGTAGCACTTCACCCGGCGGCAGCTTTGCGCCACCATTAAAACTTCTCTGGCAAAATGAGGGCGATTGTGACAGCAAAATTACTTTAGCAGCCTCGCTGTTAAGGACATTAATGCCGCGTATCAATATCTCGTTAATTTTTATCGACAAACACGCCTTAATGGGCATAAATATTGCCCCGCAAAAAGAGGATATAACGATTCAATTTCAAGGCGTTAGTTATGTAGTCGCAGAGGCGAAATCAGCTGCTCCATTGCCCTTGGGAAAGTTAACCACTGATTCAAAGCAAGCCATTTTAGCTGGTCATTACTCGGTAGAAAAATTACCCTCGCAACTTACTTTCTAATGTCCTTGTTGACGACTTTGAGAATACTATTTAATAACACTTCAGATTGCACTGGTTTAGCGATATGTAAATTCATACCAACCGCCGCACTGTTTTCCTTGTCTTCTTCTCGGGCGTGCGCAGTCATGGCAATAATTGGTAAGGTATCATAGCGATAATCAGACCTGAGCTTTTTAGCCGCAGAAAGTCCATCCATGACAGGCATTTGAATGTCCATTAAAACCACATCAAAAACCTCATCCTTCAAGACATCGAGGGCTTGTTGACCATTTTCAGAAATAACCACTTCAGCCTTTAACGCCAATAGTAGTTCCTTAGCAACAAGTTGGTTAACTAAATTATCTTCAACTAAGAGAATACGCACACCTGACAAGTTTTTCTCTTCACTGCGATCGATTTGTGGTTTGTCAATACCTTGGTTTGGTTCAGTGCCAAACCAGCACAACTGGCGATCATCACACCTTGATAATAGTTCGGTAACACTGTGACGATAATAAGGTGGTTCAAAAATAACATAGGGGATATCTTGGTTGTCTAACAGTTGAATATTTTTAGCCTGTTTATTCAATAGATTTTTCTGATAAATAACCAGATAATTAGCTGCTGCACTTACCGGGCTGCATTGCGTAAAACGCTCCTGTAGTGAACTAAAAAATTCTTGATTTAATTGCTCAACCTCAATCAACATTAATGTTTTGTGATATAGCTCATTTGGGAGCACGGGGTTATTATCAGTCAAATTTAGATAATCATAGCCAAATGCTTTAATTTCTTTTGATAATTCGCTAGGTAATGAGTTATTAACAGAGCAAAACCTTATTATTTTATTATCTTGAGCAAGGGGAGGATTAGTTTTGGTTGCAAGCTCAAATGTTAATTCAAAGCTAAAAGTACAGCCTTGATTTTTCTCGCTCTGTAAAATGATTTCACCGCCTAATAAACGGATTATTTTTTGGCAAATAGATAAACCCAAGCCTGATCCCCCATAAGAACGGGTCATTGATTCATCGGCCTGCACGAACACGTCAAATAAATACTCTTGTTTATCTTTTGCTATACCAATGCCTGTGTCTTTGACAACAAAGAGTACCGACTGTAGTGATCTATCTGCGTGTTGATTATCACTCTCACTTAGCATGATCATTAAGTTAATTTCACCTTGTTCAGTAAATTTAACCGCATTGTTTAACAAGTTAGTAAGTACTTGCATCAACCGAATTTTGTCACTAACAATAAATTCTGATACATCGTGATCTATGTGTATCTTAAACTCTAAACCTTTTTGATGCGCAGCAGCAATGTTGAGCTTAGCTGCTTGCTTGACTATTTGATCTAAGCTACATTGCTCTTTAAATATCGACAGCTTACCTGCTTCAATTTTTGATAAATCAAGTAATTCATCAACCAAGTGCAATAAGCTTACTGAGGCTAACTGGGCATTGTCTAAATGGCTGCGTTGTTGATTGGATAACTCACTTTTTTCAAGTAATTGATACATACCTTGAATAGCATTTATTGGTGTTCTAATTTCATGACTCATATTGGCTAGAAATTGACTTTTTGCCTGACTGGCGCTTTCAGCTTGATCTGCAGCCGCGGCAAGCGCAGCATTATCAGCATATTGTTGAGTCACATCGCGAATAAAATCAATGGTACCTAAGATCTGTTGCTCATGATTAATGAAATTAGTGCTAAATAATTCATAGGTATTGCTGACTGTGTGAATAACTTGACAGACCCCATGTGTGGCAGACTTTACTGTGTGCTTTTGACTGAGATTCAATAACGCTTGACCTAATTCATTATTTAAAAACTCACCAGCAAAACTGCCAAACATAGCCATTTCTTGCTGACCAACTAGTTTTTCAAACGCTAAATTACAACCGATTAATTTTCCATGCTGATCATTAAAAATCAAAAAGTCAGGGATAGCATTCATCACTGATCGCAAAATCGCATAATCGTGTTGATGCTGTATGCTTTTTAATGACAAGGCTAAGGTTTTTTCATTTACTCGCGCATCTAACACCATATTTTGATCTTTGAGTTGCTGAAAAAAACTTCTGTTTTGACTAAAGATATCTTCGACAATATGAAACCAATGCTGCCAACCTTGAGGTGGGGTGACCATGCCATGATCACCTCTAGCGCTGTTTTCAATGTGGCTGATAAACTCCTGAGTCGGTCTGATAAAGGTGTTGCGCGTGACGAAATAAATAATAATAAGTAAGGTCAATGCGTTTACAAATACGATTAAAAACAACTCAAAGTAGCGCTGATACACTTGGTTAGAAAAATCACTAGACGCTTGATACTTTATTAACAGCCAGTTGTTGACCGACAATGGGTGTTTTTGTAATGTCCAGCCATTGACATTGAGGGTATTGTTTTGTTTCTGCAAGGTTTGGTAAGTTAAATGCTGTAATCCCTCAGGCGCTATTTGTTGCCAAAACATATTTGTTTTAATTGTCTCGCTGCTTATGTCCTTGTGAATGTATAACCTGTCTTTACTGTCAATTAAAAAATAACCTTGATCAACTTCGGTGACTGTACTCAAACTATTGTGTAACCTAGCAAGGTTTATATTAGCGACTACAGCACCGAGCATTTTTCCCTTGCTCATGACTTTTTTAGCCACCTGAGTAATTAAATCTTCCCCTGCCGTCTCGAAGTAAGGTATAGACCAAAAAAAAGAGTCACCGTGATCAGAACTATCAATAATGCCTATGATAAATGGATTATTGAGCACGAGATCAAGATACTGCCAGTTTCGGTGTCCTATCCAAGGATACAAGCTGACAAACCTGTTAAGAGAAATGTAGTAAAACCAATCAGTCACTTGGCTAGAGTTTTTGGCTGTTATCAGTGCTGGGGTCAAGCCAATGGCCATAGATAATTCTTTATTTAAGCTAGCACTCATTGTTGAAATATCGCCGATACCGGTGATGTTTGCGCTGAGGTGTGGACTGCGTGCAACGAGGTTTTGTGCTGATTTTTGCAGATGGAATTTTTCACCGTTTTGCACCAGTTTGGGCGACAAAACTTTCAGCTCTGAGGCATAATTTAGATAGTAGTCAGCAAAATCCCGCAGTGAGGTAACCCCTTGCATTGACTGTAAAAGTTGAACATCAATTTTATTGGCTTGTTGTACTAGTTGTTGATAATTGTTGTCTTCAAGCTCGGCTAAGTTTTTATCGTATAGCACCAGCGCAACAACCAAAGCAACTAAGATAATACCAACAAATATTACCACAATAGATAGATTGTAACGCGTTACCAGCTGTTTATTATTGGCCTTTTTTATCAACATGTGTACTTGTGCTCATAGGTGAATACCCTAATGTAGTTAAAGGCATAATAGCACCCATAAAAAATCAAGAAATAATACAAAATTCATAACTATACTATAGCATCATCTCCCCTAGGATACAGTCGATATAAAATATAATCGCTTGATGATTAAGGGGAATATAAGATGAAATAAACAATAAACTATATTGATTTCAATTAAGCACACTGCGCGTCAGTGAATACTTTGCGCATAATGCTCTCCCTTTAGTTGAATATCGATTACAATAACGATAGTCCTCAACATGTGTTATGGAACCGCAATGTTATTTAGCCACCGTCTCAATAAGCCTGAAAATCTTTTATTAGTCATGGCATTTGTCATGCCACTTATTTTTTCTGTATGGATGGCGTTGTTAAATAATTTTGTTGTCGAAAAAGCTAACTTCACTGGTGTTGAAATTGGCGTGCTGCAAAGTTTGCGTGAAGTGCCCGGGTTCCTCGCCTTTACGGTGATATACCTGTTGATATTTATCAAGGAGCAAAAACTTGCCATTGCTTCACTGGCATTAACCGCTGTAGGGGTTGTTTTAACAGGTTACTTTCCTAGTGTTTTAGGCTTGTATATTACCACCATGCTGATGTCTGTTGGTTTTCATTATTTCGAAACGGTGAATCAGTCGCTGACTCTGCAGTGGATCAACAAGCAACAAACAGCACACTTTATGGGACAACTTTTATCGGTAAAATCAGCCGCCTCATTGCTTGCATTCGCTAGTATTTGGCTGTTAATGGAGCACTATACTTGGAGTTATCAGGCGACTTATACACTTTTTGGTGGTTTGGGCCTACTGTTGACAATCGTCTTGGCACTCAGCTTTAAACAATTTCCTGTTGGCACCGAACAGAAAAAGAAATTGGTGTTGAAAAAGAGATACTGGTTATTTTATGCATTGACTTTTTTTAGTGGGGCACGACGGCAAATATTTGTAGTTTTTGCCGGATTTTTGATGGTAGAAAAATTTAAATACAGTGTTGCTGATATTAGTTTATTGTTTCTGCTAAATTATCTGTTTAATTGGTTATTTGCCGCTAAAATCGGTCGGTTAATTGGCATTATTGGCGAACGCAAAGTACTAAAGTTTGAATACATTGGTCTGATCATAGTGTTTATTGCTTACGGTATGGTCGACAACCCAATAATTGCCGCTGGATTGTATATTATTGACCATCTATTTTTCGCATTAGCCATAGCGATCAAAACCTACTTTCAAAAAATCGCCAGCCCTGAAGATATTGCCGCAAGTGCTGGAGTAAGCTTTTCTATTAATCATATTGCCGCAGTGATCATTCCTGTTATCTTGGGAATGATATGGGTGCACGATAATGCCACGGTATTTTATATAGGTGCTGGTTTTGCAGGCTGCTCTTTAATTTTAGCTCTGTTAGTACCAGTTAATCCGAGTAAAGGCGTTGAATTAGCGCTGCACGAGCGCTAAATATTTTTGCCAAAATGATATGCTATGCCTGATTATTTTTTAAAAATTGTAGAAATTCTTCTGCTGGCATCGCTTTAGCATAATAAAAACCTTGCACTTCCTCACAGCCTTGATCTTTCAAATGCGCTTGTTGTACTTCATCTTCAACACCTTCAGCAATCACTTTTAAATTCATTTGTTTACCTAAGCTGATGATGGTGTCGGCAATAAGCGATTTACCGGGTTTGGCAATATCAGCAACAAATGAACGATCAACTTTCAACCGATCTAGCGGTAATTGTTGCAAGTAACTCAATGAAGAAAAGCCAGTGCCGAAGTCATCTAACGCGATACTGATGCCTTCTTTCTTCACCGAGTTTAAGGCATCAATAACGACCTGAGGCTCATCCATCACCACATTTTCGGTAATTTCTAATTCAAGTTTACTGGGCGGGATTTGGTGCTTGTGAATCGCTTCAATAATACGTTCGACAAAGTTATCTCTTTTAAATTGCGGCATAGACACATTTACTGAAATGCCCACTTGCTCAAAGCCATGATTTTCAAGAGTTTTAATTTGCATACAGGCTTGATTGATCACCCAATCACCAATTTCAATAATTAACCCGGAATACTCTGCTAAGGGGATAAACACTGATGGAGTAATAAACTCACCAGTTTGGCTTTGCCACCTCAATAAGGCTTCAGCACCAATCACTTTTCCCGTGGTTAAATTCAACTGAGGTTGATACCAAAGCGCCAAGCGATTATCGGCAAAGTCATTTCGCAACTGCCGGATCATACCTAATCGCCATAGCGTCTCATCTTCCATCTTTTGTTGGTAATACACAAAAAATGTTTGATTAGTTTTTTTCGCTAAATTAAGAGCGATATTAATTTGATTGATCACCTTTACGCCCCGAGAGGATGCGTCAACTTTGGCACAAAAGCCAAAATTTGCCCTGATGGTCAAACGTTGTTCTCCGGCGGCAAAAGGTTGCGAAAAAAACTCCGATAGCACCTGTTGATTTACCTGTTCGGCAGGTCCTACAACACCGAAAACATCAGCAGCAACACGAGCCAATCCGCAGCTTTCACCAAGGTTTTTCAAGCGTTCGGCAACCGCCATTAACAACTGATTGCCTACGTCTTGACCTAAGCCATCATTGATGTCGCTAAATTGATTAATATCCAACAAACAAGCCACCAAATTAGTATCGTCACTTTGGCTAAAATCATCTAACAAATGAACAAAACCCAAACGATTCGGCAAGTCAGTTAGCCAATCTTTATAAGCAGCATTGCGTTGTTTTTGAAATAAATGAACATTCTCATAGCCAATCGATATGTTGGTTAAAAACACTTCAATTAATTGCACTTCAATGTTTGACAAAGGTCTGTTTAACTCTAAGTGTACAACAGCTCTATACCCATCGCTGGCTATATAGAGGTTGGCATGTGTCGCTGAAAACTGATGAGATTTTTGTTGAAAACAACTGGTAATTTGTTCATTTGTTTGACTGTTGTTGGTTATTTCTAATTTCTGATTAACATACGCTGGTGACACATTGTTTTGTGCCAACACATACAAGCTCAGGTCGTCTGCTTCTTCAATAATACCTTGGCCACGCGCACAAAATAATCCAGATTCAGCATCGGTGATCCGTTTAAGTTGCCTCAGCACCCCTTGCGCGTATACATCAACGCTGTGATGCTCTAATAATTCAGCGGCGGCAGCAATAATATTTTCCAACCCATGATGATTTTTACTGACCGTATCTATTTGTTGATATGAGCGAATGGCGGCATATACGGTTGTCACCAATTTGCGACGAGTTAACTCTGTTTTAGTTTTATAATCATTTATGTCGTATTCTTTAATGACATTTTCTTCTGGTGCATACCCCGGTTGTCCAGTGCGTAACACGATTCGGGTATCTGCTCTAGATAGGGTTTCTCTGATATGTTTAACAACCCGTAAGCCGGCATCATCAGTTTCCATCACAACGTCGAGTAGTACCAACACAATATCACGATGTTGTTCTATTAACTGACAGGCGTCCTCTCCAGAATAGGCATGTAAATATTCTAAACGTCGGCCTAACACAATGAGATCGGATAAAGCTAATTGAGTGACTGAATGGATTTCAGGATCATCATCTACAATCAATACTTTCCATGTATCACCATTGGATTCATCGATTATTTCATCTTCGTCACTATCATCAATAAAGAGGAAGTCATCATTGGTTTCTTCTAAAAACTGCATAGTAGCCTCAAATAACCAAATTAACCAAAAATAACCAATGGTTAGGTCGAATTATCCTTGTATGAAAAATTATTGTTAACAACTTTACTAATGACATCATAAAATTGACAGAATGATTATTCAACAAAACAATCAATAAACTTTAAAAATTTAAGCAAATAATTGCTTTTAGCCTAAAATTAACTTATCACTCTGCAATTGCAGATATTATTTAATCATAGACAAATCAACCGTTCGGATAGATACTCTATAGGTAATGTTACATAAATTTAGTGGTTCCGGGGTAATTGCCGAGATGTCTGAAACTGATAACAACACCAATGATTTAGCCATAATTGATGACAATGAGCAAGCGTTAGTCAAGGGGGCCGTTCAAGAAGCACATAAAAAGAAAGCCACTTCTGCTATTTCTTCACAGCGACAATTACTCGGTTTAGCAACAAAATTTAATGTTGCAGGTGGTTTAGTTGCTGATACTAAGCAAACCCCTTTACAAGAGAGAACACAAAACAAAATCCAAAAAGATCTACTGAGAAAACAACAGAACCTAGAGGCCATTATCAAATGCTCGGTGCAATACTGTTCAGATCAACAAGTAGTTGATAGAGCAGATCAAGACTGGTTTTGTCGTTTTATTGAGCTGTGTAACAATATCAGTAATAAAACCATGCAGGATTTATGGGCAAAAATTTTAGCTGGAGAAATGACTTCACCGGGAAGTTTTTCTTTTAAGTCCCTAAAAACCTTTCATACCATGAGTATTATCGAGGCCAAGCTTTTTGCCAAAGCTTGCGCGTTGTCAATAAGAGACCACTCTAAACATAACATACGAGTTATTTCTGGTGGCTATCAAACACCTAACTTGCTTAATTTTTTTAAAAAAGACAGGAAAATCACCATCAACCTTGGCCAATTTGGATTGAGCTACGCTGAATTACTTACCTTGGCAGATAATCAGTTAATTTTTATCCAAGAAACTGAAACCACAACCTTGGCCAAAGGCGAGCGATTACAGTTAAATTTTCATGGCAATAATATTCAGTTAACCGCGCAAAAGAATCAAGCAGTGCTGTGCTTTTATAAATTTACCCCTATCGGTGCAGAATTGGCACAATTGATAACTGACAATCCAGATCAGGGTTATTTCAATGTCATCAAAGCTAAATTAGCGCCATTATTTGCTATTAGCGATAGCGCTTAATGGCAATTATTAAGTATATATGTAGCCTTTTACCTTATCTGCCTGATTTAAATGCCGTCGCCATCTGTATGCAAACCACATTCTCTTTGTCGACCAATAAACCTTGTATCACTTTCAGTCATACCAATAGTTAAAGGTTGAGTGCTGTGCACATCACCAACCGAGACATAGCCTTTTTCCCACAATGGGTGATAAGGCAATTTGTGTTGCGTTAAATATTGATGAATATCTTTATTACTCCAATCGATGATCGGATGTACTTTGCAACGCCCTCGTAAAATACTTACCACAGGTAAAGAGCGGCGATAGTCTGACTGTTGACGGCGCACCCCAGAAAACCACGTGCCGGCGTCGAGACGATTCAAGCCTTGTTCAAGTGGTTCAATTTTATTGCGGCGATTATAGGCTTTTAATGCAGTGTCATCACTTGCCCATTCCCGTCCATACTTAGCTTGCTGCCAAGCAGCACTTTGCTCAGCACTATAAACGTGTAAGTTAAGTGATAAACGCTCGGTGAGCTGGTCAATAAATTGATACGTTTCGGGAAATAAATAGCCAGTATCGGTGAGAATTATCGGCATATTGGCATCAACTTGGGTCAGCATGTGCAACATTACCGCCGATTGAATACCAAAACTTGACGATAAAACAAATTTACCGGGCAAATGTTGCATCGCCCATGCAACGCGTTGAGTCGCTGTTTGTTGCTCTAATACTTCATTGCTCTGTTGCAGATAAGTATCTGACAATAAATCAGCAGCTTGGTTATTTAAAGCAAATTTTGCTGTTGATGAAGTCGCATCAGTCATGAAAATCTCGCTTACTCACCTTGACCTCTTTGACAATACCGACGCGGATAACAAAATCACCAAAGGCTTCATTGCTTTGCCGCTCTGCCACCCATAGAGCCACAAGCGCATCAATTTCAGTGAGGATCCCTTGATGATCTAAGTTTTCTTTATACATCTTAGGTACTCTTGTCCCAGCAATATTGCCACCTAAATGCATATTATATTTTCCCGGTCCCTTACCGACTAAACCAATTTCTGCCAACATAGCTCGCCCGCAACCATTGGGACAACCCGTTACCCGTAAAATAATGTGTTCATCAGCAATGCCATGAGTTGTTAAAATACCTTCCACCTCGTCGACTAGACCCGGTAAATAACGCTCAGCTTCGGCCATGGCTAATGGGCAAGTAGGAAATGCCACACAAGCCATTGAATTTTTTCGCTGATTTGACACTCTGTCGTCCATTAAACCGTGAGCAATGGCCAGTTGTTCAATCTGGGCTTTATTTTCAGTGGCGACCCCTGCCACGATTAAATTTTGGTTGGCGGTCATGCGAAAATCACCTTGGTGCACTTTAGCAATTTCAGCAACACCGGTTTTCAATGGCTTACCTGGCTTATCTAATAAACGGCCATTTTCAATAAACAGTGCTAGATGGTGTTTGCCATCAAATCCCTCAACCCAACCTATGCGGTCGCCTCGCTCAGTGAATTTATAAGCACGTGATGGCTGAAAAACAATACCGGCTCGCTTCTCAACTTCACTTTTAAAAACATCAATGCCCACTCGGTCAAGGGTGTATTTAGTTTTCGCATTTTTGCGATTGACACGGTTGCCCCAGTCTCGCTGCGTTGAGACAACAGCGGCAGCCACATCTAAAGTATGCGCTAGTGGCACAAATCCAAAATCATCGGCACAACGAGCATAAGTTGATTTATCACCATGAGTCATGGCTAAGCCGCCACCGACTAAAACGTTAAAACCGACTAACTTGCCCTGTTCAGCAATGGCGACAAAATTTAAATCATTGGCATGCACGTCAACATCATTTTGCGGAGGGATCACTACCGTAGTTTTAAATTTACGCGGCAAATAATTATTGCCTAAAATAGGCTCTTCAGTGGTTTCCCCTTGCGGCCCCTGAAGTTTTTCGCCGTCAAGCCAAATTTCTGCATAAGCGCGTGTTTTTGGCAGTAGGTGTTCGCTGATCTTACTGGCCCATTGATAGGCCTCCTGATGGAGTTCAGATTCAACAGGGTTAGTAGTACACAATACATTGCGGTTGACATCACCAGCCGTGGCAATGGAATCAATACCTATGCTGTTTAAGGTTTGATGCATTAATTTGATGTTCGGCTTTAATACCCCGTGAAACTGGAAGGTTTGCCGAGTAGTTAAGCGAATACTGCCGTATAAAGTGTGCTCAGTGGCAAATTTATCAATAGCTAGCCACTGCTCTGGGTTTATTATACCTCCCGGCATACGAGCCCGAAGCATTACATTGTGTAACGGTTCTAACTTTTGTTTGTTGCGTTCAGCACGTATATCACGGTCGTCTTGTTGATACATACCATGAAAACGGATCAGTTGAAAATTGTCACCATTAAAGCCGCCAGTGACCTTGTCAGCTAGATCAGCCTCAATGGTACCGCGTAAAAAATTACTCTGCGCCTTTAAACGTTCATTGTCAGCTAATTTTCCAGTGACGATGAAAGGGCCATTTGCCCGACTTGTATCAGTCATTAATATACATCCTTTTGGTAACGCTTAGCGTTGCGTAAATCTTTTAAATACTGGACAGCTTGCTCAGTTGTCTTATTACCTTGCGCAATAATAATATCGATTAAGGTGGCTTCCACATCTTTGGCCATCCGACTCATATCGCCACATAGATAGAGATGCGCTCCGCGCTCAAGCCAAGTGAATAGTTCTGCTGCGTTTTCTGCTAGACGATCTTGTACATAGATTTTGTTGGCTTGATCACGGGAAAAAGCTAAATCAATTTTGCTTAACAACCCTGCTTTTAAGTAGCCTTGCCATTCAGTTTGATAAAGAAAGTCTTGGGTAAAGGTTTGATCACCAAAAAACAGCCAATTGTCGCCAGTTGCTTGCTGGGCTTCACGTTCTTGCATAAAAGCGCGAAATGGCGCTATACCAGTACCCGGACCGATCATGATCACCGGTGTGTTACCGTCCTCAGGCAACCGAAAATTATCATTGTGTTCAATAAACACCTTAACTTGCCCACCTTCGGCTAAGCGTTTAGCTAAAAAGCCTGATGCCCCGCCCATTCGCGATACGCCATTTGCATGATATTTCACTAAACCAACGGTTAAATGCACTTCTTCTTCGACTTCAGCTTGGCTCGAGGCAATAGAATACAAACGAGGGGTGATTTTTCGCAGCGCATCAACTAAGGCTTGCGCATCAATTTTTGCTGGGGCCACTTTAACCACATCAACAACTTGGTGAGCAGCAGCATAATCTCTGGTGGCATTGTTATCACCAACTAAACTCAATAATTTTTCATTTTGCGAGTGCTGTGCCCAAAAGTGCACAAAATTAACTGCCGTTTGGGTAATTTCCAGCGTCGAAGTCAGTGCCTCTTGCACAGTAAAGGTTTTACCACCTAACTTGACTGTGGTACTAGGTTCAATATGTAATGTGGTCATTAACTCCGCAACCAGCTCGGCATCATTATCAAACCATATGCCTAATGCATCACCGGGCTGATATGTCATGCCTGAATCTGCCAAGTCAATTTCAACATGGCAAACTTCTTTATTGGAATCACAACCGGTAATTTTTTGACTGACAATAAGCTCAGCTATGTAAGGATTTTGTTTAGTGTATTGCTGAGTGGCGCCAACCGTTGGCAAAGTAACCACATTATTAGTAACCTGTTCGCTTCCTATCATCTCTTGTGCTTTTGCAATGATCGCCGAGGTCCAAACACTGGCGGCCTCTTCATAGTCAACATCACAATCGACACGAGGATGCATCGACTTTGCGCCAAGTGCTGATAAATACTGGTCAAAATCTTTACCTGTTTGACAGAAAAATTCATAACTGGTATCCCCTAATGCCAAAACACCGTAATGTAAATGAGCTAATTTAGGGGCTTTTTTAGACTGTAAAAATTCATGCAAAGCAATGGCATCATCTGGCGCTTCGCCTTCGCCATTGGTACTGGCAACAATAAGCAGATGGTTAACATTTTTAATACTCTTGGGCTTAAACTCGCCCATGTTTTTACATTCTACCGTTAACCCTTGTGCTTGCGCTTGCTCAGCTAGCGCTAGGGCTACCCCCTTAGCATTACCAGTTTGCGAACCATATAAAATAGTCAATATTGAAGACGCTTGAGTTACTGTTGATGTTGGTAATGCAACCGCCGAGGTGCCTTCGCTTATTGCCGCTAAATACCCGCTCGCCCATGCTAGCTGCAGCGGAGAATAACCACCAATAGCCTGTTTTAATGAGCCTAATTGCTCATTACTCAGCATGGTTTGATTTAAATTTTGTTGTTCAGACATCTTCACTCAACTCGAGTAATGCAAAATATAAGCAAATAATAGTGGTTGTCTGATCACATTAAAAAGAATAGATATCACTTTTTTATTCTAAAATGGAATATATAACAATACAGCTAATGAGGTGTTGAATGATCTTTTCGAAATAATTGGCGTAAAGGGTATGAAAGATTTAGAATTTGCCAACTTCACTTTACAAGTAACTCATCGATTAACGTTTCACCCAACTGGAGCAAAAATGAAATTATTGAATAGCCTAACCCTCAGTGCCCTGTTATGCGCATTGAGTATGCCTTTAGTCGCCGCAGAATTAGCATTGACAGCGCAACAAAAAGCAACGGCGCAGCAGTTGATCAACACCGCCCTAAAAAGCGATCTTGGTTTTAACATAGTCGAGTCTTTGACGACAGAAATTGGTCCTCGACTAGGCGGTTCGGAAGCCGAAAAGCGAGCACGTGATTGGGGTGTTAAATTAGGTAAAGAGTTAGGCTTTGACAAAGCCACGATTGAAGAATTTACTATGCCATTTTGGGACAGGGGTCACTTACACATTGCCCTGACTTCACCTTATAACCAAGAATTATATGGTTCAGCGCTTGGTGGTGCAGCCCCAAGTGAGAAAGAAATCAATGCACCTATCATTTATTTCAGAGACATTCACGCCCTAACGTCGATTGAAGACGGTACCCTAAAAGGCAAAGTTGCCTTTGTTGATGGCGAGCCCATGGTTAAAAGTCAAACAGGAGAAGGTTATGGCCCATCAAACCAAAAGCGCCGAATTGGCTGGCAACACGCTGAGCGCGGTGGCGCAAGTGCGTTAATCATTCGCTCTGTAGGCTCCGACTCGCATCGCTTTCCACACACTGGCATGATGAGTAAAAACCAAGACAAATGGGCCAACATTCCGGTCATCGCTATATCCAATCCAGATGCCGATCACTTGCGTCGCTTACACAATTTAAATAAACCCTTATCTATCTCTCTTCATTCTGGCTCTGATTGGCAAGGCGAAGTCACTAGTGGCAACGTTGTATTGGATTTAATTGGCAGTGAAAAGCCTGAAGAAATCGTGCTTATCGGCGGCCACCTAGACAGTTGGGATTTAGGCACTGGAGCGGTTGACGATGGCGCAGGTATTGCCATAACGACTGCGGCAGCCAAGTTAATTGCCAACTTACCTAAACGCCCGAAACGCACCATTCGCGTTGTCATGTTCGGTGCGGAAGAAGTGGGCTTATTAGGCGCATACGCTTATGCCCAAAAGCACCAAGACAACCTCGACAACCACGTCATGGCCACTGAGTCTGACTTCGGTGCGCGAAATATCTGGCGAATCGTTTCTAATGTCAACCCAGAAGCCAGTAAATTAGTAGACGAAATAGCCAAAATCATTGCTCCTTTGGGCATAATTCGCGGTGGCTCAGACGTCAAAGGTGGCGGACCAGACATTATTCCTATGGCCGATAAAGGGGTGCCAACTATTCGCTTAAATCAAGAAGGCTCTGATTATTTCGACTTACATCACACTCCGGATGACACATTAGATAAAATCATTCCAGCCGAATTAGCGCAAAATGTGGCAGCATATGCCGCTACCATCTTCTTATTTGCCGATACCAATGTCGATTTGAAAGTAAGACGTTGATCTGTTGAATACAAAAAACCTAAAAAGGAGGCAATGAGTGCCTTCTTTTTAATGAGTATTGACATCAATTTTGTTAACTCATTATTTTAACTATTATATAATGACCAGAGTGTTTAAATTTCTCTTAAACAGTCGATAATCATCCTCGAAAACATTTGCCAAAATAGGGTGTTTTTGTTTTGTTACCGCCAGCAGCTTTAAAACTAAAAGCTTTTACGACTGCGCTTTGTGCCACTAGCAAATATTTTTCACCATTACCTCAATTAGTTTACTCAAATGGTAGAATTTGCTTTTTTTGTACACTATGCTTAAATACGACACATTATTTTTATATTTATTATGGTAATTAGGATCTTATATGCAGTTTTTCCTAAAAAATATGCCGTTGCTTGGCTCTGTGCTTTTACTTGGCGCTTGCGGCAGTACTTATCAACCAGTACCAGAGCACAAAACAATACAAGTTAATAGCGCTATTGCAGTGACCGCGGGGATCTCACAGACTTTTATTCGCGATAAAAATGCTAATTACCTCATATGTACGCAATCTATGCCAGATGCGGCTTATGATCAGGGCGATGATGCCAACATAAGTTATGCCCTTATCGACACCAGTAGTGATCAAATATCTGGACAAGATGACTCAAATGAAGTTGAAATGGCCGGCAGAACTCCCACGGTATTAATGGCAAGAGAGATGTTTTTTCGCGCCTGTGAGTTTTCAGTCAACTATGATTTGAATAAGCAAGAAGCACTGACATTATATAATCAAACCCTACAAACCATTGGTAAAGTGTGGGCGACAGAGGCACAAAATACCACAGTAACCATTGGAGATTCAGTCAAAGACTCAACTCTACTCACGGTCAGCGACAAGGGGACACAAATGGTCAGTAGTGCAAATTCTCCACAACTACTGCAAAGTAGTCAGCAAACCACTAGTGATAGTGATGATGACTCAGATAGCTCTAGTGATTCGGATTATTGATACTCGTTATGTTTGCTTAGGTAAACCTATGCATGTCAATAGTGCAGGTGAAAACCTGAATAAAAAAACTAAGTGAGATGAAAAAACACACACTATCAATAATTTTGAAATGACAGTAACTAACAGTTGCTAGTAACTAATACATGGCGGTAACTAATACATGGCGGTAATAAAGATGCAAAATAACTATGCGATTTCACCTGTGACTTCATTAGCCAAAATCGGAACTTTCAAGCGATTTTTGTTGATAATACTTACTTTTTTGATGATCAATCCCAGTTATGCCGAGACAGTCACCGTTAAAAAGGCGTTAACAGAGCTGGGTATTACATTGCCTTCATTTATTGTGGTTAGTGATGATGCGGTAGGTCTGCATTTTCCCGCAAAATTCGGTGGTCATAAGCTAAACTTTGCCGGCTCGGTCGATGCCGAGGCACTAAAACAAAAGAAATTAATTTTCACTTCAAGCGAACAAGGTAAAATTGACTGGAAAAATGCTTTCGGTATGTCAATGCTTGAACTCAGTGAACTGGGCTTGGAATTAACAGTAGACAGCAGTGATATTGCCGTTGCCTTATCAGGAGAGCTAGGTGGTGTTTTTAAGAGAAAGGGGGAAAATATCGATGTAAACATCGATATTGCCGTAGAAGACAAAAAATTGGCTGATTTTACCATGGCTTTAACTGGCCATCGTTTTTCTCTCGCTGATTTTAATGAGTTTAAACACATTCCAGACGTTAAACACTTCGCCATTGAATCACCTGTTATTTCATTAGACACCTTAGGTGGCACTATAGATATTCTCAACAAAAAAGTTGACTCTGTGGTGTTTTATGACGGTGAAAACAAAGGCTGGAATATTGGCTTTAAATTCGAAAAACCATTGACCTTAGCCGATATTACCGGCCACAAAAAAAGTTTTCTCAAAGATATTGGCCTGCCTAAGATGCGCCTTATCACTTCAACTGAGGGGTTAACTGGTGCTTATGATGAACTGCCTTTAGCGGTACAAAACTTTTTTACGGTTGATGGTGCGCTACCCGAAGATGATTTAGAACTGGGACAAGGCATGAGCCTTATCGCTGAATTTGATGTGGCTCAAGCCCCTAGTAATGTACAAAAAGCCTTAGGAAAAATTGGCTTAGGAAAAGCCAAATTAGATGTCGATGGCGAAATTTCTGGTTTATTTTCGCATCGCCCTAGTGTCGATATTACGGTTGATATGGACGCCCCAAGCGACCACGGTTTTAAGTTTCTCAAATTAAAAGATGCCAGCGTTGAGTTTTTTATGTCGCTGTCTGAAAATGGCGCCGGTCTGGGTTTTAAAACTGCAGTAAAAATGAAACAAAGCAAGGGTCAAGACATAGAGTTTGACGTCGATTTTGGTTTGAAGGAAAACGATACTGAAATTGAAGTTTTCGTCTCTGGTGACATGCAAGGTGACTGGAAAAATGCCATAGGTATTAAAGGCTTAACTATAGAGAACACTTCAATAAGTGCAGGTATCAATGAAACGGGAAGTTTTGATTTAAGCCTAGAAGGCACAGTAAAAGTGGGCTCCGAAACCGTTACAGCGGCAGCGGATATGGTGCTCTCGCCAGAAGCTTTAGGTCTGCCCACGGCAATAGCATTAGCCGGTACGGCCAATGAGTTAAGCTTTAATAATCTCATAAAACATGCCAACAAGAGTGCTAAACCCAAAGGCGGCGGTTTTAAGCCCATGTCCATTAGTTTAAAAGATATGGCCTTTGCGTTTATGACTCCCGGTGCTTCATTACCCGATGATTTAGCCGACAAACTCGAAATTGAAGGTGCCGGTATGGCCTTACAAGCTACGCTTATCTTTGATAAAAAAGAATTAGGTACGGCTTCTGGCTATGCATCAACCGAAGGGTTTTCTCTGAGCGGCACCTTAGATCCGATCAAATTTGGGCCTTTAGATCTCAAAGATGCCGAGCTCACTGTGCAAGCTGGCCCGAGTGTTGATCCAAAGTTTTATATGGCTGGTGATATCGAACTGTTTAAAAATTTTGAAGAAAAATATGTAATTGACATTGAGCCAAGTCAGGTGATGTTATCTTCTGATACCCGTTTTGGCGGTGCTTTTGACGCGGCATTAACCGTTAAGTCAACCGGCCAACACTTGAGTGCAGGCAGTGATTTAGACTTTGATGCCAAGCTAGCGGCAAAATATGATAAAGCCTTTCGCTCTTTGGTCAACACTGCCTTAAAAGGCTTAAAAAAAGGTGACAAAGACATCAGTAATGCTCAACACACCATCAATGTCAAACAAGATAAAGTCAATGAGCTCAATAAACAAATAAAAGAAGCTAAAGAAAAGGCCAAAAAACGTTATGACGACGCATCGAGAACCATCGAACACGATGAAGACAAAGTCAGTAGCCTGAAGAAAAAAATTGATTACAACAATAAAAAAGCAAAAGAATACAATGATAAAGCCAAACACGATGCGAAACACTGGAAGTTTGGCCGCGCCGCTAAAGACGGTGTGAAGGCAGGTGAATATAAATCCGCAGCAGGTGGTGAAGAAGTCGCATTAAAAACTGCAGAAGGGGTGTTAAAAGAGGCGGATAAAGCGGTTAAGATAGTACCTGTAGATGCTGATCCCAAAGTGCTTGAACTAGAGACAGCGTTAGGCACAGCAACCGGTGGTTTGCAAGTCGCAAAAGGGGTGTTAAGTGCAGCACACAGTACCAATCAAGGCATAGAAAAAGCCTTAAAAGCGGTAGCCAATGGTCTTACTGCCTTAAAAATTAACTCCCTAGAAGCAAAAGGCAGCCTAAAAGGGATCTTAACCGCGGGCAAAAAAGGCGATGCCCCTACCTTGATTATTGATGTCGATATTCACGGCAAACACCACGTCTACAAAGAAAATCTCAAAGTACTCGAAAGTGGCTTTGACAAACTAGCCAAAGACGTCGCTGAAGACGTCGCCAACGAGTTACTCAAGGTGTTTAAAAAATAACACTGGTGCATCAAATTGCGGTGGTCACTGCTCATAGCACCACCGCAGTTTTATTTGTTTCAATTCACTAAAATAACAGTCATCGATATGGGCGAAACCAAGGGGGGCTATTTTAGCTGTATCACACCTCATCGCAGTGACTTTTATCTATCGACTATTCAAGGTACAGTAAACACTGCTTTGACTTTGAGTAATGCAAAACCGCATGTTATATCAAAAACCGGATAGAAAAAATCAAACACCTTGTTTAATGTCAGCTCATGGCGAACCGGTATTTGGCCAATTTGAGCAGCCGATAGAAGATTTGTCGTTAAACACCTTCCGCTATTTCAATGATATGGATAAACCGGCCAGTGTATTTAGCCGATACTTTCACTATAAACAATTTCAATTTGTCGCCATAAATACCGGTCGATATATCATTGGTGCCGCCATTGCTGATATTCGTTACTTGGCCAATGGATTTTTATACATTTATGACATTGCCAATAATACTATGCTCGAAAATACTTGGTTGCGCCCACCAACCATAGGTTATAAAACCTTCCCTTGTGCTCATTCGGGTAAAGCCTTCATAGGTGGCCGACACAACCATATTCGCTTTCATATCGTGCAAGGACAGTGGCAACTAGCCATCGATAGTCTGGCGATAAAGGCCAGCTTGACCTTAGACAAACAAAATAACAACCAACCGCTTGCCATGTGCAGCCCAACGGGCTACAACGGATGGACTTATACCGAAAAGCACAATGGTTTAACGGTAAAGGGGGAGTTATTAATTGATCAACAACCACAGTTGTTAGACAAAGCCCTGGCCAGTTATGATTTTTCTGCTGGTTACATGCGCCGTGAAACAAGTTGGCGCTGGGCGAGTATTAATGGTTTAATAAACCACAAGGTATTTGGTTTAAACCTTGCTGCCGGTGTCAATGAAACAGGTGTCACTGAAAATGCCTGTTGGTTTGACGGTAAGCGCTATTATTTACCACCGGTACAATTTAGTTTTCAGCGGGATCGCAGTCAACTAGCCATAGCTCAACCTTGGTCTATTAGCAGTGATACGAGTGTCACCAATAGTCCGGCAGTAAACCTTACCTTTACCCCAGTCAATAGTCGCAATGAACGACTCAATTTGGGCTACTTGAAAAGTAATTTTCGCCAGTATATTGGCTATTATCAGGGGGTGATCAGCAATATTGATGGTAATGACATCGCCATCAATAATCAGATTGGACTGAGTGAAGATCACTTTGCTCGCTGGTAAACCATATTTTATTATTTATTAATCAGCTAACATTAGCTATACGACACCAACAGACATATACAAAAGGGGTTAACTATGGATTTATCATTTATTATTGATAATGCAGATCTGTTGCTGATCCTATTCGCGCCGATCTTTTTTAGTTGTATTTTGCTTGAGTGGTACACAGCAGAAAACAAAAACTCTTTACCTGCCAACGCTCGCTACACCAAACGCGAAACCCTGTGTAATTTTACGCTGGCAATCATGCACCAAGGCAGTGATATACTTGCCGGCCTATTCATTAGTTACTTGTATTTGTCGGTGTTTGATTGGCGACTATTTGACATTGACATCAGCTTAACTAGCTTTTTGCTGTTGATAGTCGCACAGGACTTTTGTTATTACTGGTTTCATCGTTGCAGTCATCGAATTCGCTATATGTGGGCAGCACATGTAGTGCATCACAGCTCGGAAACTATGAATTTTAGTACGGCATTTCGACAAAGCTTAATGTACCCCATTGCTGGCATGTGGATTTTTTGGTTGCCACTGGTGATCATAGGTTTTCCTCCGAATATGGTCGTCTTGGTAGTATTGTTTAATTTGGCTTTACAATTCTTTGTTCATACCCAAGCAATTAAGAGCATAGGCCCGTTGGAGTATGTGTTTAATAGCCCATCGCACCACAGAGTACATCATGGCAGAAACCCCAAATACATAGATAAAAACTATGCTGGCGTATTGATCATTTGGGATAAAATGTTTGGCACTTTTGAACCAGAAATCGAGACTGTGGTTTATGGCATTACCAAACCGGTTAACAGTGTAAATCCTATCACTGTGACTTTTGCAGAATGGCGCGATTTATTCCGCGATGTTACCGCTAAAGGCCTTTCAATCCAGCAGCGCATGCAGATCTTGTTTCGTCCTCCTCATTGATTTTTGATGACTATGACTCACTGAGGTGTAGTAATTGACTGACGTATTTAGCAATAGCTAGACTTGAAGTTAAACCGGGAGAATCGATGCCAAACAAGTTGATCAAACCAGGTAACTGATGTTGAGGCTCTGCTTGAATAACAAAATCTCGAAAACTGTCATCAGGCCCCTGAAGTTTTGGCCGGATCCCCGCATATGCGGGTTGCAATCGCTCGATATCAACAGCGGGAAAGTATAATTTTATCGCCTGATAAAATGTCTCTCTTAAAGCTGGATCCACCTTATAATCTAAGGCAGATACATATTCGGTATCAGGGCCAAATTTTAACTGTCCGCCGACATCCAATGAGGCGTGAATACCTAAACCGTGAGCTTGTGGTACCGGATAAATTAAATGCTTAAATGGGCTTTTGCCAGTGTAAGAAAAGTAATGGCCTCGACACCAATGCAAAGTGGCAATATCGGCCGTTGATAAACCTATGATCTGCTCAGCAACAGCCGTGCTGTGCAGACCACCACTATTAATTAAATACTGGCAATTAATGCGCACTTCGTCGTTGCCACTCAATAAATCAACAGTAAAGCCTTGTTGGTTGGGCTCAGCGCGCAACATCTTTGTATCACCAACAAACATCCCTTGCTGCCGCTGTAGATCAGCTAATAATGACTGCATATAAGTGTGCACATCTATGATACCTGTCGAGGGTGATAGCAAGGCAGCACGAGCTGCAACAGCGGGTTCAAGTTGATCAACTTGCTTAAGCGTTAGCCAATTGAGATCATCGACACCATTGCCCTGTGCAATAGACAACACCTTGGCTAAGCTTTCCTCTTCAGCTTGATCATGAGCGACTAACAATTTACCAAGGCGTTGTACTGGAATATGACGTTGCTGACAATATTGATAAAGTGCGTGTTTACCCTGCACGCAAAATTTGGCCTTTAAACTCTGTTGTGGATAATAGATACCGGCATGGATGACTTCGCTGTTACGACTACTGGTTTCTTCACCATAACCAGGGTTTTTATCAACAACAATCACTTGCCGCAGGTATTGGCTTAACTTGGCAGCTATTGCTAAGCCGACGACACCGGCACCAACAATAATGGCATCAACTTTATCCATACACTTTCACCTTATCAGCCCTCAATGAATACCTAAGTATATATATTAATATTAGCTTTTTTTCGCTAAATACCTAGTATCATCAAGCAAATACTAGGTGGACTCTGTTCATCCTGTGGTTATCTGTATTTGGCCTATTAATCGCCATAAAAAAACGACGCATAAACGTCGTTTTTTCTGTTGAAGGAAAAATAGCAAAATTATTCGCTATCTTTATCTCCTACTTGAGCTGGCTCTTGTGGTTTTACAATTTCTAACAATTCTATTTCAAACTCTAACACTGAGTTACCCGGAATACGCGGTGGATTGCCATTAGGTCCATAAGCAAGATCTGACGGAATAGTAAATTTGTATTTTGAACCGACAGGCATTAATTGCACGCCTTCAGTCCAGCCGCGAATAACCCGGTTTAAGCCAAATACTGCAGGTTGATTGCGTTTATATGAGCTGTCGAATTCTTCACCATTTAAGAATGTGCCTTTATAGTGTACTTTTACCGTATCGGTAGCCGCCGGTTTTTCACCTTCACCTTGGGTGATCACTAGGTATTGAATGCCCGAATCAGTCACTTGAACGCCTTCTTTTTTGGCGTTTTCAGCAAGGTAAGCACTACCTTCAGCAAGACTTTTTTCAGCACTGGCTGCGGCGGCCGCTTGCTGTTTCTCTTGCATTGTTTTCTCAAGATTCATCATCAATGTTTGAATTTCTTCTTTTTCAATAATCGCTTTACCAGAAATACTGTCAGTAAAACCTTGTATAACAAGCTTTTGATCTAAACTTAAGCCCATCTCTGTTTGCTTTTCTAGGTTACTTTGGGTAAACATGCCAATAGAAGCACCTAAACTATATGCCTGCTTTTGCACTTCAGTCTCGAGCACAAGGGCAGGTTCCTGTTGTTTAGCTTCTTCCTGACAACCCATTAGAGTTACCAGAGATAGTGCCACTAATGTCGGTTTAAACAATTTCATCTATTTCTCCAAAATCAAGCTATGCTATAAATGTTATAGTTAGCCGCGTTAATTAATAACTGTTACAGTAAGAACTGCTTATACTAACGGTAATTGCCAAGAGAAAAAAGTATTTATATGGGGTTTACATCTAATCTATCGGTTGTTGCTGTTATTAACCTAATACTCGTTTGGGTACTCATGGCTTGTCAACCAATGAGTAAAGCCCCTAGTAAACAATGGCAACATGCCGTAGACGGCGCTTATGCCGCCAATATTTCAAATGATGGTCAGCTTAGTGTGGTGTCATCAATTCACCACGGCATTAGTTTGTGGGATCTCAACAATAACGCCCTAAAATTCTCTTGGTCACAACAACAAGACAGTGCTGATAATTTGGTGTTGGCCATAGACATTGCTAACAACAACAGCCACGTTGTTACTGCCAGTAAAGTGAATTTTTCTTTGTGGAATGTCAGTACAGGACAATCGCAGGGCTATTGGCAAATTCGCGAATCAAGTATTCGTGATATTGCCGTAGCTAACGAGGGCAAGTCTATTCTCATTGGCAAAGGCAATGGCACTGTCGTCCATTTCCAACCCAATAGCGGCAGGCGTATTGAGTTTTTAGGTCATCGGGAAAAGGTTAACTCTGTCGACTTACTGCCCAATGGCCGAGTCGCCCTCTCAGGAGCCAACGATTATGTTGCTTACACTTGGGATACGCAAACAGGACAGGTGATTTATCGTTTTAATCACCCTAGTCGAGTGACAAAAGTCGCACTCGATCCCAAGGGGCGTATGGCATTTACAGCAGACAGTAAAAAGTCTGCCAATATCTGGGATTTAAACACAGGAAAATTAGTGAGTCAGTTGCAATACGCTAGCCGACAAGAAATATTTAGCTCAGTCAGCTTTTCTGCCGATGGTAAATACTTAGTCACTGGTGCTCCTTCGCGTAAAGTCAGTATCTGGCAAATATCCACAGGTAAACGTCTAACCAGCTGGCGAGTCAGCCCGCGCAAAGATGTTCGTCCGGCGAGTGCGGTTGTTTATAGCGTCGCTTTTAGAGATAATAACCACATATTAACCGAGTCATCATCAGGATTTGCAGAATTATGGCAGATAAAGCCGTTATGAAAAACATTGAGACACTTTCGCAAAGCATTGATCTACTGGAATCTCGCAATGCTTTTCAAGATGATATGATCGAACATTTACATCAAGAGTTAACCGTTCATCAAGGGCAAATAGCTGAATTAAAAAACCAGTTATTGTTACTGGCCAACCGGATAAAAGACAATGCCAGCGAACCATCGGCAAAGCAAGAAATAGAGCCGCCTCCTCCGCATTATTAGCAAGGCGGGTTGCTCGGCTCGATTGATAACGAAACGGTTTATTTGGGTTTAAACATGCCAATAACTTGCTCTGACGGTCGAACCTCTTTGTCAACATGCGCTTCTGGTTGCGACATTTGCTCACCGCAATCAACACAAGTAACGGTTTCTACATTATTTTCTTTGGTTAGCGCCAAGGTATCCACGGCTTTACATTTAGGACAAGTCGCCCCGGCAATAAATCTTTTTTTCACTGTGTCGCCTTTTGATCCGATCCAGTGTTTATTTTACCTTGAATAAGGCCCTCAGGAAAAGGACAATAGTATGGAACAACACATTTTCAGGACGCAGCAATGATCACCGCGGTTAATATTAGCTTAGATAGAGGCATTAAAAATTTAATTAAATCCTCAAGTTTCACTATTTATTCTAGCCATAAAGTTGGCTTAGTCGGTGCAAACGGCTGTGGAAAATCTTCACTTTTTGCCGCTTTATTGGGACAAATATCTCCTGAAGCAGGTGACATTTCTCTTCCTGCGCAATGGAAGATTGCTACTGTTAAACAAGAAACGCCTGCCCTAGAGAAGTCAGCACTTGATTATGTCATTGACGGTGATCAAGAGTTTCGTCAATTACAACAGCAATTGGCAACTGCCCGCGCTGAAAATAATGGCAATCAAGAAGCCATCATTATTAATCAAATAGATACCATTAATGGCTATAGTTTACCCGCCAGAGCCGGTGAGTTATTGCACGGTTTAGGCTTTGTGCAAGAACAATTAGCCAATCCGGTAAAAGATTTTTCAGGAGGCTGGCGGATGCGCTTAAATCTTGCCCAAGCCCTGATCAGTCGCGCTGATTTATTGTTGTTAGATGAACCAACTAACCATTTAGATCTCGATGCGGTGATCTGGCTGCAACGCTGGTTAAAACGCTTTACGGGTACCTTGGTATTGATTTCTCATGATCGCGATTTTCTCGATGATGTCATTGGCCATATACTCCACATTGAACACCAAACGGCTAAACTTTACTCTGGAAATTACAGCTCGTTTGAACGCCAACGCACTGAGCAGTTAGCCCAGCAAGATGCGCAATATCAAAAACAACAAAAAGAAGTCGCACATTTAACCGCTTTTGTTGATCGCTTTAGAGCTAAAGCCAGCAAAGCTAAACAAGCGCAAAGTCGCTTAAAACGTTTACAAAAATTACCCGATCTCGCACCGGCGCATGTCGATAGTCAATTTACTTTTACTTTTGAGCAACCGGATCATTTACCTTACCCATTGTTATCAATAGAAAATGCCGACTGTGGTTACCATGAACAAGCGATCATTTTGAGATCAGCAAATTTGTCTTTAGTGCCGGGAAGTCGCATCGGGCTGCTTGGGAGAAACGGGGCGGGAAAGTCAACTCTGATCAAATCACTAGCCGCCGATATTGCCCTCATTAACGGCTCTCGATATTGTGCGCAAGAGTTACAAATCGGCTATTTTTCTCAACATCAACTTGAACAATTACAATTAAATGCAACCGCTATCAACCATATCACTGTTGCCAAACCGGCACTGACTGAGTTGCAAGCACGAACTTTTCTAGGCCGCTTTGGGTTTAGTGGTGATCAGGCATTAAGCCTAGTAAATACCATGTCAGGTGGTGAAAAAGCTCGGTTGGTGTTAGCGCTGATCGTACTTGAAAAGCCGCAACTTTTATTACTCGATGAACCCACTAACCACTTAGATCTCGAAATGCGTCAAGCCTTAGTAATGGCGCTACAAGAGTTTAATGGCGCCATTATATTAATTGCCCATGACAGGTATTTATTAGAGTCTTGTGTCGATGAATTTTACCTGATAGCCAATGGTCAATTGCAACAATTTTCTGGCGATATTGATGACTACCAACAATGGCTCAACGATGATAAAAAGCAATTATTAAATAACGATAAAACAATAAACAGCAATGTGGTAGATAAAAAATCACAACGACAACAACAAGCTCAACTGCGTAAAAAAACCGCGCCATTGCGAAAAAAATCACAACAAATAGAACAAAACACTCAACAGTGGCAACAGCAATTGGCCGAATTGGAACTTCAACTCAATGACACTGATCTATATCAGTCGGCTAATAAAGAAAAGTTAACATTAGCACTTAAACAACAAGCAAAACTAACCCAAGATATTGCTGACAGTGAAATGCATTGGCTTGAATTAGAAGAACAAATTGAGCAGATAATGAACCAATAGTGAGCTAAAAAGCGATTGTCTTGCTACACTGTGATCAAGATCATAATCTTTTCACACAAAACCATTAGGTGTACTATGAAAATATTAACAAAAATTGCTGTGTCGACTACCTTGCTCAGCTGTTTTTCAGCGTTTAGTTTTAATGGTGATATAGACTTAGCCATAGCACAATTAAACAAAGGTCAATTTAAACAAGCCATAGAAGAATTTAAACCCTTACTTGCTGAGCAATACGCTCCTGCACAATATCAAATGGCCATGGTTCATTTAAATGGTTGGGGGGTGGTCAAAGACGGTACAAAAGCGCTAGAATTGCTCAATTTGGCCGCCGAGCAAAACTATCCCGATGCTTTGTTTTCGTTAGCGATAGTATACGATGAGGGCGTGTTGGTTGAACAAAATCTAACCAAAGCATTTAGACTAATGGAAAAGGCTGCAAACAAAAAACTGGCAAGCGCACAATTCAATTTAGGTGTTATGTATGCCAACGGCAAGGGCACTAACCTTGACCACGCTAAAGCCTTTAGGTGGTATGAGAAGGCCGCTAGACAAAACTATGCGCTAGCACAATTTAATTTAGCTTTAATGTACTTTGAAGGCAAAGGCATAAAACAAGACTTAGAAATGTCGTATATATGGAACTATATCTCGGCAAAAAGTGGTTATGAGCCAGCACGCAAGAGCCGAGACATGGATAAAAATAAATTGAGTATCGAACAAGTACAAATGGCCAGTGAACGGGCTGAATTATTGTATGGTCAGATCCTTAGCCAAATCGATTTGCGCAACAAGAAGCTAATGAGTTCAACTTTCTAAAATGTTCGGCTAGTGTTGCTGCTATTTAGCCTTGGTCAGGCAGACACTGGCCTTTATCCGCTTAGCAATGAGGTTTAACCTATATCTATGATCATACCTTACCACTCGTTAGACACTGCGACCTTGCAGGCTATTATTGAAGCTTTTGTTTTACAAGAAGGTACAGAATACGGAGTAAATGAGATCAGCCTAGCGCAAAAAATTGAAGAGGTTAAACAGCAACTGATCAACGATAGTGCGGTGTTAGTCTATTCTGAATTACATCAGACAGTGAATATATTGCCTAAAGATAAATTACAACCCACAATTGATATTACCTCTGGATAAAGGTCAATGAAAAATTGAGGGGGACTGTGTAAGCAATACTGTTTAGCCCTGCTAATTGTTGTAATTTATTAATGCCCTCTACCAAAGCAAAATCTTTTGCTCTGATCAGCATAGGTTGAACACTAGTGACTTGTAATGTGTTTTCCGATAATTTCGCTATCATCACCTCAGTTGCTACTGACTGGCGAAAACCATGTAAATTAACTTCACCTTTTACCTCAAGTCGTTGGCTAGAGCCTATTTTCATTGCAGTAATTGCTTGGCTATCTAGCTGCGCCTTGTATGTTGCTTCAGGGTAATTGATGACACTGAATAAATGGTCTCGCATACGCTGATCTCGTATAGCAATATTAGTATCAACACTGGCTAGTTTGATCGTTATTAACACTTGATCACCGATCACTTGTCCAGAAAATTGCTTAAAGCGATGATTTTCTGCAATGTGTTGGTTTTTAATGGTAACAAAATTAATCTGCGATGAATTAGGCTCTAGCAACCATTGACCTAGCAAAGGAAATGCAGCTATAAAGTTGATCAGTAATATCATGACTTTCATTAATAGGTCCTTATTGTTAACAATAATAGTTTTGCCTAAATGGTGCTGAGTCAGCTAGGCTTGTCAGTTGTGTCTAGCCAGCCCAGTTGTGTTTTGCCATGCTTAGGCTCACTGAGTTAGCCAGCCTACTCAATTGTGCTTAGCTATCTGAGTTATCTTCTAGCTCGATGCGGTTTTATTACTTCAGGCCAAGGAATAGTATGGTTGCCAAGGGAAATAAAGTCAGGGTTGAGTAATGTTTCACGTTGATTATATGATAAATTAGCAAATTCACTGTCTAGTATCTTCCCCCCCGCCTGTTCTAAAATACATTGACTAGCACCGGTATCCCACTCTCCGGTTGGGCCAATGCGCAAATAACAATCGGCTAGACCTTCGGCAATTATACAGTTTTTCAACGAGCAACTGCCTAATGCTATATATTCGTATTCAAAGTCGTCTGATAAATATTGTCCGATCACATCCAATTTTTGTCGACGACTCACCGCTACTTTTATTTTGCGCTGTCCGTCAAAATCGGCAACAGATAAACGTTCAGTCTGTTGTTGATCTTCTTTAAAAGCACCCGCACCTTTTTGCGCATAATAAGTGAGCTGTTTATCCGGCGCATGAATTACTCCAATGGTTGGCCAACCTTGCTCAATTAAAGCAATATTGACGGCAAAATCGCCACTGCCCAAAATAAACTCACCAGTACCATCAATCGGATCAAGCAGCCAGTAACGAGGCCATTGCTGTCTTTTTGCCAACTCAACCGTGCCCACCTCTTCGGATATAATGGGAATATCTGGGGTCAGGCTTTGCAATTGCGCCATAATAACTTCATTGGCAGCAATATCAGCACTGGTTACTGGACTCATGTCTTTTTTAAATTCAGCAGTATATTCACCAGATGAATAATGGCGCATCACTTCTTTACCAGCTTGTTTACTGGTTGCTATTGCAATAGATAATAGTTTTTCTATATTCATGACTTTTGTCTTATTAAGTCTACTGCCAACATCAATGCCGCAATACTTCGCGCTTCGTTAAAATCATCTCGCGCTAATAGTGCTGCATAATCTGCTAAAGGCCAATGAATAACTTCTAAGGGCTCTGGCTCATCACCTATTAATTTATCAGGATACAAGTCTGTGGCGATAAATATGTCCATGCTACCAGCAAAAAACGCTGGTGCCATCGCCACTTTATGCAAGTGCTCTAGTTTGCCTGCACCAAATCCTACTTCTTCTTTTAATTCTCTGTTAGCTGCAATTATAGCAGTTTCTCCAGGATCAATCAGTCCTTTTGGAAAGCCGATTTCATAACGGTGAGTGCCTGCACAATATTCTTTTACTAATATAACCGTTTGCTGATCGATTAAAGGCACGACCATCACGGCGCCTCGCGCTGAGCCTTGCATTCGCTCATAAACCCGTTGTTCACCATTAGCAAAGGTTAATTCTAATTGTTCGATCGCAAAAAGGCGGCTTTTCGCTACTTGTTTTCGATGTTTGATCTCGGGTAATTGATTTTTAGCTGTCATATCTTGCCTTGCATAACCCTTGCAGCGGATTATGTTGTATAATCAATAAGAAAATTTAATTCGCAGTCATAGTATCATCGTTTCTCTGGGAAAAATCTATGTTAGATTGGTCAAAAATTTCAACTGTGTTACTCGATATGGATGGCACTATTCTCGATTTACATTACGACAGTCAGTTTTGGTTGCATCATTTACCAATGCGCTACAGTGAAAAAGCTAACATCAGCTTAGAACAAGCCAAAAAAAATTTACATGATCACTACAATAGGGTAGCAGGAACAATTAAGTGGTATTGCCTCGACTATTGGGCGGAACAAACCTCACTGCCGATTGGAGAATTAAAAAAAGAGCTAGAACACTTAATTCGCTTTCGCGCAGACGCACGTGAATTTCTGATCGCCCTAAAAAAATCAGGCAGACAGGTTGTTTTAGTGACTAATGCCCATCCGCAGAGTTTGTCTTTAAAAATAGAAAAAACAAATTTAGATCAATACTTTGATACTTTGTATTCAACCCACACTTTTGGCGTATCTAAAGAGTCACAATTGCTCTGGCAGCAGTTACAAGCAGAGCAAGGGTTTGAATTATCGTCAACGCTTTTTGTTGATGACAGCGTTGAGATCCTCGATTCAGCGCAACGTTTCGGCATTCAACATTTACTTGCCATAGCAACGCCTGATAGTACAAAACCGGCAACCGTGATCACCGGTTATCCAGCAGTAGATGATTTCAGTGAATTGATCGCCCAATTAACTGAAAGTCCATGCCCCAGTTAAAAAGTTAAAACGTAACGCCCCTCTCTATCAGGCTTGCCTAAGAAAGGGGTAAGTTGCTTAATTGCTTCAGGGGTTTTGTTATTGACCGATAAAAAGCCCTTGCCAGAAGTCTTAAAATTCCTGCCAATTGCCGCTGTAAAAGTTAAGCCTAAATCATTGTTTGGATCAACCATCAACTCGATTTGTCCTCGTTGACAATCGAGCTTAGTGGCTAACCGGCCCAAAGTCACTTGCTCGTTCAGTGCGGTTACTGCGGCATTAGGCCAAACTATACTGCCATTAATTTCTGTACATAAAGGTTTACCCATAACAAAGCGGTTGATCACCACATCAACACTGTCTTTGGCTTCAATAGGAATAGGTAATGGCAATTGTTGAGCGATAAGATCTGCTTGCACCTGGATGTTGAGTTGTTCAACCACTAAGGCTTCTAGGCTACCTGATATAGTTGCCTTACCTTTGGGGCCTCGTCCTAAGTTATCACCAAAGTTAACGGTAATTGCTGGTTTAAACGTTAACAACGACAAAAAGTTCAGGTCAATGTGAACGTCTTCTATGATGACATTATTGATATTTATCTTATCAATATGACTGCTCCAAATCGTACCACTTACCTTGCCAAGGGAAATGTTTTTTGGGTATTGAACACGATCAGTGACTGTACTAGCGGGTGTTAACACCAACAAAAATATTATATAAATAGCGATGAAACCTGAAAAATATAGTATGGCTGTCTTCATTCATTTCTACCTAACTGCAATCTCTTCACTCTCACTTCTCCACTCATATCACCGCGACTTATATCGATTGCAGCAACCACTATGCCTTCACTTTGTGATAATTGTGATAACCACTGCAGTAATTTATCAAAAGCAATATTGTCTATCCACACTTGTAAATTATTACCTTGGGGCTGTATTCTACTGATACTGATGCCTCTATTACCTGCGGTTCGATTGACTATCGTCGATAGGCTGGACCTGTTGCGATTACCCCTATTGTTTCCTTTGGCTAGTTGATAACGCTGAGTTTCAGCGATAACTAGTGATAATAACTCTTGCTGACGAGCCAGTTTTTTTCTACTCTCACTAATGCCCTCGTTGAGAGGTTGCCAGACCAAACTGTACAATATAAAAATAATCACCACGCCAGCCATAGCGAGAAAAAGTTGCTGTTCGCGACGATTCAGTTGCTGCCACCACGCTTTCATGAGCCGGCTCCTATTTTTTTAGCGCTGATACTAAATGATCCCGATATTAACTCGCCTTGATTGTTTTGTGAGCCTTGTGATACCGATAGTTGACTTGCCTCTAACAGAGTTTTAAATTTTTCAAAATGTTGGTAAGCCGATGCCGTTGCTTGCATTCTTAATTCATTGCGTTTGCTATCAAATTTAAACGATTCAGGTGTTAATTGCGGGACTTGACTGAACGCTGGCACCAACTTATCTAACATTAACAAAAACGTTTCAGTATTGTTGTTTGAGCCCAGCTCACTGAGTTTTCGCTTTAGCTGAGAGCGAATGGTGGCAATGCGCACTCGTTTAGTCTCGGGAAAAGCGGTTTTATAAGTACTGATAATCTGTTGCTCAACACTGGCTTGTTGATCGTTAAGTTGCATTAAGGTGATCCCTTTAAAAACAACATTAATTAGCAGGGCAAACATTGCAAAACCTGCCGCCCATGCCCAAGTTTTAACCAGTGGAGAGTGTTTGGTTTTAACCTGATATTGCCCTTGTAACAAATTGAGCGGTTGCGCAACACTCTGTTGAGCTAATAATGCCAACGGTAACTCTTCAGCTTGTGCTGTCAGGGTAAATTCACTTTCAGTGGCCGGCAAAGGTGAAAAATTGGCCATTTCAAGGTCTGGGTTTTGCTCTAGCCAAAGGGCTGTCATGGTAGACCAGAGGTCTTGGTCAATGGTCACAGCTTGCCACTGTCCTTGACGAATTAATACTTGCTCTGCCAACTGAATGACTTGCCACGCTGCAGGTTCGAAAGGCAAACACAAAGCATCAGGGATCATCACCTTACAATTGATCTGTGCCGCCGCTAACCAAGATAACCATGCCTGCATTTGTCGATGGGCAACAACGGCAACAAAGCAATTATGTTCAGCCGATGCCTCTTTGTGGCTAGCGTAGGCAAAAAATAGCTGCTCAACGTCGCTGGCTAATTCATCCTCTAGCATGTAGGGAACGGCCAAGTGCATCGCCTTAGTTGATTTCGCCGGGACATTCAGACTTTTTAAGGTAACATCACAACAAGGTACAAAAGTGATGACCTTGCGTTGCTGAGCCTTTTCAGTCAGTTGGTGTAAGTGATGAGCATCAATTAGTTGGCCACTGGCAATGATTTCTTGTTCGTCCGCAGACCAAACTAACCAGTGAACCACATCATTTATCTGACTGCCCAATCTTATGTATAGTACTTCTGCCATTAATCACGCCCTATTTTGCGGCTTATCACTCTGATCTTATTGTCACTGCCCACAGCGAGGATAGAGTTTAAATAAAAATAACTGTTGTTAAATTCGGTACTTGCCTTAAGTGTAAAGTATTCACTGTCAACCACAAAGGATTCCTTTTGAACATCGGTTAATTTAAGCTTAGTTATCTCAGGTAAATTAAAAAAATCTTCAGTTTTTTTAAAGCCTTTTTCATCGCGACTTGATAAAACTTGCTCTGCGTCCGCTATGGGGATATCCAAAATAGCATGCAGTAACTCAGCTTTGTCAGCAGCAATGGTGTTGATATTAATTTTAAATAAATCGCTATTGGGTAACACACAAACGTAGTCTTTAAGGGCATTGATAACAGGGATAGTAAAGTGTTCAACTAAGCGTAACTCATTGACACTGGCAAGGTAATTATTGGCAGTCACGTAAGGAAAAGGTTTCGCCGCATAGTCATTATCCTCAGCCCCTGAAGGACTGATCAGCGCGTCGTCCTCATCTAGCCAATCTATGAGGGCATCAACCATAGATTCAGCTGAAAAATCACCAATGTCTTCTACCTCGAGGGAGACAATTAACCTTTGTAAGGCATCACTGACTAACGCATCATTATTAACATTTTTACTAACGCTGCTAGCGCCAGTGCCCGATCCAGCGCCAGTGCCCGATCCAGAGCCAGTACCCGTTCCAGCGCCAGTACCCGATCCAGCGCCAGTGCCCGATCCAGCGGCAGCGCCGGTGCCCGATCCAGCCCCTCTACGAGTGACGCTACCACTGCTGCTGTTTTTATTTGCTCTTAATGCATTGAGGTTAAAGCAAGCTTGTAAATCGGTGATCTCACCGGTAATGGTGCCATAATCAACAGGGTAACTGGTTTCACCTTGCGCCCAAATTTGATCTAAATGAGTGATATCAGGCTCTTTATTAAACGTCCTCGACAATACTCGTTTAGCCAATGCTTCAGCACCCATGGCGTACCAGTACGCTTGTTGATTGAAACTAATATTAGTCGTTCGTTGTACTTGAAATTGTAAACGACCAAGCATCTGGGTGGCGATAGTTGCCGCTAACGCCACCACTAACATCACAGTGATCAAAGCAACCCCTTGCACATGACCAAAGGCTTGCAGATGAGTCATAACCTTTCTCATGGCCTCACCTCTTGCACTAAAAATTTTCTGTGCAATTCGCCCAATTTATCACTGGTTATATTAACTTTAATCGCTAAGGGCAGTTGCTCATCTTGTAATTCGGGTTGCCAACTATCGACATAATAATATTCAAAAGACAACGCACTAACGCCTTCAATTATGATCCTGATTTTGGGTTGCTCACCTGCCACTGAGTCAACAAAGTTATAGTGTAATCGCTCTAAGTTGTTTTCATTCAAGCGGTAAGCAACCGATTGTAAATCACTGCGCGGGATCAGTAATCCTGGATTAGTCCAACCCTGACGGACAAACGCAATGGATTGATCACTTGAGGAAAGTAGTTCGACATTATTGTGAATATAACCACTGAGTGGAGCCTCTCCTTCAATGCGCATTGAACGCTTAGTGAGTTGGATAAAGTCGCGTTCAATCAATAGCCAAGCACGTTGAACTTGATTGAGTTGCTCACTGTGTTGTTGCGAGTACTCATCAGTTTTGAGTACGCCATTAAAAATGCTAAAACTGGCTAAACTGATCACCGCAAATATGGCTACCGCCAGTAACACTTCTAGTAAGGTAAAACCCTCTATTTTATTACTGCCTAAATTGCGGCCTAGATTAATGACGAGTTTGGCCATTAGTTGTTAGCACCTTCTATAAAAGTACTCAAGCGAGCATGTACTTGCTCATCGGATGGCTGCTCGCGCACTTCTATGGTTACTTCAACTAAGCCTGAGTCTTGAGTTTTTTTAATGGTTTGTAACCAATGCCATGCTCTACCAGCTAATTCTACTTGCCCCTTAGCATTATTTTTTAAAGGGCTATTGCCCACAGTTAAACTCACTTCGACCAATTGATCAGCGGCTACCCACTGCGCATACATTTGGTTTTCAAGCATTGATAAATTGCGTAAATGGCTGTCAGATGTGTTTAATAAAGCGATGCCAGCCAAAGCAAAAACAGATAAAGCCAATAACACTTCTAGTAGAGTAAATCCGCGGCATTTATTTGGTTGTTCATTCATTGTTGAGCTCTTGCCGGGCGATAAATTGCGCTGCACTTTCATCATCAAATAATGGGCCAGCAATGGTCAATGGCGTGGTATATTCACCAACTACATGAAATGCAATAGGTGTGTCTAAAGCAAAAGTATCGGCCAGTGAAAATTCTGCGCGAAACGGAGTAATATCGCCACTAGATAAAATATAGACTTGCGGAATAATTACTTTTATCTCCCGCTCTTCCAATGAAAAGTCATCATAAAAATCGTCTTCGTCAATAACAAAGAGTTCCCTAGTTACCATGCTAGGCTCTTCTATGGGTAAATCTTCTAGTACGATAGACAGAGTAATCTCATCTGGTAATTGATAACTCTCTAATGCCTCATAGTCGGCAATAGGTAACCACGCTTCACCGTCATAGCCAACAAATTGATAAATATTATTTTCTATTACCAAACCAATTTCTATATTATTTAATAAGCCGTATTCAGCAGCAAGGTTAAATACATTGGCAAAACGGGTACTTTGTTGTTGTAATTTTTCTTCCTGTTTATTGCCAATAACACTAAATTGGATAGCGGCAACCATTAGGCCGATCACCACGATCACCAACATAACCTCGATCAAGGTAAAGCCAGATTTATGATCAAAGTTAGGAGTAAATTTGGTCATAGTTAAACAAGCTCATTGCTGGTGTAAACATCATCAAACAGGTAATATTTTTTATTGGTAGTCGCCAAGGTTCCAATTACCTATGTCATCATCGGTACCCTGCACACCGTCTGGTCCCATACTAAAGATGTCCATCTTGCCATTTTCACCGGGATTTAATAACTGATAATCATTACCCCAAGGATCTTTGGGCAAGCGCTTAATATAGCCACCCTCGGGGAAACGTCGCGGTAAAGGCTCAATATCCGTTTGAGAAACAAGCGCCTCTAAGCCTTGTTCCGTGGTGGGGTAATTGTAATTTTGTGAGCGATACATGCCCAATGCTGTTTCTAGCGAGCCTATATCAATAACCGCTTTTTGTTCGCGCGCTGTGTCTTGGCTACCCATTAAATTGGGCACCACCATACTGGCAATAATGCCGATAATGACTAACACTATCATTACTTCTAACAAGGTAAAACCTTGTGTTTTGTTAAGTTTGTTATACATGAATTAAGTTCCTATTAGAGTATTTAGTTGAAGAATAGGTTGTAAAATAGCCATCACTATAAATAATACGATACCCGCCATACTCACCATGATCGCTGGCTCTAGGGCTTTTAATGAGATGTTCATTAGGGCTTCAAATTCTCGGTCTTGATTGTCTGCTGCACGACCAAGCATGTGTTCAAGCTGGCCACTTTTTTCACCACTAGCTATCATATGTAACATCATTGGTGGAAATAAGTCAGTTTGCTCTAACGAGACTCGCAAGCTTGATCCCTCGCGCACCTTATCTGCTGCTTGTTTGACCCTGTCTTTTATAAATAAGTTATCTAACACTTCACCAGCAATACTCATGCTCTCTAATAAGGGCACGGCACTGGCGGTTAAGATACTCAGGGTTCTAGCAAAACGCGCTGTATTCAAACCTTTTACAACCTTGCCCAAACCGAGCAGAACCAGGGTTTTTTTATGGACTGAATATTTAAAAGTAGTTTTTTTCATCAGTTGTAAAAACACCATTACCACCGCGACAAGCATCAATAAAACTATTAAGCCGTATTGCTGTAAAAATTCACTGCAAGTGATCAAAAACTGAGTACTACCGGGCAAGTTAGCTCCCATGTGTTCAAATTGACCAACAATTTGTGGTACCACAGAGGTTAACAGTACAACAATAACAGCGATGGCAACAACGGCCATGATCACCGGGTATACCATTGCTTGGATCATTTGCGAGCGCAGTTGTTGTCTTTTTTCGGTGTAATCAGCTAAGCGATCCAGTACCTTATCTAAATGACCTGATTTTTCTCCTGCTGCCACCATAGCCCGAAAAAGCTGATTAAAAATTTGCGGGTATTCAGCCATACTTTCAGCTAGACCATAACCCTCAGTGACCTTGGTACGAACTGCCATGATCATACTTTTTAAAGTGTTTTTATCGCATTGTTCGGCAACCGCCAGCAGTGCTTCTTCTAAGGGAAGTCCCGACTCGACTAAAGTTGCTAATTGCCGAGTAATTAATGCTAACTCGGTGGCTGTGACCTTTTTACTTTGGCTAAATCGCGAACTGCCCTGCTGCTTTTTGGTTTTTTGTAAACTCGCTGTCACTTCTGTCGGCATTAAGCCTTGATCGCGCAACAAGCCTCGCACTTGTCTGGGAGTATCACCTTCAATCACTCCTTTTTTATTTTTACCGCGGCTATCGACCGCTTGATAATCAAATGCTGGCATAATTTAATTAATCTTCACGTGTAACACGTAAAACCTCTTCTAACGTGGTGATCCCAGCCAATACTTTATCAAAGCCATCTCGCCTAATACTCGGCGTAGCTTGGCGAATATATTTCTCTATTGCTTGCTCGCCCTTACCATCGTGGATCAATTCGCGGATGGTATCGTCCACCAATAAGAGTTCGTGAATACCCGTTCTGCCTTTGTAACCTTTGTAGTTGCATTCGCCACAGCCAACAGCGCGATAAATTTTAGTATCGCTGTCTGCTGCCAGCCCTAAAATCTTCAGCTCTTCAGCATCAGCACTATGACTTGAGCGGCAATGAGGACACAGAGTACGCACTAAGCGCTGTGCCAGTACCCCTAATAAACTCGACGAAAGCAGAAAAGATTCAACCCCCATATCTTCCATTCGGGTGATAGCGCCAGCGGCAGTATTAGTATGCAAGGTCGATAACACCATGTGGCCAGTTAAACTTGCTTGCACGGCAATTTGTGCTGTTTCTAAATCGCGAATTTCACCTACCATCACTACATCGGGATCTTGACGAAGAATTGCTCGTAACCCACGAGCGAAAGTCATATCAACTTTATTGTTGACTTGTGTCTGACCAATCCCTTCGATGGCAAATTCAATCGGATCTTCAACAGTCAGTACATTGCGTTGTTTGTTGTCTATTTGACCTAAACCCGCGTATAAGGTGGTACTTTTACCAGAGCCAGTAGGACCTGTGACCAAAATAATACCGTGTGGTTTATCGATAAGATCTGCAAATTTTTCGCGGTTAGATATTGTCATACCGAGATCTTGCAAGTCTAAGCGCGCTGAATTTTTGTCAAGCAGACGCAATACCACCCGCTCACCATGACCAGTAGGCATGGTCGATACCCTGACATCAACAGCCCGTCCACCAATTTTTAGAGAAATACGCCCGTCTTGTGGAATGCGTTTTTCGGCAATGTCTAATTTAGCCATGACTTTTATACGAGAAACCAGCAAAGAGGCGAGCTTGCGGTTTGGCTTTAATACTTCGCGCAACACACCATCGACGCGAAAACGGATTTGTAAACTTTCTTCGAAGGTCTCTATGTGAATATCAGAAGCATTTTCTTTTATGGCTTCACTGAGCATCGCATTGATCATTTTGATGATAGGCGCATCATCTTCATTCTCAAGCAAATCCTCCGTTTCAGTCATTTCGTCAGCAAGAGAGTATAAATCGACTTCGTTGCCTATGTCTTCCATCATTTGTTGCGCTTCCGAGGAATCACGCTGGTAGGTATGAGTTAATTTATTTTCAAATGATCCAGTACTCTCAGTGATCAACTTAAAGGGTCGGTTAGTAAAACGTCTCACTTCAACAATAATCTGAGTGTCAACATCGGCTAAACAATGCAAGTATAGTTGCTGATCGTTTTCATCTAGCAATACGCTATGTCGTTTAGCAAAACCAAATGGCAATCTTAACTCGCCAACTTGCTCAGTTTCGATATCATCGGATAGACCAACACTTACCGATAAGTCTTGGCTATCAGCTTCAACATTAGCT
>JBELHO010000003.1:0-91796 GCA_042091375.1 Thalassotalea sp. | reverse complement strand
ATTAGCTGTAATATTGTCTCTAACAGCGGTTTCACTGTGAACAGACTGCACCTGTTGTTCATCACTCATCAGTATTACTCTTTTATTGGGCTGTCTTGTTGATCTTTTTCGCTCTTATCATCATTGAGATACTGATCAAATGAAGGCGGTAAAGTAAGTGCATCATTCCATTTAGGTAACAGTGGCAGTTTTTCATCATTCATTAACTGTAACCCCTCTTCTTGCTTGCGAAGTTCATCAGCACGGATGTAATTGTATTTAGCGGCACTGAGATCGTTCATCACAGCGCCATCACGCACAATAGTGGGTCTTAAAAACACCATCAAATTGCGTTTGCGCACGGTATTGCTGGTTGATTTAAATAAGTGTCCTAAGATAGGAATGTCACCAAGTAAGGGGACTTTTTGCACACTTTCTTGCACGTCGTCATCAATAAGACCACCCAAGATAATAGTTGCCCCATTGTCAGCTAACACAGTGGTTTTTATTTCGCGCTTGCTTATGGCTATATCAACACCCGTAGCACCGCTTACCGAAGAAACTTCTTGTTCGATAGTCAATTGCACAGCACTGCCTTCATTGACTTGCGGTGTAACTTTTAGCTTGATCCCAACTTCTTTTCGGTCAACAGTTTGAAAGGGGTTACTGTTACTACTACTGGATGTTGAACCAGTTAGAATAGGGACTTCTGAACCGACTAAAAAGTAGGCTTCTTCGTTGTCCATGGTAGTAATACTAGGTGTTGCTAAAATATTCGAGTTAGTATCGGAACTGACTGCTTGCACTATGGCTCCCCAGTCATTATCGACAATGCCGAACATCATTCCACTGACATTACCTAACGCTTGCGCAATCAATGAATAGTCTCCCTCGATATCATTGCCAGGCGGATTCACCGTTGTACCATTTTCGGTAGTAACAGTTGAGCCCGGTGTGCCCGGCGTAGATTGCGCGGCCTCAAAGCCCGCAGCAACAGAGCCGATAGTCGCAGGGCCATTGGTAAATTGGGTAAAACCACCATCTTCACTGTACCATTGCACTCCTAAACTGACACCATCCGTTTCAAGCACTTCAACTATAATAGCTTCAACTAGCACTTGTGCTCTGCGCACATCTAACTGACGAATAACGGCTTCAAGTGAGCGCAGCATATCGGGTTGCGCGGTGATCACTAAGGTATTGGTATCTTCATGAGCATCAATACTGACGTTGCGTTTGCTGGTTTTAGTGCGTTGTGTTTTACTGCTATTACCTTCGGCTTCTATTGATTCACTAACCCCTTGTAATACTTTCACGAGGTCTTCTGCTTTTGAATATTTAAGATAATAAACACGAGTATTGCCATTAGTTTCTAGTTCACTATCAAGGCGTGAAACTAACCGAGCAATTCGCTCTCTAGCTTGTTTTTCGCCACTGACAATGACGCTATTGGTGCGATCTTCAGCGACAATTTTAGGAATTAAAAACGTCGGAGTACCGGCTTTGCCCTGAGTAGTTTTGTTTAATGTTTCTATAATACGCACCATTTCAGCCGCCGATGCGTATTTAAGTTTGATTATTTGTACATCTTGATCTCCAGCTTTATCAACCCGCTTGATAATACTGGCTAGGCGATTCACCACAGCAGCTGTGCCTGTCATGATAAATACATTGGCTGGATCATAATGGACAACAGTACCACCACCGGCCTGATCAGACATTTGCCGCAATAATGGCGAAAGCTCGCGCACGGTCACATTTTTCACTTCTACCACACGAGTGACCATTTCATCACCGATGCCAGGATCATCATCATCCACCAATGGCGTAGCCGCCGATTTGGCCTTTTTATTGCGGACAATTTTGATAATGTTATTGTCCATTTCGATGGCTGAAAAACTGTAGACTTCTAATACATTGAGAAAAAATTGATAATATTGTTGCTCTGTTAATAAATCATAACTTCTGACATTGACTTTGCCGCGCACATTGGGGTCAACAATCATGGTTTTTTTCAGATTTTTACCAACAATGTTAATAAACTCGACTAAGTCAGTACCTTTAAAATTAGGTGAATATTGCGTGGCGTTAGCAGAGTTGGCTATCACTATAGCAGAATTGAAAACTATCAGTGTTGATAGGCTAACCATAACTCGTTTTAACCAAGTTGCAAAAACCGGCTTACGCATTATTTTTTCCTTATAATTCATTGTTAATACCAAACAAAATCTCAGTAATCTCACCATTTCGGTCAATTAACAAAGACAATTCTTGTTGTTCTTTTAGGGCTTTGAGTGCTTGCGCTGCTTCACTAGGCAAACTCAGATCTAAGCCATTCATAGCCACAGCAACATCACCAGGCTTTAAACCTGAAGCTTTAAAAAAGGCCGGATCTTTGCCTGGCATCAGCCGATAACCAATCACTTTCCCCCCTTCTCTTTTCGGTGAAATACGCAAATATTCCATAATTCTTTTAGGGTCATTATTGATATCTTGTTTAACTATTGAAGCCGCTTGACTAAGGGCTTTATTATTGCGTTGATCTAATACGTTGGCTTTGCGCACATCAGTATTTCTTCGCTCAACTTTTTTGGCTGGGCTATTGTCGCGATCACTTGGTTGCTTGGCTTTGTTGTATTTAAAACCATCTAACATTAAGGTTTCTAAACGTCCTGATTGCTTGATCAGTACCCGATCAGTAGAAACGCTGTCTAATGTTGCGCGAGTGCCAACTATTTTGTCACCTATGCCATAGGTTTCTTGTTTACCATTATTTTCTATCACTGCGGCAGCAATTGCTTGCACACTACTTGCCACAGTACCGGTTAAAATTAAATTGAGATTGGTTTCTGGCGCATCTTGTACTGTTACTGTTTCAATCCTGTCCTGTTCTTGGTATTTGCCGAATAAATGCAGTGCTTCTAGTCGCTTAGTATCAACTAAAGACAATGCTGTTGATGCTGCAGATGGATTGGCATTCGATGATAATAAACTTACGCTGTGCGACTGAGGAGAAGCCAATGACCATGTCAATTGTGCCATTAGATAAGCAATGTAAACAACGAGTACAACACTGATAATTTTAGCTATTTTTTGCTGAGGTAATCGAATTAGCCACTCATTTATGTCATTTATAGTTACTGGCAACTGCATATTGACCTTTTAATGATGTTATACATAGTAAACCGAAAAATCATATTATTTTTGGCAAGTTTTCACTAGATGATACTTGAGCTAGACTTAAGCAACAAGGCGATAATTAACTTTTATACAAATAGTTACATTTTTTGTGGGCTGTAAAAACTCAGATAATGACTATAAGCTGTTATCTGTGCATAGCGATTTTTTGTTGCTTGTGGTATTTTTCCGCCTGTAAACAAGACAACCAAGACAATGCTGATGAAAAATGAGCAAAATACCACGAGCACTAGACTTGATAAATGGCTTTGGGCAGCGCGTTTTTATAAAACTCGTGCCATTGCCAAACAAATGATCGACGGTGGTAAAGTGTTCTATAATGGACAACGCACCAAATCAGGTAAATCGGTAACTATTGGTGATACCGTTAAAATACGCCAAGGTTATGAAGAAAAAGAAGTGGTGATTAATGCGTTAGCTGAGCAACGCAGAGATGCGACATTTGCCCACACTTTATACACTGAAAGCGCTGCGAGTATCGAAACGCGAGAAAAAAATGCCCTTGCCCGCAAACAGGGTGGATTGATAAGTCCAGCAAGTGACAGTAAACCAGATAAAAAACAACGTCGACAAATTCGACAATTTAAAGAAAGGAATTAATGAGTGACTGTGCAAAAAGATATTTTAAACCGTTATCTATTTGACGATATACACGTGCGAGGTGAGCTGGTTCAGCTGCAACAAAGCTATCAACAAATTATTGCCCCTCACCGATATCCGCAGGGTGTTAGACAGCTATTAGGTGAATTAGTAGCAGCCACCTGTTTACTCACTGCAACCTTAAAAATTCAAGGTGAAATAGTGGTGCAACTGCAAGGTGATGGCCCTATCGGTTATCTAGCCGTCAATGGTGACGATCAACAAAATATGCGTGGTATTGCTCGTATGACTGAGTCTACTGAAGCGTTTGGCTTAAGAGACTTAATTGGCAAAGGCAATATGGTGATCACCATTCGACCGACAAACGGCGAGCCTTATCAAGGGGTGGTTGCCTTAGAAAAAGACACATTAGCGGATTGTTTGGCGCATTATTTTGCCGTTTCCGAACAAATTCCAACTAAATTTTGGTTGTTCTATGATGATCAGTCACAACAAGCAGCCGGTTGTTTGATCCAACTACTTCCCGATAGTGACGATAAAGCAAAACAATTAGCTGACTTCGATCATGTCTGTCAACTCACTATGACAATTAAACCAACAGAAATTTTTACACTGGATGCAAAGACACTGTTGTACCGTTTATATCATCAAGAAAATGTAAGACTTTTTGAACCGCAATCGGTTAATTTCCAATGCAGTTGTTCAGAGCAAAAATGTTTGTCGGCTATTGCTCAAATTGCGCCGTCAGAATTATCGTCAATATTAGACGAACAGGGTAAGGTAAGTATGACCTGTGATTACTGTTTAAAAACTTATGATTTTTATCAGCAGCAACTTAATGCCTTTTTACAGGATTTAAAACATTAGTGAAATGAGTACTTGCTATAGCAATTAAACTAAATAACTAAATAACTAAATATTCAAAACTAGACCACTGAAAACTAGAACTTTAAAGACTAGATCTTCAAAGTATAAATAAGCAAAAAAAAGCTGAAACTATAAAGTTCAGCTTTTTTTCTGTCAATAATTAACGTTGGGCTAAATGCTTTGTCAACAGTCAGTTAAAAATGTACTACAGCACCGAGGTACAAACCATTAAAGTCTATGTCAGTAGATAAACTGTCTAGATCTTCCAAGGTTAAATTTACTACTCTGTAGCCCATAGTGACATTTAAATCGACGATTGTATTATCCACCAATTCATAGCTGATCCCAATTTGATAGTCGTGTATGGTTTGGTCGCCAAAAGATAAGAAGTTTCCTTGGCCATAGACATTCCAACCGGTAAACGGCAAGCCTAAGGTCGCCGAAGCATAAAGTAATGGAATAAATTCACTACCGGTTAATTGTGCATCAGAAATCTCACTCGACGCACTAACATCGCCATCAAAGTCTCGGGCTGTAAGGCCAAAGTCAAAAGAAAACAAACCATTATCAAATAATTCATAGTATAGGGTGTAGTCGAGATAACTCACATCAAATGCAGTGTTAATCAAGGTACCAGCGCTAAAATCCTGATCAGCAAATGAAAATTCGTCGATTAATTGGGTATTACCACGCGTATTTAACTCAGTACTGGTCAACATAACATTTGGCAGCAAAGGCAGCGGATGCTCAAAGGCAATGTAATAACTACCTTGCTGTTGATCATCTAAGTTAAAGTCAATTAAGTCATTTTTTTCACCAACTAATCCACTTGCACGATTATCCCAAATATATCCTCCCAAATACAAACCAATAACATCGGCCTGAGCATTGCAGGCTAGTAGGCTAGCAAAGGAGCCTGCTAGTATTAATTTTTTCATTTATTATCCTTGACTGAGAAGATCGTTTAAGTCTATTAATGCCGCATTAGCCCGCGAAATATAGTTAGCCATGACTAAAGAATGATTGGCTAACAAACCAAAGCCATCGCCATTTAAAATGATCGGGCTCCAAATGGATTGCTGACTGGCTTCTAATTCACGAATAATTTGCTTGACACTCACCTCTGCATTTTTTTTCTCTAATACGTCATTAAAATCAATCTCAATGGCACGTAAAAAGTGTAACAACGCCCAACACGCCCCTCTTGATTCGTAAAATTCATCGTCTAATTGCCACCAGCTGGTTTTCAGTGATAACAGAGCAGAAGAATGGGTTGATTGTTGAGCTGCGCTGTCACCGGCAAGTTCAACATTTAATTGCTCGCGACCAACACTGGCACTGAGTCGTTGTGAGTAGCTACCTAACCTTTTGGTCGCTTCTTGCAGCCAGGCTCTTAAATTATCGGCTCTAGCATAAAATTGCGCAGACTGATTATTGACACGAGTGAGTGAATCGCGATAGAGGTAAAGTTGATCTATTGCATGTTGATATTCACCTTCCGAACTTGGCATTGCCCAACTGGTATGATCAAAGTTGAATTTTGGTTGCGCTTCTTTCAAATACTGGTTTTCTATAGACTGTGACTGGGAACGACTGAAATCTCTGCGCATAATTAATGCCATATCACGGACCATTTCTAACACGCCGTATTCCCATGCTGGAATATTATCTAGAAATACACTTGGCGGTAAGGCATCATTGGAAAGGTAGCCTCCAGGTTTTTGTAATAATGACTCGGAAACGCGGATCAATGCCGTGGTAGTAGTAAAACCTATCACTGGCGACACATTATTCTGCTTAGCTGCCTTAGTCACTTCCTCTTTAAGATCCAATTCGCTAGGCTCAAAACTCCAGTAAACACCGAGAAGGTAAAATAGGATCAAAACCCCTAAAAAAATAGAGCTTATAGTTTTTACAGAAAAGTGAGTATTCATAATCAACTCCTAATGATGATGCATTTTATGATGATCCATGACTTTTTTACGCTTGATACTGCGGATCGGCAGATTAATTTCAACATCGCGTTGACCACTAAAATGCAATGTTAAGCTCATAGTCTGGCCATCCTTTAATGGCTCAGGTAAATCAAAAATCATTAAATGATAGCCCGATGGCTGTAAAATTAACGCGCCTGCCGCTGGTGCAGAAATGGATTCTACTTGGCGCATTTGCATCATGCCATCTGCCATGGTGTGTTGATGGATTTCTATGCGTTGACTGGCATCACTACTTGCGCCCAATAAACTAATGGTTTGATCTGTGTTGTTAGTAATGGTCATGTAAGCTGATGAAATCGAAGTACCGGGAATAGTTGCCCTGACAAAGCCCTCTTCAACAGTGATCTGATCAGCAAACACCTGATGACTAAACAAAGCTGCGGTTGCAAAACATGCAATGAACAGCAGTGAAGTTAAATATTCCGTTAATTTACTCATAAGATGCTATACATCCTTTTTTATCCAGTTTATGGTTGTACTAACATTGTAACTAAGCTGGTTGAAAATGGATAACTTAATTCTCACTGAACAACAAAATAATGTTTTAATCATTACATTAAACCGAATTGATAAAAAAAATGCGTTGAATACAAGTATGTACCAACAGTTATCAACACTATTTTTGCAAGCCAATGACGACAACACTGTACATTGTGTTGTTATCCAAGGTGATAATCAATGCTTCTGTGCAGGCAATGATCTACAAGACTTTATCGCTAGCAGTCAAAGTGAAAACTTAGCCGCTTTTGATTTTATAAAAATTCTCGCTGAATTTCAGAAGCCGTTAATCGCTGCTGTAGCCGGCCCCGCCGTTGGTATTGGCACCACCTTATTGCTGCATTGTGATATGGTTTTCACCACCGAAACAGCCAAATTTAAACTGCCCTTCACCCAACTGGGCTTATGTCCTGAAGCAGCATCGAGCTTATTGCTGCCATTGAGATTAGGTCATAATAAAGCATTTGAGTTACTGGTATTGGGCAATATGTTCAATGGCCAACAGGCCCTTGAATTTGGTATTGCCAACCAATTGTGTGCTAGTGAAGAGTTATTAGCAACCGCAAAACAAGCGGCACTGACTATTGCGCAATTGCCACAAGATGCAGTGTTAACAAGTCGACGACTAATAAAACAAGCGACTCATGCACAAGTACTCAACACTATGAACGCAGAAGCAAAAGAGTTCTCTAGGCTAGTAAAAACTGATACCTGTAAAAATATTTTAGCCTCATTTTTTAAATAAATCTGGATGATTTATCAAAAATTTACCTACTTGGATCACTGTCCCCGGTGATCCTAATTCCTGCCAAATTGATAACAAACTGCTGGTGTTGACTAACCTTTCATTTTCTAAGAGATAAGTCAGCTACGATTTAACTGGCTAATTTTTGTGTTCTGATTGCGTACCAAATAATCAAGCCGATAAATACAATAGGCCAAAAAGCACCTAACAATAACATCAATATCAACCCTATAGATAGAAAGGTTGCGACAATTATGGTGCCAAACACACTAAAGACAATAATGACCGCAACGATTAACAACACAACAGCAAGAATAGCGGAGACACTAATTTTCTTTAGTGGCTCAATGCTATCTTGAGCGAAACCACCAGATAAATTTAAATCTATGTTGAACCACTCAATGAGGGTGACGCCAAAAAAGTAGGTTAACACTATTGTTGCAAACACAGCGATTATCAACGATTTTAAAAAGGCCATCTGCGCTCCTTACTCTGGATGTGATCTATTTATTTTTCACTCGGTAATATTAAGGTAGCTAGCAGGTAAGCAGATGCTGTTGCCAATGGAAAAAACATAAAGGCAAAGACTGAGGCTGCTCTTAGCCCAACTGTTGACAGTTTATAATACTTTGCAACACCAGAGCATACACCGGTAAATACTTTACCTCTGGACTGTTTTACTAAATGCTGTTGTGCAGAATAATGACCTTGATAACGCATAATTGTCTTCCTTATTTTTTCTTGTAGCCTTGCTCATAGCCCCTGCTGACTTTTGCGATTCAGCGGAGTCATGAGCAAGTTTTGTTTTGAACTCGATTGACATAGGCAAAGCTAACTAGCTGGCCTGAGCTACTTTCACTTGTGCTTTTAACTCACTCAACTCTTGTTCAATGTCACTTTCTTGTTGCAATGACGAAAATTGACTGTGCAAATCAGTTTTATCAGTAAAATCGAAAGCCTCAATTTGCGATTCAAGCTGTTCAATTTTTTGTTGATAACACTCAAATTTATAAATTGCCGCCTCAACATCGTATTGTTCCGATTTTTCTCGCATTTTTAAGCGTGTTTGTGCCGATTGTTGACGGATAATGTATGCCTGTTGTTTATTTTTTGCTTCACTTAATTTTTGTTGTAAAGACTGATTATCTCGCTGTAAATCATCTAAGTGCTTTTCTATACTGCTTTGCTGTTCAGTTAACTCATTCAACTGTTTAAGCGCTTTGTGCTTTGCCTGTATAGCTAGCTTGGCTAAATCTTCGCGATTTTTTGATAAGGCTAGCTCAGCCTTTTGTTGCCAGTGCTCGATCTCATTATCAAGCTGTCTTATTTGTCGCATTAACGACTTCTTTTCAGCAATGTATTGCGCTGTAGTTGAGCGCAATTCAACTGTGGTTTCCTCCATTTCTTGAATGATCAATTTGATCATTTTGTCAGGCTGCTCTGCCTTTTCTAATAAACTATTAATATTGGCATTGATGATATCGGTAAAACGTGAAAAAACACCCATAATGTGACTCCTATTCAGCCGTTGTGATTGTATTTTTATTGCCTGTTTGCTTAACTGTGGTAACTGTTTGCTTGTATGGTCGATACAAGATGTGAGTTTGATCACTGCTAAACTTTTGTAGTGCAATGCGAATTGATTGTTGCAATTGTTGCGCTAATGCTTCATTCATTTGCTGTGTTTGGTTTGTCAACGTCTGTCCTAAATACGCTTGCAGCTTTAATTCACTTGCTTCGCTCTTGGCTGATGCTGTAATACCGCAAAAACAGATTAAAACCAGTAAGGTTGTTGTAATACTTTTCATTTTGCTCTCCTTGTATAAAATCGGCTTTGATTGAAAGAATATGACCAAACTAAATAAACCGACTATCCAAGCTTATTACAAGCGGTATGCCAACTATAAAAAAAACAATATAACAATTTAAAATCAGTTACTTACACAATAAACTGAATAACCAGCCAAAACCAAGACATAATATGTCAAGCTAAAATATAACGAATTTGACTAACCTATTAGTCAAATTGACAAATAAAATAGTGAACAGCAATTAACATGGCAAAACACCAACAAAGAAATGTCAGATATGAATGGTGAATCGTGAATGGTGAATTATTGGCTAATAGGTAAACTCAAATCACTGCCCCAATCAGACCAAGATCCGTCGTAAACAGTGAGCTGTTGATAACCACAAATATCTGCAGCTAAAGCTAAAACACAAGCAGTGATACCTGATCCACAAGAAAAGATGACCTTGTGATTATCATTGTCGCTATCATTAATATAAACAGCAAATTTTGCCTTTAATTGCTCTACAGGTAACATTTTTTTCTGCTGTTGAAGGTCACTAAAAGGCAAATTAACCGAGTTTGGAATGTGACCATTGCGAACCCCTGCTCGCGGATCTTTGTTCTCTCCAGAAAACCGTCCTTTAGCGCGGGCATCAATAATAACCTCGCTTTGACTTAGCATCGCTTGCTTTACTCTATCTTTATTACAAAAATAGCTATTGTTTTTAGTGGCAACAAAGTTACCTATTCTAGGTGATTGCACGAAACTCGCACGATTAACTGATCCGCCTCGAGCCAGCCATTCAGGCAGGCCGCCATCTAACACCGCCACTTGATGAAAACCCATCGACTTGAACATCCACCACGCTCTAGGAGCAGCATAAATACCAATATGATCATAAATAATGATTTGACTATTTTGATTAATACCTAAGGCTCTTGCTTGATATTGGAATTGCTCCGGCGTTGGCATGGTATGCGATAATTTACTGTTTTTATCTGAAAAGCACTTTTGCAAATCAAATCGCTGGCTATGAGCAATAACAGTTTGTGGCCAAGCCAAAGGCGCTGGTTGCACTGCATTAACTTCGCTAATGCTGGCATCCAATATAACAAGGTTGTCAACAGAAGCGCTCGCCAACAAAAGCTGTAACTGTCTTACACTGATCAATTGCGTAAATTCAGAGTTCATTAATAACATCCTCTATGATTTTAACGATAAGTATAAAGCCAATAAAAGCTCAACCTATATTGCTATGCCCCTCGATAAAAATACCTATTAAGGTATGTGTTCACTGGCCAAATAATCATGTGATTGCATTTCTTGTAAACGGCTCAAACAACGCTTAAATTCAAAGGTTAAATTCCCTTGAAGATATAAATCTTGCATAGGCACTTGCGCTGAAATAATTAATTTAACGCGACGTTCATAGAACTCGTCTACCAAGGCAATAAATCGTCGAGCGGCATCATCAGTGTCTTGATCCATTTGCACAACATTCGCAAGAAGCACGGTGTGATATAAACGACTTAACTCCATATAATCACTTTGGCTTCGCGCAGATTCACACAAGGTAGTGAATTCAAAAAAGACGATACCATCTGCTTCTTGGATCGTTGGTAAAGATCTATTATTAATTGTAATAGTCGCTTGGTTATTGCCCTTATCAACGGATAGTTGAGCAAAATATTGCTTTAAATTATCATCGGCTTTTTTGTCTAAAGGCGAGTGATAAATTTCAGCTTGTTGCAGCGTGCGCAGGCGATAATCTATACCACTATCAACATTGACCACATCACAGTGTTTATTAATAAGATCGATTGCCGGCAAAAAACGTGCACGTTGCAAACCATTTCGATAAAGCTCGTCAGGTACTATGTTAGACGTTGCGACTAAAGTGACTTGATGAGCAAAAAGCTGTTCAAACAAAGTACCTAAAATCATTGCATCAGTAATATCGGATACAAAAAATTCGTCAAAACAAATGATACAACTTTCTTTAGCAAAGCGCTTAGCAATGATTTTTAGCGGATCAGATTGACCGGTCAATCCTTTAAGCTCATGGTGCACCCGGTGCATAAATCGATGAAAATGCACCCTGGTTTTATTTTCAAAAGGCAAACAATCATAAAAAGTATCAACCAAGTAAGTTTTTCCTCGGCCAACACCGCCCCAAAAGTAAAGACCTTGTACAGAGCGTTTAGGCTTTTTTGCAATGACCCTATGCCAGCGGTTTAACACTTTTTTAAACCCCTGAACAGCAAGGGGTTTATTCTCAAGATCTTCAAACAAACGTTGCAAGTGTTGCACCGCATTTGCCTGTGAATCATCAGAATGAAAATCCTCACGCATTAAATCTTGCTGATACTTTTCAATTGGAGAAAGCTTGATCATTTATTAACCATTTAAATTTTTATTACACTAATTAAAACAATGTGCTTGAAAAATATATATTAGCAAACATATTTACAATATAAGTAACAATTATCGTGGTATGTTACTCTTTGTTCTATTATTGCTTCCGCGATCCTATTTCGACGATATTAAAAAGGTAACTCAGTATGGATATTCTCATTGGCATTATTATCGGCAGTCTCCTTGGTGGGGTGTTTGGTTTTTTCATTAGTAAACAATTATCAGCCTCAAGCCAAGAAAATAAGAAACTGGCAGAGCAAGCAAACCAAAGTGAAAATAATTTAGCACAATACAAACTTGATGTTGCAGAGCACTTAGATCAATCAAGCCAGTTGTTAAAACAAATGAATGAAAGCTGTCAAAAAGCTATGCAGCAAATGGAACAAAGCACCAAGTTATTACAACAAGCAACCCCTGTAGAGCAAGAGGCGATGCCGTTTTTTGCTAAAGAAACGCAAGAGCAACTGGCTCAAACGGTGAATTTACGTCATAACCGCGATGAAAAAATTAACAAAGATCCATTGACTCAGGCGCCTCTAGATTATTCAGGAAATCCCAGTGGATTATTTGATGATAAGAAACAAAATGTTACAAATGTACAAACAACTGAATAGGAACTAATCAAGCTGACCTGTGTCTTTAACTAGGTATATTTTATGTTGTTAAACTAGGAGTTACCTCAAATTATGAAAAGAATACTATTATTGTTAAACAGTTTTATACTCTCGAGCAGTTTCATTTTATTTGTGTTACCAGTTCAAGCTAGCCTGCCTGTTGCCGTTGACGGTGAGAAGCTTCCCAGCTTAGCACCTATGCTTGCAGAAGTGACACCTGCTGTTGTGTTGATCTCCGTTAGAGGCACACAAGAACAACAAAGAGTTCCTGAAGCGTTCAAATTTTTCTTTGGCAACCCCAGACAACAAAACCCAGCCAGAGAAAGACCTTTTCAAGGACTTGGCTCAGGGGTAATTATTGATGCCAAAAAAGGCTATATTGTTACTAATAATCACGTCATTAAAGAAGCCGATGAAATTCAGGTTACCTTGAAAGATGGCCGGCAATTGGATGCTAAAAAGATTGGTTCTGATGCCAGTAGCGACATTGCCTTATTACAAATAGATCCCAAGGAGTTAATTCAAGTAAGTTTTGCCGATTCAGATAAACTCCACGTAGGTGATTTCGCTGTAGCCATTGGCAGTCCTTTTGGGTTGGGTCAAACAGTTACCTCTGGCATTGTTAGTGCTCTTGGCCGAAGTGGTTTAAACGCTGAAAACTATGAAGACTTTATTCAAACAGATGCTGCCATAAACAGTGGTAATTCTGGTGGTGCATTGATCAACTTACGCGGGGAATTAATCGGTATCAATACCGCTATTATTGGCCCTAATGGTGGCAATGTAGGTATTGGCTTCGCCATCCCTAGCAATATGGTACGGAATTTAGTCACGCAAATTATTGAATACGGCGAAGTTAGGCGCGGAGTGTTAGGTGTTTTAGGCCGCAGTGTTACCGGCGAGTTTGCTGAAACCATGGAGCTTGATGCAACGCAAGGTGCCTTTATTGAGCAAGTTACCCAAAATTCAGCAGCTCAAGAAGCGGGGATTGAAGCCGGTGATGTGATCACTAAAGTCAATGATAAAAGTGTCAAATCATTTAATGAGTTACGAGGTAAAATAGGCTCTATTGGCGCAGGTAAAATGGTGAAACTCACTATAATCAAAGCCAGTGGCAAAGAGAAAGTTTATCAAGTCACCTTAAAAAAGGATGATCAGGCAAATATTAAACCAGCGACTATTCACCGCATGCTCGATGGTGCAGAATTGAGTAATAATGTTGACAATTATGGTGTTAATGTTGATTCAGTCAGTGATAACTCACCGGCGCAAGTCATTGGTTTAGAAACGGGTGACATCATTGCAGGTGTCAACAGAAAACGGGTCAACAATATTGCCGAGTTACGAGAGCACCTCAGTGAAAACACAGGAATTTCGTTACTCAATGTGATTCGCGGCAACACCAATTTGTACATCCGTATTCGCTAACATCGACATTACTGACCTAATAGTGAAGCTCAACTGGTGAGCTTCACTATTCATATCTTATCTCTATTGATCATTTGCTATTTTTTCTGATCAACTATTTATGCTAACCTATAAAAAATTTTTAATGAAAAGATCACTTTGAACCTTATCGCCGCTTTAAAATATCTTATTCGCTCGATTGGCTATGGCATTGTCATAGCAATAGCTTTGTTGTTACTCATGCCAGAATTGCGCGAGGGTAACGACAGTTGGTGGAATATACTGCAATCAAGCCAACAAAACAGTCAACCTTTGTCCTATGCCAAGGCGGTTAGATCAGCTAGCCCCGCAGTAGTCAATATCTATTCTGAAGAAATTCAAAACACGCCTAGCTTTAACAACATGAGACAAAACACCACTCGGTTAGGCTCAGGTGTTATTATGGAGTCATCGGGGTATATTTTGACTAACTACCATGTTGTTCAAAATGCAACGGTTATTTTAATTTGGTTACAAAATGGTCAGCGCCTTCCTGCTGAGTTGATCGGCTATGATATTTACACTGATTTAGCCGTGTTAAAAGTTAACGCCAGTAATTTACCTGTGATCCCGCAAACACTGGACCAAGAGTCCTATGTAGGGGATGTAGTTTTAGCAATTGGCAATCCACTTAACCTTGGGCAAACGGTTACACAAGGTATCATTAGTGCTACAGGTAGAAATGGCTTAAGCAATACCAGTCATCTGGAGTTTCTGCAAATGGACGCGGCCATTAATAATGGTAATTCCGGAGGGGCTTTAGTTAACAGCAACGGTCAGCTCGTCGGTATTAACTCTCGACAATTTAACAAATTAATTCCTCAAATGAATGATGTGCAGGGAATTTTCTTTGCCGTACCATACAAACTAGCCCATAAAGTTATGCAAAAAATCATTGAAACAGGGCGAGTGACTCGCGGCTGGCTAGGGATCAAAGCCACAGATTATAATTACCGCTTCAAGGGATTTGTGATAAGTTCAGTTACCGCCAACAGTCCTGCCGATAAAGCCGGACTGCAACCCGGAGATATTGTTTATCAAATCGGCGAAGATGTAATTAACAGTATTACTCATGCTTTAGATATTGTCGCTGAGACCACTCCAGGTACAAAACTTAATTTTAAAGTCTACCGCAATAAAACACCGATAGAGCTTACTGTGACTATTATTGAATTATCACAATTGTAAAGTATTACTGTATTTTTACCCGAGTGATATTTGCACCAAGTCCGCGCAGCTTATCTTCAATATGCTGGTAACCACGGTCAATGTGATAAATGCGATCCACTTGCGTTTCACTCGTCGCAACCAAGCCAGCAATAACTAAGCTTGCTGAAGCCCTTAAGTCTGTTGCCATGACTTGAGCGCCAGTTAGGCTTGTTACCCCTTTAGTGATAGCGGTATTTCCTTCAAGGTTGATGTCTGCCCCCATGCGTTGCAGTTCAGGAACATGCATAAAACGATTTTCAAATATAGTCTCGGTGGTGGTAGCGGTTCCACAAGCGATAGCATTTAAGGTAACAAATTGTGCTTGCATGTCAGTTGGAAATGCAGGGTGTGGAGCGGTGCGAATATTAACCGCTTGGGGCCGATCTGACATAGATAATTCAATCCAGTCTTCACCCGTAGTAATATCTGCACCAGATTCTTGTAACTTACTCAATACTGCATCTAGTGCACTGGGATCTGTGTTAACACATTTAATTCTGCCTTGTGTCACTGCTGCTGCCACTAAAAAGGTACCTGTTTCAATGCGATCAGGCATCACCCGATATGAGCTGCCATTGAGTTCAGGGACACCCTCAATGGAAAGAGTGTCTGTACCTGCTCCTTGGACCTTTGCCCCCATAGCATTTAAGCAATTGGCTAAATCTATAATTTCTGGTTCACGTGCGGCATTTTCAATCAAAGTCGTACCTTCAGCCAACGCTGCAGCCATCATCAAATTTTCGGTCCCAGTAACACTGACGGTGTCCATAAAAATAGTGGCACCTTTAAGACGCCCTTGATTACGTGCAATAATATAACCATTTTCAACGTCAATATCTGCACCCATCAATTTTAAGCCATGTATATGCAAATCTACTGGACGTGCTCCAATAGCACAACCACCGGGCAAAGACACTTCAGCGAGACCAAACCGAGCTAATAAAGGCCCTAAGACTAAGATAGAGGCGCGCATGGTTTTCACTAATTCATATGATGCACGTTGCTGGGATACCGTACTTGCATCGATCATTAATTGATTTTCATCGAGCCACTCGACTGACGCACCTAATTGTGTGAGCAGTTTTATGGTGGTGGTTATGTCATTGAGTTTAGGGACATTACTGATAGTGATTGGCGAGGATGATAGCAAGGCAGACATTAAGATCGGTAATGCTGAATTTTTTGCGCCTGATATGGTCACTTCACCCGTTAACGGCTGACCACCTAGAATTTTAAATGCGTCCAAAAGTGTCTTCTTCTATGTCAATTATTTATTACAAGGGTAAATTAAACATTTTTTCACGCTGCCAATCACTCTTGGTGAATGTCTTGATAGTCACTGCGTGAATGATGCCTTGATTGATCAGTTGTGCCAAAGGCGCATATATTGTTTGTTGTTTTTTAACACGACTTAATTCACCTAAAAAGTCAGCAACAGCGATAATGGTACACTGTGAACCATCAAATTTCACATGCAATTCTTCAAGGGTTAATGCATCGTTGAGTAGTTTTTCAATGTCAGCTATTTCCACAGCCATCTCCTTAATTTTAATTGCCGAGATTATACCTAAGCTATTGCTATTTGGGTATGCCTATTGGTCGATTGGTAAAAAACAATCAACTGCGCTTAATCTAGCCAAATTCATTAAATCACTGGGCGTATTCAACACTGACAACTGACACGACTTATGATTGGCGTGTTCTACCATCATTAACAGCCAAGCAAGACCAGCAGTATCGATGCGCAATACCGCTTGTAAATCTAATTCAATATTAGGACTGCTAAGCAAGCCAAGTGTCTGACGCTCAAAACGTATATCTATGGTTGCTCGTGTCAGATCACCGCGGAAAAAAACGCGTTGTTGCTCTTGTTGATAGGCAATGTTACTCATCGATTAAAGCTTCTTAAACACGATATTTTTTTCACTTTTTTCTTTCAATAGTTGAGTAACATAGGGAAGACCTTTTTGGCGAATTAGACTAGCCAGCTCAGACTTTTTGCTATCGAGTAAGCTAACGCCTTCGGCAACCATGTCATAAGCCTTCCACTCATTGGTTTTTTTATTTTTTCTTACTCTAAATGAAATGTCTATTGGTGGCCTTCCCAACTCAATAATTGAAGTTTTAACGGCAACGACCCGCTCTTTGCTAAAATCTTTTGCCGGTAAAAATTCTACTTGTTGATTTTCATAAAGAGTAAATACTTGCGCATAAGAAGTGATCAAATAATCGCGAAATACCGGTACAAAAGCGGCGCGATCTATTTTGTTGGTTTTTTTAAAATTACTACCTATGACTTTAAATGCCGCATATTTATAGTCTATGTAGGGCATTAATTCATCCCTAACGATAACTTTCAATTGCTCGGGGTTTTGCTCAATAATGTCCCGCTCATTGGCAAAGCGCTTGAAGGTAATATCAGCAACAGTGCGGATCATTTGGTATGGGTCTTTTTTATTGACCTGTGGTGTGTCTGCACTGGCGGTCAGGGAACAGCCGATACTGACAAGAAAAACTAATACTATTTTGGTTGAGATATTTTTAATTATTTGTAACATGAGTTAATCATCGCCGCCTTTACTAAATAAAAACTGTCCTATGAGCTCTTCTAACACCAAAGCGGGTTTAGTGTCTTCAATGTAATCTCCAGGTGCAAGTGTTTCAACCGATTCGTCAACAAAACCCGGTAGCAAACCTATATATTGCTCGCCTAATAAGCCTGCGGTTAAAATTGACACTGAGGTTGCTTCAGAAAATTGATCATATTTTTGATAAATATCTAAGGTAACTATGGGGGTATAATCTTCACTGTCGAGACTGATATCACTCACCCTGCCAACAACCACGCCACCTACTTTGATCGGAGAACGCACTTTTAGACCACCTATGTTATCGAATTTAGCATATAACTGATAGGTTTCTCCCCGGCCAGAAATACCGCTATCAGCAACTTTCAATGCTAACATCAATATAGCCAAGATACCTATTGCGGTAAATAAACCAACCAATAATTCAATTTTTTTTGACACCATGTCATCCACCAATACCCATAAATTTCAGAAACTCGTTAATAAAAATTAGTTTAATTTGCAAACATTAACGCGGTTAAAATAAAGTCTAAAGCCAAAACAACCAATGATGATTGTACTACCGTTGATGTTGTTGCGCGACTAATGCCTTCTGAAGTCGGTTCACAATCATAGCCTTTGTAAACCGCAATCCAAGTCACCACAAAAGCAAAAAATATACTTTTTATCACCCCATTAATTACATCTTTCTCAAAAGAGACCTGAGCTTGCATTACTGACCAAAAAGTACCGCTATCCACGCCTAGCCAATCGACACCAACAAGGTGGGCTCCTAAAATACCAACCGCTGAAAAAATAGCCGCCAATAAGGGTAATGATATAAAACCAGCCCAAAAGCGCGGTGCTATCACTCGACGCAAAGGATCAACAGCCATCATTTCTAAACTTGATAATTGCTCAGTGGCTTTCATCAAACCAATTTCAGCGGTTAGCGCTGATCCGGCTCGCCCAGCGAAAAGCAGGGCAGCCACCACAGGGCCTAACTCTCTTAATAATGACAAAGCAACCATAGGCCCCAAGCTAGCCTCTGCACCATAACCTGCTAGGATAGTGTAACCTTGTAACGCCAATACCATGCCAATAAATAAACCTGATACTAAAACGATAACCAGAGACATCACCCCAACAGAGTAAAGTTGACTGACTAATAAAGGAAATCCCTTGCGTGGCGATGGAACGTGCGCTAATGCCGAAAACAACATGGTAACCGCTCGTCCCAAAGCACTAAAACGATGGATGACAGCTCCACCTAACTGCTCAAGCTGTTTAATGATTTTCCCCTTTAGTGATTAATTCATCAGAATAAGGCGCAGCTTGATAATGAAAAGGTACTGGTCCATCAGCTTGACCTTTAACAAATTGCTGCACTAAAGGAGATGATTGCAGATTAATTTGCTCAGGTGTGCCCTGACCTATAATTTTTTGCTCAGCAATAATATAGATATAATCAGCAATACTCATCACTTCAGGCACATCGTGCGATACCACCACAGATGTTAACCCCAATGCGTCGCTTAATGAGCGTATTAACCGAACAATTACCCCCATGGAAATTGGATCCTGTCCTGCAAAAGGTTCATCGTATAAAATTAATTCAGGGTCAAGCGCTATTGCTCTGGCCAATGCCGCTCTTCGAGCCATACCACCAGATAGTTCATTGGGTTTTAAGGCGCGAGCACCGCGAAGACCAACCGCTTCGAGTTTCATTAGCACCATTTTTTCTATGATGGCTTCTGATAACTGAGTGTGTTCTCTCAACGGAAAGGCAACGTTGTCATATACTGACAACTCACTAAATAATGCACCGCTTTGAAAAAGCATACTCATGCGTTTGCGAACTGAGTACAAATCTCTTCGCGAAAGAGAAGGAATGTCTTGGCCGTCAAACAATATTTGTCCTGATTGAGGCTTTAATTGCCCGCCGATCAATCGCAATAGAGTGGTTTTACCTATACCGCTAGGCCCCATGATCGCAGTAACTTTACCCTTGGGAATTACTAAAGAAATGTCATTATAAATAACGCGTTCATCGCGTTTGAAAGTAATATTTTTTACATCAACTAATACATCTGACATGACTGAAGTTCAATTCATTATTTGAAAAATAGTAATGATAAGATCTTACATGAGAAGTGAACCTACTGCATTAAAAAAAATGTAGTTTTTTGTACAAGCTCTTATAAATAAAACACCTAATAAGTAAGTAAATGTTACAAGAATTCTTGTTATATCCCAATTTTAAATAACAATTTCGTTTATAACAGAGAAAAACAGCAATATATCGAGATTTTTTTCGCTGATTTGCGAATTACCCTTTTTTTTTCCTCAACAACCAGCGACAATTCAATTATGTAAATTGGAGTCGTAAATGCTTGTTCAAATTTTAATTCTGCTTGTTTCACTTGTTATTTTAGTATGGAGTGCTGATAAATTTGTTTTTGGTGCCTCATCGTTAGCTAGAAATTTTGGCATTTCACCTATGATCATTGGTCTCACTATTGTGGCTATGGGCTCATCGGCACCTGAAATGATGATCGCCGGAACGGCCTCATTAGAAGGGCATCCCAATACAGCAATTGGTAACGCAATTGGGTCTAATATTACCAATATTGCCCTAGTGTTAGGCATTACCGCCATCCTCCATCCGTTATCTGTTTCATCAACAACAATTAAACGTGAAATCCCCCTTATATTAGCGATAACTGCTTTAGCTTGTTGGATGCTATCAGATCAATATTTTAGTTTTTATGAAGGTCTGATACTGATCATTGGCTTTGTTACTTATATTGTTAGCTTATTATTTATCACCTTAAAAAGAGCAAAACAGCAACCCATAGACGATGCTATGCTGATCGAAGCCGAGCAAGAAGTGCCTCAGGCTATAAAGTCAAGCAAAGCGCTGTTATGGTTAGTGATGGGGTTTATTTTATTGCCACTAAGCGCCGTATATTTAGTTGATTCAGCAGAATATATAGCAAGGGCATTTGGGGTCAGTGATTTAGTGATAGGTTTAACAGTACTTGCTGTTGGCACCAGTTTACCTGAATTGGCAGCAAGTATTATGAGCATTATTAAGAAAGAAGATGACCTTGCTTTAGGCAATATTATCGGCTCCAATATTTTTAATATTTTAGCGGTATTATCACTGGCTGGTATTCTTGCTCCTGGAGAGATTGATCCTCAAGTACCGATGCGAGATGCGCCCTATATGCTTGGTATTACTTTATTGCTTTTTATTTTATGTTTGGGCCGAAAATTGGGTAAATTTAATATCAGTCGATTTAAGGGAGTACTATTGTTAGTTGCCTTTATTGGCTATCAACTATTACTATTTAGTCAACTAAAGAGTTAATGCAAAGCAATGAAAAATTTTAAACGACTAGGTAAGCGTGTCATTGACATTCAGCAATCTGCGATTGCTGAGTTAGTCGATTTTATTGACGACGGTTTTGAACTAGCCTGCCAATTCATGTTTAATTGTCATGGACGAGTGATTGTTATTGGCATGGGAAAATCAGGCCATATTGGCGGAAAAATTGCCGCGACTCTAGCAAGTACAGGTACGCCTGCCTTTTTTGTTCATCCCAGTGAAGCCAGTCACGGCGATTTAGGAATGATCACTGCTAATGACGTGGTATTGATCATCTCAAATTCAGGTGAAACAGCTGAGGTCTTAGCTATTGTTCCTGTACTTAAACGCATTGGTGCAAAATTAATAGCGATGACTGGTAATACTCAGTCTACTTTAGCTAAATTAGCCGATACTCATGTCTGCATCAAAGTATCAAAAGAAGCATGTCCTTTGGGTTTAGCACCAACATCTAGCACTACAGCAACATTAGTCATGGGCGATGCACTTGCGGTTGCCTTATTAAATGCCAGGGGCTTTACTGCCGATGACTTTGCTCTGTCTCATCCTGGCGGAAGTTTGGGCAAAAGGCTTTTATTGCGTTTATCAGACATCATGCACACAGAAGAAAAATTACCCCTCGTTGCTGACAAGGCAAAAATAAGAGAAGCCTTACTCGAAATGTCTCATAAAGGATTGGGAATGACTGGTGTGATCAATGAGGCAGGTCAATTAGTCGGCGTATTTACCGATGGTGATTTACGCCGTATTCTCGATCAAAAAATAGATATTCATCAGGACTGCATTGGATCTGTAATGACTTCCCAGCCATTAACTGCAAAAGCCGACTTACTGGCAGCACAAGCATTAAAAATGATGGAAGATAAGAAAATCAATGGTTTAATCATTGTTGATGAAAGCAATCGTCCTGTTGGAGCAATGAATATGCACGACTTATTAAAATCTGGAGTTTTGTAATGGTGACTACCTTGTACGGCGACATCCCTTCCCAAATTTTAGTAAAAGCCAACAAAATAAAACTCTTTGTTTGCGACATTGATGGGGTTTTTTCAGATGGGCGAATATACTTGGGTAACGATGGTGAAGAACTCAAAGCTTTTCACACAAAAGATGGTTATGGCATCAAAGCATTAGTCAATAGTGGTGTTGATGTTGCAGTAATAACAGGAAGAAATTCTAATATAGTGTTACAACGTATGACTGCTCTCAATGTCAAACACATTATCCAAGGCCAAGAAAACAAATTACCGGTATTAAAACAATTAATCAACAGTCTTGAATTATCACCCGAACAAATTGCCTATATTGGTGATGACATGCCCGACTTCAACTGCATGGACTTTGTTGGTTTTAGCATAGCCGTTAACGATGCACACCCAGCTATATTAAAAATAGCGGATCACACCACGTCGATTAAGGGGGGGTTTGGTGCTGTTCGTGAAAGTTGTGACCTAATAATGCAAAGTCAACAGACATTGCAACATGCTTCTGGCGCCAGTATATGAAACGCATCTACTTGGCTTCATTGATATTTTTTGCTTTTTCAACAATAAGCTACAGTTTTATCAGCTGGCACCAAGCGAACAACCAAGCCAATCCAGTCTCCCAGCTGACGATGACACCTGATTTTATTGCTGAATCGTTAAAAAGCGAAATTTTCGACAAGTTCGGAAAATTATTTTACCGTATTGACGCTCAGCGAATGGAACATTATGCACCAAACAAAATCACCTATTTTTCATCGCCGAAATACACACTATATCCAAAAAATAGTGTAAATCCGTGGAAAATTAGTGCAAATAAAGGCACACTGAATAAGAATAATAGAGTGAAGCTTGAAGACAGAGTGTCCTTAAAAGCAACAGACACTGACAGCTTGATACAAGAAATTCACGGTAAGTATTTAGAATTAGATTTAAATACAAACATTATTAGTTCAGAACAAACCATTTATATTAAAGGCAAAGAATTTACTATGTATGGTTCGGGATTAATTGTCGACCTCAATACTAAACAAATGACACTAAAACAACATGTACAAACAACTTACAAAAATACTCAACAATAGCTGCGCTGTATTCGCTTTCTCATGTTGTATGATATCTTCATCATTAGCAGAGAAATTTGATATTAACCAAGACATTAGTATCGACTCATCTCGACAAGCAGCAGATCTTAAAAATAAAATTTTTAGTTATATTGACAATGTATTAATAACCCAAGGCCCGTTAGTGATCAAAGCAGACTTAGTGCAAGTGACTACTGATAACGATAAAATTTATCTCGCTAAAGGCCAACCAGCGACCTTTAAACACATCTTGAATGACGGTACTCCCATTTATTTACAGGCCAATAAAATAAAATATCAACCAAGTAAAAACACTATCATTTTTACAGGTGATGCTGAGTTTCGCCAAGAGGGCAGTAAAGTCAAAGGCAGTGTGATCACTTATAATTTTGTTACCGAGCAAGTTAACGCTAGCAGAGATGTCAATGACAACAACGACAGAGTGAGTACCATTTTGCAATCAAAAATATTGGATAAAAAAAAGTAAATGCCCGTGGAAATTCTCAAAGCAATAAACTTGGCTAAAGCGTATAAAGGACGAAAAGTAGTAAAAGACGTCAGCTTAGAAGTCAAATCAGGACAAGTTGTTGGTTTATTAGGGCCTAATGGTGCTGGCAAGACAACGTCTTTTTACATGATTGTTGGTTTAGTCAATAATGACGGTGGTACTATTGTGCTTAATGAGGAAAATATTACCTTATTACCTATGCATGAAAGAGCTCGAAAGGGCATAGGATATTTACCACAAGAGGCGTCGATTTTTAGAAAATTAACGGTTCACGATAACATTATGGCCATATTACAAACCCGTAAATCATTATCGGATGTAGATCGGCAAAGCAAATTAGAACATTTATTGGAAGAGTTTAACATTACTCATATCAAAGACAATACGGGGATGAGTCTGTCTGGCGGTGAAAGAAGACGCGTTGAAATTGCTCGGGCTTTAGCCGCAGATCCTAAGTTTATTTTATTAGATGAACCTTTTGCTGGTGTTGATCCGATATCAGTAGGCGATATCAAGAAAATTATCCTACACTTAAAGCAACGCGGTATTGGTATTCTTATTACAGACCACAATGTTCGAGAAACATTGGATGTATGCGAGCACGCTTATATTGTTAGTCATGGTGAGTTAATTGCAGAAGGTAATTCTGATCAAATTCTTGCTAACCAGAAAGTTAGAGATGTATACCTAGGAGAACAATTCACGTTATAGTGATAGGAAATAAATGATAATAATAAAAAATAGGAAAAAAGTTACTTAAATGCGCCCTACTCTGCAGCTCCGAATAGGACAACAATTAACCATGACACCTCAATTGCAACAAGCGATCAAATTGTTGCAATTGTCTACTTTGGATCTCCAACAAGAAATACAAGAAGCATTGGAGAGTAATCCACTGCTTGAAATTGATGAATCAACACCGGGTGATACCGAGTCAAAACCCGATAATTTAGAAGAAGCTTTCACTTCAAAAACTGAAGAGCAAAACTCACTGACTAGCAATGATGGCAGTGAAGATTCAGCCCCTACTATTGACGAAATTAGCACATCGGAGGCAATGGACAAAGCCGATATTCCAGAAGAGTTAAACATCGATACCACATGGGATGACAGTTATAGTGCAGGTGTATCTGGAAGCGGAGTTGGCGCTGCTTCAGATGAGTTCAGTTATCAAGGGGAAACAACAGATTCAATTCAAGATCACCTGCGCTGGCAGATGGAATTAACGCCATTTAGTGACACGGATCTAGCGATAGCGACAGCCATCATAGACGCTATAGATGACAAAGGTTATTTAACCGTAAGTACTGCAGATATTTTGGAAAGCTTAGGTGTTGAGGACGTCGATATTGAAGAAGTTGACGCAGTATTAAAACGCATCAATGTTTTTGATCCTGTTGGCGTTGGTGCCCGTTCTATTGCTGAGTGCTTACTTATCCAGTTAAATCAACTCGATGAGAACACACCTTGGTTAAAAGAAACACGAGAAATTATTGCCTCACATATTGACTTACTTGGCAATCGCGATTACCGGCAAATCATGAGACAAATGCGTTTAAAAGAAGATCAACTTCGCGAAGTCATTCGACTGATCCAAGGACTTGATCCTCGCCCAGGCGAGAGTGTCATAAAAGGCGATGATCAATATGTGATCCCAGACGTTTCAGTAGAGAAAAAAAATGGCCGTTGGGTTGTTGAGCTCAACCCTGATACCTCACCAAAACTGAATGTTAATCAACAATATGCCTCTATGGCAAAGACTATGAAATCGTCAACAGATAGTCAATTTATTCGCTCAAATTTACAAGAAGCTAAGTGGTTTATTAAAAGTCTAGAAAGTAGAAATGATACCTTACTTAAAGTGTCAAATTGTATAGTTCAACGTCAACAAGGATTTTTTGAGCACGGCCACGAAGCGATGCGACCTATGGTATTAAATGACGTTGCTGAAGCCGTTGATATGCATGAATCAACGATATCTAGGGTTACGACACAAAAATATATGCACACGCCTAGAGGGATCTTTGAATTAAAGTTTTTCTTTTCTAGTCACGTGAGTACCGAAAATGGAGGTGAGTGTTCATCAACAGCGATAAGAGCGCTGATAAAAAAACTGATTGCCGCAGAAATGCCATCAAAACCATTGAGTGATAGTAAAATGGCGCAACTTCTAGCAGAGCAAGGCATTAATGTCGCGCGAAGAACAATAGCAAAATACAGGGAGTCATTGGCTATACCTCCCTCGAATCAACGCAAAAGTTTACTTTAACTAATTAAAAAATGAGGAAATAAGTTTATGCAAATTAATCTTTCTGGACACCATGTAGAAATTACCGACTCATTACGTGAATGTATACACAATAAATTTGCCAAACTAGAGCGACATTTTGAACATATCAACAATATTCATGCGGTTTTAACAGTAGAAAAATTAAACCAAATTGCTGAAGCAACAGTGCATTTACGTGGTACTGAAGTGCATGCAAAAGCTCAACATACCGACATGTATGCATCAATTGACGGCCTTGTCGATAAATTAGATCGACAAATACTAAAATACAAAGGAAAAACGAGTCAGCATTAATGTGCACTTATTGCAAACCTTTGCCAACAGTTCAAAATGAGTACAATGAAAATATCTGATATCATCAGCTTGGACTGCACACTATGTGCGGTTCAAACCTCTAGTAAAAAAAGAATGCTTGAACTTATTTGTGAACAGGCAGCAAAAAAATTTGACCAACTTAATACATATACTTTGCTTGACAGCTTACTGATCAGAGAAAAAATGGGCTCTACTGGCATTGGTAATGGCATTGCTATTCCTCACGGTCGCTTAGCTATAAATGCAGGAGTAGTTGCGGTTATTGCCACCAGCAAAGACCCAGTGAATTTTGATGCTATCGACAACCGACCTGTAGATATTTTTATCGCTTTGTTTGTGCCAGAAGAGAATTGTCAGGCGCATTTGCACACATTGCAGAGCATCGCGGCACTGTTTAGCGACAAAGTTTTTTGCAAACAGGTGAGAAAATGTCAAACTTCATTGGAATTATATCAATTAGTCAAGCGAGCCAGTTGACTTTGCGTTTGCTGACTAAAGTCAACATCCCTACGAGTAGAAAAGGACAGAGTTTAACATGAAACTCACAATTGTTAGTGGTCGCTCTGGATCAGGTAAAAGTGTTGCTTTACGGGTCTTAGAAGATCTTGGCTACTATTGCGTCGATAATATTCCGGTAAATTTATTACCCGCACTTACCCACTCAATTATTAATGATTATGAAACCGCTGCGGTAAGTATTGACGTGCGAAATTTACCGAGAGATCCTGACGATGTAACCGATATACTCGATTATTTACCTAGCTCGGTTGAGCTAACTATTCTTTATCTCGACGCCGAAGATAAGGAATTAATTAAACGCTTCAGTGAAACCAGGCGACTACATCCGCTAATAAAACAAAATATTGCCTTAGATCAGGCGATATCTCTAGAAAAAACCTTACTCGATCCAGTCGCTTCTCGCGCCGATGTGTACATTAACACGGGGCAATTAACGCCATACCAATTAGCTGATGCAGTAAGAGAAAGGATCCTAGGCAAAAAATCAGGTTCGATGATCATTGTGTTTGAATCTTTCGGCTTTAAACACGGAGTGCCACAGGATGCTGATTATCTTTTCGATGCTAGATTCTTACCTAATCCATTTTGGGATAAAAAATTAAAAGCCTACAATGGACTTGATAAACCCGTGCAAGAATTTCTTGCTAGCCAGCCAATAATTACCAAATTCATCTGGCAAATTAATAGCTTTATGATGACTTGGTTACCTCATCTTGAGCGCAATAATCGCAATTATATTACTATTGCCATCGGTTGTACTGGCGGCAAGCATCGCTCCGTTTACATCGCTGAATTTTTGGCTAACAATTTACGTAAAGATAGACCTGACGTTCAAAGCCGTCACCGCGACTTAGAAATTTCCGGTACATAAAGTCTATACAGTGGATATTTAAACAATGACATCACTTAAACGCACCATTGTGATCTCTAACAAGTTGGGATTACACGCACGAGCGGCGACAAAATTAGCGCAATTAAGTCAACAGTTCAAAGCCAAAATAACCATAGAACTCAATGATAAAAGAGTTGATGCCAGCAGTATTATTGGTTTGTTGTTGTTAGCTGGCAGTCAAGGCAAAAGCGTTACCGTCTTAACTGAGGGTATTGATGCCAAGCAAGCATTACAAGCTATCTGTCAACTTTTTGGAAATAAGTTTGATGAGGGAGAGTAATTATTTGGTGCTTTGTACAGGCGCTATTTAGTTCGACAAACCTAAGATAACTCAATAAAAAAGCTGATAAAACTGTAAATTTAAGATAGAATTATCAACTGACAACAGCAAGATAATTGTCAGCGTGCATACTGATAAGTTTTTATCTGATGTACCAAGATAAAAAACAGTTATTTTGTTTTCCAACATGGTTTTTTAACGGCACAGGACAAACGAAATGCCGGACACTTCAGATCAAGAACACAACCAACAACGCTTAGGTCAAGTCTATGAAGCACTTGGTAGCGGTATGTTTGTTTATGTCCGTAAACTTTTACAAGACATGCCTGCCTATGATCTAGCTCTTATTCTCGAATCATCTCCTCGCAAAAGTCGCAGTGTTTTATGGCAACTCATTGATCCTGACAATCACGGTGAGGTGCTAGAAGAACTCAATGAGGAAGTTCGCAAGGGGATATTAAAAAATATTCGCCCTGAAAAATTAGCCTCTGTCGTTGAAGGCATGGATGTAGATGATTTGGCTGAAGTATTGCGAACCCTCCCTGATAGTGTTTACCAGCAAGTGCTCAAATCAATGGATTCTCAAGATCGCAGCCGGGTGGAAACTGCATTGTCTTATGAGGAAGATACCGCCGGTGGTATAATGAATACCGATACTATCACCATTCGGCCTGATGTGTCTGTTGATGTTGTGCTTCGCTACTTGCGTTTAAAGGGTCAGTTACCTGAAGCCACTGATTTCTTTTATGTAGTTGATCGAAAAGACTTCTTCATAGGCTCAGTATCATTGTCAAGCATAGTCACAGCAAAGCCAGAGATGATAGTTTCCCACTTGATTGATGATCAAATAGAAGCAATACACGCGGAACTACCTGAAAATGAAGTAGCGCAATTATTCGAACGTTATGATTGGTTTTCTGCCCCTGTCATTGATGACAATGGTCGTCTTCTTGGCCGTATTACCATTGATGATGTCGTCGATATTATTAGAGAAGATGCAGAGCATTCGATGATGAGTATGGCTGGTTTAGATGATGAAGCCGATACTTTTGCACCCGTGATCAAGAGTACTCAGCAACGCTCTTTGTGGTTAGGAGTGAACTTGATCACCGCCTTAATGGCAGTAGCTGTATCAAGTCTTTTTGAAGATATTTTAGGGCAACTAGCTATTCTTGCTATACTTAATACCCTAGTGCCTAGCATGGGAGGTGTTGCAGGTAATCAAACCTTAACCTTGGTCATTCGAGGAATGGCTCTGGGTCACATTGGTGAAAGTAATTCTCGCCTAATTCTTTTCAAAGAATTAGCTGTCGGTTTCTTTAATGGCATTATTTGGGCACTGTTAATTGCCGCTGTTATTGCTTTGTGGAAGCAGGACCTCACGCTTGGCGCTATTATTGCGTTTGCCATGTTAATGAACATGACTGCCGCCGGTTTAGCGGGTGTCACTATTCCGCTATTCTTAAAACGCATTAATATTGATCCGGCTCTAGCCGGTAGTGTGATTTTAACAACAATCACTGACGTAGTTGGAATTTTTGCTTTTCTTGGCACGGCCACGCTTTTATTGGGTTAACCATTTTGTTATCGGCAATTATTCAGTCATTAATAAAGCTGGTGCTAATTACCTGCGATCTGCATTTCATTTATAATTATCGAGCCTGTTTGTATACTTCCTTTCATATCGGTATCACTGCCAACCGCAATTAAACCACGGAACATCTCAGCCAAATTTCCAGCAATGGTGATCTCTGCTACCGGATAGGCTATTTGTCCATTCTCAACCCAAAAACCTGCTGCACCTCTTGAATAGTCGCCATTGACAATATTCACTCCCTGTCCCATTAATTCAGTCACCAAAAGTCCAGTGCCAAGTTGCTTGAGCATGTCATGAAAATCACCACCATTAGCACCAACCAGCCAATTGTGAATGCCGCCAGCATGACCCGTTGAAGTCAGACCCAGTTTACGTGCTGAATAACTGGTCAGTAAGTAATTTTGTAAACAACCCGATTGAATAATAGTTCTATTTTTAGTCGCAACCCCCTCACTATCAAAGGCGCTACTCGCTAAGGCTTTTTTTATATGTGGCCGTTCATCAATAGTTAAAAACTCGGGAAATATTGTCTTACCCAGCGCATCAAGTAAAAATGAAGATTTACGATATAAGTTTCCACCACTTATTGCGGCAATTAAGTGGCCAAAAATAGTGTTAGCAATATCAGCTCGAAACATTACCGGCACTTTTCTAGTAGTTAATTTGCGTGCATGCAACCGAGATATTGCTTCATTAGCAGCTTGCTCACCTATGATCTGTGCGGCTGTCATGTCATTAAAATCTCGATTGACGGTATAAGCATAATCTCTTTGCATATCGTCTTTGTCGGTAGCGATCATCACACAACTCAAACTATGGCGTGTACTCGGATAGGCAACCAATTGCCCAGAGGTGTTACCGTATACTTTAAAGCCTTCAAAACTGGCTAATGTTGCCCCATCTGAATTAGTAATACGCGGATCAGTCTGTAAAGCGGTGTCTTCACAATTTTTTGCCATGGCAATGGCTTGTTCGGTAGATAAATTTTGCGGATGATAAAGATCGAGATCATCAGGTTGCATTGCTAGCATTGATTTGTCTGCCAGACCTGAATACGGATCAACAGAGGTGTATTTAGCAATATTAATCGCTGCATTGAGGGCTTGTTGTAATGCTTGTTCCGATAAATCTGCCGTTGAAGCACTGCCTTTGCGCCCTTCCTTATAGACAGTGATCCCCAGAGCGCCATCATTGGTAAACTCAACTGTTTCAACTTCTCCTAAACGGGTGCTAACACTTAGGCCTTGTTGTCGACTCATGGCAACTTCTGCATCGTCAGCACCCAAAGCCTTGGCTAAATTGATGACTTCAGTAACACGGTTTTTTACTTGCACAATTTGCTTAGTCATATTTTTTTTATTTGACATTGAAAATACCAATTCTGTTTTATTAACTGGCCATCGGTTTTAGATTACTTATGGCTTTGTAATGGTTTGTTGTATACTAGTCTACAATTACTGAATACACATGAAAATAATGCCATTATTATGCCCCAGTCTGAACGCGATATCGATCAATTAGATGAAGAATTAAAAAGTAAATCAGAAATAAAGCGAGAAATGCTACAACTGCAAGATTTTGCAAATAAATTGATCAAACTGAGTAAACATCAACGCAGTAAAATACCATTCAATGAGCAATTGCAAGCTGATTTGGTACTAGCTGATAAAATACACAACAAACACGAGGCGTTGCGCCGACACGTTAGACATATGGCTAAAGTCTTATCCGAGACAGATTTAACTGATATTCATCAAGCACTGGATGTTATGGCGAATAAACACCAACAAGAAAGTAGCAAATTTATAAAACTTGAACAGTTAAAAAATAAATTGATAACCGAAGGCGCAACCCAAGTAGAAACATTACTGGCAACATACGAATCAATGGAAAGGCAAAAATTACGACAGCTGGTTAGACAGGCTGAGCAAGAGATCAAAGCTGAAAAAATCGGTAAATACAATAGAAACTTGCTTAACTACCTAAAACAACACATGGCTTAAAAAATCCTGCAACTGAAAACTCACCAGCAACATAGATAGACGCTAGCATTAACCTAAGTCAATGGGACCATCAAAGGCAGTTGAAGGGAGAGCGGGTATTCAGTCTTGGCATGAGGTTTTACTGTTAACCTGTTGAGTAGCACAACCTATTATATTCTTGTAAAATAACCATCTTACTCACTCTTAACAAATCAACTTGCCTAGGTCTCGCTACCAAATATGGCAGGTTAGTCACGGAAAATAAATGTCGTTAACCAATACTAGTCAGCTATTAATGCGAAATTCAGATGTGCTTAAAGCCAAAGCACCCTTGTTGATCAATATGCCAGCAGACGATTTGAACAGTGAGTTATTAGCCTTAAACCCTACCAGTGAAATATATTTCTTTAGTAATAATTACCAACAGTATCAATATTATCAAAAAAACAAACAGACTCGTTTAAAGTGTTTTTTTGCAGCTAGCTATCAATCAAGTGCTGTTCATGATCTCGTTGTCATTCAATTCCCTAAAAGTAAGCAAGAATTATTATTTACTTTAGCAATGTTGACAAATTGCACTGATGTTAATAGTCAGATTTTGATTGTTGGCGAAAACAGAAGTGGTATAAAATCCCTCAGTAAGCTCACCAAGAATAACTTTTCATATTGTGAAAAACTAGATGCAGCTAGACATTGTCTACTTTTTCAAGCTCAACTCATCACGTCTGATATTCCCTTTGAACTAGAGCACTGGTTTCATCACTATAATGTCAGCATTGATAATACCGAGTTTAGCGTAGCCTCATTACCAGGGGTATTTAGCCAAGCAAAACTTGATCAAGGCACAGCAATATTATTGAACGCAATAGGAAACTTAAAAAACCAATTTGAGTCGAGCAAAGTCTTGGATTTTGGTTGTGGTGCAGGAGTGATCGCTTGCTTTATCGGTTTGACCTGTCGACATAGCGAATTGCATTTAACCGATGTCAGTGCATTGGCCTTAGCCTCAGCTAAGAAAACACTTGAAATTAACCACCTGACTGGCCAGGTATTTGCGACTGATAGTTTGTCAGAGATCAGCGAGCAATATCAACACATTATATCCAACCCGCCTTTTCATCAAGGAGTGAAGACCCATTATCGGGCTACCGAGCAATTTTTATCTGGTATATCACCCTATCTAGCACCGAGTGGCATGCTAACCATAGTGGCCAACAGCTTCTTACATTATCAAGATATGATTAAACAATCAGTAGGCGAAAGCCAGCAACTAACTCAGCAAGCTGGTTTTAACGTATATCAAGCCAAGAAAAAAGCCTAATATCGGCAACGATAACTTTAGCAAAATGACAGTGTAAAAATTACTTCTGCTAAAATTTAAACGCCATTAATCAAAATCTTTAGTTGCATTTGTAGGACTTTTCTACAATTATCAGTTGATTGCTATAAAAAATAAAGAATGCATAACAATGAATTTCAGCCATGATGCAAAGTCAATTCGAACCACACTTTATCTAGTGCTCGTTGGCGGTCTGTTTATTTTTATTTCTATCAGCTTATTTTGGCTTGGTAAACTTGCATTTGAGGAAAAAAATAAAATAGCCCAGCAAGAGGTCACTTACTGGGCTGATTATATTGCACAAATAAGTATTAAAGACATTATCAACAATAACAATGAGCAATTAGATGTAAAACTACAAACTTTTGATGCCGTTGATATTATTAAGCTAATAGATATTTATACATTTTCTGACGACAAATCAGCAACCATGCAGTATGCCATGTTTGCCCGTTACCACTACCAATTAAGCAATGCAGAAAACCAAACTGCACAAGCAAAAACCTTGAGTAAACAAGCTAGGCAAGCGCTAGCTAAACCCGTAAATACCGGTAAGTACGTCGAATACATCGCACCCATTTCCTATAAAAATCAAGACATTGGCTATCTACACATTAAAATTGAAAATATAAACTACTTTGTTGGAAATGATAAAACGTTACTCTATTTTGTTGTATTTTGTATTATTTTATTGGTTAGCCTGATACTGATCATATTTAAAATAGAACGTATTATTACTGATCCCATAGACCAAATAAATCAAAGTCTGATCACCGTTTCACAGAACAAAAATTACAGTATCAGACTTGGTAATATGCCCTATAAAGAGGTTGACTTACTCGCTCGAAATGTAAATAACCTGCTCAATAGAATCGAAAGGCATATTAATAAACTCAGCTTAGCTGAACAAGGCAGTATAAAACTCACGACTGAATTAGAAAATAAAGTCTCTAAACGAACTCAAGCATTAAAAGAGTCCAACCAAGAGCTATTATCAACACTAGAGGAACTGCACCAATTTCAGGATCAACTTGTCGAAAGTGAAAAAATGGCTTCGCTGGGAGACATGGTCGCAGGCGTTGCCCATGAGGTGAATACGCCCATAGGTCTGGGGGTTACAGCATCTACCTTATTGTCTGATCGTATCGAAGAAATAAAAAAGGCCTTTGACGAAAAAACCCTCAAATCAAGTCAATTAAAACGCTTCCTCAATGAGGGGTATGAAAATGTTGGCATCATATATAGAAATTTACACCGAGCCGCAGACTTAATTTCTAGTTTTAAAAAAGTTGCCGTTGACCAGTCAAATGAAGATACCAGAGAAGTGAATATGTCTGAATTACTTCACGAAGTATTATTGACATTAGCGCCGCAAATAAAAGCCACGCCTTATAATATTTTAATTAACTGCGAAGACCAGCTCATTGTCTTGAGCAAGCCTGGGCCAATCAATCAGATCCTCATTAATTTGATCTTAAATTCAATTATTCACGGTTTTGAAAACAGAGACTACGGCACCATTAACATCCATATTATGAAATTAGGTGAACAACTAAATATAATATATGACGATGACGGACATGGCATAGATGATAATATTAAAAATAAAATTTTCGAACCATTTACCACCACTAAACGCGGAGAAGGTGGCAGCGGTTTGGGTTTACACTTAGTTTATAACCTTGTAACTCAGGCTTTAGGTGGCACCATTAGTTTGGATAATTCAGCTAATACGGGGGCTAGTTTTGAAATTAACTTCCCCGTAAACGAGTATTCTATCTAACCCAAAAAAATTGCACTTTATACTCAATAAGTGCTGCCAATTATTTGCTGATTAAAATTGTATTTTAGTGCTATGTAATTTACTATGCATAGTAATAGTTGTTAATGTTCTTAACAAAACATTAAGATATACTCAATTAATTTAACGTTGATAATGTCAACTTAATAACATTTTAATATTAAACTGGATTGTTTAGCATGCAAAAAACTCATATATTAATTGTGGAAGATGAAGACGTAACGCGTTTTAATCTGCGAAATTTATTCGAAGCTGAAGGGTATACTGTTTCAGAAGCTATTGATGGTGATAGTATGGAACAACAACTGCAGCAAAATACAATTAATCTGGTCATTATGGACATTAATTTACCGGGGAAAAATGGCTTATTGTTAGCAAGGGAATTGACTCAAAATGCTGACTTAGGATTAATTTTCTTAACCGGAAGAGATAGCGATATAGATAAAATTCTCGGTTTAGAAATCGGTGCTGATGATTACCTGACCAAACCTTTTAACCCCAGAGAACTAACGATTCGCGCGCGTAATATCCTCAATCGCATATCCTCGTCTAAGGCCGATATTGACACTGACGTGATCAGTTTTAACGAATGGGTACTCGATGGTAACTCACGCAAAATGACTTCAACCAGCGGAAAAACTATCTCAATACCTCGTGGCGAATACCGCGCATTGCGTTTATTAATTGCCAACAGTGGCCAAATTGTCACTCGTCAACAACTGATCAAAGAAATGACAGGCAGAGATTTGCGTTCCAATGATCGCACCGTTGATGTAACTATCCGCCGCTTGCGCAAGCACTTTGAATCAATAGAAGACTCACCGGAATTAATTAATACTATCCACGGTGAAGGATATCGCTTTATTGGTACAGTTGAAACCAGCAACACTTAATTGCTCACAATAGAGCGATAAGTCGACATAAAAGCTAGTTACATACTAGCTTTTTTTTGTGTTGAAATAAGCATAGACGCTTGTTAAACCGTCATTGTTTAACTGAGTTAACTGCTTACACAAGTCACTCTTTTCTGGCCATGGCTGAACCGAATGCTCAATGTTTACTAAATGGGAAAATACCGCGACTAAACCAACACTGGCAGAAGCTCCCTTCATCTTATGACAACTAGTGCTCCAAGCTTGTTGCGACTTCTCATTGACGGCTAGACTAATTTCTTTTAGATATAATGTCGATTGCTGTGTATATAAATCGAGCATTTGTTGAACAATACCCGCTCCTAGATCATTGATATAACCATCGAGTAAGTCACTATCTAATTGTTTAATATCATTCACAAAAACCACCTTATTACCAATCCTGTTGCATTTATATCACAATACTCGCTTAAGTTTTTAGTGAACAATATTCTGTTCAAAGCACAAAATATGCGATGATAAAGCATTCGGCTTTTATTGCTTTTCAGGCATTTATCATTCAAAATAAACGCCTTTTTAGCATGCGTGTATTTTCTTATCCCCAAATTAGAGATAATTGCGTTGTTATACTTTCAATATAACACCCATTACGGGAATGCTGTTCATTTATTTTGTTATGTACTGTAGTTACTGTTAGCCCTTTACATAACGCATCAATCCTTTTGGAGTTTACATGTCACCATCAATGCCAGATATCGCCAATCATACTAAAGCTCAAACTGAAGGAACACTTGATTGGGTAGGCATGAGTAATATCGAAATGCCGATAATGCTCGATTCTAAAGATCAATCGGCTCGCATGGTTTCAGCATTTGTTGATGCGTTTGTGAATCTAAACGATGCCAAAGCTAAAGGCATTCATATGTCTAGATTGTATTTATTGCTGGATGAACTCTCAACTAACCACGTTTTAAACTATCAAACCTTAGTCACTTTACTGGATGGTTTCATCAGTAGTCATCAAGATCTAAGTGATAACGCTAAAGTGTGCTTTCACTTTGACTATCACTTGCGAAGAAAGTCTCTAGTCAGTGGTAAACAAGGATGGAAAGCATATCCAACCACGATTACCGGTCGACTCAACAATGGTGAACTGACAATAGAATTGGCAATTAATGTCAAATATTCGTCCACTTGTCCTTGTTCAGCGGCACTTGCTCGACAGTTGATACAAAAACAATTTCAACAAACATTTACTGATAACCAATCATTGGACTTTACGGCTGTTCATCAGTGGCTAGGTTCAACAGAAGGCATTATTGCTACACCTCACAGCCAACGTTCAATTGCAGAAGTTAAAGTTAAATTGAATGCCAATACAAGTCAGTTTCCGATCACCGACCTAGTCAACTTAATCGAGGATGCATTGCAAACACCCGTTCAAGCAGCAGTAAAACGAGAAGATGAGCAAGAATTCGCTAGACTAAACGGACAAAATCTAATGTTTTGTGAAGATGCCGCTCGCCGATTGCAACACGGCATGAACACGGTAAATCAATTTGATGATTTTTGGTTAAAAATAAATCACCTCGAATCGCTGCACGCTCACGACGCAGTTAGTATAACCACCAAAGGCATACCTGATGGTTATCAACCTTAGATAACCTAGCGCATCTGTTTTTTCGACACCCCTATAATGCAAGTGCCAGATACTCGATAATATTCAAGCTTCTGGCACATCAACAAACACACAAAAATCTACCACTAGCTAGTTTTTATAACCGCCATCTTGTTTTATTGGCTGTAATTTAAGTCACTATTCCTACCCGTATCGCCTCTACAAAAAATATAAAAACGATTAAAAAACTGAATAAAAAGCTATTGACAAAATATCAACTATAAACTGTATGAATAGTACAGCACATGTAATAAAATTCCATTTTTAGCATTTTTGTGGTCTAAACTTCTTGAAATATTTTGTTTTCATCAATAAAAAGGTATAAATAAACATCAAAAAAACCCACTTAATCATTAAAAACAATAGCTTAATAAATTGTAAATAAATTACGAGCAAAAACTCTATTTTTATTGACCTTTGCCGATTAACTGTTTAATGTTAGGTGTTCACTTTGGCAAAAAAAAAGATTTTTTATGCAATTAACTCATAAAATTATTCTTTTTTGTTCTGTTACCAAACTCGAACTATTTTAGGAGAAGTAACATGCTACTTTATGATCCAAACTATCAAAAAGACAATTGTGGCTTTGGTTTAATTGCTCATCAACAAGGTGAGACAAGTCACAAGCTGGTAAAAACCGCCATTTCGGCACTCGATCGCATGCAACATCGCGGTGGTATTGCAGCCGATGGTAAAACCGGTGATGGTTGTGGTTTATTATTGCAAAAACCCGATACTTTTTTTCGTGCAATAGCGGCAGAAAATAGCTGGCAACTGGGTAGAAAGTATGCAGTTGGTATGGTATTTCTAAACCAAGATCCTATTAAAGCAACATTGGCCAAGAATATTCTTGAGCAAGAACTAACCAAAGAAACCTTAACATTAGTTGGTTGGCGGGTAGTGCCCACCGACAAAACCATATTAGGTCCTATAGCCGCCAGCAATTTGCCAGCCATAGAACAAGTTTTTGTTGATGCTCCCCCAGGTTGGAGAAATAAAGATTTAGAACGCCGTTTGTACATGGCTCGCCGTCGCGCTGAAAAAAGGATCTCTGATCCTACCTTTTATATCGCCAGCCTTTCTTGTTTGGTTACTATTTACAAAGGCTTAATGATGCCAGTAGATTTACCAAACTTTTATCGCGATCTAGCTGATATTCGGATGAAAACAGCGATTTGTGTTTTTCATCAACGTTTCTCAACCAACACTTCTCCACAATGGCACCTCGCACAACCGTTTCGCTATTTGGCTCACAATGGCGAAATTAATACCATCAAGGGTAACCGTCAATGGAGTCGAGCACGCACCTATCGCTTTCAATCTCCTTTGTTGCCTGATCTTCAAGATGCCGCTCCATTTGTGAATGAATCTGGTTCAGATTCTTCATCATTAGATAATATGCTTGAACTTTTTTTAGCTGGGGGTATGGATTTATATCGCGCCATGCGTCTGCTTATGCCTCCTGCATGGCAAAACAGCCCATTAATGGATGATGAAATAAAAGCCTTCTATGAATTTAATTCTATGCATATGGAGCCATGGGATGGGCCTGCAGGCGTAGTAATGACCAATGGTCGTCATGTCGCTTGTAATTTGGACCGCAACGGCTTGAGGCCAGCGCGTTATGTGATCACTCGCAATGGTTTTATTACTCTGGCTTCAGAAGTCGGTATTTGGGACTATGGAGAAGATGAAGTCATTGCCAAGGGCCGAGTTGGACCTGGCGAAATGATCGCAATCGACACCTACACAGGTAAAATTTTTCATTCAAATGATATCGATGATGAACTCAAAGTAAGGCACCCATATCGCGCATGGCTTAACGAAAATATTCGCCGCTTAGTACCGTTTGAGCAATTAACCGCTGAACTTATTGGCCAAAGAGCGTTTGATAACCGAAAAATTGCCGAATATCACAAGCTCTTTAATTACAGCTATGAAGAAATTCAGCAAGTGGTCAGAACCATGGCTGAAAATGGCCAAGAGGCGACAGGATCCATGGGTGATGATACGCCAATGGCAGTATTATCAAGTCAAGCGAGATCTCTTTACGACTATTTCCGCCAACAATTTGCACAAGTGACTAACCCACCCATAGATCCGCTGCGCGAACGTTATGTGATGTCATTGGGAACCTGTATTGGTCGTGAACACAATGTATTTAATGAAACCACTGGTCATGCGGATCGCATTTTATTTGATACCCCTATTTTAATGTATACTGGCTTAAAACAATTACGCGAATTGGATCCCAACCATTATCGCAGTGATACCTTAAGTTTAAATTACCCCGTTGCGGAAGGTCTAGAGTCAGCAATTGTTCGTATAGCCGATCAAGCAGAGCAGCTGGTTCGTGAAGAAAACACGGTAATTTTAGTGTTATCAGATCGAAATATAGACAAAGGACTATTGCCCATTCCAGCAGCAATGGCTGTCGGCGCTGTACAAAAAAGACTGGTTGATAAAAACCTCCGTTGTGATTCCAATATTATTGTTGAAACAGCTTCGACTCGTGATCCCCATCAATTTGCCGTGCTACTTGGACTTGGGGCAACAGCAATCTATCCATATCTCGCCTATGAAACCGTTGAACAACTTGTAGAACAAGATCAAATTCAATTAAGTGCGCGTGATGCGGTGATTAATTATCGCAATGGCATCAATAAAGGCCTGTTGAAAATATTGTCAAAAATGGGTATTTCAACCATTGCCAGCTATCGTTGTGCCGGTTTATTTGAAGTGATCGGTTTACACCAAAATATTATGCAATTGTGTTTTCCCGATCTTGTTAGTCGTATTCAGGGCGCTGATTTTACTGATATCGAACAAGATACCATTAATCTTGCTCGCAAGGCTTTTCTGCCTCATCAAAAAATCGCCCATGGCGGCTTGTTAAAATATGTCCACGGTGGTGAGTATCACGCTTATAACCCCACCATAGTAAACAACTTACAGGCGGCGGTAAAAACAGGCAATTACACTGATTATGAAAAATTTGCTGAGCAAGTCAACAACAGGCCTGTTGCCACTATCCGCGACTTATTAGCCCTTAGTGATAGTGAGCAAGCAATAGCGCTTGCCAATGTCGAACCGGAATCGGAATTATTCAAGCGATTTGACAGTGCTGCAATGTCAATTGGCGCCTTAAGCCCAGAAGCACACGAAGCATTGGCGATAGCAATGAATCGACTAGGTGGTTTTTCTAACTCAGGCGAAGGCGGAGAAGATGAGCGTCGATTTGGTACCGTAAAAAACTCGCGGATCAAACAAATTGCCTCTGGGCGATTTGGCGTGACGCCTCATTATTTAGTGAATGCTGATGTGTTGCAAATCAAAGTAGCACAAGGCGCAAAACCTGGTGAAGGAGGCCAGTTGCCGGGTGATAAAGTCACCCCGTTAATAGCTAAATTGCGATTTTCAGTGCCCGGGGTCACCTTAATTTCACCACCACCGCATCACGACATATATTCAATCGAAGATTTGGCACAGCTCATTTTTGATTTAAAACAAGTCAACCCCAAAGCAGTTATTTCAGTAAAGTTAGTATCCGGTCCGGGCGTTGGCACTATAGCCTCGGGCGTAGCCAAAGCCTATGCTGATTTTATTACTATTTCAGGTTATGACGGCGGCACAGGTGCCAGCCCATTAACTTCAGTAAAGTATGCCGGTTGCCCATGGGAGTTAGGTTTAGCAGAAGCACACCAATCTCTAGTCGCTAATGGGCTTCGACACAAAGTTCGCTTGCAAGTTGACGGCGGTTTAAAAACAGGGCTTGATATTGTCAAAGCGGCAATATTAGGTGCCGAAAGCTTTGGCTTTGGCACTGCACCAATGGTCACACTGGGTTGTAAATTTCTCCGTATTTGTCACCTAAATAATTGTGCTACAGGTGTCGCAACCCAAGACGATGTGCTGCGCGAGCAATTTTTTAAAGGTCTGCCCGATCAAGTAATGAATTATTTTAAATTTGTCGCTCGTGATGTTCGGCAAATTTTAGCTAAACTCGGTGTTGAAAGTTTAACCGCTATTATCGGTAGAACCGATTTATTAACACAATTAACTGGTATTAGTGCAAAACAACAAAAGCTTGACTTATCTGCCATTATTGCCCCTGTTGTGGCTAATAAAGATACCGCTTTACATCAAACCGAAGCGAATATTGCCTTTGATAAAGGCCAGCTTAACCAACAGATGCTATCAGCCTGTGCCGATAAAATAGCACACGGTACTGGTGGTGTTATGCGCTTCAATATTGCCAACACAGATCGCAGTGTCGGTGCGAGCATTTCCGGAGAGATTGCTCGCCAATATGGTGATCAAGGCATGGCATCTAACCCTATCAAAATTCATCTAACAGGCACTGCTGGTCAGAGTTTTGGGGTCTGGAATGCCGGTGGATTAGAAATGATCTTAACAGGTGATGCCAATGATTATGTTGGCAAAGGTATGGCAGGTGGCAAATTAGCCATCAAGCCTCCTAAAGGGGTCGAGTATTCTAGTCACCATGCGATGATTATGGGCAATACCTGTTTATACGGCGCCACTGGTGGAAAACTATATGCTTGTGGCCGAGCAGGTGAACGTTTCGCGGTTCGCAATTCTGGTTGTCATGCGGTTATCGAAGGCACCGGTGATCACGCTTGCGAATACATGACCGGCGGCGTAGTCACTATATTGGGACAAACTGGTGTCAACTTTGGCGCAGGTATGACCGGAGGTTTCGCCTATGTGTTAGATGAAACCGATGATTTAGAGGTAAGGCTTAACCAAGAGTCTATTGAAACGCTACCTGTGGCAGATTTAGCCATTCATCAAGAGCATTTGCGAGGCATAATTCATCAACACTTAGCGGAAACAGGCAGTCAACGTGCGCAACAAATACTCAATGATTTTGAAAACTTCATGCCATTATTTAAATTGATCAAGCCAACAACCGTTGATGTTAACACTTTGTTAGGTCATCGCAGTCGTTCATCTGCAGAACTTCGTGTGCAAGCACAGTAATATTGATTGGACACGAATTGAGGAAGAAACAGAATGAGTAAAAATGTTTATCAATTTATCGACGTTAAACGAATTGATCCACCGAAAATCCCCCTTAGCGAACGAAAAATAGATTTTGTAGAAATTTACAATCCTATGGGTGCAGATCAAAGTGCTGGTCAAGCAGATAGATGCCTTGACTGTGGTAACCCCTATTGTGAATGGAAATGTCCTGTTCATAATTACATACCACAATGGCTCGAACTGGTCACTGAGGGTAAAATATTCGAAGCTGCTGATCTATGCCATGAAACCAATAGTTTACCTGAAATGTGCGGCCGTGTTTGTCCACAAGATAGATTATGTGAGTCAGCGTGTACTCTTAACGATGAATTTGGTGCGGTTACCATAGGCAACATTGAAAAATTCATTACCGATACGGCTTTTGCTCAAGGTTGGAAACCCGACTTATCACACGTAGCAAAAACCGGTAAACGCGTTGCTATTGTCGGTGCTGGACCCGCAGGCTTAGCGTGTGCAGACGTATTAACCCGCAATGGTATCGATGCAGTGGTTTATGACAAACATGCGCAAATTGGCGGTTTACTGACCTTTGGCATTCCCGCATTTAAATTAGAAAAAAACGTGATCCAAACCCGACGAGAAATTTTTGAGGGAATGGGCATCGAGTTTCGTCTCAATACCAATGTTGGAGTTGATATCAGTTTTAACAGTCTAAGTGAAGAGTATGACGCCGTTTTTCTCGGATTAGGTACCTATAAAGATATGACTGGAGGTTTTGCTAATGAGTCGGCTAAGGGAGTTTATAACGCCTTAGACTTTTTAATTGGCAACACCCAAAAATTGATGCAGCTTTCGGCAGAAAATGGCTATGAAAACGCTAAACCCTATATTAGCTTTGAACATAAAAAAGTTATTGTGTTAGGTGGTGGAGATACTGCAATGGATTGTGTCCGCAGCTCAATTAGACAAGGAGCCACATCGGTGACTTGCGCTTATCGACGTGATCAAGCCAATATGCCAGGATCTCAGCGTGAAGTGCAAAATGCCAAAGAAGAAGGTGTTGATTTTCAATTTAATTTACAACCAATCGACATTGCTGTTGACGATAAAGGACACGCTTGTGGGGTAAAATTTGTGAGAACACAACTTGGCCCAGCCGATCGCAATGGTCGTCGTCACCCAGAAACAATAGAAAACTCTGAATTTGTCATGCCCGCAGATGCGGTAGTGATCGCCTTTGGTTTTTTACCTGATCCACCACAATGGCTTAAAGATGCAGGGGTTAATGTCGATGAAAAGGGGCGAGTAATCGCTGTTGATGATAGCCAATTCTGTTTACAAACCTCGCAAAAAAATATTTTTGCTGGTGGGGACATGGTACTGGGTTCAGATCTTGTGGTTACCGCAGTTGACCAGGGACGAAAAGCTGCCTTGGGCATATTAGACTATATTTTCGATGAAAATTAACGCCTAACCATATTAATAGCAAGGTTATTTACACTTTATTTAATGCTAAATGCTGAGCAAAAACAACGAGTATTGACTATAAACATCATCCTCTAGCGCAATTTTTAGTCACTGCGCTATTGTTAATATAAGCATAATTTTTGTATGATAATTTTATGCTTAAATTTTTTGTTTTGACTTTGCCATTGCGGATCTATTTATCTGTTCAAAAGGGAAACACATACACCGATATAATAAGGGGGAGCAGATGAACAATCGCTATTGGCCAGTCAAGCCTCTTTTACATTATATTGTCATATTAGCGCTGCTATTTTGTATGTTGATGGCAAATTCGAGTGAAGCAATCAACGCTGCCGTTATCAACCATAAATTACCAAATCTTCCTGAAATATCTGTAGTTACCGAATACTTAGCGCCTTATCAAATTAAAAATTCAGATGGCAGTCTCGGCGGTATGGCAACTGAAATAATGCACGCATTATTTAGCCAACTGGGTGAACAACCGATCGTTCATGTTATGCCATGGCCTAGGGCCTATGCTATGGCAAAAAATAACAAAAACACCCTTATTTTTTCAATAGCGCATACCCCGGCACGCAGTAAACAATTTCAGTGGGTTGGTCGCATAATGGAGGAAAAATTATATTTTTGGAGTTTAAAAAATACCTTTAACCAACCCATTACCGAGATCAAACAACTAGAAAATTATCGCGTCGCCGCATCGCGCCATTCTAACGTTGCACAATATTTACTTGATAATGCGTTTAGTAAAGTCAGTCAGGTCACCAAAGAAGACCAAAATATGCTGATGCTCTACAAAAATCGCGTGGACCTTATTGTTGCCACTGAGTTTACCCTGCAAAAAAGAGCACTAAAGCTAGGGTTGGATTTTCAACAACTAAAGCCACTTATCGAGGTTAAAGCCCTCAACAACGATTTATCTTTTGCCTTTAGCCATAATACCTCTGCTGAGATAGTTGCCCATTTTAAAGCAGCATATAAACAACTAGAGCAGCAAGGGATAATTGAGCAAATAAAACATAAATGGGGAGTTATTCACTAACTAGATGAAATTATGCTTAACTTACTGTGCTCGACAATGCCCAGTAATGCTAGCTGATACTAGGCAATGTCCGATAAAAAAAGGCTGGCATATAGCCAGCCCATGCAAACCCCACCCCAGTCATTGAACCAAGTCAATTGATCCTCAGACCATATCGGCAAAAGGATTGGCTTGGGTTAATTCAATAGGCTGAGAAAAACCCTTTATCGCTATATGCTCAGTATCTATCGCTAAGTCCTCATCGTGCAATACCCCTTGACCAAATTGATAGATCAGATCAAATTCTGCATTATCAGCTCGCACTTGATAAGCTGTTTGATTAGCTTCAACAATAGATAACTTGTCTTGGTAAGCAGTATTTGCACTCATACCATGGCGTTTTTCCATCATAGCTAAGGTGACTTGCGGAGAGAATATAGTGGCTGTGGCATTATTACCACCAAAACCTTTTGAATTAATAAAAGCCACATCCATCTGTTGACAATGCCAATGGTCTGTTGCGATATGTAAACGTTCGGCATAGACATCATCAGCAACTTTATCTATCGTGGTGATCCCCGGCATAATGCGATGAGAGAAGACACCCAATGCCATAGCGACTTGGTCACCGCTTGCCGGGCCAATAGTATGTCCAACAAACGCTTTAGGTGCAGCAACAGGCCAACCATCAATATCAAAGCTTTCGGCAACCCGATGATAAATCAATGACTCGGTCACTCGGTTTTGCGGTGTACTTGAACCATGAGCTAAAATGAAACTGCGTTGTTGCACCGCTTCATTGCCGAGGACACTAGCAGCTAGTGCCACTGATTTAGCCATGGTAATATAATTACCCGGGCCTGGCGCGGTGATAGATTTTTTAATACCATCGGCATTGGTATACACATCCGCCACAGAGCCCATCACTTTGCACCCTAACTCAACCGCTAAAGCATCATCCATCAAAATAATAAATTGTGCTGCTTCACCAATAGTAAAACCACAGTTTTCACCAAAAGGACGGCTGGTATTTCTGTGATCAGCTTCACCATCAATAATGCCATCAAGCTTTTTCAGTCCCTCTTCATTTGCCAGTGCGCTCATATTGCCAAAACCTTCAATAACTTCTGGAGTTACTGCACAATCATTACTGCCAACAATAGCCAAGCGAATACGTCCTGACTGAATATCTTGCACCGCTGCCTTGAGGTTGTACAAAAAAGTGGCACAAGCACCTGTCGAAGTAAAAGTACTACCGACACTACCAGTGACATAAGCATTGATAAAGTCAGTTGACATAGTATTAAGCCCTAACGCCAAATTTTTAGTCGATACGCGTTCACCGCGCATGCGATTTTGCATCATGCCACCGTGACCTTCAGCCTGTACTTGACCAAAAACCGAAGCGGAATAAGTACCGACTTGATCAGGACTGATTTTATCGGCAAGTTCACTCCAACTATAACCAGTGGAGTGAATAGCATCGGCGGCACCAAATATAGTCGCTTGTAAACCACGAGGTTGATAACGAGAGTTATATAAGGTTGCCGGTGAAAACCCTGAAGGAAACTGTCCCGCAGCTTTGATGGGGTTATCGCGTACAGAATCGTGCTTGATTTCAATGTCGCCAGCGATATCTACCCTCACTCGTTTATCAGCTAATTCAGTCACTTTCCAAGTCAAAGGCAAAGGCGACGGTAAGTCACGAGCCCGTGTTTCAAAGCAGATACCTTGTTCAGTCGCTTGCATGGTAATTTTCTGTTGCCATTGTGTGGCATCAGGATCAAAGTGATTGGTTTCAATTTTGCGGATCAAGGTACCGGCAAGGATCTGCTTACCAAACAGCTTTTCTACATCAGCGCGATCAACCAAGCGCCCTTCACTATCGACCAAGGTATTATTAGTATAAGTTAATATATTCATCATGGTCGCTAAGCCAACAAAGGTTTCTTGTCTGGCTTGCGCGTTGAGTTTATCAATGACGATCCGTCGAAATCCTTGATGAGCAGAAGTACGGCCAGCAGCATTAACGCCTCCCATACCAACAATTACAGGTAAAGCAGTCATGTAGATTCTCTTAAATTGAATTCATAAATTTATAGGTGCAAGTGTATGCTGGTTTTTCAGCAATTAATTATCAAATTAAGCCAAAAGATATGCCATAATGGCCAAAAATAGATAATACAGACCAGTGACATGACAACTTTCGGGCAACGACATATTAAAGTAGCTTTATTACTGTATGATCAAATGTTGGCAACAAGTGTTAGTTTACCAGTAGAAATGCTGCGTGCCGCCGAGGCATTTGCCTTGCAAAGCAATAAAAAATCACCCCGATTAGCGATTCAAATGGTGGCTGAAACAACAGCTCCTGTATCTACTCGAGCGCTGCTCAAACTCACCCCTGACTGTGCCGTCGATAATGCCGGTTTACCCGACTTTGCTTTTATCCCAAGTCTGTGGCGAAACCCCCGCCCCTCTCTAAACAAACACCCGAAAACAATCGCTTGGTTAAATACGATATGGCATCGAGGTACGACACTCGTTGGCGGTGGTACAGGGGTTTGTTATATTGCAGAATCGGGGCTGTTGGATCACCACTCGGCAACGACACATTGGCACTATGTTGAACAGTTTCAGCGCGACTACCCGCAAGTCAATTTAAAACCAGACTTTTTTATTACCCAAACAGAGCGGATATATTGTGCTGCTAGTTTAAATGCCATAGCTGACATAGTGGTACACATCATTGTTCAAATTTATGGGCAAACTGCAGCGCAGCACGTTGAAAGAAACTTTTCCCACGAAATTAGAAAGCCTTATGAACAGCAGAGGTATTTAGAGGGAAGTGTTGATCGACACTCTGATGAATTAATCATGCAAATTCAATTTTGGTTAAAAACCAATTTAAGTGCCGATATCACTCTTAAAGCATTGGCAGAACAGTTTGGCATGAGCCAACGGACATTAACGCGAAGATTTAAGGCCGCTAATGGCATCAGTGCAAGTCAATATTGGCATCAATTAAAAGTAGAAACAGCTAAAGAATTATTGACCTCAACAAATTTATCCATACAGGAAGTCGCTTTTGAAATGGGCTATCAAGATCAAGGGCATTTAACTCGTTTATTTAAACGCGCACTGAACATGACACCAAAAAGTTATCGAGCTATGGTCAGGAAAAAGCTGTTTACTCAATAAGCAGTGACTGCAAAAGTACTTGCTATTGATGTTCAACAAATCAATCAAGATTGATCCGATATCACTATCAACACAAAAAATAATTAAACACTGCTGAATTTCATTGACACAAGGCCAGCTTTTCGGCGCAGTTTTACTATTGGCACTGTTTATCGGTGTATTTTGATGTACTATAATGCTCATGATTAAATATCCATTTTGGATAGTCACAGCCATAACAGAGAGAGCCATGAGCGAACTATCATTAGCACAACATCAAATTCAACAAATGTTAACCATGCAAGATGCGATGAATTCCCGTGTCAGTAGTAGTTGGCGAGAAAACCAATATGAATGGTATCGGGCTATATGGGTTGAATGTGCAGAAATGCTTGATCACCACGGTTGGAAATGGTGGAAACATCAAGTCATTGATGTAGCGCAAGTGCAATTAGAACTGGTAGATATTTTTCATTTTGGCTTGAGTTTACGGTTAATGTCTGGACAAACGGTTGATGATATTAGTGCGCAGCTCAGTGCTGAATTGACCCAGTCTGGAAACGAAACAGACTTTAAAATTGCCCTAGAAAACCTTGCCTCTGCGGCGATCACCAATAAAGCTTTCGACGCTATTGCGCTGGCAAATTGTATGCGTTTAATGAACATGGATTTAGACGAATTATTTCGTCAGTATGTAGGTAAAAACACCTTAAATTTTTTCCGCCAAGATCACGGTTATAAAGACGGTACTTATGTGAAGATGTGGAACGGTGTAGAAGATAATGAAGTATTAGCTAAAGTGGTAGCAACACTTGATGCCAGTGCAGAAAATTTCCAGCAACGCGTTTATCAACAATTAAAGGCGCAATATCCTGGTTGATATCGCCAGCACAGCTACCTATTAATCGATCACTTAATGCGATAGCTTGATGCGATAACTAAATGCGATAACACAATGCAGTGATTTGATGCATTCACTTCATGTGCTAAATTTAAAGAAAGCGATAAAAACTGGTTTTATCGCTTTTTCACTTTTAAAACCCGTTGAATTGTTCGATCCTGCAACGGATCTGTTCAATAGTCATCCTTGTTGTTCAGTCATTTATAACCCCGCACTTATTCATAGCGCAACGCATCGATGGGCTCTAAATTAGCGGCTTTCGCAGCAGGAATAATACCAAAGATGACACCGACTCCAGCACTAAAGCCTAATGATAGCGCAATCGCCCAACCCGGCACAGTAGCAGCTGGCAAATCAATGATACTACTAACTAAAGCGCCAGCACCATAACCCAAGGCTAAACCTATCACACCGCCCAGTAAGCACAAGAATATGGCCTCGATCAGAAACTGCAGTAAGATATCAACGCGAGTTGCCCCAAGGGCTTTTTGAATGCCGATCTCACGGGTTCGCTCGGTGACTGATACCAACATAATATTCATTATGCCTATGCCGCCAACAAGTAATGAAATACCGACCACACCACTTAACACTAAGGTGGTCGTAGCGGTGATATTATTCACTGTTTCTAACATTTGCTCTGCCGAAGAAATTTTAAAGTCGTCGCCCTGATCCTCGTTTAAATTGTGATTACGACGCAACAAATTGGTGATGTGTTGTTTAATACCAGTAATGTTTTCAGCATTATCGACTTGCATTGAGATCATGATATCGGGTTCTTCAGCCCCACCAAGCAGCGCTTGTGTTGTCGAATAGGGTAATAATATATAATCATCTTGATCAAAGCCAAATAGCTTACCGCGCTTTTCTAGCACACCAATGATTTTAAACCACTCTCCACCAATTGAAATGTATTGACCAAGAGCATCGCCCTTGATTTCCAAGTTCTCAATTACTGAAGGGCCTAACACTGCAACACGGCGGCGACTGTTATCATCACTGAGGTTAAAAAATCTTCCCTGCTCAGGGTAAACGCCATAAAGCATTTGATAAGAAGAACCTGTACCTGTCACTTGCGTGGTACGGGATACCCCCTTGTATTGCGCAACCGCATTAGCTCCCATAGCCATAACCGTAGGGGTTATGTTGTCAATACCTGGCACTTTATACTTGATTTCTAAAAAGTCTTGATAGGTTAATTTGGCTATTTTACCTTGTAAGCGTTCTTTTTTCGGAGTGAAAGCATTAACATTTAAGACATTAGTACCCATGCCATCAAATTGCTTGGTAATGTTACCACTTAGACCTTGCATCACGGAAACCACTGCGATCACCGAAGTGACGCCAATAATAATGCCTAAGGTGGTAAGAAAACTTCTAAAACCATGAGCTTTAACTGAAAGTGCTGCCGAGCGAGTACTTTCAATAATTTTAAAAACAGCACTAGACATAGCATTCCTCTCTTATGTCTTTATTGAGATCACTATTTAACGAATCAGAGACTAATTCGCCGTCTTTTAAGCGAATAACACGACGACAATGATCAGCTATTTCTTGCTCGTGAGTTACTACAATTAAGGTTTGTCCATCGCGGTGTAACTCGTCAAATAAAGCCATGATTTCTGCGGTTGTTGACGAGTCCAAATTACCCGTAGGCTCATCAGCTAATAAAATACTGGGATTAGTCACTAAGGCTCGGGCAATCGCCACACGTTGCCGCTGCCCCCCCGATAATTGATTGGGCAAGTGATGCATTCTATTGTGTAAACCAACCCGAGTTAGGGCCAATTCAGCTTGTTTTTTACGCTCTTTTATTGCCATCCCTCGGTAAATTAGCGGTTGCATCACATTTTGCAAGGCAGTGGCACGGGGCAATAAATTGAAACTTTGAAATATAAAGCCAATTTCTAGGTTTCTTATCGCCGCTAACTCAGATTCATTCATCGAGGCAACATTTTTACCTTTGAGTATATATTCACCCGATGAAGGATAATCCAAACAACCCAATAAGTTCATCAACGTAGATTTACCCGAGCCCGAGGGACCAATTATCGCTAAATAATCATTGTTGAATATAGATAAATCTAAGTGATTCAATGCATAAAAAGATTCGCCGCCCATTTCATAACGCTTGGCAATTCGGTTAAGAGCAATAATAACCTGATCATTAACCGCTTGTTCGGAATTGTCAGTTGATGACATGATCAAGCCTCTTTCAAAGTGATATTGACTGGCGCGGCGTCCTTTAACTTACTCAACGTTCGCGCAGGGCCAGTAACCACTTTATCGCCGACTTTAATACCGGAAACTATCTCTTGATAACGATCATTAGAAATACCTAAATCAACCGCTATTTTTTTAGCTTTGCCATCCTCAACAATATACACGTAGCTTTGTTCCTGTTGGTTGGTATCGTCAATATCGTCCTCATCACTGGCAGTATCGGGTTTGGCAAAGACAATAGCCTCACTGGGTACAGCAATGGTTTTATCTTTTGTTTGGGTGAAGATTTCTGCGCGACAACTCATCCCAGGACGAACCGCAACCGCAGCTGAATCCTGCAATAAAATTTTCACAGTAAAGCTCAAACCTTGACGTCTGGCCGATCGTTTGGCTGAGGTGGCAATATTTTGCACATGCCCTTTAAGGGCATGATCGGGAAAAGCCACGGCGAAAATATCCGCTTCCTGCCCTACATCAACATTAGCAATATCAGCTTCATCTACTTGTACCTCAATTAAAATCGATGAAGGATCTGCCAAGGTGATTAAGTTTGAACCTGAAATATTGGTGGTGCCGCTGATCGCAGTTTCGCCTTTTTTAATATCAACGGAAGTCGCTATACCATTAATGGGTGAGCGAAATACGGTTTTATCCAAACGCTCTTGTGCCTTCGCTAAAGTTGCATTCGCTTGTAAAAGCGACTCCTCTCTTGAACGCAAATCGATTTTTGCTAAAGCAAATTCATTGTCTATTGCTTCATGCTCATCTTGACCTATGATGCCTAACTTGAACAGATCGTTTTTACGCTGCCAGCGAGAAGCTAAACTCTCAATTTGCTTTTTTTGTCTTTCAATTGCAATAGTTTGCATACGCACATAGGCTTTTTGCTGTTCGACATCGGCTTTAAATGTTGTTGGTTCAAGTCGCATTAACACTTGATCAACGACAACCGCATCGCCCTCTTCAATTAGCATTTCTTTGACTTGGCCAATCACTTCCGATCTAAGTTGCACCTGCTCTTTGTATACTAAGGTACCAGAGGCGAGTATTGAACGTTTGATATCCTCAACTTGTACCTGTTCTACTTTAACCTCAACCGTTGCCGCTTTTCCGGCTTTTTTAAAATAAGCCAAAGCAACCAGAGCACTGATCACTGTGACAATAATTAGTATCTTTTTCATTCTGTGGGCCCTTAGTTGCCAATAGATTATTTTTCAAAAAGCAAAGCTTTTAAGCAAGCAAAGCAATAAATAGCGCCCAACAACCATAAATAATAACACTGGGAATAATCGCTAAAATAAATGCTTTTTTACTCTCTATGGCTAACCAAGATTTTAAACCAAAATATGACAACGCAATCATCCAAAAATTAAACAGCGAAATCCCCTCAAAAAAACTGCTCCAAACATTTGATTGTGGTAGCCCGAAAAACAAGCTATTAAAACTGGTTGGTTGCAAATCAGCCATGGCAATGAAGGTATCGGTAGCAAAAAATATCACCAACATAGATACCATCGAACTCAACACTGCAGGTAGGCTGGTCCACCAAGCAAAAGCAAACCAATCGCCAAATGACAGCTCATTTTTTGCGGTTATTTTAGTGGCCAGTAGGAAATATAAAGCCCCAAACAAATTGACAATAACTAAACCAATAGCCACTGAAATAACCGTTTGCAGCATCGAACTTGAAGCGTCAGTTGGCGGAGTAGCTTCTTTTAATTCTTGGTAAGACATACCAGTCATTGCCGCTGCCTGTTCAATACTTTGTTCTTGAAACCAATCAATATCGACTACACTGAAATAATGTACAAAAACCAGAGAACTCATCAGTGTAACCAAAAAGAATGGCAGCCAAGCCCAACCTTTTTTATCTAGCACTGAGTTAAACGCTGATTGCGGTGTTAAAAACATATCGACACAAGCTTGCATGGGATTGGATGACATAAAATACCTCTTGTTATAATAAATATCCGTTTATAGAAGTAACCTTTGGCTATTGTACTTAGCGTATGCGATTACTGCGCGCTGAAATAAATTGAGACTTAAACTACTTTACATTGACATATTATGTCAAGCATTACTTTGTAAGGACGATTTTTACTTGTTCACAACTGGCAACTGACAATGACTACCCAGTCATTTTTCTGGGAGTAATAGTCGAATGATTTTGGTTTTTATTACAGGTGTATTGGATTATTTTTGTCGCTATTTTTAATCATGGGCTTTAATGATCTCTATTGGCGGTTTATTACAGTGGCTATTTATTTTTTGATAACGCACACACCCTTTCAAAAAAATAATTTTATCTCTGGCATGTATAGTGCTTAAAACAAGACAGAAACTACAGTGTCAAAAATTTGAATTGTCGGAGATACCTATGGAACTTATCCTGTTTGCCATGATCAGCCTTATCGTTATTGTTGCGTTATTATCGAGTCGCCTAAACAATAATAGCTTTCCCTTTCCATTTGATAGCAAAAACACCATTTTTACCCCTGCTGAGAAAAATTTTCACAATCTAGTGGAACAGGCACTTGGCAATAAATACCGAGTTATCAATAGAGTTAAGTTGGCCGATATTGTCGCTATTCGCAACGGCGTATCAAACAGGGCAAGTCAAGCGGCGGTCAATAATGCTGAAAATAAATACCTAGATTTTGCTATTTGCGATCGGGTGTCAATGAAGTTACTTGGGGTGATAGATTTAGTCGACACGCAAGGCAAGGGCTACAAAATCAAAAAGGATTGGTTTGTTAGTGGAGCACTGGAGGCTGCATCTATTCCCCACCTTCGCATTAAAGTAAAGTCAAATTACACATTGGATGAAATCAGAGCCTGTATCAACAGTCGGCTTCTGGGGAATAAGGCACCAGCCCCCAAAATGAAAGGTAGTGTTATTCCTGCACCTATGGTTAAAGCCCGCTCTAAGGCGCCAGCGAACAATTCTATCGGGGTATTATCCACGACAGCTGCTCGGGCACAATTAGAGCAACAGTCAACAGCCAATATGGTAAAACAACTGTCAAGCAAGCTCCCCCAACAAGCTGCGTCTTTACCCCATTAAATTTAATAATTAAATCGCATTAAACTCAGTTCAACTGTGTTTAATGCGCTATAATGCCGCTCGTCTATTATACTATTTAAGAGGACTTGTATGAGAGCCGGTATTATTGGTGCGATGGAAGCTGAAATCGCTATATTAAAAAACAAACTAACTGACTGTAAAACCCTTACACACCACGGATTCACTTTTTATCAAGGCCAGTTGAATGACAGCGATGTGGTTATAGTCCAATCTGGCATTGGCAAAGTCGCAGCCGCCCTAGCAACAGCGTTTTTAATCGATAAATTTCAACCTGATTATGTGGTCAATACTGGCTCTGCCGGTGGCTTTGAGCCCTCTTTACAAGTGGGTGATATTGTTATTAGTTCAGAGGTTCGTTACCACGATGTAGACCTCACCGCCTTTGGTTATGAACAAGGACAGTTACCCAGCCAACCAGCTGCTTATACTGCCAATACACAGTTAGTCGATACCGCTCAATCAAGTGCTGTCTCACTCGGTGAAATCAACTGCATAGTTGGCTTGATCACCACAGGCGATACCTTCATGACCAAAGCAGAAGACATTAGCAAGGCTAGAAAGCATTTTCCTGAGATGGCCGCAGTCGAAATGGAAGGTGCGGCGATAGCCCATACCTGCCAGCACTTACATGTACCTTTTGTGATCATACGATCACTATCCGATATTGCCGGTAAAGAATCACCAACATCGTTTGAAGCCTATTTAGAAAAAGCCGCAGTAAATTCATCGCAGCTTGTAGAAATGATGGTAGATCAGTTAAAAAATCAATCCAATCTATTAACTTAACTAAAGACAACACCTTGTAATGAACGTGCTCACTGATTGGCCAAACTCAGCTCAACAGATTGTATTGCTGGGTTTAGTGCTCTTACTTAAAGCCATTATTTACAGGGTCTCGCCCCATGAACCACTGCGATTTTTCAATTTCTATTGTTTGCGTTTGGCAGATAAAGTCAATAATGCAAATAACAGTCAACAACAACAGCAAGTAGCAGGGACTGTTGCCATAGTGATCACCCTATTGCCGATTATCACTATCTTGTGGTTGTTTGAAACCCTGATCGCCATAGAATTGATCTGGCATGCATTGCTTTTATATATGGCCTTAGGCGCATTTTCTTTAAAGCTTGTTGGCAAAAACATTGTCAGATCTGTCAATGCCAACCAAAAATACCAAGCTAAAACACTACTCGCCAGTCAGGTATTGCGCGATACTGAGCAATTATCCGTGGTTGGTATTAACAAAGCTTGTATTGAAATGCTGTTGCTGCGTACTATTCAACAACAATTTGTCGTCGCGGTTATTTTTTTATTGTTTGGCTCGCTCAGTGCATTGTGTTTTAGATTGTTATTAGAAATGCACTACTGTTGGAATATCAAACAAATCAAATACTATAATTTTGGTCAAAGCATTGATAAAGTAGTTAAAATTATACAATGGTTACCAGTGCGGTTGTTTTTGTTATTACAAATTTTAGTCACGTTGAACCATTCAGTTATCCTTTATTGGCGACTGATCAAAAAACACTTTTTTCATAACAACAACAATATTGTTATCCATTATTTGGCTTATATTCTAACAGTAAAATTAGGTGGCGTTGCTATGTACAAATTACATAAACTGCGTCGTATTAGCTTTAATGATCGTGGAAGGCAGCCGCAAGCAACTGATATCATCAAAGCTATTCAGCATATTTATAAGGTACAATGTCTCGCGCTAGCGTTAGTGTCTTTTAGCCTATTACTGCTCATAGCAGCAAGGTAACCGCAAGGTATGTTTTTAGGGTTTTAGTTTTAGGATTGAGTATGTTTGAACTATTGTACTGGCTTGATTTATTTGGCATCGTTGTTTTCTCTTTGTCAGGAGCATTAATGGCTGGACGTTACAAACTAGATCCGTTTGGCGTTGTCGTCTTGGCTATGGTTACCGCCATTGGTGGTGGCACCATAAGAGATGTGGTATTAGACAGTCCGGTATTTTGGTTAATTAATCCGATCTACTTGTACGTAATTTTAGCCACTGCCTTGTTAACTATCATATTTATCCGTCAACCCAAGCGTATACCCAAACGATTTTTATTGCTCAGTGATGCCCTGGGTTTAGCACTATTCGCGGTTTTAGGTACGGCCAAGTCAGTAAGTCTCGGGGTTCCTGTGGCCATTGCTATCGTCATGGGGACCATTACTGGTGTCGCTGGTGGAATGATAAGGGATGTGTTGTGTAACGTTATCCCAATGATTTTACGCAAAGAAATATATGCAACATCGGCTATATTGGGAGGCAGTTTGTATGTGTTATTTATCACTATTGGCTGGTCTGAAAATGTCGCACTCATTTGCGCCATTGCCGGTGCGCTAAAATTGCGTTTGGCGGCAATATATTGGCAGGTTTCTTTGCCTGCATTTCAACTTGAAGAACCAGAAGATAAATATAAGTAACTTACCCTAAGCAGCTCAACTGATACCTACTTTCGTCAAAAAATAGTTGGTTGATTCTAAATCAGTCAAGAATTGCAGAACACTGCCTAGGTCTGAATTCCCCAACCATCATTATAACCATTGAATTTTGCCGCGATTTGCGCAAATTGCGCTTCCTGAGCCAAAATTGCACTGTGATCTGGTAACATATTGACTGTGCAATCGAGATCCCAAACATTTGGGATTTGATCGGGGTGCAAAGATATCAACATATCTGGCGCTTTTTCAGCAAGATGATCAGCCATCGCCTGCGCTTGTTGTTTATTTTCAAATAATTGAAAAAATACGATGGGATGTATAATGCTAAGATCTATGCCTGCTTCTTGCATTTCTGTCAGCACTTGACCAGTTTCATCATTGGGATATGTCATAAAAATTACTGCCATTTAGAATATAAAGGAAGATTATAAACATCGATGTTGTAATTTAATAGTAATGTAAATTAATAGTGCAGTAATGCGCAAGGAACTTAGCATACTGACTGTCTGATCACGCTTAATCTAGAGTACATAAATTTTTTATGCATTTGACTAAAACCTCATCCTGCTTAGTTAAACATTGCTGGTTAGTCTGTTTAAAACCCTGTATTTTTGACAATTTAGCCGCGCCTATGCTATTGACAGCTAGGTAACAGTTATCTTGGTTTTTGTCAGCGTTAAAGGCAACACATTGTGCATCAGTGACACAGATCAAGTTTTCGGCAATAATCTGTTGCTGCAAACCCATTGGTTGGTCTGCTCTATTGTGCTCATCAGGTATAAGTGCATCGTCCATGTCATTATCAACAATTTCAATCTCAATGTTTGCTGATGCTGCATTAACAGATCGATTGTTAACTGATGCACTGCTTTGTGATGCACTACTTTCAGCTTCGCTGCTTTGTGATGCATTACTTTCTGATACGCGGTTAATTATTGGACTACTATGTATTTTTTGATTGATTTTTAATCTGGCCAGACGTTGTTGATCAAACTGCTGCTTTAACGCCTTAGTGGTCTTTTCATTTTGTTGTAAAAAATAACCAAGTGCCAACAAAATAGCCAGAAACATCATTAACACTGTTGCTGAAATAGCAAGCCATTTAAACATAATTTATTTTCCAAGCATGCCTAACCGTAAAAGAGTTTTAGGTATAGGCCTATTGTCAAGGCAACTTATCAAACATAGTCTCTAGCGCCAGATTAATTTTAAACTGAATTTCCTTGCTGTTATCATTTTCTTTGATATTAAGCGGAAGTACACTTCGCCATACAGAGCGCTGATCTTTATTGCTAATGATATCGATCAGTATACTGCCCGGAAGTAATCGCCATTGCTCTGTTTGCGGGTTTAACCATGATAAACAAGGCTGACAGTACTTTACTGTTTGATCATAGTCCTTTAGCTGCGCAGCATTGTTATCAATCAGATAATAGCCAACAGTTACATCGGCATTAGTTTGGCTTTTATAGTGAAGGCCTTTTTTATCAAGAATTTGCTCAATAGCTATTTCAATACTATTGCGCATTGTATAGTTAATACTTTGAATATCACTAAAAGTTGAGTTGCGTTCGAAGGTACTATAAGAATGCATAGATGAAAAATTAAAATTTTTATTGAATCGAACGTTTAAGGTGTTTTTTACACTACAAGCGCTAATTGCAGCGCATAACAGCAACACAAAACAAAAATAAATAGGCTTCATAAATAAGCACTATAGCAGATTATAACAATAGGGGATCTAGCATAACTAGCTATGACGGTTCAAACAAGCTTTGATTATTGTGAAAAAAGCGATGACATGCCAACAATCTCAAAGACATTATTGTCTACAATAATTAAAAAAGCGCCCAGAGGCGCTTTTATACAAACATCGGTTGAATGATAAAATATAAGATTACTTCTTACTTAACGCACCGAAACGCTTGTTAAATTTGTCTACACGCCCGCCAGTTTCAGCGGCTTTTTGCTTACCTGTGTAAAAAGGGTGGCAAGATGAGCATACATCTAAGTGGATATCTTTGCCTCGGGTTGAACGTGTAGTGATAACGTTACCACATGAGCAAGTAGCTTTAATTTCAACGTATTTAGGGTGGATCGTGTTTTTCATGGAAACCTCTGTATAAGGCCGTATCGCCACTTAGTCAGCTAGTATTTTCTGCTAAGCACCATACGAGTTAAAAAATAATGGTGGCGAATGATAAGTTATCACGGTAGTCAAGGCAAGCCCATATGGTAAATAAATAACCAATTTTATCAAAAACCAACCTTTCTCTTGGACATCACTGGTTGAAACAGTCAAAATAAACCAACTTTATTTATAAACAGGTCGATGTGTCAAAAGTTCACTATTTACAAGTTGCCATTCCTGTGCCAATGCGCCAACTATTTACTTACGCGGTGTCAAGTTCTCACTTTCCAGAAGAATTGGTTATCGGTCAGCGGGTATTAGTTAATTTTGCTAATCGAAAAGTCATAGGAATTATCCTTGCGATAGATGAACAATCAGCTATACCAACTGATAAAATTAAACCGATACTTAGCCAAATAAAATCGGCAGATCATTTTCCTAAATCGCTACTCAAGTTATTAACACTGTGCGCAGACTACTACCACCACCCCATAGGCGAAGTATTTCAACAAGCTTTACCTGTGTTATTGCGGCAAGCAAAAACACCTGAAATACCGGTAATGATGTATTGGCTTGTGGTTGAACAAATCGACAGCACTGCTACTAATGGCGTACCAAACACGATAGCAAAATCTGCGCATAAGCAAAGAGCTCTATATCAATTGATCGACGCCCACCCTAAATTAAGCGCAGTTGAAATCCGCACATTAGGTTTTACTACAAGCCAATTAAATGCCTTAGCATCAAGGGGACTTATCGAGCAAAAAGTTGCTGAGATTGACCGCTATCGCTGGCAAGCAGATAATTTAAATGCATCAGATAAACATCATTTATCAACTGAACAAGCCGTTATTGTTTCGGCAATAACCAATTCACTTGACCAATATATTTGTCATTTAGTTGAGGGCATCACTGGAAGCGGCAAAACCGAAGTCTATTTACAAACCATGGAAAAGGTATTAATTCAAGACCGACAAGTGTTAGTCCTGGTGCCAGAAATTGGCTTAACGCCGCAGACATTATCTCGCTTTGAACAGCGTTTCAATGTCCCTATTTTCTTGCACCACTCTGGATTAAATGATCGCGAGCGATACCAAACATGGCGCAATGCATTGCAGGGCAACGCTGCCATTGTGATAGGTACGCGATCAGCGGTATTTACTCCACTTGCCCAGTTAGGCTTAATTATCGTTGATGAAGAGCATGACAGTTCGTTTAAGCAACAAGATAATTTTCGCTATCACGGCCGTGATGTTGCACTGATCAGGGCTAAACAACTCAATATTCCGATCGTATTAGGCAGTGCCACACCAAGCTTTGAATCGTTACACAATGCGCAACAAAAGAGCTATTGCCACCACAGATTAAACAGCAGAGCTGGCAATAGTAAACCAGCAAAAATGTCATTGATTAATACCACTGAACACCCAGCGAGTCTTGGCTTGTCCTCCCCCCTTAGAGAGGCTATTGCAAACACCTTGCAACGGGGCGAGCAAGTACTGATATTTCTCAATCGACGCGGTTATGCACCGGCAATTGAATGTGACCAATGTCACTGGGTTGCTCACTGTCAACGGTGTGATAAACCATATACATTACACCGTCAACAAGGCCTATTAATCTGCCATCACTGTGCTAATTTTCAACCAGTACCCAGTCAATGTCCCAGTTGCCATAGCGTTAATATTAGCCCGGTAGGACAAGGCACTGAACAAATTGAAGAACATTTAACCAGCTTGTTCGCGACGCACAGCATAGTTCGTATTGACCGAGACAGTACTCGTCGCAAAGGTCAACTCAATAAATTACTACAGCAGATCAATGCCAATGAACATCAAATTTTAATTGGTACACAGATGCTAGCCAAAGGTCACCACTTTCCCAATGTCACCACAGTAGCCATGTTAGATGTTGACGGAGCATTATTTAGCTATGATTTTCGGGCAGCAGAGAACATGGCACAGTTGTTAGTACAAGTTGCTGGTCGAGCTGGGCGCGAGAGTAAACCAGGGCAAGTATTGATACAAACCAATTATCCACAACACCCTTTACTACAAGACTTAGTTCACAACGGTTATTCACATTTTGCTAGGCAAGCATTAAACGAACGAAGTATTATCCCGTTACCACCATTTAGCTTTCAGGCATTAATAAGAGCAGAAGCAAACTATCCCTCTTATCCTGAAAAATTTTTACAGCAAATAATACAACTGCCGATCAGCCATGGCCAGTTCATTGGGCCAATGCCTGCGGCTATGGAAAAGAAAGCAGGAAAATACCGTTTCCATCTAGTTATTCAAGCCAATTCGCGGGCACATTTACACCGGAATATGCGCTTGATCATTGCCGCTGTTGAGCAACAAAAACTGCATCATAAATTGCGCTGGTCAATTGACATTGATCCCATCGATTTAAGTTGGTGATATTGACAATAGTTAATATCAACTTTATCGCGTGTTATTTGTCATCAACTTAGTTAAAATAACCTTATATTTATAGTTATTGATTTAATTTGCGGTCCCCAACATGGCTCATCAAGATTACGTTTCACGACCTCGCGCATCGAAAAAAAAGCATAATCCATACAAAAAAAAATCGACACAACAAAAGCCGTTAATGCCGATCAAAATTAAAATTATTGGTGCAATGACTATACTAGCTATAGGTGCTTTTGGTTATTTTTTGTGGTCAATTAAAAACCAGCATTCCAGCACTAAAATACCAAACAGCAAAGCAGTCATTAAACATCAACCTGCTGTTGAATTACCTAGCCCGCCGCAAGAGAAGTGGCAATACATCGAACATCTAAAATCTAAACAAGTAGAAGAAAGTCAATACGATGTGGTCAATAAAGGCCCTTATAAGATGCAATGTGGTTCTTTTAAAACGCAAAAACAAGCAGAAGTGATGAAAGCGACGATTGCCTTTGCCGGCTTATCTGCGCAAATTAGCTCAGCTAAAGGCACTAATGGTACTTGGTATAAAGTATATCTAGGCCCCTATGAAAAAAAACGCCAAGCAGAAAAAGATAAACATCAATTGAGCAGTAACAATATCACTACCTGCCAAATCTGGGGCTGGAATTAATTAGCGACTGTTCCTTGAAAAGTCTATAAACATCCCTATTTAATATACTCAGGCATTAATACAATGCCAATTTATGTACGAAATGAAAATTGAATTTTGTACCTTTAGGTACAGAGACGTATCACTTTTTCAGTTCACGTAACTCATGCGTTTGATTGTTCAAATGGCAAGTTATGACTGCAGAAAAAGCATTCTCTCTTTACAATAAATACCCAGCAATAGTGTAGTTAAGGTTCGCCAAACATTCATGTGCAGTGAACTTAATTGGTTATTGTAGCTGTCGGTAACTATTTATTGACAATAATTTTTGAGGTTAATCTATGACAACTATTGTATCCGTTAGACGCAACGGTAAAGTCGCTATTGGTGGAGATGGACAAGTATCACTAGGTAATACGGTGATGAAAGGCAATGCTAAAAAAGTACGTAGGCTTTATAACGATCAAGTACTTGCGGGCTTTGCCGGAGGCACAGCTGATGCATTTACCTTATTCGAACGATTTGAAAGTAAATTAGAGCAATATCAAGGGCATTTAACTAAAGCCGCAGTTGAACTTGCTAAAGACTGGCGAAGCGATCGCGCCTTGCGCAAGCTTGAAGCCCTACTAGCAGTTGCAGATCAGACAACGTCGTTGATCATCACAGGTAACGGCGACGTAGTTCAGCCTGAGCACGATTTAATTGCTATTGGCAGCGGCGGAAATTATGCCCAATCAGCAGCCACTGCCTTACTTGAAAATACCGATTTATCGGCAAGAGATATTGTTGAAAAGTCGTTAACTATTGCCGGTGATATATGTGTTTATACTAACCAGCAACAAACCATTGATGAACTTTAAACGCCGTCATTAAGGAAGCAAAGATGTCAAATATGACTCCACGTGAAATAGTTCACGAATTAGATAACCACATTGTTGGTCAAAACGATGCCAAACGCGCTGTTGCTATTGCCTTGAGAAATCGTTGGCGGCGCATGCAGCTAAGCGAAGAGTTACGCAACGAAGTTACTCCCAAAAATATCTTAATGATCGGCCCAACCGGTGTTGGTAAAACAGAAATTGCCCGTCGTTTAGCAAAACTGGCCAATTCACCTTTTATCAAGGTAGAAGCCACCAAATTTACTGAAGTCGGTTATGTTGGTAAAGAAGTTGAAACAATCATACGCGATCTAGCTGATATCGCGTTTAAAATGACTAAAGAGCAAGAAATGGCCAGGGTCAAACACTTGGCCGAAGAAGCCGCAGAAGAGCGGATTCTGGATGTACTACTGCCTCAACCTAAAGATGATTTTAACTCTGGCGGTAGCACAGACAATAGCAATACTCGGCAAATTTTCAGAAAAAAATTACGCGAGGGGCAATTGGATGACAAGGAGATAGAGTTAGATATTGCTGCACCGCAAGTAGGAATAGAAATTATGTCACCACCGGGAATGGAGGACATGACTTCACAGTTGCAAAACATGTTTCAAAATATCACCAGTGAAAAAACCAATAAACGCAAATTGAAAATCACTGACGCTTTTAAAGCATTGCAAGAGGAAGAAGCAGGTAAAATTGTTAACCAAGAAGATATTAAAGCCAAAGCACTAGAATCAGTAGAGCAAAACGGCATTGTTTTTATTGATGAAATTGACAAGATTTGCAAACGAGGTGACAGCTCAGGACCAGATGTTTCTCGCGAAGGCGTGCAACGTGATTTGTTACCTTTAGTTGAAGGGTCAACGATCACCACTAAACACGGCATGATAAAAACCGACCATATTTTATTCATTACCTCGGGTGCTTTTCAAATGGCTAAGCCTTCTGACTTGATCCCGGAGTTACAAGGTCGTTTGCCGATCAGGGTTGAGTTAAAGGCTCTAACCACCGAAGATTTTGTGCGTATTCTCACTGAGCCTAATGCCTCTTTAACAGAGCAATACATTGCCTTAATGGCCACTGAGTCAGTGAATATTTCATTCAGTGAAGACGGCATTGAGGCCATTGCTAATGCCGCTTGGCAAGTCAATGAAACAACCGAAAACATAGGTGCTCGTCGACTGCACACCATGATGGAACGCCTCACCGAAGAAATATCCTTCACCGCCAACGATCGCGCAGGTGAAGTCATAGTGATCGACAAACAATTTGTTGAAACCACACTAAATGATGTAGTTAAAAATGAAGATCTAAGTCGGTTTATTCTTTAGAAAACCAACCATAATTGATTTTATCAAAAGGCGAAACTTTCGAGTTTCGCCTTTATTGTGAGTATATTGGCAACAAATAATAACTAAACAGAAAAACTGTTCACTTCTTTGTTGAGTATGTTTGCTTGAAACATTAGTTCTTCTGAAGTTTGCTTATTTTGACGAGCTGACTCAGCCGTTTGACCAGCTACATCTCTTATCATCACAACATTTTCATTTACATCGTTCGCGACAACAACTTGTTCTTTAATGGACAAGGCTATAGCTGAACTCATTTCCATAATGGTCGAAGCATCGGTCGTTATAAGCTCTAACATCTGGCCAGCAGAACCGGCTTGTGCAGCACTATTTTGCCCTTGAATTCTACAATCCGACATATGGGCTACAATTTGTTTAGTGCGGGATTGCAATGAGCTGATGATGGCTTCAATCTCTTGTGTTGAATCTTGTGTTCTGCTGGCTAAGGTTCTTACCTCATCTGCGACGACAGCAAAACCTCTACCTTGCTCTCCAGCTCTTGCTGCCTCAATGGCGGCATTGAGTGCCAATAAATTAGTTTGTTCGGCAATACCTCTGATCACATCTAATACTGAGCCAATAGTGTCACTATCTGTGGCTAATTCATCAACAATGCTTTCAGATTCTAATAATTTAGAGGACAACTGGTCTATGTGAACAATGGTCGTATCAACCTTTGACTTGCCCATTTCAGCATTGCGATAAGTGACTTGCGCCTTATTTGCTGCTTCGTTGGTGTTATTACCGATTTCGTCAACAGTAGCTACCATTTCGGTTACAGCGGTAGCAACAAGATCGGTTTGTTGTATTTGTGAATTAACACCATCATTGGCAGATTGGATATTTTTAGCTAAGCTATCAGTGACATTATTAATCGTATCAACAGAATCATGGACTTTAATAATTAATTGTCTGAAACTTGATATCATACGATTAAACACATCAGCCATTTCAGAAATTTCATCATTGGAATTGCTATTACAAATAATCGATAAATCTTTGCTTTTAGCTATTTCATTCATTGTGTTTTTTAATCGGTTTATAGCTTTAAGTATACTTCGGCTTATATAAGCAGCAAATATGAAGGCTATGATAGAAATGATAAAAAACACCGAATACGCAGTCAAATTAACAAACATTATGTGCTCTTTGACATTTTTCATGCTTTTAGCTAAGAGTACACCGAGTACTTTATCCACTTTATGAATGGCATCGCGCATTTTACCGTTGGAGCCTTTATCAGCAGAAAAGCCCAATTCTCTCTGTGCTTTTACAAGATTAGTGAAAGCTAATTGATAGTCGGATAAAGCTACTTTTATCTGTTCAATTAATTGCGGTTGAAGATCACTTGATTTTACACTTGAGAGTAAAACAGTAGAATTTTTCTCCCATTTATCTAGATATTTTTCATCAAGACGCAACATAAAATCCTTTTCATTTCGACGTAACTGTAAGACTAAGCTCAGTAATTCGTAGTCATAACTACCGATAAGGTCTTCAACTTGATGAACTGCCGCACGCAGCTCACCATAAAGGCCGTCTTTTCGATTCAAACCAATATGTTGCTGTAACTTAACTATATTATTGAAGTGTTGATGATACTCAACCAAAGTTTGCTTCAACTGAGCAATTTCAACTAGCTGAGAATCCATTTGAAGGAATGATTTTTCTAACTCATTTAAAGATATTTCTAATTTTTTAAAATTCGTTTCAAATTTATCAACATACTTTAGTTCTTTTCTCGCTAAAAAGTCTTTCTCGTTACGTCTCAGTTGTAAAACAAGTACATCAACTGTTGATATTTGTCTATCAACAGTAATATCACCTTGCAATGAGTTTATGGTGTAGTTAACAATCCCTAACATTATTAACATCGCTAAAACCAAAATAGCAGTATTTACCAATAATTTATATTTAATTAACATAAAGTGCATTTCGCAAAAAAAACTAATACATTGTAAAAAAGTATTTCAGATTTTCAACAAAATTTTGTTTTTGTAACAAAACTATAATAATTTATCTATGTCATATTTTTAGCCTATCGTAACTAACGAAAAAAAGTTGAGCTCATTATCATCTTTTCGATAAATAATCAGTAAATTTCTCTTCAGCCAAAGGTTTTTTAATAAAAAATCCCTGTACTGCATCGCAACCTAGTTGCCTTAATAACTGTAATTGTTCTTTGGTCTCAACCCCTTCAGCCAATACCCGTTTTCCCAACCCATGGGAGAGTTTGATCATCGACTTCACTATGGTCAAATCAGCATCACTGGTGGCAAAATCTTTGATAAAACTGCGATCAATTTTTATTTTATCAATAGGTAGCTCCCTTAAATAAGCCAGAGAGGAATATCCCGTACCAAAATCATCAATAGACACTTTTATCCCCATATTTTGCAAAGTAATAATGGTATCCATTGCCGAGCTGATATCAGTAATAACCACATTTTCAGTAATTTCTAACTCCAAGTTAGTTGAGGGCATGTCATATTTAAATAATAACTCTTGAATTTTGGAGATAATTTTCGCATCTTGAAATTCAACTGCCGACATATTAACCGCGATTGTCACTCGTCGTTTATATTGCTGATACCAAGCTGCATTACTTTTACAAGCAAGTGCTAAAACGTAATTATCTAACTCACCACTTAGGCCTAAGGTATTAACATCATCTAAAAACTGACTTGGCAGTAACAAACCTCTGTCAGGGTGCTGCCATCTAACCAAAGCTTCCACCGCATCAATGCGATTGGTCATTAAGTTGAGTTGCGGTTGGAAATATAAAACAAACTCATTATTCTTCAACGCTTGCTTTATTTCTTTTTCAACCTCAATCAGGTATTTGCCATAGGCTTGCATTTCAGCAACGTATTTTACACTGGGTTGATTGCTGCTTTCTGCTTGATAAAGAGCTAAATTAGCTTTGTGTAATAACACTTCGGCATCAACACCGTCTTTTGGCGCCGCACAATAGCCGATATTAGCAGCCAAATTAACTTCGTGATGTTTTACTAAAAACGGTCGAGCAATCATATCATGTAAATGGGTAGCCCCTTGTTCTTGCTGATTTTGATGATTTATTTCAATAGCAAAAATAAACGAATCACCTCCCAAACGGCCAACAACTTTTGGCAACATTAAACTGGCATTTAAACGATTGACCACTTCTTCTAAAATTAAGTCTCCTACTTTTAAACCATATGTATCGTTGACATATTTAAAATGACGAATGTCAATTAAGTAAAGGATCAAGTCTTGTTTGTTTTGTTTTGCCCCGCTGATAAGATCAGGAAGCTTCTCAATAATTTTTTCGCGATTTAAGGCACCTGTTAATGCATCGTGTTTACCCAAATATTGCGCCCTATTTATCGCTCGATCAGCTATGTTTTGCTCGGCACCGTGGATCCATACTAAAAATGTAAACGCCAAAATACTCTTCGCCCCTACGTCAAAATAGATCAGTAAAGAGTCGAACATTTGAAACCATGGCTCAGTTAACGCAACAATGGATAAAAATGAAAAAACTAAATAGCGCATACTGATGATCAAACTAAAAACCATCATGATTTTAGCTGAAAAATGAAAAATGCGCCGTCCGAATAAATGCACACCTATCGCTAAATAAGCGCAGCCGAAAACAAACTCAGTTAGACTTTTCTGTAGGTAAAAATGATTATAAGCACTTTGTTGGTTGGTAACGTAAAAAATCGCGACGAAAAGGCTAATGGCGATGACAGAAGCAATATAAGTCAGCTGGTTTGTCCGTGTGATATCTCTTTGCTTGTCGCAAAGGTAAAAGCCAAACAAGAGAAATAGTATGTGTAAATATTGACTCACTTGCCGCATAAATATCAATATCATTTGACTAGTCGATGAAGTCAGTTGTTCAACAAAAAAATATTCAATGGATAAAATTAATTGATTGAAGGCCAATGCCGACAAACAAATAGCCCAGTATTTAATATACTTTCGTTCTAGACCACGAAAATAAAAATATAATAAATATGCCAGGACTGAAAAAATAATCGCTTCAATTGCAAATAAAAATCCAAGCGCATAATATTTTTCATCCACCACAGTATGTTACGCCTTTTATTTTCGGTCCCAAATCGATATATTTCATTAGATATTCTTTTATAAATAATTACAAGTTTCGCATCCATCTTTTACTGAGTTGCTCTTAGCAATCACCTCTGTATACTTAACTTATTGACATGTTGATAAACCTGCTAATGTCACTCAATACACCAACAAAAAAGGAACATACTGTGGAATATAATACCTCTGAGTTATCTGATATATACGCTGGGATCATAGATGTAGTAGAACCCATTTTTTGTAATTACGGTGGCAATTCATCATTTGGTGGTAAAGTAGTTACCCTGCAATGTTTTGAAAATAATGGGTTAATTTGCCAAGTAGTGGAAACTGATGGACAAGGCAAAGTACTAGTTATCGATGGCGGCGGCTCAACCCGCAGAGCCTTGATTGATAGTAAAATCGCCGAATCTGCAGCTCAAAATGGCTGGGAAGGTATTGTCTGCTTTGGCAGCGTTAGGGATGTAGATGCATTAGAGGAAATCGATATTGGTATTCAGGGTTTGGTATCAATTCCGGTAGGTGCCAGTGATCAACTCCACGGCGAAACCGATATTGCCGTTAATTTTGCCAGTGTAACTTTTTTACCTGATGACCATATTTACGCCGATAACACCGGTATTATTTTATCGCCGGAGCCTCTTGATATAGAGTAGTTTTATTGTATTGTATAAACTAAACATCTTATTACAAAAAAGATTTACAAACATTAAGTAAAAGACACTAAATAACAATGTCTCCGTCGACCATTAGGCGACTTAGCGGATTAACACCAAATTGATAACACAATTGCGCTGGTTGACTGATATTCCACAACGCAATATCAGCATCAAAACCAACTTTCAGTTGTCCTTTGCTGTTAGCCAACCCCAAGGCTTTGGCACCATTGACTGTAACGCCGGCTAATGCCTCAACCGGTGTCAATCGAAATAAAGTACAAGCCATATTGAGCATCAATTGAATGGAATTTAGCGGTGAAGAACCCGGGTTGGCATCTGTAGCAACAGCCATAGGTACTTGGTGTTTTCTCAACAAATCTATTGGTGGCACTTGTGTTTCTCGCAAAAAGTAAAACGCACCGGGCAGAAGCACAGCAGTCATATCAGCCGCTTTCATGGCTTTTATACCAGACTCATTTAAAAATTCTATATGATCTGCAGACAATGCCTGACAGGACGCCGCTAATGCTGTCGCTCCGGTGTTAGATAATTGCTCAGCGTGGACTTTAATTGGCATGCCGTGCGACTTTGCAGCGGCAAAAACCCGTTCAGTCTGATTTGTGTTAAAACCGATGTTCTCACAAAAAACATCAACGGCATCCGCTATGCCTTCTGCCGCTATTTTCGGTAACATATCATTACAAACTAATTGAATATACTCATCACTGCGGTCTTTATATTCTTCTGGTAAGGCGTGCGCACCTAAAAATGTTCGCTTAATGGTGATCGGTAGTGTCTGAGCAAGTCGCCCTGCGACTCGTAACATTTTCATTTCATTTTCAGTATCAAGACCATAGCCAGATTTCACTTCTAGGGTGGTGACACCTTCCGCGTGTAAAGCCTGGGCTCGCAATATAGCAGAATCAAACAGCGAATCTTCGCTTGCTTCCCGTGTAGCTTTTACCGTAGAGAGAATACCTCCGCCGGCGCGAGCAATCTCTTGATAGGATCTCCCTTGAAGCCGCATTTCAAATTCGTTGGCGCGATCTCCACCATAAATAATATGGCTATGACAATCAATAAAGCCTGGAGTGAGCCATTGCCCCTTGCCATTAATCACCACAACGCTATCAACGCAGTAAGCGGGTATATCTGCAGCTTGCCCCAGCCAAACAATTTTGCCATTGGCAACCGCTAAAGCAGCATTTTCTATAATGCCATAGCCTTGGCTTTGTTCTGACATTGTGGCTAGGTTTACATTAATATACAGCGTTTGCCAATCAAGTGAGTTCATTGAATCGTCTTCCAAAATGTAGCACATTGTCAGTGTGCTTTCGCATAGGGTCACTTTACCTTAGAATATGCCAATGAGCAATAGTTGTATATACAACTATTGACTTACCCAATAAAAAATGAGATTGTATATACAAGTAAGCTTGCTCGCAATTAACATATTGGATTAAATAATACTATGCATCCCCTTAAACCTGCAAAATTTACCATTATAAAAGAGTATATATGCCAACATATTGAATCAGGATTATGGCAGCAACACAGTAAAGTACCCTCTGAAAACGAATTAGCTGAGCAATTTTCTGTCAGTCGGATGACTGCTCGTCGTGCCCTACAAGACTTAACAGAGCAAGGCTTATTAGTTCGCTCTCAAGGGGCGGGGACTTTTGTTGCGACCTTTAAATCACAATCATCGCTACTTGAGATCAGAAATATTGCTGATGAAATAAACGATAGAGGCCATCAACACAGTGCCAAGCAGCTGGTGTTAAAATCTATTACAGTGAATGAAGAAATCGCCATCTTACTCAATCTGAGCAATGACGCAACCGTGCATTACTCAGAAGTATTACACTTTGAAAATGACTCACCGATCCAATTAGAACAACGCTATGTCAATAGTGAGTTAGTGCCAAACTACTTAGCGCAGAATTTTACCAGCATTACTCCTCATGAATATTTGTCAACGGAAGCCCCACTCACCGAGGCTACCCATGAAGTAGAGGCGGTTAATACCAGCAGCTATGTTGCTGAGCTACTGACTGTGTCACCAACAGCACCCTGCTTGCAAGTAAAGCGCCGCACTTGGTCCAATAAAGGCGTAGTAAGCGTCGCTATTCTTACCTCACCGGGCAGTAAATACCGTTTGGGTAGCCATATTGTTTTTTAACGCGACTGGCAAATCATTATTTTTGACTTACCTTTAAACACATAAATATACAACGACATTATCTAACCATAGTTAGGAAAATATTATGACTATCGAGAATACTACAAACAATAGATTAGACACGAGCCGCAATATTCGCGCCGCTCGCGGCAGTAAAATCACCGCCAAAAGCTGGTTAACCGAAGCAGCTAAACGCATGTTAATGAATAATTTAGATGCCGAAGTGGCAGAGCATCCACAGTCATTAGTGGTCTATGGTGGCATTGGCCGCGCAGCCAGAGATTGGGCATGCTATGACAAAATTATCGAGGTACTTGATCGCTTAGAAGATGATGAAACCCTGATGGTACAATCAGGTAAACCTGTTGGGGTATTTAAAACCCATGCCGATGCCCCTCGTGTGCTTATTGCCAATTCAAACTTAGTCCCCAATTGGGGCAACTGGGAGCATTTTAATGAGTTAGATAAAAAAGGTTTGATGATGTATGGTCAGATGACCGCTGGCTCATGGATTTACATTGGCTCACAAGGTATAGTGCAAGGCACTTATGAAACGTTTGTCGCCATGGCCAAACAACACTTTGGCGGTGAAGCTAAAGGTAAGTGGGTACTCACTGGTGGACTAGGTGGCATGGGTGGTGCTCAACCTCTAGCTGCAACCATGGCTGGATTTTCAGCCTTAGTGGTCGAGTGTGATGAATCTCGCATTGATTTTCGCTTAAAAACTCGTTACGTGGATAAAAAGGCAACAACATTAGATCAAGCCCTGGCAATGATCAATGAGGCTACAGCCAAAGGTGATGCCATCTCAGTTGGCTTACTCGGCAATGCCGCTGATGTATTTCCTGAATTAGTAAAACGAGGGATCACCCCAGACGTAGTTACGGATCAAACCTCTGCTCATGATCCATTAAACGGCTACCTACCAAAAAACTGGACCATGCAACAGGCCGCCCAAATGCGCCTAGAAAATGAAAGTGCTGTGGTTAAAGCCGCAAAGCAATCAATGGCTGTGCAAGTTCAAGCTATGCTTGACTTGCAAGCAGCTGGAGCAGCTACCACGGATTATGGCAACAACATTCGCCAAATGGCATTAGAAGAAGGCGTAACAAATGCCTTTGCTTTTCCCGGTTTTGTGCCCGCTTATGTGCGCCCGTTATTTTGTGAAGGTATTGGTCCATTTCGCTGGGTTGCCCTATCAGGAGATCCGCAGGATATTTATAAAACCGATGCCAAGGTCAAACAACTCATTCCCGATAATCCTCACCTTCACAACTGGTTAGATATGGCGCAAGAGCGCATTGATTTTCAGGGTTTACCGGCTCGTATTTGTTGGGTTGGCTTGCAAGATCGGGCGCGCTTAGCACTGGCATTTAATGAAATGGTTCGCACCGGAGAGTTATCAGCACCGATTGTTATTGGCCGAGATCATTTGGACTCTGGCTCTGTTGCTTCGCCAAATCGCGAAACTGAAAGTATGCTAGATGGCTCAGATGCAGTATCTGATTGGCCGTTATTAAATGCATTACTGTCTACATCTGGTGGAGCAACCTGGGTCAGCTTACACCACGGCGGTGGTGTTGGTATGGGATTTAGTCAACATTCAGGTGTGGTGATTGTTGCCGATGGCAGTGATGCAGCAGAAAAACGCTTAGCTCGGGTATTGTGGAATGACCCCGCAACAGGGGTAATGCGCCACGCTGATGCAGGTTATGACATCGCCGTCAACTGTGCCAAACAACAAGGTCTAGACTTACCTATGATCACTGAAAAAAATACTAAAACAGGAGCTAAATAATGTCGATAAGCCAACAACTAACCATAGTTCCCGGGCAATTAACGCTAGCTCAATTGCGCTTGGTGAGTAAATACGATGGTATTCAATATAGCCTAGATAGCTCTGCTTTTGATGCAATTAATCAAAGTGCCAATGCGGTGCAACGAGTTATTAGGGAAGATAGGGTCGTTTATGGTATTAATACTGGCTTTGGTTTATTGGCAAGTACACGGATTAAAAATGACCAATTAGAATTACTGCAGCGCTCTATTGTCCTGTCTCATTCTGCTGGTTTTGGTGAGTATATGGAAGATGCCACCGTGCGCTTAATGATGGTGTTAAAAATTAACTCACTGTCGCGTGGCTTCTCAGGCATTCGCTTAAAGGTTATTCAAGCGCTAATTACCTTGCTAAATGCACAAGTATATCCTTGTGTTCCAGCAAAAGGTTCAGTTGGCGCCTCCGGCGATCTTGCCCCGCTCTCTCATATGGTTTTACCCTTACTTGGCGAAGGTGAAATGTCACACAATGATCAGGTAGTGTCAGCAGCAGAAGGACTCAAAATTGCAGGTATTGAGCCATTAACTCTTGCAGCAAAAGAAGGCTTAGCATTGTTAAATGGCACGCAAGCATCAACCGCATTTGCGCTGGAAGGACTATTTCATGCTGAAGATCTATTTGCTGCGGGTATTACAATTGGCGCCATGTCTGTTGAAGCCGCTATGGGCAGTCGCTCGCCGTTTGATGACAGAGTTCATCAAGCGCGTGGTCAACAAGGACAAATCGATGCAGCAACAGCTTATCGAGTAATATTAGCTGAAAATTCAGAGATCAGTAACGCCCATATCGATTGCGAAAAAGTACAAGATCCCTATTCATTGCGTTGTCAACCACAGGTAATGGGGGCTTGTTTAACTCAAATTCGCCAAGCCGCAGAAGTGTTACATGTAGAAGCTAATGGAGTGACAGATAATCCTCTGGTATTTGCCAATGAAGGAGACTTTATCTCTGCCGGAAATTTCCATGCGGAGCCAGTGGCCATGGCCGCAGATAATTTAGCACTTGCCATTGCCGAAATCGGTTCATTATCTGAGCGCCGCATGGCTCTGCTTATTGACGCCAGTTTAAGTAAATTACCGGCATTTTTAGTAGACAACGGCGGAGTCAACTCAGGTTTTATGATCGCCCAAGTCACTTCTGCCGCGTTGGCCTCTGAAAATAAATCGCTAGCCCATCCCGCATCAGTAGATAGCTTACCCACCTCAGCCAATCAGGAAGATCATGTTTCTATGGCAACGTTTGCTGGCCGCCGTTTAACCGATATGGCGGAAAACACCAATGGTGTATTGGCTATTGAATATTTAGCAGCGGCACAAGGATTAGATTTTAGAGCGCCCCTTAAAGCGTCGAAAAAAATAGAGTTAGCAAAAGCTATTTTGCGTCAAAGCGTTAGTTTTTACGACAAAGATAGATACTTTGCTCCTGATATTGCCGAGGCATCTGGAATTATTGCCGACGGTGAATTAAACGCGATTTTACCCTCTGACATATTGCCAAGTTTATGATATGCTGTTGGCAAAATTTGGTAACGTGGCAACTCAAGTATTACCTGCAAAGCTCAGTGTAGCCTAAGCATGGTGTAGTACTTATTGAATTTTATTGCCGATCAATTGTTTTAAATTGATCATGTTAAGTATTTACAAATATGATAGCCACACAACAAGCTTGACATATTATGTCAAGCTTGTTAGTTTACCTCAGCGATCTACTAACATCAGTTTAGTACCAAGTATCCAAGGGAGTTGGTTGTGGAATATATATTATTTTTTGAAACATGGATTATTTTAGCCCTAGTATTTGCTTGCTTAGAAATTTTTATTCCCGGCGGTATTTTACTCAACCTCGGTCTTGCCTCCCTTTTTGTCGCTTTTGGCGTTCACCAACAGTTTCTTGATACTTGGGCTATTGCCTTAACCGCTTGGTTTATCTGCGCATCAATTTTATTGTTTGTCCTGTATTTCTTCACTGAAAAATTTTTTAATAGCGATCATATCGTTGAAAATATTCATGAAGAACTGGATATTTACGGTAAAAAAGTTGACGTTATCGAAAGTATTGGTCCCGGCACACAAGCCGGTAGAGTAAAATATCAAGGCACCACTTGGTCGGCATTAAGTGACGGTTCGGTTATTAACGCCGGTAGCCATGCAACAATCATCTGCAAAGACAATATTTCATTGGTAGTCGAGCCGTTAAAATAGCTCAATGCAGTCAGTCAATAGCAAAAATCTGTTTTGCATAGTCCCCCTTATTAATAAAAATTAAACAAGGATAATGAATATGTTAGCAACCCTTACCTTTAGCCTTTTAGGCTTGTTGTTTATTGTCGTTAAATTAGTTCTCATCGTCAGAATGAAAGAGGTTTGTGTCATAGAACGACTAGGAAAATTTCGTGCGGTTATGCAGCCGGGCATGCACTTCTTAATACCTTTTTTCGACCGGGTAGCCTATCGCCATGAAACGCGAGAACAGGTACTAGACATACCTGCGCAGAGTTGTATTTCTCGTGACAATATTCAAATAGATGTTGACGGCTTAGTTTACATCAGAGTAATGGATGGCGCCAAAGCCAGTTATGGCATTGAAGATTATCGCCGTGCCAGTATTAATTTAGCGCAAACCACGATGAGATCGGAAATAGGTAAATTAAAACTCGGACAAACCTTTTCTGAGCGCGATGCCCTAAACGAAACGATTGTCCGCGAAATTGACAAAGCCTCAGATCCTTGGGGTATTAAAGTACTGCGCTACGAAGTGCGCAATATTACCCCTTCAACCAATGTCATTCACACCCTTGAAAAACAAATGGAAGCTGAACGCCAAAAACGTGCTGAAATCACCTTAGCAGAGGCTGAAAAAGAATCAACTATCAACTTGTCAGAAGGTGAGCGACAAGAGGCTATTAACCTATCAGAAGGCGATAAACAACGACAAATTAATGAAGCCCATGGTCGCGCTAAAGAAATTGAAATATTAACCCAAGCAACCGCAGAAGGCATCAACGTTATCGCTAAAGCCGCAGAGCAACCTTGTGGCGACAAAGCTATCAAGATGAGGCTAATGGAGCAATTCATTAAACAAACTGGTGACATACTCAATACCGCTGATGTCGCTATAGTGCCTAGTGAAATTGCCAAACTCGAAGGCTTTTTTACCGGCATGGACAAAGTCACCCAAACTATTCAAGGAGAAAAATAATGATGTTCGACAACGTTAGTCAACTTGATCTCGTCGTGTTAGTCATATGGGCTGCATTGTTTCTCTATTTAGCCTTTAAATTTATTCAAGCAATTTGTTTGGTACCCACTCAATCTGCCTATGTGGTTGAGCGTTTGGGTAAGTATCGCTGCACTCTAGAAGCTGGGTTTCATGTGTTGTTACCTTTTATTGACCGCGTTGCTTTTGTACAGGATCTCAAAGAGGAAACCATCGATGTACCACCACAAGAGTGCTTCTCTAAAGATGAAGTCAATGTTGAAGTTGATGGTGTAATATACATTCAGGTCGTCGATTCAGTGAAAGCAAGTTATGGCATCACAGATTACCGATTTGCGGCAATGCAATTAGCGCAAACCACCACCCGTTCAGTGATAGGTACCTTAGATCTTGATCGCACATTTGAAGAGCGCGATATCATTAGCGCCAAAGTAGTTGATGTACTCGATAAAGCGGGTGAAATTTGGGGTATTCGAGTACACAGATACGAAATAAAAAATATCACACCACCTTTAACAGTTAAAAATGCGATGGAATTACAAGTCAATGCTGAACGAGAACGCAAAGCAATTTTGGCCAAGAGTTTAGGTGATAAAGCCAGTCGTATCAATCGCTCTGAAGGTCAAATGACCGAAATGATCAATATCTCAGAGGGTGAAAAGCAGCGCCGTATTAATTCTGCCGAGGGTAAAGCAGCAGAAATTATCGCCATTGCGCAAGCAACGGGTGACTCAATTAGCAAAATAGCCGCAGCAATAGCCCAACCCGCTGGAGAAAAAGCCCTTAACATGCAACTCAGTGAACAATATTTAGATAAAATGAAAGGGTTAAGTGACAAGAGCCGAAAAATTATCTTACCGGCTAACTTACTAGATTTTGATCAATGGTTAGCAACCTTAGGTATCAATAGATCTTAACAAAATAGACTATTTAAGAAGGCTTAAATTGACCATTTTTTTGAGCCTGATGCAACTGCAATAATTTAGTTAAGCGCTTTAACTCAACAAGTAAACTATGGTAATTAAAAGCATCAATGAACAAGAGAGCCATGTTTTTTCCGCGACTCTGACTCGACTGTAATGCATTTTTTTTCTAACGTTGACTATGGATAAAAAACAGCAACAACTGATCAAAGCAGCTCCGAGATGTATTAGCAGTGTCTGGCTACGCAAGCTTTCTTGCCAAAGAAATACCAAGCCTGAATGACCCACGTAAAACAAATTTAATAATGTGATGTGCAGCCATAAAATAACAAAAAGCAGCAAGAATTTATTTTTCAAAAAAGCACCTATAGTCCTTGGTAGGCAGAGTATTATCAACAACTAATATGAGTTCAGCGAGTGTTGAGCTAACCATGCCACTAGGTCATCATGAATAAAACGATAATTCAACTGCCGACGAATTTTATCACTCAGTACTTTTTTGCCACTATCATTTGTTGAGCCTAGCGCGAATGTTGGTGGCGTTGCACCTATGGCATTGGCTGCAATTGAATAAAATTTGCGTTTACTGAGATGAGTATTACTGACCACATTATATACATCAGAAGCCGTTTCAGAAACTACTAATTGACTAATAATGGCAATAACATCTTGTTGATGCACTAAGTTAACACAGGCACTGGGCAATGAAATTTTTCTATTGTGTTTGAAAAACTGACCTGGGTGTCGATCCTCAGCAACCAATCCGCCAACGCGCAAGACAATGCCTTGTCTAGTAAAATTTAGCACTTGCTGCTCTGCGGCCATGAGTAATTTAACTTTAACTGTTGTTGGCTGGATCAACTGATTTTCGTCAATTTCTCCAGATAAATTGCCATATACAGCAGTAGTGCTGATTAAAATAATTTTTTGAACTGTACCTTGCTCCGCTGCCGCTACCAAAGTGGCAATATTGTCAGGGTAATCAAGCTTGCCTTTTCTAAAGTGAGGAGGAATACAGATAATTAAACAATGACTCTGAAAAATAGGCTGTTTGCTGATCTGTGAGGCATCAAGAGGTAAAGACAGTAATCCCATCTCAATCCCTTGCTTTGCTAAAAGCCGTTTTTTATGTGCTGATTGCGTCGTGCCAAACACAGTATATTGCTGTTTTAACAACTGTTGAGCTAATGCTGTACCCAACCAACCACAACCAATAATAGCCACTGTATCATTGCCCTGCTGTTGAATTTTAGGTAGGTTCATCATAGATCAACAGTCACTGTTTCTCTGTGCGCTTGTTGTATTGTCTAATACTGCTAACGACATCTTTAGCAACACCATTAGGAATGGCAATAGATAAATTGTACTGCAATATCTGCCAGCCAGTATCGCTGCGAATTAATACCCCAGTTCCTCTGCACTGACCATAGTTACTGTTTTCTAATAACTCATCAAAAAGCAAAATATTGTCGTTACCCGCAGCGGTAAAGTTTCTTGAAGTGGGCTGGTACAACCAACCTTTTCCTTGATCAAAATAGAATTTTACGTAGTCTTGAAATTGCTCTTTTGTCCAGCGTTCACTGCCATCAGTTCCCATGAACACGCCGCCGTCAGCAAACACCGCAAAATATTGTTCAAAATTGGCTTGCGATGCTGCTTGATGGAATTGATCTAAAGTGTTGATGGCTTGTTGATTTGCCATAACTTGCGTTGAAAATAAACTTATTATCAATAATATATACTTCATTGTATTTTATCCTCGGCAGCGACATCTACATCGGTCACTACATAATTTCCGGTAAATAAAGCGGCCACATGCTCTCCTGATAACACTTCTACACTGAGGCTAAAACGCATCTTGTTGTTTGACTTAGATGTATTTGATTTTATCTGCGTAAATGCTTTACCGCTTCTGGCTGCAACAACACCATTTATGGGAGCTAAATATTTTATAGTAGCATCCGCTAAGACGATATTTCCCTTTAGTTTTTGTTCAGCCAGATATAAATAAATCCAACCCCAACCATTTAATGTCGCTAAAGTGTTGATGCTACCAGCAAACATAGTGTTATGTATGTTTTTATTAAATTCGAGATCACAATGACTGATGATAGTAGTACCGTCGTAAAAACAAATGGCAAGGTTCATCGCTTTACTCACGGGAATGGTTTGATGCCATTTCGTTTGTAAGGCATGGATCACATCTAGGTTATTATCAGGTAAAGGGTTAAGTTGCTTACTCATCGCAAAATGTTTGATCTGATCATAGAGTACATGTGATAACGCACCTAATTGATAACCTTGTCGTTGATAGAATGGAATAGCTATTTCACGTGCATTTAGCAAAATGTGTTTACCACCCCGCAACGATGTTTGGTATTCTAATTCGGCAATAAGACGTTTTCCTAATCCTTGTCCTTGCAGATCATCTTTCACTGCCATGTATCGAATTTGCGCTTGATATTGGCTGCTAAAGTGCACTCGGCCAACACCTAAAATTTCACCGTTTTGAGCAACTAACATGCGGTGAATTGCTTGATCTTCTAATTTATCTTGTTCACTGCCCAGAGGTCGTTGCCAAGCTGCCCGCAACATTTGCCACCTAAAATGATAGTAACGCTGCCACTCTTGGTCACTTCTTGGTGAGATACATCTTATCATTAGTTATGCTATTCCGATCATTGTTTGGTTGTCTTGGTTTGTAATAAGTGCAAAGAACTCTAAAAATAGCATGATCTGTCTTAATCAATGAGAGATCACACTGAGTTAATCACTTTGTATTAGGTATTTTATCTTATTGAGCAATAAGGTTAGCAGCTTAAACTAAAAGTTACAGGGCCGTCATTGCTGATATTTACTTTCATGTCAGCACCAAATTTCCCCGTTGGACAACGAAAGTTTTTGGCGCGTAATTGCTGATAAAAATGCCTGTAGAGTTTTTTGCCTATTTCAGGCGTCGCCGCTTTACTAAAACTCGGCCTGAGACCATTATTGGTATCAGCGGCCAATGTAAATTGCGATACCACCAATATATCACCACCTACTTGTTTAACATTGAGGTTCATTTTACCTTGCTGATCATTAAAAATGCGATAATTGGCCACCCGTTGCGCTAGCCGCTCAGATTTACTCTCGTCATCAGCAGACTCTACCCCTAAAAACACCACTAAGCCGTGAGATATTTCACCAATGATGTTGCCATCAACTTCGACATTGGCCTCAGTCACACGCTGTATTAACGCGATCATAAACACTTACTCCTCATAAAATAATCTTAGCAACCCCAAATATGTGGTGTATTTAGTCTAGTGAGTACTGAAGTCAATTGACATGCTGTGCTGATTTTATACGACGTGCGCGATCAGTCGCACGCGAGAAGTCTTCTAGACATACCGTAAATAGTGCACCAAATAAAACCACTAACCAAGAGAGATATATCCATAAAAAAAGTATCGGAATACCAGCTAGTGCGCCATAAATCGCTTGATAGGAGTCAAGTTGACTGACATAGAATGCAAAACCTTTTTTGGCTATTTCAAATAATATCGCTGCCAATACCGCACCAGATAAAGCATATTTAAACGGCACCACTTTATTTGGCACCACTAAATACAAAATAACAAAGGCACCTATAGAGGAAAATATAGGTAACACTCGCAATAATATATTGCTCAAGCCAAACAAGTCATAATCGCCTATAGACACCAAAGAAAAAATATATGAAGTGGCAGCAATACTACTGCCGACTAAAACTGGACCTAGGGTTAAAATCATCCAGTACATAGAAAACGCGGTGATCATTCGCCTTTTAGTGGTCACACGCCATAATAAATTCAATGTCCTATCAATGGCAGAGATCAACAATAAAGCAAATAAAAATAGGAAACTAATAGCAACAGCTGACATTTTAGAAGCATTTTCAACAAAACCGGTAATGTGTTCTTTTACTGTGTCACCGCTTGCTGGCAAAAAATTATGGTAAACAAAATTTTCAATCATTTCTTTTATATCGGCGAAAATAGGAAAGGCAGTCAGCACCGATAACATCACGACAATTAGAGGAACTAGCGACATCAAGGTAACGTAGGCCAGATAACCAGCAGTAATATGCAACTGTTGTTTTGCCATGCGTTTGACAAAAAAGGTTAAGTAGTGCCAAAGCACTTCTTGATATTGTCCAAGTTTGCTAGGGCTTAAAAATTTCATGGTCATTATTTTATGATAATTTAATAAGATATTATTTAGACTCTATCAGGTTATCATGATATTAATTAGCAGTATGCTAAAAAATATAAAATAGTTTAAGGAGTATTTATGGCCGGTCAAGGCTCTGGTGGTAATGTAATTGCTGCCGTTTGTAGTTTTTTCATTCCTGGATTAGGACAATTAGTGCAAGGTAGGATCATTCCAGCCATTTTGTTTTTCATTGGAATGGCTATTTCTTGGGCACTAGTCATTATAGCAATTGGATGGTTAATGGTGCCTATTGTCTATTTGTGGTGCATTATAGATGCGGCCAAATACCAAGGTGAAAATTGATGGTATATAAATACACATACCCGCTGATTTTCGTGCTTTTGATCTTATCTGGATGCCAAACAGCCTACTATTCGGCTATGGAAAAAGTAGGTATACACAAGCGTCAAATACTGATTGATCGGGTGGAGGACACCGCTGATTCACAAGAACAAGCCAAGCAAGAATTTAAAGATGCCTTAACCCAATTATCATCTTTGATATCATTCGATGGTGGTGAACTGCAACGTCAATACGAAGAAAGTGAAGAGCATTACCAAGTAAGTAAAAGCGCTGCAGATGAGGTATCTCAGCGCATAGATGCCGTTGAAAGTGTTGCCGATGCGCTTTTTGATGAGTGGCAAGAAGAGATCAATCAGTTCACCAATAAAGATTTTAAACGAAAAAGCAAAGCCAGCTTAATACAAACACAAAGCAAATATAACAGGGTTTTGAAGTCGATGCGCAATGCTGAAAGCCGAATGTTCCCTATCCTCAGTGCTCTGAAAGACAATATGCTTTATTTAAAACACAACTTGAATGCGCAAGCTATTGGCGCACTGAAAGTGGAATATCGCACAATTAAGGAAAACGTCGAGGAATTAATTAACGACATGAACCGTTCAATTGATCATTCGCAACAGTTTATTGATTCGTTAAAAGTCGAAAATAGTTAGTGCCATGAGTTAATGCAATACTTGTATTTAGCGCCCTTCACATGGGTTAGGTGCCCAGTAAAATTGATGTTCAATTCGTCAAGCTGTTTTAATTGATTAATATGGCCTAATAATTCAGTTAATTGCTTGACGTCATTTGAACTTGCCGTCCCTTCTTCTAAAAGTTGACTAAGTTCTTTTAACGCTTTTAATTGATCAGGAGACATTGAGATGTATATTTTTTTGAAATCTTAAACGCTGTGTATTGAGATCACTATTAACTGTATTTTTATTTTTGTAGGTGTTTATATCTCGCCCATCATTTATGAACTCTCGATATAAATTGTTTAGGTTTAGCGTTTCATCCATGTTAGCTTGATTCGATAAAGCTTTTTCAAATAAACGGTTTAACTCTGTTAATTTATTAATTTCCATTAGCTTATTATTCGCAGCTGCGATAACTCCCTTATCTAATTGCGCGGTGTAAAACTCCTCTACGACAAAAGCATAGCACTTTATGTATTACTTATTCATACCAAATTAGTTAGAAATTATCACTGGTAATTAAAATCAATATTTTTTAATAATAATTACATACAGATATAGATGAATTAGAATATACCCCAAAAAAAATATGGCGATTTTCTTACGTAGCTTTAAGAGATGTCTCACAAAAAAAGGGAGTTTTCGTGACTTCGAGAAAAATTTTAGTGAATAAAAAAATGCCGTTATAAACCAATTTATAACGGCATTAAAAAGCTTCAGTAAGGTACTATTTTGCTGCTCTACCCTCGCGTTTGCGATCGCTCTCTTTTAAGAATTTTTTCCGTATTCTTATACTCTCCGGTGTCACCTCAACTAACTCATCGTTATCAATAAATTCCAAGGCTTGCTCAAGTGACATAATAATAGGTGGAGTTAATGTCTGAGCTTCGTCTGAACCAGAAGAGCGCACGTTAGTTAATTGTTTGCCTTTTAAAGCATTGACAGTTAAATCATTGTCGCGGGAATGTATACCTATCACTTGCCCTTCATAGATGTCTAAACCATGGCCAATTAACATGCGGCCACGTGATTGCAAGTTAAAAATAGCATTGGTTAACGCCTTACCAGTGGCGTTAGCTATCATGACACCATTCAAGCGCTGACCGATTTCTCCACCTTTATAAGGTCCATATTCAAGAAAGGTGTGATAAATTAAACCCGAACCAGAGGTAAGGGTCATAAACTCGGTTTGAAAGCCAATCAGTCCGCGGCTAGGCATAATAAAGTCCATGCGGATCCGCCCTTTGCCATCGGGTGCCATATCAGTTAATTCAGCTTTGCGTATCCCCATTTTTTCCATAATAGGTCCTTGATGTTGATCTTCTACATCAATAGTAACTGTCTCGTATGGTTCTTCTAATTGACCATTGACTTCACGCATAATCACTTCCGGTCTCGACACCGCAAGCTCGTAGCCTTCCCTGCGCATATTTTCAATCAATATGCCTAAGTGCAGTTCGCCTCGCCCCGATACTTTAAATTTATCTGGATCGTCCAACTGCTGAACACGTAGAGCGACATTGTGTACTAGTTCCTTTTCCAAGCGATCTTTAATGTTACGCGAAGTAACATATTTACCTTCTTGCCCAGAAAACGGTGAAGTATTGACTTGAAAAGTCATTGTTACTGTAGGTTCATCGACTGATAAAGGTGGTAAAGCCGCCACTTCATTCGGACAACAAATCGTATCAGAAATTTTTAACTCACCTAACCCTGTGATCGCGATGATATCACCGGCTTCTGCCTTATCACTCTCATGACGTTCAAGTCCGAGGTAGCCAAAAACCTTGCCAACTTTACCATTGTGGATTTTATTATTAGATCCTTGAATAGTGACTTGCTGGTTGGGCTTAACACTACCTCGAGTGATACGGCCAACACCAATAACACCCAGATAGGAACTGTAATCTAGTTGTGATATTTGCATTTGAAATGCACCCTCTGCATCCGCATCGGGGGCTGGCACTTGATCTATGATGGTTTGAAACAAAGGTGTCATGTCTTTGCCAACTTCACCTTCTTCTAGAGATGCCCAACCATTAATTGCAGATGCATATACCACTTGAAAATCAAGTTGGTCATCTGATGCGCCTAAGTTATCAAATAAATCAAATACTTGATCCATAACCCATTCTGGACGCGCTCCTGGCTTGTCAATTTTATTAATAACCACAATAGGTTTTAGTCCTTGAGCAAACGCTTTTTTGGTTACAAAACGAGTTTGTGGCATTGGCCCTTCTTGGGCATCTACAATAAGTAAAACAGAGTCAACCATCGACATGACGCGCTCAACTTCACCACCAAAGTCAGCATGGCCGGGGGTATCTACAATGTTGACTCGGTAATCATGCCAGTTTATTGCCGTATTTTTGGCTAAAATAGTGATACCGCGTTCTTTCTCAATATCATTGGAGTCCATTACTCGCTCTTCTAGTCCGCCTCGGGCATCTAATGTGCCTGATTGATCTAATAGTTTATCGACTAAGGTAGTTTTACCGTGGTCAACGTGGGCGATGATGGCGACATTACGTAATTTATCTAACACAGGCTTTTGCTCGTAGGACTATAATTGGGCGCGGATTATACAGTAGAACAATCAATAAATATACTGCTTTACTATTATAGTGCAATGGACAAATTTATCTCTTATTAATGACTATCCTTGCTATACTGAAAAGCAAAATATTCAACCGTAGCGATCATTTTGGTGCAGTGATCGCACCAAAACAGTGCAAAATAAGTTCAATATATATATTAAATCCTTATTTATCAGTTACTTTTATAATGGCACGTTTCTAGCTTATTGTTGAGCATCAAAGTGAGTTACATAAAATATATTAATTCAAAGCATTAACCACAGTGGAGACTATCAATGTCACAAACAGTTCTAGATTTAATTAAAGATAATGACGTAAAATTCGTCGATCTGCGTTTTACTGATTCAAAGGGTAAAGAGCAACATGTTTCGCTTCCTCATCACCAAGTTGATGAAGACTTTTTTGAAGATGGAAAAATGTTTGATGGTTCTTCAATTAAAGGTTGGAAAGGTATTAATGAATCAGACATGGTGTTAATGCCTGATGCTGAAACTGCAGTACTTGATCCTTTTACTGAAGAGGTCACTCTCAATATACGATGTGATATCGTCGAACCTGCAACTATGCAAGGCTATAGCAGAGATCCTCGTTCTGTTGCCCATCGCGCTGAAGAATATTTACGCAGTACCGGCATAGCAGATTCTGTTTTAATTGGTCCAGAGCCTGAATTCTTTGTATTTGACGACGTCAGATTTCACACTGACATGAGTGGTTCATTCTACAAAATTGACGATAAAGAAGCCAAATGGAATTCTGGTACTAGCTATGAAGAAGGTAATACTGGTCATCGTCCTGGGGTTAAAGGTGGATACTTCCCAGTTGCACCAGTAGACTCTTCTCAAGATTTGCGTTCAGCCATGTGTCTAGTTATGGAAGAAATGGGTCTTGTGGTTGAAGCCCATCACCATGAAGTTGCCACTTGTGGACAAAATGAAATCGCTTGTCGCTTCAATACTATGGTTAAAAAAGCCGATGAAGTGCAAATATATAAATATGTTGTGCATAACGTCGCGCATGCTTACGGTAAAACCGCAACATTTATGCCTAAACCATTAGTTGGCGACAATGGCACAGGGATGCACGTTCACCAGTCTTTATCAAAAGACGGGGTTAACTTATTTTCAGGTGACAAGTACGGTGGCTTATCTGAAACAGCTTTATATTATATTGGTGGTATTATTAAGCATGCAAAAGCATTAAACGCTTTTACTAATGCTTCAACTAATTCCTACAAACGCCTTGTTCCTGGCTTTGAAGCACCTGTAATGCTTGCTTATTCGGCTCGCAACAGAAGTGCATCTATACGTATCCCTATTGTACCTTCACCAAAAGCTGCTCGAATAGAAGTGCGATTCCCGGATCCAACAGCAAACCCTTACTTGGCTTTTTCAGCGATGTTAATGGCTGGTATTGACGGCATTAAAAACAAAATTCATCCTGGTGATGCCATGGATAAAGATCTCTACGACCTTCCTGCTGAAGAAGCAGCTGCTATCCCACAAGTATCTTCTTCTCTTGCAGAGGCACTAGATGCGTTAGAAGCTGATAAAGAATTTCTAACTGCCGGTGGCGTAATGGATAGCGATATGATTGATGCTTATATTGGTCTAAAACGAGAAGAAGTTGAATTACTTAACTCAACCACTCACCCAGTAGAATTTGATATGTATTACAGCGTGTAAAGCTTAAAATCACTGTAGTCATCATAAAAGCCCAATTTATTGGGCTTTTTTGTGGCAAAAATTTTATAATTTACGTAGATTAGTGATTAACTTAACTATGGGAATGTCAATATTTGTTTTCTCTCCGTCCACTTCATCTGCTAATATTTGCACTGTTCACAGTGCCACAAGTGCTTGCTCAAACTGAAGTATACAAGTGGACAAATAAGGATGGAGTAACGGTGTTTTCTGACATCCCTAAAGAAAATTCGGTTGCAATTCAAGTAACCAAAGCAATCACAATAGCTTCATCTATTAAACCGCTAACACCACTTGCGCTGCCTGAAGCCAAAAGTGAACTGTATCACATCGAGATCACCCAACCGACAGATCACCAAACCATCAGAGATAATAATGGTTCAGTGACAGTTGCTGTGCAAGTCCCCCCACAATTACCACCTCGCATCAATATATCATTATTACTTGATGGCAAAACCTATATAACAACTGAGAATTTAGCAAACTTATCATTGAAAAATGTTGACCGTGGTGAACATCAATTAAAAGTTAACATAATAAACGATAAGGGCAAGGTTATTGCATCTTCTAAATCAGTGACTTTTTATATGCATAGAACGTCCGTTATTAGTGCAAACTAGGTATTATTAGTAAATTTTTGTTCCGATATTATTGCACATGACAAATATATGCACCAAAATAGTGCGAAAGGATAAACATTGGCTATGACTCAGAACAATCAGCAACATAAACTCTATTATCAAAACCAGTTACCCAACCAAATGGTAACCGCAGTTGTAGTTCTCGATAATAAGTTAACCGTTCAATACGCCAACCCCGCAGCAGAAGCTTTGTTAGTCAAGAGTTTTAATAAATTATTCAATGCACACTTAGATACTATTTTTATCAATCATCCAATAAATACCACAAGGCTTGAGCAGTTATTAACCTCAGGACAAGAGTTTAGCGACAGTGATGTTAGCTTAGAGTTTTTTGATCGAAGAAAAGTTAGCGTTGAAATCACCGCTTCATCAGTTGAATTTGATAGCTCGCCACATATTTTGATTGAATTCAAACAAATCGATCAGCAAAAAAAAATGAGTAGTGAATCTTTTCAACAACAACAATGGGAGTCGGGTAGATTTCTTATTAAAGGTTTAGCTCACGAGATCAAGAACCCCTTGGGTGGTCTTCGAGGCGCGGCACAACTACTTAGTAGAGAAATAAATGCCGACCAGCAAGAGTATACGCAAATCATTATTGAGCAGGCTGATCGTTTGACAAACTTAGTCGATCGTTTATTGGGTCCTAATAATTTACTAAAATTATCATTACAAAACATACACTTAGTTCTAGAGCAAATTTTTAACCTGGTAAGTTGTGACAATCCAAAAAACATAATCTTAATCAAAGATTACGACCCTTCAATCCCTGATATGTATTTTGATGCTGATAAACTGCAACAAGCCATGTTAAACATTGTTAATAATGCGATTCAAGTATTAGAGCCGCAAGGCAAGATTATTTTAAAGACACGCGCAGCCAATAACAAAATTATCAATGGTAAGCGGGTCAAATTAAGTGTGTTGATCAGCATCGTTGACGATGGCCTTGGTATTCCAGATCACATACAAGACACACTATTTTACCCTATGGTTTCTGGTCGCGCTAATGGCACTGGCTTGGGTTTATCAATTGCACAAACCCTTGTAAACCAGCACGGTGGTAAATTGTCTTGTATCAGTCACCCAGGGTTTACCGAATTTAAAATCTTATTACCCATTAACCAGGAGTTAGCGCCATGATCACTGAGCAAATTTGGATCGTCGATGACGATAGTTCCATCCGTTGGGTTTTAGAAAAAGCTTTTGCTAATGCTCGTATATCATCAGCTGCATTTGATAATGCTAACGACTTACTCACTGCATTGGATCATGGCCAACCAGAGATCATTATTTCTGATATTCGCATGCCCAACATTGATGGCATGACATTATTAGCGGATATAAATCGCAACTTTCCACATATTCCGGTCATTATTATGACCGCACATTCAGATTTAGACAGTGCGGTAAATGCTTACCAAGGTGGAGCTTTTGAGTATTTACCTAAACCTTTTGACATTGATGATGCCTTAACCTTAGCGCAAAAAGCTTTGACCCATGCGCGTGAACAAAAAGCTGAAAACCTGAAAAAGATCGAATCACCACAAGGCGTTGGTATCATAGGTGAAGCACCGGCAATGCAAGAAGTGTTTAGAGCCATAGGCCGATTATCTCGTTCAAGTATCAGTGTACTGATCAATGGTGAATCAGGGACAGGCAAAGAGTTAGTTGCTCATGCACTGCATATGCACAGTCCCAGAAAAAGTGCTGCATTTATTCCGTTAAATATGGCAGCAATTCCAAAAGATCTGATTGAATCTGAATTGTTTGGTCACGAAAAAGGTGCATTTACCGGCGCAACTACTGTTCGCCATGGTCGATTTGAACAAGCACATATGGGCACATTATTCTTAGATGAAATAGGCGATATGCCCCTAGATATTCAAACAAGATTACTACGGGTACTTGCTGACGGCCAATTTTATCGCGTCGGAGGGCACTCCCCTATTCAAGTTGATGTGAGGATAATAGCTGCAACACATCAAAACCTTGAGGACAGAGTTAATCAGGGGGATTTCAGGGAGGATTTATTCCATCGCTTAAATGTGATCAGAATACACACCCCCAGTCTGCGGGAGCGCAAAGAAGATATTGAGCAATTAACCTATCACTTCTTAGCAAAAGCCGCTAATGAACTGAGTGTTGAAGCCAAGACTCTTGATAAGGCAAGTTTAAACTATCTTAAACAATGTGATTGGCCAGGTAATGTTCGACAATTAGAGAATATCTGTCGATTTTTAACTGTCATGGCAAGTGGTAGTGAAATTTTAATTGATGACTTACCCAGTGAACTGACCCAAAATGTCAAGTCACAGATCCCCGCAAACGTCGATTGGCAATCGTCTTTAAAGCTTTGGGTTGGTGAACAACTCGATCAGGGCAATGTAAATTTAATCGATACGGCATTACCCATTTTTGAAAAAATATTACTACAACGTGCATTAAATTATACTCAGGGACACAAACAAGAAGCCGCTAAAAAATTGGGCTGGGGAAGAAACACCTTAACCCGTAAGATAAAGGATTTAAATTTATGACCGATCGTTCAATTAATATTTGCAGTTAATTGTGAACTAGTTGGGTGATTTTAGCAGCCATTGAGATCAGCTATTTTAAGCGCAGCTGCTCTCAGTACACTCAGTACACTCAGCACACTGTTTACAAAGCCTGAGATTAATAAAATGTGCTGCGACGATAAGCAATGCACCAACAATGATAAAGTAAGGTTGTACTGACGGATCAAAATCGTGTTTCTGCCAGTATATAATGATCCCTAATGCCAACAGGTAAAAAGGGTACAATTTGCGATGATAGCGCTTAAAACCGGAGAGCATTGCAATACTGCCAATAATGGCTGTAATGACCAAAAAGACATGCTCATAGAAATGATCAGCAAGAAAGCCTAAACCAAGAAGTGGCAAAGCAGGTAAAATAATTGGCAATAAAATGCAATGTAACGCACATATAGACGTCGCTGTAATACCGATCCTATCTAACATTATTTTCAATTTAAATCTGCAGTTTAATCGCTTAAAAAATTTAGGTTATAATATCACAAATGAGATACTACCACTAAAACTAATTGTCATTTACGCATCGTCTACTGAGAATGTCAGCACTGATTTAATAGAATCTACATTTAAGGCTAACATCAACAGGCGATCAATGCCCAATGCAACACCAGAGCAAGTAGGCAAACCATGTTTTAATGCAGCTAAAAACCTTTCATCTATAGGTTGCTCTTCCTTGTTTAATTTCTTACGTTTAGCATTGTCGACTTCAAACCTTTGCACTTGCTCTTCGTGATCTGTCAATTCATGAAAGCCATTAGCCAATTCAATACCTTTAAAATAGCACTCAAATCGCTCTGCTACTCTTTCATCAGTAACAGATATTTTTGCTAAGGATGCTTGGGAACTTGGAAACTCATATATAAAACAAGGACTCTCTTGTCCTAAATGGGATTCCACACATTCAGTAAAAGCCACTTGCAATAAAGTATCTCTGTCTTGCTCAGAGCTGATCCAATCACCTGAAATATCATTATCAAATAGCAATTTCTTTAATTGAGAAACTGAAGCAGTTAATGGATCTATGGATAAATATTGTTTAAAAGCATTCTGATAAGTGAGTTTATAAGCACTTTTACAGTGAAGGATGAATTGCAAAAATTCTGACAATTCATTCATCAAATCTAAATGTGTAAAGCCCAATCTATACCACTCTAGTATTGTAAATTCAGGGTTGTGTTGACTTCCAGCCTGTTCATTTCGAAACGCTTTACAAATTTGATAACAACAGCCATATCCGGATGCAAGTAACCTTTTCATGCCAAACTCTGGTGAAGTTTGCAAATACAAGCGTTGTTTAGACTGATGATCTTGATACCCTCCCATCGAATAATCGGTAAAAAATGTATCAAGATAAACATCAGTAACTGTACCACTTGAGAGAATTGGCGTATCCACTTCAATAACATTTCTTTTAGCAAAAAATGTTCGTATATTTGAGAGAACTTCAGCTTTTAATTTAGCTTTATGCCAATTTGAGTGTGGGCGCCAAGTCATATTCTTGCCAGATATCAAAATATTCGTATATATTAAACCAAAATTGACATTAACCAAACAGTCAGTGAGCAGCATTTCATTATAATTTTACTTACACTCTACTCAAACTTTATTAGCCATATTTAGTTAGGCGCTACGACTTTTTTTCAGTCTTGCACAAAGCAAAAACCCCGACTCAAATGAGTCGGGCTTTGACGTGCATAGTACTTATATTAGTGCACTAATGTCGTGAACGTATGCTATTACCAACAATAACCTCTTGGAACGACCTTTATAACTTAATAAGAGTCTAGCAATGTCCAGCTGCGCCCTCACATGGGCTTGTCGCAACATAAGCACACTTTTCACAACAGACAATGGCATTGGCGCTATTGCCTTTTTTCACTCTTGCACAAAGCAAAAAGCCCG
>JBELHO010000002.1:162174-172520 GCA_042091375.1 Thalassotalea sp. | reverse complement strand
TTTTAAGTAACAACAAATCTGACAGCAAAATATTCAGTATAGGTAATGAGATCATAGGGTTACTTAATAACGAAATTGATGGTAAAAGCTAACAAGGCACTAAACAACAGACTAAAAACAGTTGGCTCGCGCTCGTGCCTCGATGATATTAGCCAATATTTTTAACCAACAATTATTAGCTCGTTAATAGGGCTACATGTATAAATTGAATATCGAGTTTAACTCTAGCTAAAATGGAATATTTATGAAGTGTAAAAAGTGTAAATCAACAATAACTTCGCCAATAGTTAACACCTCATACGTCAATGGTACCTCAATTACATTATCTTCATGCCCTGTGTGCGGTGAAAATTTAGACAGTTCGAATAAACATTGGATTATATTTTTTATATTATTTATTGCTCTTAGCTTAGCAGCAAAGTATTTTTCTTAAACACAGGGGTATTTTGCACATAACAAACTAATAAATAAGGGTAAATAACAGTTGGTTTTTACTCCTTCGTCGCTTATTCTAGCCCACTAAATTTTGTCCCTTAATGTGGGCGTTAAAACGCTAGCCGTATACGGAGAAGTTGGTGCCAGCAAAAATATTAGTTTTAGCTTTAGTTTTAGTTTTAGTTTCATTCAATATTGCTTACGCCAATGACGATATTCATTTTGGATCCGAAATCCAAAATACTATCGAAAAAGAAGATATTGTAGGATTATCTTGGTCAACCGTTGCAAATGGACATGTTGAGGTTGGTAGTGCTGGCTATGCAAATATTGCAACGTTAGAACCTATGAAGCCTGCACAAAAAATGCATGTAGGCTCAGTTACCAAATCGGTACTAGCAATGGGCGTTCTTCATTTGATATTTGAAGGGAGACTTTCATTAGATAGTGATGTTGAAGCAATGTTACCAGAATTGAATTTCGACAATGCTTGGCATCATCGTTCACCTATCAAGATCCAAAACCTACTCGATCATACTGCTGGATTAGATTATATCAGAATGTGGCAGTTACTAAGCACTAAACCCTTGCCAATCACACCACTCGCAGAAGCTTTTAAATCAAGCAGAGATAATTTATTAACGGTTAGAACTGAGCCGGGAACGCAATACTCATACTCAAATATGGGCTATGCATTGTTGGCGATGGTTATAGAGGCTGTCACCAAGCAGCGTTATGAAGAGTTTCTCGATAGTAACCTTTTAAAACCTCTGGGGATGACTGATAGTAGTTTTGAGTTTATCAGCCAACAAGGAGAGTTTGCCGATCCGCTATTAGCTATGGGGTACCATGAAAATAATGTTGCTCAAGCTGCAGTAGCCAATTATTTGAGACCAGCCGGGCAATTCACAACAACGGCTCCGGACATGGCTACGTTTATGAATTTTTTATTGAATGGAGGCAAGGTCGATGGTAAAGCATTTGTACATCCTGAACATATGGACATGCTTACTGAACCTTTAAACACTGATGCTCATAAAGCTGGTCTGACTATTGGACATGGATTGGTATTAGCAAAAAGAGACCGGCATAACGTTGTTGGAATGTGTCATCCCGGTACAACATTTGGATTTAGAGCCTATATTTGTCTTTTCCCAGATGAAAAAAAGGGCTTTTTTTACGCCGCTAACACCGATAGCGAAACGGCCAACTATGAAAAATTTAATGAATTATTTATTAATAAACTAAGCGTAACGTCAGCGCCTATTGCAGAAACCTCGACGGTGGAAGTGAGTTTATCAAAGTTGGCGGGAATTTATTTGCCATCGCCAAATCAGATGGCAGAATTTGAATTTATTGATATGCTTTTCAGTTTTATTTGGTTAGAACAAGCCAACCAGCAACTTATAATCAAGTCATTGCAAAATCCTGATAGGCGCTTAATTCAAGTGGGCGAACATTTATTCAGAGATGTTAATAGAACACAAGCTTCACATGTTTTCTATTGGGACAGTGAAAATAGATTGTTTCTCAGTGATGGTCTTAAAACGTTTAAGCAAGGTTCAGCGGTGACGTTGGGGGTTTATTGGGTAAGTTTAATCCTTGGCCTGATTGGACTGTTATATATATTTTTAGTCGGGGTCATTAGAGCCATTAAACGAGACAAAGCAAGCTTCAACCGAATAAAATGGGGTTTTTTGAACTTACTACTGTTCAGCTTACCAAGCTACCTTTATGTTCAGCAATCCTTTCTACAATTTGGTGATATTACTGCGGCAAGTGTTACCTTGGCGTTTCTTTCAGGGATTTTACCGCTAACACTGTTATTTTCTTTATGGATCTCATTAAGAGGAAACTTACAAAGTAAAATAATTAAACGCGATGTTGCGGCAATAATGTTCTCTATACAGTTTGTTTTAGTGTTGGCTATCTGGGGGCTGCTCCCTATTATATTTTGGCAATAAAAAGTAGCCCATTAACAAGCAGTGCAAACGGAACAAAAACAGTTGGCTGTTTGTTCGTGCCTCGCTTTTTTTAGGTCAACTGCAACCTGCCGATTAAAACGGTGTTGTGTTTCAATCAAGTTCTATTTCGAAAATATAACAGTTGGTTTTGTAATAAATCTTCTAAATTGAATACTACTAATTTTGATAATCATATTTTGTAGCTAATTCATAAAAGAGTCGTTAATTTTCAAGGAGATCAACAATGGAATATATCAACAGCATTTTAGCAAGTGAAAACTACTCACTAATAGGTTTTATATTATTTTGTGTTTTTATCCTTTGGTTTCTTCCTGCTATGCTTGCTCTTGCATTTAATAGAAAGCATTTTAAATATATTTTACTTGCTTGTATTCCTGCTGGCTTTTCTTTTATTGCATGGGGAGGAGTATTGGTTTGGGCAACAACGGGTAAAGCTATTGGAAAATATGCAAATAAAGCTGATGCTGATAACTAAAATACAACAAGTCACTCAACAACGGATAAAAAGGAGTTAGGCTTGGTTTCACAAGTATTATTCTTGATCGGTGCTTCAATACTCGGCTTACTAGGTCTCGTTCATCTCATTTATACTTTTTTTACTGATAAGTTTAATCCGCATAATTCTGACGCAATCCAAGCAATGCGAAGTACATCGCCAAACATTACCAAAGACACTTCTGTTTGGCGTGCTTGGGTCGGTTTTAATGCTAGCCATAGTTTAGGCGTAATGCTTTTTGCCGCTATTTATATTCCTTTGGCTTTTTCACATATTGAATTTCTCCATAACAATAGTTGGTTTTCTGTATTGCCTTCTATAGTCGGTTTTTCTTATTTACTTTTAGCAAAAAATTACTGGTTTAAACTGCCATTTTTCGGCATTCTAATCTCAACCATATGTTTTTTAAGTGCTTTTGTACTAATCAACACCTAACACGCTTAATATTTAGAACAAATAAACAGTTGGCTTCCAATCTGCATCGCTTATTTTGCCAACAATTATTTACCTCTTAACGAGGCGATATATTGCAGGGAATATTCAATGAAAGTGAAACCAGTTACAAAAGCAAACTATGAAGAACTTATCGAAATCTGGGAAAGCTCAGTCAGGGCAACTCATCATTTTTTACCTGAAGAAAATATTGTTGAATTAAAGCCTGTTATTTTGGCGAATTATTTCGATGCAGTTGAGCTTTGGTGCGTCACCAAGCATAGTGAAATAGCTGGGTTTATTGGCGTTGCAGACGCTAAGGTGGAAATGTTATTCGTCAATCCAAAGTATTTTGGTTTGGGGATCGGAAGCCAACTTATGGATTACGCGGTTAACAATTTGGACGCATCAAAAGTTGATGTGAACGAGCAAAACCCAAAGGCAATTGAGTTCTATGAAAAGGTAGGTTTCAAAAAAGTCGGGCGCTCTGAATTGGATGGTCAAGGCAACCGATTTCCACTAATACACATGGTGCGCAATGGCATCAAAATAAACATCAACAGTACTTGGATGAATTTAAAGCAATGTTAAAAAATTAGCGTGATACCATTACAGAGAATAGTCGCAAAATAGACTGCTCATTCTATGAAAGTGGCTTCTAAATAGGGTTTTCAACTGGGAAAAATGACAGTTGACTATTTGCTCCTTGGTCGTTTAGTTTAACCAACAGTCATTTAGCGCTTAATACGAAGTTATATTTCATGAAAACGTATAAAGTGCTTAGGAGTATTTTTCTGTAAAGACTTTAAAGAAATTCACCTGCTGAGCACAGCTAAAGCAAAACGGGCAGTTTTAAAACTGCCCTTGTTTAAAAAATATCCTTATTTAAAAATGTCAAAGGCCAACGCCACCTTGCAATAACTGTTTTATTAAACAACTTGACTTGGCGATAAGTTAACCATTTTTATGGTGTATTGATACTTTATTACGACCAGACTCTTTCGATTGATACAGAGCCGCGTCGGCATATTCAATCCACGTTTCATAATTCTTAACCGTTGAATCGACTTCAGCCAGACCAATACTTATGGTATATTCCAGTTCAAAATCGTTGTACTTTACCACAGTTTGTTCCACTTCAAATCGCAAACGCTCGGCAAATACTTGGGCATTTTCAATACTGGTATCTGCTAACAAAATAGCAAACTCTTCACCGCCATAACGGCCCGACACGTCGGTTTCGCGAATGTGCTTTTGGATTATCCCCGAGAGGTTTTTGATCACCTCATCACCCACCATGTGTCCATAATTGTCATTCACTTGCTTAAAGTGATCAATATCTAGCATCACTAAGCAACTGGCGTGATTGCTGCGCGTCCAACGTTTATATTCAGCTTTTAAACAACTCTCCCAGTGCATGCGATTAAACAAATTAGTTAAGCCATCGGTTTGACTCAATACCGCTAATTCGCTATTTGCCTGCTCAAGATCTCTTTTGTGAACCGCATTATCAGTGACATCATATATAATTAAACACAAATGAGTTACTTCACCTGTTGCCGATATCAGTGGAATAAAAGTGGTGTTCTGATACATGAAATCAGCACTGCCGGTAATAGGGCGATAGTTTTGAAATTTAAATAAGTAAGGACGCTGCTCCCAAATAGTAAAGGCTTTGTTTTTTAATAAAAAAACCGATTCTGCTTTGCGCTTAAACCACTGCTCTGGAATTTCATCAAACAGATCAAACAGTCTTTTGCCTTTGACTTCTCTGGGTAACATACCACTGTGGTTTTCCATAAAACCATTCCATATTTGAATGGCGTATTGACGGTCTAACACCACCAACCCGACATCAATGGTGTGCAGCATTTCCATCAGCCAGTGTAATTCGTTGATTTGTTCTTTTTCTAACGACATAATTAATCCAGCAGATAAGCTATTTTATTGTTTAATGTTTGTATTGATTCTTCGGTAAACAGCAATAAAAGATCACACTTTATCGGTAAATTCTCAATACTGTAACTGATCTCAATGGCTAAGGTTTTTTTCCAACGGGTTGAATTGGTGGCGATTAGTTCAGATATTTTGCGATGCTGGCCCAAAACTACTGGGTGCCCTTGGCTAAACGACATATCTAATTGTGTGGAAACGCCATTTAAACAAGCGCCAATCAACACATTAGCCATATCCATCAACAGCTCAAGTTCTGTGCTTTCATCAACTTCGTACTGATAATTCATCAATGACGCAACGTCTTTAAAACTTGAATCATTAAGAATAAGTAACGCTTCTCCAGAAATACCCGCGCCAATAAATCCTTGGCAAACGCCTGAAGTACTCTCATGCAGTTCTACTGCGGATAACGCCATACTCAATTCAGACACTTCGATTAAATTAACGTTGGGGATAGGCAAGACCACAAACACATCAAGTAACCGCGCTAACAGATCACCAGCTTGACCCATAGCGACGTTGGCAATTTCTTGGTAACAATCCCTTAACTCAGCATCCAATAACAAATCAGTTGATGCTGTAGGGGATTTCGATAAACTGGCAGATTTTGCCGGAGCAATCAAAGGATCTAATTTAATTTTATGCTGTTTTGCTGCCGGAGGTACCATTGGAGCTGTAGCTAATTGAACATTTTTTTCTGCCGCAAACACACCATAAGCGATTAATATTTCTGTTAATTTATCTTTACTAATCGGCTTTTTAATAAAGTCTAGTGCACCTAAGCTGGTTACTCTCTGATGTGCTTCTGGCTGTATATCACCAGAAATAACAATGACTATAGTTGGTAGGTCTTGCTTCATTATAGCTTCAAGTACCTGATAACCGTCCATTTCAGGCATGTTTAAATCCAACAATAAGACATCGCCCTTCCCTGCTTTAATGGCATCAATCGCTTCAAATCCATTAGAGGCAAAGCTGACATCGACATCCCAGCCATCAGGCAAAGAGCGAGCAACTTGTTTGCGAGCCATATTTGAGTCATCACAAATTAATAAAGGTGTAGACATCTGGACAGTGATTCCTTTGGGAAATTTTAATATTAAAAAAACTTTCTTTATCTTAATGCTTTATTAACTATAACAATAGATAAAAATTGAAATTAGTCACGATTTTATGGCTATTTTTGTAGTCCAAAGGTAAGCTTTGCGATATTGACCACTCAATTTAATAATTTTATGAAATATATTACCTATTTTTCAATGTGTTTATTCTTGATAAGCCACCACTTATTAGCAGCCGATTCAGCTCCTACTGAACAGTGGCAAAACTCAGATCTTGTAAAAGCAGGTGATAAATTTGTTACCTTGTTGGGCAAACAGATACAGGTAGGTGAAAAAGCACCTAATTTTAAAGTGGTTGATCAAAACTTCAGCCCAGTTGAACTCAAGGATTTTGCCGGTAAAAACATACTAATTTCGGTAGTACCTAGCATAGATACTGGGGTGTGTTCACTGCAAACTAAACGCTTTAATGATGAAATGCTGAAACTCCCCGAGCAGCTGATCAGCTTAACCATAAGTAATGATTTGCCGTTTGCACAAAAGCGATTTTGCAGCAAAGAAAACATTGATCGCATTGCCGTGCTCTCTGACAGTGTATGGCGTAATTTTGGTGAAAACTATGGGCTTTTGATCAAGGACATGGGTCTGTTATCACGAGCAATATTAGTGATCAATAGCCAAGGTGTTCTGGTATACAAAGATCTGGTTGCTAATTTATCGGCACATCCCAATTATTCAGCGGCGCTAGAGGCATTGAATGCCTTGTTTACAGATCGGCCCGCTGAGCAACCAGACATTAAAACAGAACAAAATGCAGTAGGGAAAATAGCGAAAAAAACCAACACCAATTAATTTTTTTTAATAAATTTAATTTTTTTTACTGTTTTTACTTGAAAAAATTTTCAATGAACCCATCTAGTTAATGTAGTCGCCGTAAAGGGTCTACATTAACCGCCCGTTCACTAATGAAGGGCACTTTATAACTCAGTTTACGTAGTGTTTAGTTTCGCAGCAAATAGTAATCTATTAACGCTGGTCACAACAGAGCCACTACCTGAATTTAGTTAATCAATATTGCTATATTAATAGGATATATATTATGCGTACAAATACAGACTTTAGCCCACTTTACCGCTCATTTATTGGCTTTGATCACTTAGCTGGATTAATAGACAAAGCGTCACGAGCTGACAAACAATCATCTTACCCTCCCTACAACGTCGAGTTACTCGCTGATGACAAATACCGCATCACCATGGCGATAGCTGGGTTCTCTGAAGATGAGTTAGACATTGAATCAAAACAAAACAATTTAGTCATTACTGGTACTAAGCCCATCAGTAAAGACAAAAATGAACGTAAATTCTTACATCAAGGCATTGCCGATAGAAATTTTGAAAGAAAGTTTCAACTGGGTGATCACGTAAAAGTTGTAGGTGCCTTTATAGAGCACGGTTTACTTCATATCGATTTAGAAAGAGAAATACCTGAAGCACTAAAACCAAGAAAGATCGCCATCAATAGCAAAAGTTTACTCAGTGACAAACCCAGTTAATTGCTGAAAACATGTTATCTCCCTAATTTTTTGCCCGGTTAGTAGCCGGGCTTTTTTTTTATTTGATCCTATTTGCAAAATACGCTGCCATTGCACGGTTGAATATGCTTAAATTCCCTTAACAATGATTTGTTCAACTAACCAACACAACAAGAAAACTAATCACTATGGATATAAATCTCACTTCAAAAACGGCACTGGTTTGTGGAAGCAGTCAAGGCATAGGCAAGGCATGTGCATTAGAGCTTGCCCAGTTAGGTGCCAGTGTGACCCTTTTTGCCAGAAATAAAGACTCATTAGCGCAGGTATTAACTGAGTTAAACGCCCTACCCAATAAAACACCATCTCAGCAACACAAGGTGTTAATTGCTGACTTTAGTGATCCAGAGCAGGTTAATACGGTTATTAACCAGCAGATCACTGATGACTATGGCTATGATATTTTAATAAATAATACTGGAGGTCCATCACCAGGACCCGCCAACACCAGTGACGCTAGTGAATTTTTGTCGGCATTCAATCTGCATTTAATCAATAACCATCACTTAGTACAGGCGGTTATTCCAATGATGAAAGCTCGAGGTTATGGGCGGATAATTAATGTTATCTCGACATCGGTCAAACAGCCATTACCCAACCTTGGCGTATCGAATACCATACGCGGAGCTGTTGCCAGTTGGGCGAAAACACTCGCCAATGAGCTCGGCGAATTTGGCATCACAGTCAACAATGTATTGCCCGGAGCGACTGCCACGGCAAGACTTGATGCAATTATTGCCGGTAAGGCCGCCAAACAAAACATTTCAATAGAGCAGGCCACCATCAATGAAAAGTCTCATATTCCGATGCGACGTTTTGCTGAGCCGGAAGAATTTGCTGCTGCAGCTGCCTTCTTAGCTTCGCCAGCTGCGGGTTATATTACCGGCATCAACTTACCTGTCGACGGCGGACGAACATCGAGTTTATAAAATGTCTATCGCTTTAATGCGACAGCGCAAACAATAATTCAGCAAGATCAGGTTGCCATTGATAAATGTGCAAGTTGATCTTGTTGGCAATCACCACCACTTGCTCTTGTTGTAACTGTGCTTTTTGTCGCTTAAAAGCAGCACTAGCCAGCGGTAAGGAAATTTTTCCTTGGCTATTCACTACCCGATGCCATGGCACATGCTCGGCATAGTCGCTATTTTTAGGTAGTGCGGCTAACGCTTTACCCACCAGCCTGGCTCGCTTTGGCAAACCAGAAAGATCGGCAATTTGCCCATAACTGGCGACTTTACCTTGAGGGATCTGTTGCACTGTTTGCCAGATTTTTAAATAATTGCCATTGGTCACAGTAGCGAGTGCGTTTTTGGCCACTGTTTCTCTCCTGCTATTGTCATTGTTTTACATACCCTTTTGCTTTAAAAGTAGTAGCCAGTAAAAACACAGCTTGGTAGTGCATTAGGAGCAAACTACCAAGGTAAAACCTCGCCATTGGCGTGGCGAAACACCCCGCTTTCAGCCAAGCTCAGTTGTTCAATTAATTGGCCAATACGCTGCGCAGCCAGATCTGCTGATATATCACCACCGTGATTGACCATATCAGTTTGCACGTAACCGGGGTGATAAATACCAACGGCGATACCCAATTGAGCAAGATCATGACTAAGAGATACAGCTGCGGCATTGAGAGCCGCTTTTGACATGCGGTAACCATAGTAACCACCTGAGCTATTATCTGCCATAGAGCCCATACGAGAAGTGATCATCGCGACTTTACTGCTTGTATTCATTTGCTCAGCTAAACAGCTAACCACTCTGAGTGGTGCCAACGCATTGACGTCAAATTGCTGCCTAATTGTTGCAGTATTTAATTTCGCTAAATGTTCATTGTGCAAAATTCCAGCATTGCAAATCAACACGTCTATAGCAATGTCTTTTAGTGCTGATGACATCTGTTGTATACCATGATCAGTAGCAACATCGACGCCAGTGATCACCTTGACATCTAATGCACTGAGTTGTTGGGAGGTATTTCTGCACAAAGCGAAGACATTATCACCTTGTTGTTTATAGTGAGCAGCCAGTGCTAAGCCGATGCCGCGGTTGGCTCCAGTGATCACAACATTGTTATTCATTTCTTCTCCTAAACAGTATTTATTTGGTGTTGATTAAATAAAAAAGCCATTTTGCATTCACAAAATGACTTTCTTCGGCAATAACCTCAGCTAGTGAGCCTATCAAGTGGCCTTAACCAAGGTATCTAACTGAAATTGTTAAGGGTCAGCTGTTATTGGCCACACTTGCCCTCGCCACATTTGCCTTTGGTAAGCTTTTTGGCTTTGCCTTCGCCACACTTGCCTTCACCGCATTTGCCTTTGGTAAGCTTTTTGGCTTTGCCTTCGCCGCACTTGCCTTCACCGCATTTGCCTTTGGTCATTTTT
>JBELHO010000002.1:142160-162074 GCA_042091375.1 Thalassotalea sp. | reverse complement strand
TTTGGCTTTGCCTTCGCCGCACTTGCCTTCACCGCATTTGCCTTTGGTCATTTTTGTGGCTTTACCTTCGCCGCACTTGCCTTCACCACATTTATCTTGTTTGTGGTTATGAGGCGCGGAAACCGTCATTAAATTTTGTACTGCAAATGGGTTTGATTCAGCTTTCACAGGCGCAGTGAACAAAGCAGATAGAGCAAAAATACTCAGTAATGCAACGACTGACGACTTTTTAATAATGCTCATATTGTATTTCCTTAACGTTGTAGTTTTATTTATAATAATAACTATATACTTTTATTGCGCTAAAACGAAATAAATTGAACATAGTCTGTTTTAATAGTTTGCAACGAGTCATTTAAACTCATTTTTGCCATGCAACAACACAGCCTTTTACATAGACCCCTGGGACAAAAAATAAATTTCATTCTTTTTTTATTTACTTAAGTATTTAGCCAGATAAATTCATTGCCAAACACTGAACGCTAAAAATTGACCGCCAAACAGAGAACATTGCATAAATTGAAAACGCCAGTTAACAAAATAATCTTAGCGCCGATGGAAGGGGTTGCTGATCAATTAATGCGACAAATCTTAAGTTCAATAAATAATTATGATCTGTGTATCAATGAATTTGTTCGAGTCGTTGACAATTTAATTCCTGAGCATGTGTTCTACAAGAATGCCCCTGAATTACTCAATGGCGGTTATACCGCAAGTGGCACACCAACTCGGGTACAACTGCTTGGACAAGAGCCAAACTGGATGGCAGAAAACGCCCATAGAGCCATCGAGTTAGGCTCTCACGGACTTGATTTAAATTTTGGTTGTCCTGCAAAAACCGTCAATAAAAGTCGTGGCGGCGCAGTATTACTCAAAACGCCTCAACAAATATACCAAATTGTTTCTCAAGTAAGACAGGCTTTACCTGCAGGAGCTGTACTTTCTGCGAAAATTCGCTTGGGTTTTGACGACGCTTCATTACTGGAAGAGATTGTCAGTGCAGTTAGTACAGCAAATGCCGATCAATTGACTATTCACGCTCGCACTAAACTCGATGGTTACAAGCCCCCCGCCTATTGGCAGCACATAGGCAGAATGCGCGACAAAACCAGCATTGAATTAATTGCCAATGGTGAAATATGGTCTGTGGCGGATGCCACACAGTGTATTGCTGAGTCGAGGACTAATAATCTGATGCTTGGACGCGGCGCTCTCGCCCTTCCTAACCTTGCCAATGTCATCAAATATGGTGATGACCCCATGCCTTGGCAGCGTGTTTGTCAACTACTGATAGATTATGCAAACCTTGATTTACAGAGTGAAAAGCGCTTTTATTTTTCCAGTCGATTAAAGCAGTGGTTGCGCTATTTAAAACTTCAATATCCTCAGGCGGCTGATTTATTTGCTGAAATTAAACTATTAAAAGATAAAGAGCAGATATTACCCATTTTGTATCGTTTACTCGAAAATGAGTTTTCCGAAACGAGTCAGTGATCTTTTGCTGTGAACTTGCTCTAGGCTCAATGTATCGGCGTCATAAAGCACCTTTAGTCAATAGCTGGTTAATTTGGCAAAAACTATTCATCACCTAGCCAACACCTAGCCAACACCTATAAAAAATTTCGATATATCACATGTTAATTTTTCATAGCTTAATAACAGCTATTTTTTGCAATTAACGTTATTATGTTGCAACAAATTCGGCAAATTCTGCCGCAATAGCTAAAAAGAAGTTAAATGTGAAGTACGGTTCAGAATTAAGAGCAAGATATAACGACAACTACCGCGGTGTTTATTTTATTGGCACAACGCCACCTAAAAAGGGCACTTCTGTTGACGATACCAAAAAAATTGCTGAGAAGTTACTTGAAAGAGTCAGTGATATTGATTTTGATGGATTAATTGTCTATGACATTCAGGATGAAAATTCACGAACCAATAAACCTCGGCCTTTTCCCTTTAAAAGCACCCATGATCCTCGGCAATATTCTCAACTGTTAAATGAGATATCGACCAGACCAGTGATCACCTACAAGAGTGTGGTGCAATCAGATAGCAAAGCCTTTGAACAATGGGCAAGTGAAGCATGGACAGATTACGGTATTCGCGATCTCGTGCTGGTGGGCAGCCCTTCAAAAAACAATCAAATTTCGCTGCCGTTAAGTGATGCTTATGATGCCCTAGTGAACCACCCCAACAATTTTTTTATTGGCGGTGTTACCATCGCAGAGCGTCATGCAAGTAAAGGCAATGAGCACCAAAGGTTGATCAAAAAGCAACAGCAAGGCTGTCAGTTTTTTATTTCACAAGCCATATATAACCCACAAGCCACTATAGACATGCTGACCCGCTATGCCATTGAGTGCAAACAAAAAAACATTGCACCACAGCGATTCATTTTAACCTTTTCACCTTGTGGTAGTGCGAAAACCCTAGAGTTTATTGAATGGCTAGGGGTGAGTGTGCCAGAAGCTACTAGCTTGAGAATACTCAATGCTGACAAGCCATTGTATGAGTCGATTCGAATATGTACCAACAGCTTGCGGCAAATACTTGACGCGGTATTACCTTACGAATTACCCTTAGGATTAAATATTGAAAGTTTGACTAATCGCAAAGAAGAAATTGACGGTTCAATTTTACTTTACAAATTGTTGCGTTCAACCATGGACAATTATTTAGCCAAACAAGAGTTAGCGTATTTAATTAAATAAAGGAAGACATTGATGACAGGTACCACTATGGTAGTTCTGATCGTACTGATCTCAGTTGGCTTTGGGGTTATTTTTGATATGTATAAAAAACATCTTGAATTTAAAACCAAAAGTTTAAAACACAGTGCTGAAGCTAATCAAAAAAATAGTGCATTACAAAAGCAAGTAGATGATTTAAGTCAACGCGTTATCGTCCTAGAGAAAATTGTCACTGATGAAGGCTACGCTGTTAACAAGTCCATAGACGAACTTTAAACACAATGAAACTTATTATGAAAACTGAGTTTGACGATCTCAGACTTAACCCTGCCCACGGATATGATGTTGATACAAATACTGATAAGCAAGTGGTTAAAATTTACTGTGGCGAGCTATTATTGGCAAAAAAGATCAAATTAAAAAAATCGATCCGCTATTTTGCCATTAAAAATTACCAACAGTATTTACTCAATAAATAACCCGTCAATTTTTTTCTCTCCTCCCTGAAAATAACCTCGATCGTATAGTGTCGGAGTGATCAGTTAACTCCCTTTTGCGGTAAAGTTGCCATAGTTTTTCCGTGAGCCACAGGCTGTTTAGTGGTTGCATCAACACGGACAAAAACGATATCGTCAGCCAAACAGATAGTTTTTTTAGTGACTTTATTGCGCACCAAACAAGTGACTGTGATCGAAGTTTTACCGAGCTTTTTGGTCACTAAACCAAATTCAACGACATCACCTTGTAAAGCCGGTGATTCAAAGCTGATGGCTCCTATGTGTTTGGTCACTAAGCAATTGGTTTCCAATTGGCAGATGGCGAACATAGCCGCCTCTTCATCTATCCATTGCAATGCTTTACCGCCAAACAGTGCATTGGCATAATTCAAATCATTGGGCATAACTAATCGTCTAGAGACAAATTGCATAAAAGGAGCTTATATATTAGTGAACAAGGTTCGCTATTATAAGCCCTTTCACTGACGAATATCAAAACTCAAAGGGTAACTAATTTAACGGTTAAATACAGAGCAACAACCGTGACCAGCACAAATACCAACACCAGTAGCTTTTGCCAAAATGCAAGCCAGCGGCGCTTGACTCGTGCCAACCAATTCATTGCCTTTGCGGGTGGTTGCGGCTGATAAAAAACATGTAATAAGGTATTTAAAAGCAACAACCAAATCACGGCAATAAGATAACCAGTGAGACGCTGATCACCTAATGCCAGTGATGAATATTGCAAATTAACCAGAGTCAAACCCAGGGTAAATACTATAGCGACATATACTATTTTTCGATATGGAAATAGCCAGTTAGCTAAGCGAGTAAGAGTTACAGACACAAAATTCCCCATGGTGATGTGATAACTGACTTTGCCAAGTGTAATACACTGTCAACAGACAACGCAAAGGTGGACAATACAATAAAGTAGAGCTACTACAGGTATCATCTATTCATTAACCTTTATTTTTGGTACGTATTGTTAACAGCAGTAAGCTGATTGAAATACCTAAAAAATAATAAGGAACCCCTGCTTGCCAACTGGCTTGGCTATCGACACCAAAAAAATCAACATATAATACTGTTTGCATTGGTCCCATGTAGCAAAGTGCCGGATATAGCCCTTCAAACATGCGTTTTGTGCCGGTAAAGGCCCCGCAAAAATAGGCAAGTGATACGGTAAATGCAATGGCAATAATCAATTGAATGAGTAACAACCACTCAGCATTTGCTGTAAATCGGACAATGCTCCCCATACTTGCCAAAGCTAATACTAGCAAAGCCGCACAATAAGTGGCCAAGCTCAGTAATATAGGTGATTGATTGCTGCTGGTAATTAATTCTAATGTATTTGAGTTTTTTTCCATTTGACCTAACTGAGAAATGATCAGAACACACCACAACCATGAAATCGGTAAGAGTAGGCTACTCAATAAATTCTGACTGATAAACAATTGCATCAAATTTAAAACCAGTAAACCGATAAGCCAATACAGCGAATGACCTTTAAGTAGTAGTTTCATCTCTAATCGCAATGTGCGAGTAAAAGCAAAGTGCTCAGTTAACTTGACAAAGATCCTATCAAGTGGCCCGGCGAATCTGGCTTTTAAGTTGAAATTGAACCTTGACGTTGGCGAATTTTCTACAATTGAGCTTTTACTAAAACGATCAAAAAATATCAGCGCGAGCAGCAAACAACACAAGCTGATAAAAAATAAAGGTAGCGCTGCCCACAGGTGCATTATTGTTGGCTCTATCCCTTGCCAGACAAAGCTGTTTAGTTCAGTTGCCCGATCGCTAATACTCAGCCCTATATTAGTATTGCCTTGCGACAATGGAAAGCGCTCGGTCACTTCTGCTTCGATGTGATCGAGTAATGCGCCGATCCCAGAGACGCTGTCCATCGATTGAACAATGAAACCAACCCATAAGAAAAAATAAGTGACATTACTCAAGCCGCCTTTTAAGCAATTAATCGATTCGAACAATATTGCAATAGCGGCAATAACTAATAACATTGGTAACACAAAAACTAATTGCGGCCATACTAACGCCCAAAGGTTTATTTGATAACTTTCACCGTAGTAAAGCTGGATCACAATACTACTCAATAGCATGATCAGTACAATAGTGATCAAAATAAATACATTGCTACACCATTTAGCGAATAAAAAAGCCAGCTTGCTAATAGGCGAAGCGGCAATAAGTTCGCCTGTCATTGATTGTCGGTCTAATTCAACGGCGTTCTTGACCAAATAAAAGCTGATAATAGGTAAAAACAAAACGTTTAACATGGCCAAACAGACACCAAGCCATGCACTATTGTAGATACCGCGATAGCCATTAAACACTAGCGTTTGATAATAGGCATCAGGAGAAGGAAAAAAAAGCAGTGTTAATACCGCCATCATCATAAGGGCGACTATAAAACTTTGCTGACGAGTTCGTTGTTTAAAATCAGCGACGATGCATTGCCATAGTCGATCCATTAATTTGTCTCCGCCAAGTCAGTTTGCAACTGTCGGTCGCTGGTAAAATAAAGGTAAGCATCTTCTAATGACGGTGATCTTGAAATAGCGCTTACCTCAGGACGATGATCAGCCACTATATTTAATTCAACCATATCTGCTTTGCGCACACTATGACTGACAATATATTGCTGTTGAAGGTGTTTAAGTTGACTAAAGTTGGCAGTGAGTCGCCAGCATTTATTGGTGACTTTATCTTGCAGTGTAGTTGGTGATCCTGATTGTATTAACTGCCCAGATTTTACAATCGCAATGCGATCTGCAATAGATTCAACATCTGCAACTATGTGCGTAGAGAACAAAATACATCGTTCACTGGCCAATTCCGTTAGTAATTGCCGAAAATTAGCTCTTTCTTGCGGATCTAAGCCAACGGTTGGTTCGTCAATGATCAGTAATTTAGGATCGTTAAGTAAAGCTTGTGCAATACCAATACGCTGTTTCATGCCGCCCGAATAGCTGTTTAACCTATGATGTGCGGCATCTGTTAAGTTGAGTTTATCGAGTAATGAGTCGATGGTATGATCAGCCATGGCTTTATCCATTGCTTTTAAGCTCGCCATGTATTGCAAAAACTCTATGCCGGTCAATTGCTCATATACTCCAAAATATTGCGGTAAATAACCCAGTTCGTTGCGCAATAGCTGAGGTGATTTAACAATATCTTGCCCTTGCCAGAATATATTTCCTTGAGTTGGCTTAGTTATTGTTGCAAGAATTCGCATAAGAGTCGATTTACCTGCGCCATTTGGACCTAACAAGCCCAAGATCCCCGGCTCAACCTGCAGCGTCATTGATTTTATTGCAAACTTAGTTTTTTTGCCATTTTGATAATGATGGCTGAGTGATTGGATATCCAATAACATGGTAATGCTCTCGTCAATTTAGATGACATTGCACAGCAAATATTATTCCATAAAAAAACCTCAACTTATTCAGAAACTTAAGAAGTTACTCTATGTAAATAATGTAAAGTTATGTTCAATTTAACTAACTATTGGTGAAATACAGTTATTTAGAAAAATAATAGCTAATTATATTTTAATATTTTCAGAACACTGCATTGATAAATACCTCAAATCGAAATTTTCCTGCACAGGTAAGACTGCTCTGCACTAGGATATGACCAGACAATTAAAAGGCTCACTGTTCGACAGTAATATCGAGATAAATCAACTAAGGATTACTGCAAATCTATTTTTTCGTACTACTAACCGATCTAGGTAAACAGATCAAAAACACCACAAGGGCATAACGCAATAACACACAAAACAGTTGGCTTTTGCTGCTAGTTCGCTTATGTTAACCAATAATTATCTGCCCACTATTGGGCGTTGTATTTTGGAGAGAGTTTTGGTGCATAAACTTTTAATGGCAACACTTATTTTTATCACATTCACAAGTCATGCTGAGCAAGAGGAGGTTTTGACGGTAGACCGAGTTATATCTAATAACATAGAACTCGCCTTTGCCAATGATCGAGGGATAACCGCAAAGCCCAGTGACTTTAAGCTAATCAACTATGTGATCATGAGTAACGACATAGGTGAACGATGGGCGGTGCTAACTCTGACCAATACCTCTTCAGGTAGTCGAATATTAGAACAAAATCATTTACTCGGGTTATTCGCTGATGGAGAGCGCAAGAGCCCATTAGCATTGAAGTACAACTTTGAAGGTTATGAAACCCAGACAATAACAGTATCATTTGGCGAAAATAAATTCCCAATACTGACCATCAACGCAGAAACTAAATCATAACAAGGCACTTAGGTAGTAGTTGAAATGTTTGTTGTGTTACTTTAAGCCTGTCTGGTTTGCTTTCGATAAAGCATGAGAACTGCTGTTTCATGCAAAACCTTGTATGCTAGGTTTGATAATTAAATACACAGTTTTGCATTAACTTCCGAACAATCTAGCATGCTGTTATTTAATCAATAATCCATCGTGCTCGGTGTTAACTCTGCCACTTGCCGTATAGAATATATATCAAAGGCCACTATTGTCAGTATTTTCGATATCAAGTCGAGTGACAACAGTGGCTTTACTAACTAATTGATTAGGTACTGTCTCGTTTGTAGAACAGCTCGGTCAAACCGATTAATGCAATAAACAGTAATGCCCCTGTAGGCAAAATTTTCCAAGTGATCTGCCAATCCATAGTCCACAAGCTCCAGCCGAGGTAAATGGCTAACAGCAGCGGCCAGTAAAACATTGCCAACTTTTCTATGCGTTTAATACGAGGGCTTTTCCTGTCGACGACAGCATTGTATTTCAGCAAGGTCTCATACCCCAGATGCTCAGCAGACGCAGGAGAAATGATAAAAATACCAAGGGCAAGTATGATGAACATGGCAGCTAACATGACTAACATCAGTGCTGAACTGCTCCCTGAGATAATGCTAAACATCAGCGGTAAAAAACTGCAGATAAATAGTAAGATCGCCAACGTGGTTCGTTTGTGATAGCTACTGAGTTGGGCTTTTTGTTTTTGCTTGATGTATTTCGGCACTTCTGCTGCTAACTTGAAAGGACCTTTGTCTATGGCGTAAGTGGCTTTTTGATAAGGACTGATCTTAATAAAAAAACTCACTCCACCGACAATCATTAATATCATCGCCGTCACCCCAAGAGCGCCTGCATAGTTCATGGTTAGGGCAGCAAATCCGATTTCGGTCATGGCCAAGATCACAAACATAGGCACAACCGAGCACAAGCAAAGCATTATTCCTTTGGCGGCGATCTTAGCATGTTGAACTTTGTTATCTATGAAGGCAGCACTTTGCTGCATATTAATGCAGGTAATTTGTGGCTCAGCTATAGCTTGATGTTGCGGGTCTTGCAAGCGCTGATCCTGACTGTCTTCTAAAATGAAGGCTGCCATATTGTCTTTTAATAAGAAGTCAGTGGAAACAGAAAATATTTCAGACAATATAATCAGTTTATTGATATCAGGAATACTGCTACCGCTCTCCCATTTTGAAACTGATTGCCTTGAAACGTCGACCTTCTCCGCCAATTCTTCTTGCGACCAAGCACGTTGTTTTCGCAATTTAATTATTTTTTCTGCTAATTTCATAAAAGTATCTTCCTTTGCTTAATTTCAGCAGCAATCATAGGTAGCAAGGCGGTTGCGCACTAGCAAGTTGACTTGGTATTTTGTCAACCATAGGTTGCAAGGCCAGTTTTTTAATAATTTTATCACTATTTTTGTGCTGACTTGCAGATATTTTTGCCAAGCAATAAGGTATCTGTTGTAGTCAAATTAAACAGAAATCAGGCCATTTGAAAAAAGTACAACTGAGATAACAAGGGATAAACTGAGATGCTGTTTCAGTGTTGATGGCGATTGCGCATTTCTTGTCTTCTCATCGGCATCAGGTTAATTTCAGCAAAGATTTTTTCAATAGCTAGCTTGTTACCATAACTTTTTATGCCGCCATCTTTCCCTATAAGGAAATAGCGGGCTTGTTGTTGGGGAAAGTTAGATTTTAGGCTGGTGGCCAAATTGCTATCAATATTACCTGAATAATTACTAAACACTTGATTGTCTTGGTCGATGACAAATAACACCATATCGCGATCATCAATTTCAAGCTGATAAGCTTCAATAAAACCATCAAATTCGACTTTTGCCTGATCTGACCAAATGATCAGTACCCGGTTCTGCCATTGCAGTTGTGCAACAGTGTTGAGAACAGGGCTGAGAACAGAGCTGAGAACAGGGCTTTGCCCAGTAAAAGCAAAGTTACTTATAACAAAGGCCACTAAAGCAAATAAAGCAAGTAAATATCTCATCAAAGGCCCCTTGTTAACTTAAGTTAAGCTAAGTTAAATTAAGTTAAGTTAAGTTAAGCTAAGTTAAGTTAAGCTAAGTTAAGCTAAGTTAAGCTAAGTTAAGTTAAGCTAAGTTAAGTTAAGCTAAGCTAAGTTAAGCTAAGCTAAGTTAAGTTAAGCTAAGTTAAGTTAAGTTAAGTTAAGTTAAGCTAAGTTAAGTTAAGTTAAGTATCTAATACAAGCTAAAAGCTAGCTTTCTTTGAGTAGTAAAATAACAAATAAAAGCCACTCAGACCACTGTTCATTAGCTGTTTCCTTTACTCTTTGGGTTTATCTCAGGGGGAAATAAACTTGGTAAAATTGACTTTGCTAATTTGATAATTCATGCTTTGCTTGCATTTATCTACCAATATCAGGAAAAATCGGCAAGCTTTGCCGATTAGACCCTGTTGTTGAAATATCTGCACTCATCAAAAAACAATTTAAAAAATAGAGATACATCATGAATAGTTTTATTAAATGGCCAAGCACGATCACTGTTATTTGTCTATTTTCATTAGCTGTTGCACCGCGTCTAGCGCAAGCAGAAACAGCGGAAGTGAATGATCACAGTCGCAGTATAGCCATTGACGATCACGTGCTCACCCGCCATAAAACCCGTATTAATGGCAATAAAATTGCTTATACCGCAAAAACAGGTACACAGCCGGTTTGGAATGAAACTGGTGAGGCCATTGCTACCCTGCACTATACCTATTATCAACGCAGTGATGTCACTAATCCAGCAAGTCGTCCTTTGGTTATTTCTTTTAATGGCGGTCCGGGTTCGGCCTCAGTTTGGATGCATGTCGCCTACACTGGACCGAGAGTGTTGAACGTCGATAGCGAAGGCTATCCATTACAACCATATGGTGTTAAAACTAACCCGCATTCGATCCTAGATGTTGCAGATATCGTATTTGTCAATCCAGTGAACACTGGCTATTCCAGAGTCTTGAAAAACAAACAAGGCAAATTACCTACTAAAGCTGAGCAAAAAGCCATGTTTTTTGGGGTAAATGCCGATATTGCCTATTTAGCCGAATGGCTGAATACTTTTGTCACCCGCAATCAACGCTGGCCTTCACCTAAATTTTTAATTGGTGAAAGTTATGGTACAACCCGAGTATCAGGTCTGGCAAAAGAGTTACAAGGCCGACAATGGATGTATATCAACGGCGTTGTGCTGGTTTCACCTACCGACATAGGCATCGAAAGACAAGGCCCAGTAAAAGCAGCTAATCGCTTGCCTTATTTTGCGGCGGCGGCATGGCATCATCAGGCACTAAACCAAGAAAATCAGAGTAAAGATCTCAACGACTTATTAACCGAAGTTGAAACCTTTACCCTTAATGAATACCTGCCGACCTTAGCTAAAGGCGGCTTTATTAGTGAAAGTAAAAAGCAAACAATAGCCCAGCAAGTTGCCGATTACTCAGGGTTAACGGTTAAATCGGTATTGCAAAACAACTTAGACATACCCAACCAGTATTTTTGGAAAGCGTTACTGCGCGACCGCGAGCAAACAGTGGGACGCTTAGATTCCCGCTATCTAGGCATTGATGTCAGAAATGCTGGTGACAAACCTGATTACAATGCCGAGTTAACCAGTTGGCTGCACTCTTTCACCCCTGCGATTAATCACTATATGCGCACTGAATTAAACTATGTCACGGATATTAAATACAATATGTTTGGCAATGTGCGCCCATGGGACAGAACACAAAATAACACCGGAAGACAACTGCGCTTAGCTATGGCCGAAAACCCGTTTATGAAAGTGCTTATTCAATCGGGCTATTACGACGGAGCAACCAATTATTTTGATGCCAAATACAATATGTGGCATTTAGATCCCAGTGGAAAAATGCAAGACAGGTTGAGTTTTAAAGGCTATCGCAGTGGCCATATGATGTATTTGCGACAAGAAGATCTCAAGCAGGCTAATGATGATTTACGACAGTTTATTCAACAGTCATTACCTGCGAAAAACCAAGCGGCAAAATACCCCGATAAGTATTAAAGCGGTTCATAACAAGCGACATCAGCAGATAAGTAAACGACCACCAAGATAACCGCAACAACCCATTGTAGTTATCTTGGCCGGGTGTTGATTGTGACAGTCCAAAACTTTTGAATATCATTGGCATGTCACCGCACCACTGGTTTACTTAACACATCAACACTAGGTGAATACAAATTGCCAATAGTTAATATTAATCACTGCCAAAGCCGTTGAGGAAAAACCGCTTATCACTCTCCTTCGAAAGCCGAGGCATCTAGAATAAATGAGGGATCTGCTTGGCCTTTCACACAAAGTGGCGCAAAAGGGTACGATTCAGTGTAATAATAACCGTAGTTTCCATAGGCATCAGTCATACCATTACATTCATCCAAATCACCACTGCCCTGCTGATAGTACCAATCTTCGACAAACAACCCCCTTGGATGGGTGGTTATCGATGGCGCTGCAACGTTTGAACCCTGTGGTGTTGTTCGCTCAGTTGTATAGGTTTGCCAACTGGATTGGGCTTTGCGCAAGCCCCCAGCGGCTTCATCATAAAAATAATGGCCGTAAATGGGGAAACCATCTGGGGCAAAACCAACAACCGGAGAGCCACTGGGATCTACCTCATCGGGATCAAACGACAAGCTATCACTATTACTGCTGTCATGGTGAGATAAGCCATTATTATCGCCGTGATAATGATATCTGCCATCAAAAGCATGACCAGAGAACTCATCTAATGTGACAATACTGTCATTAATTGCGGGTACTGCATACCAGTCGGCGTTGAGGCCACACTGAGTGCGCGTACCTAATCCGATATTTAACGGCGCATTAATATCGGGGTGATAACAAAACGCTGAATCGACATCTAAATCTACACCATTTAACAAGATACCGTTTAAGGTCAGCATACCGGCAACCTTTTCTATATAGGTAGGGCTATTTTGTACAACCGGTGAGCGTGGCACAGTTAACACATAAGCCTTGCTATTGGGTTTTACCCGACTGGCAAAATCTTTACCTGTACTGGTATTGCCGCCGACATTGTGATTGGGAATATTGTTACTGGTAAAAGTACAATAATCATCAGTTGCAGTAACGGTTAAATAGCTATCAAATAATACACTTTGTTGAGTATCGACAATGTTGGCTACATAATCACCGACATATTGCCCACAATCTGGATCTCTATTGGTTAAGGTCAAATAAGAGATATCTCCAACCACATTTTTCTGCAGATTATTTTCTGGTAAAGCCACACTGGGTTGAGGGGTGACTATTGGCTCTGGTTCTGGCTCAGCTACAGGACTTGAGTCACCGCTACCACCACAAGCTGACAACAGCACAACTAATGGCAATAATAATAACCAAGCAAGGGGATCGAAAGATTGGCTTAAGTTAGGAGAAAACTTCATATAAAAAACCTGATGTAAAATACTGAGGCTATTTTATAACTGTGCTTTTATCTTTTACACCCCGAGGGGTGTAAAGTTATGTAAAGATTGCCACTAGGCGATGATTGGGTTGCCATCAGTTTATTATCAATTAGCTCATTCCCTATTAACTGATCATCCATTAACTGAACATCCATTAACTGAACATCCATTAACTGCTGATCAGTTAACTGACCAGCAGAAAAGACTGCGACCATTAGCCCACTATAAGTGACTTAACTGTCACTCAGTGCCATGCCACTTGCTGCAGTTCAAAAGTAACACGGCACAACATCGCCTATTCGTCTTGATATATGTCTGAGGGCTTTAATTTTAGCGTTTTTCGTTGGCTTTTATTGCTATTAGTAGCCTTATTACTAGCGGCCTTTGGATTGACGTATAAGGTTTTAGTTGAGGTGTTAGTTGAGGTGCTAGTTAAGGTGTTAGTTGAGGCTTTCGCAGGTTTATTTTTGTTATTGTTGTTGTTATTGTTATTGTTATTGTTATTATTATTATTGTTGTTGTTGTTATTTTTCCATGTTTGAATGGAGTCATTTGCCTGCGCAGGTGCATTGCTCTGATTTGCTGACTTTTGCTTTTTTACGAAGCGCTTAACGTGGAACTTTTGATCGATACCTTGCAAAAAATTGCGTAAAAACTGAGCCTTACAATGTCGATAGTTTTTGTGCTCTGGCTTTCTAAAAAAAGCACTCAATTCTGACTTACCTATCACTAAATCATTGGCTTTTAACATGGCAATAATATCTTCAGCTTGTAAGTTCAAGGCTATTTTTAACTTCATCAAAATTAAGTTTTTACTCAACACTTTGTCAGCTTTAGGTAAATCGCCATCGCGTTTGCCGCGTTTTTCAATGATAAAACCATTTAAAAAACTCGACAATTGGTGATCTTCAAGCAATAGCATCTGTTGATCATCATCCTTTCTCAGCCAATTTTTCACTTGTGTTGATGACACTGTTACTTTGGTTAACGCAAAGATACTAATGACTTGCTGATCTTTTAAATCAAAGGTATATCGAATACGGCGCAAGACGTCGTTATTAGTCACTTACTTCTCTCCAATTGTCGCGGCAAATCACTTCTATGCCTTTACCTTAGACAAATTATATACAATCTAAACAGTATACTTGTTTAGTGGCTAGTTTGCTCTTATTTTATCTAGATATTATGGGGTCAAGCACTGTCTTTCATGTCTTATTTAGCTCTATTAAATCCACACACAAGAGCAATCAAGCATTGCTAATAAAGGCCAGTGCAGACCTGCTATTAGCCTGCGCTACAGAGCAAATTCAAAGTTACCCAGCAGGTAAAATAACGGCTTGATTATTTCAGTATTTCACTCAACTATTAATAAAAATATGGTTTCAGCCATGTTATCATTACCGCCAATTTACCCGATTAAACTCAAATAGACTTCCATTACATGAGCAAACTGCACCATTTATTGACCCCTGTTGTCGCATCTCGACGGGGTAAGCAAGCCGATAAAAAAACTTGGACTAACTTAATTGGCAGTAGTGCCAGCTTAGCTATTTATCAAGCGGCGAAAAAAGTGGATCAGCCAATACTCTTAGTGGTACACGATACACCATCGGCTTTGCGTCTTGAACAAGAGTTAACCAGCCTCACAACAACAACAGATCCATTGTCTATTTGTCTATTTCCCGACTGGGAAACGCTGCCCTATGATACCTTTTCGCCACATCAAGACATCATTTCTCAGCGTCTAGCGACCTTGTATCAATTATCGCGGATGAACAAAGGTATTGTTATTGTCCCCGTGTCAACACTGCTGCAGCGCCTTGCGCCAAAACAGTATCTAGAAGCGAACAGTTTGTTAATTGCCAAAGGACAAGTCAAAGACTTACATCAACTGAGACGAGAGCTAGAAGCAAGTGGCTATCGCTGTGTTGATCAAGTGATGGAGCACGGTGAATTTTCTGCTCGTGGCGCCATTCTCGATTTGTACCCTATGGGCAGCAAAACCCCTTATCGACTAGATTTTTTTGACGATGAAATTGAAGATATTCGCTTGTTTGATCCCGATAATCAACGTTCTAGTGATACAGTGGATAAAATTGATCTATTGCCAGCGCATGAATTTCCAACCGACAAAATGGGGGTTAATTTATTCCGCCAGCAATACCGCGACATGTTCACTAATACCATAGATAAAGGATCAGTGTATCATCAAGTCAGCAACGGTATTTTACCCGCCGGTATAGAGTACTATTTACCTCTATTTTTTGAACAAACCAATACCTTGTGTGACTACTTAGCTGATAATACTTTAGTTATAGTGTCAGGTGATATTGATAAATCCATAGCGCAATATTGGCTTGATATTGAATATCGCTATGAAGACAGACGCTACGATCCAACCAGACCTTTATTACCGCCAAAAAGTTTATTCTTAGATAGCGAGGCATTGTATAAAGCCCTCAAGCCTTTTGATCGTATCACCGTTAAAACAACTCCAATGCCGACTGAAATCAGCAGTAACCAGGCAGCGGATGAAAATGCAATTGAACCGCTTGTTAGCGCTGAGTCGCCTTCACAACTCAGTAAAGGTGTTGTCAATTACGATGTTAAGCAGCTGCCCGCCTTGACCATTAATCATCAATTAAAACAGCCATTTGCTTTACTCAATAACTTCCTCGACGACAAAACTACCACAAACAAAGTATTATTTGTCGCCGAAAGCCAAGGCCGACGAGAAAGCGTTTTAGAGTTATTGGCTCGCAATCAATTATCGCCACCACTGTTTACTGACATAGACGATTTTATTGATTCGGATCAAAATCTTGGGATCACAGTTAACGAACTCAGCAATGGCTTTATTTTTCAAATTAAAGGCGGTTCGCTAAAAAATAGCTTAGCGGTGATCACTGAGGCAGAATTATTAGGTGACAGAGTACGTCAGTCGCGCCGTCGCAAAAAACAACAAGACATTCAAGCCGATGCCATATTTAAAAATCTTGCTGAATTGTCTACCGGTCAGCCCGTGGTGCATATAGAGCACGGTATTGGCCGATATATGGGCTTGCAAACTCTAGAAACAGGTGGCTTAACCACTGAATTTTTAATGTTGAGTTATGCCAATGACGCCAAACTTTACGTACCGGTTGCCTCTTTGCATTTGATCAATCGCTATTCAGGTAGTGACGCTGACCACGCTCCCTTACACAAACTGGGCAATGATACTTGGAGTAAAGCCAAGAAGAAAGCGGCAGAAAAAGTCAAAGATGTCGCCGCCGAGCTCCTTGATATATACGCCAAACGCGCGCAAAACACAGGTCATAGCTTCAACAGAAACAAACAAGAATATCGCGCCTTTAGCGATAGCTTTGGTTTTGAGGAAACCTTAGATCAAGAGCAAGCGATCCACGCGGTGATCAGTGATATGTTGTCAGATAAAACAATGGACAGATTAGTCTGTGGCGATGTTGGCTTTGGCAAGACCGAAGTGGCAATGCGCGCTGCTTTCGTGGCGGTTAACGATGGCAAACAAGTAGCCATGCTGGTGCCCACCACTTTACTGGCACAGCAACATTACGAAAACTTTAAGGATCGCTTCGCCAATTGGCCGGTTGCTATCGAGGTACTGTCGCGTTTTAAAACCGCTAAACAACAAAATGAGGTGATTGCAAAAGTCGCATCAGGTCATGTTGATATTTTAATTGGCACCCATAAGCTACTGCAAAACACCATTGAATATCGCGATTTAGGGTTATTAATTGTCGATGAAGAACACAGGTTTGGGGTCAAACAAAAAGAAAAAATCAAGCAACTGCGCAGCAATGTTGATATTTTAACCTTAACCGCAACCCCTATACCTAGAACGTTAAACATGGCGATGGGCGGTATGCGTGACTTGTCTATTATTGCTACGCCACCAGCAAAAAGGTTGGCGGTTAAGACCTTTGTTAGACAACGAGATCCAGCCTTGATCCGCGAGTCAATATTGCGTGAGGTATTGCGCGGTGGACAAGTCTACTTTCTACACAACAATATTGATACCATTGAGAAGACAGCCGCTGATATTCAAACACTATTGCCCGAGGCAAAAATAGTCACCGCACACGGACAAATGCGCGAGCGCGATCTTGAGCGGATCATGAGTGATTTTTATCATCAACGTTACAACGTATTGGTTTGTACTACTATTATCGAAACCGGGATCGATGTTCCCAGTGCCAATACCATCATTATGGACAGAGCCGATCATTTAGGTCTGGCGCAATTGCATCAATTGCGTGGTCGAGTTGGCCGCTCACATCACCAAGCTTACGCCTATTTATTGACTCCACACCCAAAAGTCATGACTAAAGATGCCAAGAAACGCTTAGATGCCATTGCCTCACTGGAAGATCTGGGCGCAGGTTTTACTCTAGCAACCCACGATATGGAAATTCGTGGTGCTGGTGAATTATTAGGTGAAGATCAAAGTGGCTCAATGAGCCAAGTAGGCTTTAGTTTATACATGGAAATGCTTGATCAAGCGGTTGCCGCCTTAAAAGAAGGCAAACAGCCGTCGTTGGATCAGGTAATGGCCAGCCAAACCGAAGTCGATTTACGCATACCGGCTTTGCTGCCAGATAATTATATCTTTGATGTCAGTTTGCGGTTAAGTTTATACAAACGCATTGCCAGTTGTAGCAACAAAAATGAACTCGATGATATTCAAGTCGAATTAATCGATCGTTTTGGCTTATTGCCACAAGCTACCAAAAACTTAGTACAGATTGCTAAATTGAAATTAAAAGCCCAACAGATAGGTATAGCCAGAGTTGAAGCGGGTCCTGCTGGTGGCTCCATAGAATTTAGTGACAATACCCGGGTCGATGCACAAGTGATCATTGCTTTGCTGCAACAACAACCCAGTGTGTTTAAGATGGCAGGGGCAAACAAATTAACCTTTAAACGTCACACTGAAGATGCTAAATCTCGCTTTATATTTATTACCAGTATTTTGAATGATTTACATAAAACGTTACACTAAACAATAACCGCTAGAATATCAGCACTAGGAATATGATGAAGGCAAATGATTTGACAGCAAAGTCGGTATTACTCCCTGTTATTTATCAGCTAACAAGCAATAACACAGCATTGTTGTTGATCGGCAGTGGCGTTAGAACAAGCTTTTACTGGCTTTGTTTGCTGGCTAGTGCATTTTCATTTTCTTCTTATGGTGCTGAGCGTTATTTAGGCGACTGGTTTGAAACCGAAGTCATTTTGTTTAGTCAACTCGATAACAAAACTAAACTAAAAGAAACCTTCAATGCCACTGAGCCATTGGCAAGCTTCGATAAATCAATGGATTTATTAAGCCATTATCTCAATCCCGATATTGCCGGGTTAAAGGCTCATTTACCAGCGTGTCCCCCATCGCCAGCCAATGTTTCGGGCAAACAGCACGATGGCCAGTTATATAGCGATATCAGCGCATTGTTTGATATCAGCGACGCCTTGCCGTCTTATAGAGATTTGTCCTTAACAAGCACTTTAGATAGCAAGATGCTTGACCTAGCTTTGGCCGATACCGAAAGGTCATTAGTGCAACAACAGCCATTGTTTTCTGAACCGCAACAGCAAAATCAACCAATAGCACGTCAACTACAAAATCAAAGTGAACAGAGCCAAGATCAACAAAATACTCCTTTGCGATCTGCACCTGTACTCTGGCCATACAGCAATTTACCGCTGTTTCCAAAAACCTTATGCGCATTGAATAAAGCGGAATTCGAGTCTTTTGCCGTTGATCAACAGCGTTTTTCTTATAACGGTTTTGCGGTTAATACCATGCCGGTCACTATTAATGCCGCAAATGATAGTCACAAAACCACTCCCTATTTACTCAATGCTGACTCATTGCAGTTAACTAAAATCACTGGCCAGTTAAGACGCAGCAAAAACTTTAGGCCGTTGCTGCACATGGCTTGGCGACAACAAGTTTTTGATCTAAAGCGTTCAATTCCCTTAAAAGTTTTCGCCGGTGATAACCTTGAAATAGAGTATTTAGATGCACTCAGCGTTTATCAGCAACAACAAAACCAGCAGAATATTGATGATGAGTACGGGCATAACTCGGCAAATACTGCTGTTAGTTCTGCAAAGCAACAATTACGTGCCGCAAAACAACGCCATATTGCCAACATTGCCGAGCAGATAGATCAAGTGACTAACCCAGATCAAGTATTAGCCGAAATAGGTCAGCCAATCACTCTGACTAAAACTGACAGCACAATAGACCAGTTATCGCTATCACCACCGCTCATCACTCAACCATGGACTATTGATGGTTTCATTAAATTACATATTTTCAACAACTATTTGAATATCACCACTGGCTTTAATTTTTTTGATGGCGATCAAGTAGCTCCGACCAAGCCAGCAAATGAAATCACCGGCATAATAAAAGCTGAGCAACAAGCTCAACCTATTGTCATGCAACAAGAACGCAGAGTAATAAGCTCTGAAATTCACTATTTTGATCATCCTTATATTGGTATGATCATTCAAATTCGCAGATACCAACCCCCCAAGCCGATAATAGAAGCCGATGTGATAGTAAATAATCGGTAACGAGAGAGTTTTTTATGAACAAAGATATAGAAATACAAGCGGCGGTGTTTCGCCGTTTATTGCGTCATTTAGATAGTCGAAAAGATGTGCAAAACATTGAATTAATGAATTTAGCCGGTTTTTGCCGTAACTGTTTTTCTAAATGGAGTGTTGCTGAAGCAGAAAAGTTAGGAGTTGATCTTGATATAGATGCGGCACGCGAACAAATATACGGCATGCCCTACAGTGAATGGAAAGAAAAATATCAACTGCCGGCAACCGAAGAGCAGCTAGCAAAGTTTAACAGCTTACAAAATAAATCCTAACCGTCGATTTATAACT
>JBELHO010000002.1:90082-142060 GCA_042091375.1 Thalassotalea sp. | reverse complement strand
GTAATGCGCAGTCGCACGGTCAATTGATCAACGTATTAGCTTGCCTAGTTACCTAGTTTAATCAGTGTGACCAGTTAACTTTAACAACAGCTATTTAGCCGAGATTATATTTTAACTGAAATCGATGGTGATGATTGGCGACGATCTTTTTCAGCGCGTGAATCTAACCACTTACCCCGTTGTTTTTCCTGGCTTCGTCGTTCATCTCCGCAACGGCGTTCGACATGGTCCCAGTTTAACGGTACTGCATCAGTAATAACATCATCACTGACCTCTTCTTGCGCAAAGTGATAACTTAAGGTTTTATAATAACCTTTATTTTTTTGTTTTCTGTCTTCCGCTAACTGTTCGGTCTTTAAATGCACTGGTAATGGCAAATAAGTCGTCAATTTATCCATGTTATCACCTTAGTCATTACAATCTAATATTGGCCGCTATCAGAGTTAATCGTTTACTCAAATGATAGCGGTTTTCAATAGTAATTTTATTGTACTATTGTTTAAATTATCGACAATTACGGCAAATACTTGAGGAAAACTTTATCACATCGAACACAACTGCATATTGCAGCAGTAAACTGTGCTATGTTGGTTGTTGACTTTAGCCGTTGAACTTTTTCGTTTTTAGTTTTTAGTTTTTAACTTTTTACTTTCAATTTTTAACTTCTAACTTCTAACTTCTAACTAGGCAAAACTACTTACTTCTTGTGCAGTTAAAAACCGCCATTGCCCGACAGCTAAAGTATCCTCAAGCTTTAGTTGTCCTATTTGCTCTCTGTGCAAATTAACGACTCGATTACCAACTGCAGCGAACATGCGTTTAACTTGGTGGTATTTGCCTTCGGTTAAGGTTAACAGCACTTGGTGATCAGTCACTTTTGCAAGTGTAGCTGGTCGCGTTAAATTTTTTTCACCTTGTAATTGCACACCTTGTTTAAAGTGTTCAATAGTCTCTAATTGCAGAGGATCACGTAAGTCGACACGATACACTTTGGCACACTTTCTTTTAGGCGAAATAATAGTATGTGACCATCTACCATCGTCAGTGATCAGTACTAAACCAGTGGTATCTGCATCCAACCGACCTGCAATATGCAGATCAAAAGCTTTGTCCACATCCACTAAATGCAGCAGCGAAGGAAAACTTTCATCGACATTAGAACATATATAGTTTGCTGGCTTGTGTAACATAATATAGCGAGATTGCCGAGCCGTTAGTATTTGTCCTGCTAGGCTTACCTCATTGTTTTCATGAACTTGCAATGCTCCGTCCTTGACGGTTTTACTATTGACCAACACCTCGCCCTGTTTGAGCAACTTTTTGGCTTCATTTCGGGTTAACTCGGTACTTTTACATATAAATTTATCTAAACGCATATTGCTGTGTTATCTACTGTGTATTACTGAGCCATTATGCTACGAATCGCCTGAGAAGCAAGTTGATTGTACATTAACCATGACAATGCTAATGTGTTCAGTAATACGAGTGCAATGACCACAATAGGTAATCAAATGGATTTACTTTCTGGCTTACTCTTGATCAGCTCCATTCACTTATTTGCAGCAGCCTCACCTGGGCCAGATTTTGTTTTGGTGTCTCAACAAACATTGGCCAATGGCAAAAAGGCTGGCTTGTTAATTAGTATTGGCATTGCCTTAGGCTTGTCGATCCATATCACATATTCTGCACTTGGCTTAGCAACCCTGATCGCTAATTCAAGTTCTGCCTTGTGGATCATTAAAATTTTGGGTGGATGTTATTTATTGTTTTTAGGTTATCAAGGGATCACGGCAACTAAATCAGTTTCGTCGAGTGAATTGCAAAACCAAGTTGAGCAAAGCTCAACGGTTAGATATATTGCCATGGGTTTCTTGTGTAATGCCTTGAATCCGAAAGCACCTATTTATTTTGTCGCACTATTTACTGTGGTGTTGTCAGCAAATTTACCGGCGAGTCACTTAGTCATTTATGGTTTGTGGATGATGGCAATACAACTACTCTGGTTTTCAACTGTGGTATTACTGTTATCGCGTCCAGCCATCAATAGTAAATTTCAACACTTAGGTCATTGGATAAATAGAATAATGGGCGCCACTATGCTGATTATCGGTGTCAAAATGCTCACGTCGAAAGTATAGTCACCACTAAACCAGTACCATAAATCGGGGGACAAACGACAATGAACAAAAAATACCTTACATTTAAAGAATTCTACCCATTTTATTTAAGTCAACATCAGCACAAATTATGCCGTCGTTTACATTTTGTCGGCTCATTAGCGATATTATTGTTATGTAGCTATGTGCTGTTTACTGCCCGTATCCAATTACTATTATTTGTGCCGATTTTGGGTTATGGCTTTGCTTGGCTTGGTCACTTTGTGTTTGAAAAGAACCGCCCCGCCACCTTTACATACCCTTGGTATAGTCTTTTAGGTGATTGGGTCATGTTTAAAGATATGCTCACCGGTAAGATAAAATGGTGAGCATTTTTTGCAGTCGCGTTGTTACTGCACCGGAAAATCAAAATACTGTTGCGCAAATGGTTCATCTGCAATGGTAAAGTGCCACCACTCTTGCGGTAAAAACACAAAGCCGTGTTTTAACATCAAACTTTGCAGCAGCATGCGATTGGCGCGTTGTTGCCCATTAACAGCTTGACTGCTCGGCCATGATTGCGGGCCAAACAAGTCCCAACCAGTGCCCATATCAAGCTCTTTAGCTGGCGTCGACGCCAACGAAACTAGGGTTAAATCGACGGTACTGCCTCGCGAGTGGCCAGATTTTGCAGCAATATAGCCCTCAGTAAACAGATCGGCTTTGTTGACGTTGGGATAATAAATTGATTTCATTTTAGTATCATTGAGATCTTTAGCCCAGCGCACAAAGTGATCGACCGCTTGTTGCGGACGGTAGCAATCATATACCTTTACACCAAGGTTAAAATTCTGCAACTCATCTTGTACCTGCTTCAGTGCGTTGGCGGCTTTGACAGATAAAATACATTTTGCACTTTGATAACCGGTGATCGGCTTACCAACAAAGTTATTTGCTGACAGGTAACGTATATCCAGCACTATGGTAGGAATAACCTGTTTGATGTCGACAAAACCTGTCGGCATTTCACTGGAAAACACCTGTTTTGCTGTGAATAACAGCAAAAAAACGGCAGTTATTGTTAATGATATATGTCGCATATTATCCCTTTGTTATTTACCTAGGTTGTTGATGTTGAGCTAGTAGTTTTAGCAAATTAGTCCTTGCCCTATGTTGAGTAAATAATCACAACACCGCTTATTATGGCGACTTTTGCTTTAACAAAAGCACCTTGATCTCTGCAAGTTCAGCCTGTAATTTGTCAATTTGCGCTCTACTGGCAGGCTCTCCTCCTTCGCCAGATTCACCATGAGATTCCGCGCGAAAATTTTCATGCTCTTCACTCATCACCTCAAGAATGGTACCTACCATCATATTTAAGAAAATAAATGCGGTTAAAAATATAAAAGACAGATAAAAGATCCAGCTGTATGGAAATACTGCCATCGTTTCGTACATGACATCAGTCCAATCCTCAAAAGTAGCAACGCGAAACAAGGTCAGCATGGCAATAGTCACATCACCCCATAATACCTCATTGATGGAATGGAATAAGATACTGCCAATTGCCGCATAAATGTAAAAAATCACGAACATCAACAAGGCGATATAGCCCATGCGAGGGATAGCTTTAATTAACGCATTGATCAGTAACCTCAATTCAGGGATCATTGAAACCAAACGCAGCACTCTGAATACTCGGAGTAATCTGGCGAGTAAAACACCTGAGCCACCGGCCGGAATTAAACTACCAATAACAATAATGGTATCGAAAATATTCCAGCCATTTTTAAAGAACGCTCGCTTTTCTGGGAAAGCCAGAAAGCGAATGATAATTTCTATCAAAAAGAATACGGTAATCCCCATATCAAGCCAAGACAGTATTTGTAACGACTGTGCTGACAAATCATGAGTTTTAGCACCAATTAACAAGGCGGAGGTAATAATAACTAGGATCACTGACCATTGAAAAAGTGGGCTAGAGTCGACAGTTTTTAAACCTTTCTGTATATTTACCACTAAATTATTCACGGTGATCATCCCCATTTATCGGCTACAAAAGGGTTGGTTTTTCGCTCTGCACCCAAAGTACTCATAGGACCGTGGCCGGGAATAAATTGCACATCATCACCCAAGGGAAATAACACAGTGCGTATGGATTTTAGTAAAGTATCATGATCACCGCGGGGAAAGTCAGTACGACCAATAGAGCCTTTGAATAAAACATCGCCGACTTGAGCTAGTTTTGATGCTTGATGATAAAACACCACATGCCCTGGGGTGTGACCGGGGCAAAAATAGACAGTCAATTCTACATTGCCAAACTGCACGGTATCTCCTTGATTTAACCAACGATCAGGGGAAAATATTTCACCGTGCTCAAAACCAAACATGGTTTTTTGCTCCGGTATTAAATCGAGCCAAAATTTATCTTCTTTATGGGGGCCTTCGATGGCTACATGATAGTGTTGGGCTAAAGCCTTAGTAGCCCCAGCGTGATCAATATGTGCATGAGTTAACAATACTTTGCTCAGGGTTAATTGATAATGTTCAATTGCCTTAATAATTAGGTCAATGTCTCCGCCGGGATCAACCACCGCCGCCTGATCAGTCTCATCACACCAAAACAGGGTACAGTTTTGCTGAAATTTAGTGACGGGAATAATTTGGTATTGCAACATAAAGGTATAATTCTCTTAATATATTAGTCTAACCGTAGGACAAAAAATTGCCTTGGCTAGGGGTTTTATTGAAACTGTTCTATTAATTTTACATTATGCCGATATCAAAAATAAAATAATATTATTTCATGCAATAAAATAGCTTCACTAACGATGCCGAACTGGTTAAGCTCGGTTAAAAATAAAAACAACAACACATTCATACTATGACAATATCTCGAGATTCTTTTCATACCCGTATTGGTTTTGTGCTGGCGGCAGCAGGTTCAGCAATAGGCTTAGGCAATATATGGGGGTTTCCTACTCAAGCAGCCAATAACGGCGGCGGTGCTTTTTTATTCGTTTATCTTGTGGTCACCTTGCTACTGGCATTACCGGCATTATATGCTGAAATATATATTGGTAATCAAGCGCAATCCAATCCAGTAGCGGCAATGGGCAAAGCTTGTCAAAGAGTGTCAACCCGTTTAGGCAGAAGTGCTGGCCTTGCTGGTTTGTGTGGCGCGATGATGATGTTAAGTTTTTATACTATAGTTGCTGGCTGGATGTTGGCTCACGCTCTGTCTTCTATTAGCGAATTAATGGGCTACACTGATATTGCTGTTTGGTTAGCGACATCAAGCACAGAGAGAAACCTGCTATTTACGCCACTATTTATCCTTCTCGGTGCAGCGATTATTCATCAAGGAGTCAATAAAGGTATCGAAAAATGGTCATCGCGTTTAATGCCTATCTTGTTATTTATGCTAGTTGGTTTGATTATTTATATACTACAACAACCGGGGGCCGAAAAAGGCTTAACCCTTTACCTTATTCCTGATTTTAGCCAAGTCACCGATCCTAAATTAGTTATTTCAGCGATGGGACAAGCCTTCTTTTCTTTATCTGTTGGTGTCGGCGGCATGATGGTTTATGGCTCTTATATGCAAAAAGATAAGGATATAGGCAAGCTAGTTGTGTCGATCACCGCGCTTGATACCTGTATCGCTTTTATGGCTGGTTTATTAATTATTCCAGCGCTGTTTGTGGCCCAAGAAGCGGGACTTGAGGTATTTAGTGACAATAAACTCATCGGTGAAGGACAACTGATATTTTATATACTACCTGAATTGTTTAATTCAATGGGCAAAATAGGACTATTAGTGGCTTTTGGTTTCTTCTCACTATTATCCATTGCCGCTTTAACCTCGACTATTTCTTCAACAGAAGTACCTGTTTCTTATTTAGTCGAAGACAAATCGTTATCAAGAACAACAGCAACTTGGCTAGTATCAGCAATGGTACTTTGCTTAAGCCTGTTGCTCATTGCCTATTTTGATTTGTTGTTCGGTGCTTTTATTCGCATTTTAACCACTATTATTCAACCGTTGAGCTGTTTATTTTATTTTATTGTGGTTGGCTGGTTGTGGAGCCGCGGTAATAAACTGCGCGATAAAGCTCTGCAGCAGGGAAGAAAGTGGTTGTCGTATTGGGGTAATTATCTGCGTTTTGTATGTCCTGTGTTATTGTCAGTGGTATTTATCAACGTCGCAATACTGAATTAACAGAGGCAGTTGGCTCAACCGAAAATGTCTTTTAACACAGCGGCTTTATTGTGTGTTCAACACAGCTCTATTGTTCTGATAGCAAGGGTCATTAAACGCTAAATAAAGCCGACTAGGTGTTCGGCAAACGACAATCCTAAACAACTGTTTACCTTGAGTATTTAGCGCCTAATAACAGACGTTATTACGGCCTTTTCGCTTAGCGCGATACAATGCTTGATCAGCGCTCTTAACGGTTTGTTCAAAATGGCATTTAGTCTGTCGAGTCGCTACCCCTATGGATATTGTGACACTGACACTTTTAGCTGTTTTGTTGGCCGCCAGTTGCCGTGCTTTTTTGGTTTTACGCGAGGGATGCCTAATAATAATCTGATATTCAGCGATTTTTTGTCTGATGTTGTTTAGTATTAACGCGCATTGCTCAAGGTTATTATTGGTAAACACAATAATAAATTCTTCACCACCAAAGCGAAAAACACTCCCCCCCTGCTTATTGTCGGCAATTTTTGTGGCAACTAATTTAAGTACCTGATCGCCAATATCGTGACCATAGTTATCATTAAATTTTTTAAAATGATCAATATCGATCATAGCGACGGTATATTTTCTGCCCAGCGATAAGGTAAATTGCTGTAAAGCTCTTCGCGACGGAAGTTTAGTTAATTCATCGCGATAGGCTAAAAAATAGGAATCAATCAGCACCACCAAGATATACTGCAGGCTCAATATCAATAGCAGAACACTGAGTTCTAACTGCAAATACTGTAGATATAAGCCTGCCCATACAACTAGGCTGGTCAACAACGAGGCCATTAATAAACTGGCCTGCCTAATACTCCTCAACAGGATCAATAGCGCAGTAAACACAAACGCTAGTTCTATTGAAAGTGAGGTATAATTTGCTATGGCTTGTGAACTCAATTGAGTGTCAGTAAGTAACCACTGTAAACCAATGATCCAAGCGTGCGCGAAAACAGCGCACAACACTAAACCACAACACCGTAAAATCCCGTGTATTGACAAAACCCGCCGGTCTTTGACTAGGCTAAGTAAGAAAAATATCAATACGCCAGTTAAGAACACCCCTTGTCTTTGCAACTCGAGCAAAGCCTTGCCCGGCAACAACTCAACTTGTACCAAGTAATACAGGGTCCAAAGACAGATCAATATAGCGTAGCGACTGCGCCCAAATTGAGTCGCTAGTATGATCCCAGCAATAGCCAGCCCACCGAGCATTTGCTCAATAAATGGCAATTGGTCTTGCCAAACAGTTTGCGTGTGCTGAGTAGTGAAAACAACTAGGGCAATCGCGATAAAAGTCGATATGGTAGTTTTTAAACCTTCAAATTTTTGTTGCAAAACACCGCCTTATTAATAGGTAAACCTTGTCGCTGTCATACAGCAAAGTCAATATAAAAGCCCCGCTTAAACTCGCAGTGAAAGCAAACAAATAGCTATACCTATACCCATGCATGTTAATCACTTGCCGTTACAGCAATAGTTTCATCAATAGGCGATGATATTTCAACTTGCTCTATTTTTTCAAAACGCTGAGTAATTTTTCCAGCAGAGGTATTAATTTGCTTAACATCGCCAGCGACTTGATCGATATGCTTTGCTAGATTGTCAAACCTGATCTTAAACCGCGAAAAGTCAGCTGCCAACGCCGATAAGTGCGCCTGTATAATATGTACTTGTTCGCGGGTAGCTTCATCTTTTAACACCGCTCGTGCCGTGGTAAGAATAGCCATTAAGGTGGTTGGCGAAGTAAGCCAAATCCGCTTTTTATTAGCAAATTCAACTAAATCAGCATGATGGCTATGGATTTCAGCAAATACGGCTTCGGCAGGTATAAACATTATAGCGCCATCGGACGTTTCACCATCAATCAAGTATTTTTCATGAATATCTTTAATGTGTTTTTTAATATCAATTTTAAATTGCCGTTCAGCTGATTTTCTATCTGCATCACCTAACCTGTTATCTGTCATTGTGCGGAAACTCTCAAGAGGGAATTTACTGTCAATGATCACTGTGCCGGTTGGTTTAGGCAGAAATAAAGCACAATCAGCAATCTTGCCATTCGATAAGGTGTGTTGCAAAGCGAAATGTTGCTCGGGGATCACATTGCGGATCAGGGCGTTTAATTGTACTTCACCAAAAGCGCCTCGAGAACGCTTATCCGCTAAGACCTCTTGTAAATTAACAACGTTGGATGATAGTTCGGTAATTTTCTTTTGCGCATCGTCAATCAATGCTAATCGTTTAACAATGTCATTAAAGGTCTTAGTTGTTTTGTCAAAGCCCTCCGCTAGTCTCTTTTCAACTTGTTGACTAATTTCTTTTAAACGATGATCTGTGGATTGAGTCAGTTCAGTAATTTTTATAGCCATTTGCTCACTGGATGCTTGCAGTGATTTGCTTTGCTCTTCTCTGCTCAACTTTGCTGTTTTACTTAAATGTTCGATCAATTGGTCAATGGATTTTAGCTGGTTTTGATTAAATAGGTGTTGATGTTCCATTAATATTTTAGTTATTTTTTCACTGTGGCTATTTAATATCGAGCTTTGCTTTTCGCTCTGCTCGACATGCTGTTGAAGTAAGGTCAATTTCAATTGTGAAATTTGTTGTTCAATCGTATTGTTAACAACCCCTTGCTGGGCTATTAATTGTTGATGGTTAACATTCAGTTGCTGTTGCTGCTGTTGTTGGCTTTCCGTCGATAATTGTTGGCTTTGTTGCAGTGTCTGTAAAATCAGACTGCTTTGCTCATTTTGCTGTTGTAATTGTTGCTCAATATGATTTTTTAGGCCTTTAAAGCGCAAGTGCAACCAACAGCAAAAAAGCAAACACACAGCGATGATCAGCATTGAAAAGTGCTGCTTATCCAATTGTTCAAAAAAAGTCACGATATTTGAAGTTGTCATCATATAACCACATCATACACTGTAAATAAGAACAGGTATTAAATCATACTTTGTCTCTGAGGTTAATGGCAAAAATCAAAATATCACCATGTTGACAAACCTGTTATCGGTAAGTCGTCTCAGTTAACCTGAGCTTGCGATAGTAAATGTCATCGCCAACTCAAATGAATGTGAAAATCGACAATTTACCAATAATTATTTTGCTCATCGACAATGATAATTATTTTGCTCATCGACAATGATATTAATTTGGTGATATTAGTTTGGTGATACTAGTTTGCTGATATTAGTTTGGTGCTGTTCTGCAGATAGGTAACTAGGCAATTGCCAGCTATTGCCAGTAAAAATGCTGCAGATAGTCACACAGAAAGTTGTGATAATTCAAACCCAATAAAAGCGCCAAATAAGCGGCGCTTTTATTCACAAATCATATTTTAAGGTGATCACAGGTTAAAGTATTTACGGTTGAAGTTTGGTCGACAATTCCTCTATTTTGGCCTGCCAAATAGCCGGACCTGTCACATGAGCAGATTCGCCTTTACTATCTACCGCAACCGTTACTGGCATATCTTCCACTTCAAATTCGTAAATGGCTTCCATCCCCATGTCTTCAAAAGCAACCACTCGCGCTTTTTTAATGGCTTTGGAAACTAAATAAGCTGCACCGCCAACCGCCATCAGATAAACAGAATTGTGGTTTTTAATGGTTTGCACTGTGGCTTCGCCTCGTTCAGCCTTACCTATAGTACCCAATAAGCCTGTTTCAGCTAGCATCATTTCAGTAAATTTATCCATCCGCGTTGCTGTTGTCGGGCCTGCTGGACCAACAGCTTCGTCGCCAATAGCATCAACCGGACCCACGTAATAAATAAGTTTATCGGTGAAATCAACCGGCAATGGCTGACCATTAGCAAGCATTTCTTCAATGCGTTTATGCGCAGCATCACGTCCAGTTAAAATAGTGCCGTTAAGCAGGACTGTTTCCCCTGTTTTCCACTGACTGACATCGGCTTTACTCAGTTCATTGACGTTAACACGGCGCACATCCTCACCTATTTGCCATGTAATTTCAGGCCAATCCTCTAATTTAGGAGGGCTGAGATCGGCAGGACCAGAGCCGTCAAGATGAAAATGCACATGGCGGGTTGCTGCGCAATTGGGGATCATCACCACAGGTTTTGAGGCGGCGTGTGTCGGTACTGAGTTGATTTTAATATCAACCACTGTAGTCAATCCGCCGAGTCCCTGTGCGCCAATCCCCAATTCATTAACTCGTTGATAAATTTCTAGGCGTAATTTTTCTTCAGCAGTTTCGGCACCTTTATCTATTAATTGTTGAATATTAACTGGGTCCATTAAACTTTCTTTAGCTAATACCCCAGCTTTTTCTGCTGTGCCGCCAATACCAATGCCCAACATACCTGGTGGGCACCAACCTGCCCCCATTGAAGGTAAGGTTTTTACAACCCAGTCAGCAATTGAATCGCTGGGATTGAGCATCACCATTTTAGATTTATTTTCACTGCCCCCCCCTTTAGCGGCGATCATTACCTCGATACCAGCGCCTGGGACCATATCAAGGTGCACAACCGAAGGCGTATTGTCTTTGGTGTTTATTCTTTTACCCGCAGGATCTTTAACAATAGAAGCGCGCAGTGGGTTGTCTGGATTTGTGTAGGCTTGACGTGTCCCCTCATCAACCATTTGTTGTACTGTCATATCAGTTTTATCCCATTGCACTGCCATGCCCACCTTAACAAAGCAAGTGACAATCCCAGTATCTTGACATATGGGGCGTTTACCGTGAGCGGACATTCTCGAGTTGATCAATATTTGGGCAATAGCATCTTTTGCTGCTTGGCTTTGCTCTTTGTGGTATGCTTTTTCAAGTGCTTGTATAAAGTCTAGTGGATGATAATAAGAAATATATTGCAATGCATCTGCAATACTTTCAATAAGATCTGCTTGTTTAATAATAGCCATGACTTGCCCTTAGTCGATAGTTGATTGATTAATTGATTGATTGATTGATTAAATAATTATATAGATAATATCAAATGTACTAATTTTTTTAGGTGATTTGCGATAAAATAATGCTTTATTGATTTTGCTAGACCATGAATAGAGTAACTCCACACCCACACTTGACGAACAAAACACTATTTCACTTGGTATTATCTTGAAACTAATAAATTTGGCGATATCATACCCTGCTTACCACTGACTCGCCAGTCCAACGCAATAGGTAAAAGGTTTGACTCATAAGCAAAATAAAAAAATTACAGTTGCAGCGCTGCCCTTTACACAGCCCATTGACTGTCAATCACTGTTTGCAATTTTCGCTGATCAGCCTTGGTCAATGTGGTTGGATTCCTATGATGGCGTTCACCCGGCTAGTCAGTTTGATCTTATGGTATGGCAGCCCGATATCACTATTATTACTGACCAAGACAAAACCACTATCAATGATCTGAACGCCAACACAATACTCTGCGAACATGGCGATCCCTTGTGTATTTTAAAATCGACACAACAGCAATTTTTCGCTCAGTATAGTATAGATAATAAAGTCGATAACACCTTGCCGTTTTTAACGGGAGCCATGGGCTATTTTTCATATGATCTTGGACGGTGTTTTGAACACATAACAGAACGTGCCAGCAAAGATATTGATTTACCTGAAATGGCGGTAGGCTTATACAATAAAGCCATTGTCTTTGATCACAGTCAACAGCAGTTTTACCTAATTTGTCCAGAAGATGATCGCCAAGCCATCACATCGTCAATTTTTGCAAAGATCGCCGCTAATACCTGTGGTCAGCAGCCCCAAGCTTTTAAACTTGCATCACCATGGCAATCGAATATAAACAAAGCACAATACCTAGAAAAATTTGATCGGGTTCAACAATATTTGCGTACCGGTGATTGTTATCAAATTAATTTAACGCAACGCTTTGCCGCTCAGTACACAGGTGATGAATACAATGCGTATTGCGCTTTGCGCAAGCACAACAAAGCGCCATTTTCAGCATTTATTCGATTTGAGCATTTAGCGATTTTAAGTGTTTCACCAGAAAGGTTTCTGCAACTCAGTGATAATAAAGTGCAAAGCAAACCGATTAAAGGCACCTACCCGAGGGGAAATACTCCTGAAGAAGATCAACAAAACGCCGAACACTTGGCTAATTCTAGCAAAGATAAAGCTGAAAACTTAATGATTGTCGACTTACTAAGAAATGATATTAGCAAGGTTTGTACCCCCGGAACTGTTGTAGTACCTGATCTTTTTAGAATTGAGAGTTTTCCAGCCGTGCACCACTTAGTGAGTACAGTAGAAGGAAAATTATCCTCGCAATACGATGCGACAGATCTGCTCAGAGCAGCTTTTCCTGGGGGCTCTATTACTGGTGCTCCTAAAATTCGAGCAATGGAAATTATAGAGGAGCTAGAGCCACACCGACGAAGTATTTACTGTGGCTCTATTGGTTATATTTCAGCTTGCGGTAATATGGACAGCAGTATCACTATCAGAACCTTAGTCTGCCAGAGGCATGCCAATGATGTAAATTATGTATACTGCTCGGCAGGTGGCGGTATAGTTGCCGATTCAAAAGCAACTAATGAATACCAAGAAACCTTTGATAAAGTTGATAAAATATTGCCTGTATTGAGTGCACTTTAGCAGTAAGATTGTACCACAACTGAAAATTTGTATTGACTATGGGAATTTGGCTTGACAAAGAATGAATTTTTACAACGTTTTCAATTGAATGCTTTAGCAACAAGGCAAAGAACTTCAGCGCCATTAAAACAACATCACAAACTGGTAGAAGCCGCAGTATTAGTACCGTTAATTGAACGTAATAAGCAACTCATGGTATTGCTAACTAAGCGCGCTCAACACCTTAAGCACCACCCGGGGCAGATAAGTTTCCCCGGAGGGAAAGTAGAAAAATTCGACAGCAATATAACTCAAGCGGCGCTGCGCGAAACCAAAGAAGAAATAGGCATAGATGGCGATGATCTGCATGTACTTGGACAACTTCACCCTTACCACACAATAACAGGCTTTCGCATCACGCCAATTGTCGCTTTTGTCAAATCAAACAGCAGCACGAGCATTGATCACAATGAAGTTGATGAAATTTTTTATGTGCCCATCAGTCACTTTCTCAACACTAAAAAACAAATCAGCTTAGAAGTTGTGCATAGCACTATTCGACAAAAAGTGCGCTTTATGCCCTACAAGCAATATAATATATGGGGAGCAACGGCAACCATCATAAATGATTTAGTCAACCTTATTGAACCAACGCAAGATTGAGCAGTATGTTTATTATTAAGCAATAAAACTGTTAGGGTTGTCGATAACTTTCAGCTACAATTACCGAACATAATTTGAAATTAAAGTTAAATTACAAGTATAAATTCAGGTAAACAAGATGATTAGTGTATTTGATATGTTTTCTATTGGCATAGGTCCTTCCAGTTCACACACTGTTGGTCCAATGAAAGCTGCAAAATTATTTGTTGAATATTTGCAACAAGTCAAACTATTAGACAATACTAACCGAGTAAAATGTGAGTTGTTTGGCTCACTAGGTCAAACTGGTATAGGCCATGGCACAGGTAAAGCTATCATATTGGGGTTGTCGGGACAGTGCCCTGAAAGTATTGCGGTCAATTCCATAGACAGTATTTTACAGCAAGTGGTTAACAGTCAAAAAATCAATTTACTGGCCTGTCAATTAGTCGATTTCCCCGTGCAAGATGCAATTATTTATCATCGCCGCAAAACCTTACCTGCGCACGCCAATGCCATGACTTTATTTGCTTTTCAAGACCAAGACATCATTGCACAAAAAACCTACTACTCTATCGGTGGTGGTTTTATTGTTGAAGATTGTGATTTTGAAAAAGAGAAGGATAAAGCCTTGTCTATCCACAGCAATATTGTTCGCCCTCATCCTTTCTCTAGTGCCGATCAATTAATTACTTTAGCGATAGAAAAAGGCCTCAGTATCAGTTCGATAATGATGGACAATGAAAAATGTTTAAATAATGAAGATGAGGTTAAAGCGCGCTTGATCAATATTTGGCAAGCGATGCGAGACAGTGTTAACCGCGGCATGAAAACAGAAGGCATCCTGCCAGGGGGGTTAAAAGTAGCCCGTCGAGCACCGGCATTATATCGCACTTTAATGGTAGAAAAAAATTCAGATCCATTAGCGGCAATGGATTGGGTCAATTTATTTGCGCTGGCAGTGAATGAGGAGAATGCCGCAGGCTCAAGAGTAGTCACCGCACCTACCAATGGTGCAGCCGGCATTATTCCGGCAGTATTGTGCTATTACGATAAATTTATTAAACCAGTTGAAGATGAGGAATGTATTCGATACCTATTAGCGGCTGCAGCTATTGGTATTTTATATAAAACCAATGCGACTATTTCTGGAGCCGAAGGCGGTTGTCAAGCAGAAGTTGGTGTAGCTTGCTCAATGGCTGCAGGCGCATTAACCGAAATTATGGGTGGCTCGCCTAAACAAGTTGAAAATGCCGCAGAGATTGGCATGGAGCATAATTTAGGCTTAACCTGTGATCCTGTCGGCGGTTTAGTGCAAGTGCCTTGCATTGAACGCAATGCCATGGGAGCTGTAAAGGCCATCAATGCGTCACGCTTGGCACTCAGAGGCACAGGTACACAAAAAGTATCTTTGGATAAGGTGATAAAAACCATGTGGGAAACAGGCAATGATATGAAGACTAAGTATAAAGAGACTTCAAGGGGTGGATTAGCGGTAAACATCATCGAGTGTTAACACCACACAGCCCCAATATATTACCGATCAATTATTTGATCGGTAACGATATTTTAGAGAATAACTGGTCTATTTCACTGTTGTTTTTTAACAGCACGGCCTTGGTGACCAAATCTCGATTCAAATGAGGCGCAAATCGAGCGATAAAATCAAACATATAATCGCGTAAAAAAGTGCCTCGTCTAAAGCCTATTTTAGTGGTACTGGCTTTAAATAAGTGGCTAGCATCAATAGTGACTAAATCACTGTCTATATCGGGTTGCATCGCCATCGTCGCAATAACACCAATACCCACACCTAATCTAACATAGGTTTTGATCACATCGGCATCGGTAGCTGTAAAAGCAATTTTTGGCTCTACCCCTGCATCACTGAAAGCTTGGTCTAGTTCAGAACGGCCAGTAAAACCAAAAACATAAGTCACCAGTGAATATTCGGCGATATCTTTAATGGTAATATTAGTCTTCTTAGCAAGCGGGTGATCTGGGCTGACAATAATACTGCGATTCCAGTGATAACAAGGCAACATGATCAAATCGTTGTATAAGTGAAAAGACTCAGTGGCAATGGCAAAATCTGCATCGCCTTTAGTGGCCGCATCGCTTATTTGCGCCGGTGTGCCTTGATACATATGCAATGATACTTTTGAGTATTTATTGATAAACCCTTGAATAACATCAGGTAAGGCATATCTGGCTTGCGTATGGGTAGTCGCAATTCTCAATTTACCCTCATCAGGTTGAGTATGCTCTCTGGCAACTGCTTTAATTGCATCTACTTTCGACAGTATTTCCGCAGCGATGTTGATCACTTCCTGACCGGCAGGAGTCACATGAGTTAAATGCTTACCACTTCGGCCAAATATTTGAATACCCAATTCGTCTTCAAGCATTCTTACTTGTTTGCTTATTCCCGGTTGCGAAGTAAAGAGACTTTCAGCGGTAGCAGAAACATTGAGATTATTGTTTTGGACTTCGACAATATAGCGGAGTTGTTGCAGTTTCATAGTGATTGTTCAGATTGGCTTATTCGAAAAATATATACTTAATTGATCATTTATGCCATAAAAATTTTTTGCTTTTAAAAAATTTACTATTTTTGGTTGAAAAATTTTAGTTATCAACGGTGAATTTCTGTGAGCAAATCATGCCAAAATACTCAAAAACATAGTAAAAATAAAAAATAAAATAAAAACATTCACATAGCGCTATGCTTGACCACTCATTTTTTGTAAACTGAGAATTGAAGTTGTCTTATAAGTTGCTTGGTAAAAAGTTATGGGTATTATTGTTAGTTTAATTATTGCTTTAATTGTCGCTGTGGTGATAGTCAATGCGATACAGCAACACAAAGCGAAACAAGAGCAAGAAAAGCGCGCTAAAGCAGCAAAACAAAAAGCTATCATTGATGAAACTGAAGAGCTATTAGCCAGTTTAGTTCACTTGCCTGCAAACGCTAACTTAGCAATTATTCTTAATAGAAGAAGCTTTAATGCCGCCAAGAAAATGGCTGAAATTATTCCCGAGTCGGCACCGTTAAAGGCTAAAGTAAATGAAATACAAGCAAGGCTTCAAGCCGCCAAAGACTTAGCTGCACCGACTGAGACCTCTGAAGATAAATTTGTTTTACCCGATAATGATCAACAGTTATTAGTTATTTTACAAACCATTAAGAAATTGCGTAGTATTTTAAAATCGGAACAAATGAAAGGTGTACTCGACCCTCAAGCGTTTGCACATGAAGATAAAAAGCTCAGTGGAATACAACTTAAAATCAATGTAGAAAGTATCTACAAGCGAGGATTACAGGCTTTTAACAATGAAATGTTAGGCTCGGCTAGACAGTATTTTGAAAAAGCATTAAAAACCCTAAGTGAAAGTCTGCATCAATCAGATTACGTCACTAAGCGCCGAACTGAAATTAATGCACAACTTGAAGATATCACCTCTTCACTGAAAAATATTAACGCTAAAGATGCAGAGAAAAAAGCCAAAGCACAAGAAGACGATTTAGATTTATTATTTCAACCTAAGAAAAAATGGTAGACTGGTAAATGAAAAGGTTACCCGACCTTTTGCTATTCCCCCTGCATCATGTCTAAACTCGTCACTATTACCTTACCCTCGTTTTTGCGACGTGTCCTCAAAGCTTATGCCCTTAAAGCACATATACGCCAGTTGGGGTGTCAATTAACTCGAATAGGTCGTTCTAGAAACTGGCAATTAGTGGCGTCGTTTAAGCAAATTAACGATATTATACTACTCATTGAAAGTGCTGATGAAGACAGCTGGTTGTGGTTGGCTAAACACCTCAAATCCCAACATACCCAGCTGAGTTATGAAGCCTTGCTGACCATTGCAAAGCACCAACCCAATATCACTGTCAATGAGTTGATGGCCAAAACTGATTGTACAATAGAACAAGCGAGAAGAGTAATAGATCAGTTAGAGTGGGCTGAATAACCTTGCCTAAGGCTATTGTGTTATTCAACCCATGACCAATTAAAAGCACCTTAACAGTAAATGTTATTTTTTAGTGGCAGTTTTTGCTTTGCTTTTAGCTTTTGCTTTGCTTTTTGTTTTAGTTGTTTTTTTCTTGGCTAACACTTGTTGCCATTGACCGTCATTAAAGGTTGCTGTCCAACCAGTTGCTTTACCCTCAACTTCAGTCATTACATATTGTGATTTGTTCTTACGACTGTATCTCACCACAGATAAATTACCATCGGGATCTGCAACAGGTGCATCAGCTAAATAGTGAAACTTAACCGAAATGCGATCGCGGAAACGTTGTAACTCTGCAACTTTTGGCGCTCTGGTTTCACGCGACCTTGGAAAGGTGTTAGCAGCTAAAAATATGCCCGCCGCACCATCGCGCAATACAAAATGTGCGTCTGATTTTTCACAACTCAACTCAGGCAATTGCACAGGATCTTCTTTTGGCGGCGCTGCCTCACCATTGGCTAGTAGTTTTCGGGTATTTTTACATTCACTATTGGTGCAATCAAAGTATTTACCAAATCGACCGTTTTTAAGCTCCATATTGGCATCACAGCGATCACATTCGAGAATTGGTCCATCGTAACCTTTTATTTTAAAGGTGCCGTACTCTACTTCAATGCCAGGACAAACAGGGTTATTACCGCAAACGTGTAACTTGCGTGTTTCATCAATTAAATAACTGTCCATTGCGGTAGAACAAATACTACAGCGATGCATAGCTCTGAGTGCTTCAGTTTCTTGATCTTCCGCCAACACACTCACCGCTTCTTCACCGGGTGTTAAATTCATTGTTGTTGTACAGCGCTCTTTGGGCGGTAAGGCATAACCTGAGCAGCCGAGAAAAACCCCAGTTGAGGCAGTGCGAATACCCATTTTTCTGCCACAGGTAGGACAGTCAATATCTGTTAACACAGGTTCGTTACTGTGCATTCCACCTTCATCAACAGGCTTGTCAGCTAGGGCAAGTTGTTTTGTAAAGTTGCTGTAAAATTCGTTGAGTACATCTTTCCAAAACATCGAACCTTCAGCAATTTCATCTAGCTCTTGCTCCATGTCGGCGGTAAAGTTATAACTCATTAAGTTGATAAAACTTGCTGACAAACTGTCGGTGACAATTTCCCCCATTTTTTCTGCGTAGAACCGCTTTTTCTCCAAGCGAACATAACCGCGATCTTGAATGGTTGAAATAATTGAAGCATAGGTTGAAGGACGTCCAATGGAGCGCTTTTCAAGTTCTTTGACCAATGACGCTTCACCAAATCTAGGCACTGGTTTAGTAAAGTGCTGCGAAGGTAGCAGTTTATCGAGGGTTAATATTTCACCAACTGCCAAATCGGGCAAATGCGTGTCTTTATCGCCTTTCGATAGTTGCGGATGAACCTTAGTCCAGCCATCAAACTGCATCACACGTCCCTTGGCTTTTAAGTCAAAACCTGCGGCTTGAACGGTCATGGTACTCACTGTATAACGTGCTGCGGTCATTTGACAAGCCACAAATTGTCGCCAAATCAAATCGTATAGTCTTTTGGCATCGGCCTCTATACCTTCCATAAAAGCCGATTCAACGCTGACATTTGAAGGTCTTATCGCTTCGTGCGCCTCTTGCGCGCCGGCTTTACTACCGTATAACTTGGCTTTTTCAGGTAAGTAATTGTCACCAAAGTGCTTGCCAATATGGGTACGGCACTTTTGTACCGCATCGCTGCTTAAATTGGTTGAATCAGTTCGCATATAGGTAATATGCCCAGCTTCGTACAAACGCTGCGCTAGCCCCATAGTGCGTTTAACCCCAAAGCCAAGTCGAGTACTGGCTGCTTGTTGCAAAGTAGAGGTAATAAAGGGCGCAGACGGTGAACTTTTTGAGGGTTTATCATCGCGCTTGGTGACTAAGTACTCAGCTGGCTCGAGTAGTGCTACGGCTTTTTTGGTGTCGGCTTCATTGTTGGGTTTAAACGTCTGGCCTTGCTGATGAGTGACAGCTAAGGTCAGACCTTGATCACTGTTGGTTTTAGTTTCTGCACTTATCTCCCAATATTCTTTGGGATCAAAAGCTTTAATTTCTCGCTCTCGCTCTACGACTAATTTGACCGCAACCGATTGAACTCGGCCAGCAGATAAACCGCGAGCTACTTTTTTCCACAGTAATGGACTAACCATGAATCCAACAATACGGTCTAAGAAGCGGCGAGCTTGTTGTGCGTTAACTCCCGGCATATTGAGTTCACCGGGGGTGGAAAATGCCTGTTGAATGGCACTTTCGGTTATTTCGTTAAACACCACGCGTCGGTATTTGTCGTCACTACCACCAATAATTTCTTTTAAATGCCAAGCAATAGCTTCCCCCTCGCGATCCAAATCGGTTGCGAGATAGATGGTTTCTGCTGTTTCGGCCAATTTTTTTAACTCGGCAACGACTTTTTCTTTACCGGGCAAAATATGATAGCTGGCTAACCAATCTTTATCTGGGTTGATCCCCATGCGGTTGATCAACGCTAATTTATCGCGTTTTTGCTTGTATTTTTGTTTCGCCTCAGGCGTCATTTTGCGCACTTCGGCGGGTGATTTTGCCGCTACTTTTTTACCGTTACTACTGGTTGGAAGATCACGTACGTGACCAACACTTGACTTAACAATAAAATCTTTACCCAAGTATTTGTTAATTGTTTTCGCTTTTGCTGGCGACTCGACAATTACCAGTGATTTTCCCATATGATTTGTTAATCCTATTTATGCCCATCTCGCTGATGGCTTTTATTGTTATCTCTTAACTTTTAGCGTTTACACATGAACAATGCCATTGTCATATGATATAACGAGGAGAATGATTAAGTAATTTCGTAAATTACTATTAGATATATCTGCAAACACTCAAACTGACAAGTAATTATTTTGTAAAAGTTAGTTTTCTCTGTAAAAAGCCTTATTTTTGGCGTAATCATAATAGAGTTTTCCACAGAATTTAAGTCTATCTTCACAAATATTCATATTTATTGGTAATAATTAACATCGAAACACACTAGAAAAACAATAAAAATATCGCCAAAGCAAGCTGGTAACTCTGCCGATAAGCGTTAAACTTTTTCAGTTGTTGACGATCAGCAAAGATCAATATGTCCACAATAGATGTCGATAAAGCCTGAAAACTAAACGCTTAATTCAATCAAAGTAAAAGAATTGTTTATATCCGCAAAAAATGGTGCCCAGCTGATAGCTGGGCACTGAGTTAATAAATCACTAGTAAGAGAAATCAAATAGCCTTTATTGGATAATAATATCTGCCACAGTATGAGAGGAAACCACACCACTTGGGGTAGTAACTGTCACTATTAAGCTTCCAGATTTAGGCTCTTTATCGCCTTTGACAATCACGGTAAAGCCTCCTCCACCATTATGTGCATCATTGCCCCAACGAACAGGTGAACCGGCAGCTATCGAACCTACGGTGGACGTGAACTCAATTAATGAATCAAAAGGCATAGGTTGATTGTGCAGATCGGCTATGACTACCGAGGCTGACGCGGTGTTTTCTCCGACAATCACTAGCGGTTGATCATTAGCAGGTTGAGTAGTGATAAACCGCGCACTGCTCCCTGACATCACCAGCACTAATTGACCGCGCACATTAATTGATTGTTGCTCAATTGAGCAGCCACTGTGTTGTTCAACAGCACATAGCACCCCATTGTACTGGTTGTCTGCACTGGTAAACTGGCCATCGTTGTTAAAATCAAGGTATTCTTCTAATTCACCACCACTTTGTTCATTGGGGTGATTTTCTCCGGGATTAAAGAATCCATCTTCATTGTAATCTGCAAACGCCTCTTTTAAGTCGAAGGGCTTACCACTGACATCATTACCTAAGAAGCCAGTGATCTCTTGCTCATCGAAACGACCATTGCCGTTGCTGTCGGGAAAAGATTCCTCGCCTATGGCTGTAGCAACAATACTCACTCGACCGCCAAATGACTGCCCCATAGTATTGGTTGTTTCTGGTGGATGGTTTAAATTATTGACATCGCCGAGAATATGTCCCTCTGGGCGGGGAAATTGACTGGTCCATGTTACCGAACAAACCCCAGACACGGTAACACACGATGGTTCAATAGCACCACCTTCAGTAGCGAAGCTCACTGCCGTTCCATCTGGTACTGGGTTGTTGAAAGCATCCGCTAATCTTGCGGTGATCTGTACTTCGGTGCCATCGATATCCCATGCTTCTGGATTGACAATATCTGCCGATAAACTAAAACTATCCTGATCGGGAATGCCCGTTGAAACCACCAAAACACTCGATTGCGAACTGATCATAGGATCGCTATCAACCACATTGGCAATGACTCTTATTGAAGTAGCGACTGTGCCTGAATTGACCACGGTTTGCACTAAGCCTTCGGCATTGGTGGTGGCACTGACTGGGATCAGATTAATACCTCCGGTTTCGGTACTCAAAGAAAAGTCAATGGCCTGATTATTGACTGGGTTACCATTGGTGTCTAACACTCGAAAAACCACAGTAGAACTCTCTGCGCCGCCTACAGCACCGGTGCCAACTATGCCTATGGCATCTGGCGTGGCTGAAACAAATTCAATACTACCAATATTGGCAGCTAATACATTAAGAACCCCAGTTGCTGACAAATTGGTATTGTTAACAATGGCATTGACACTGATAACATCATCACCGACACAGCCTTTGGCTAGGTAAGTTGCCGCGGCTTGCCCACTGGATGTGGTAATGACAGCATCAATTTCTGCAGAGGGTGGCACAGCATCGGCACAAACTGATGAAAAATTAACATCGACGACTTCGTTATACAAAGCACCGGTATCATCAACGAGTGAGACTGAGACGGTACTAGTGCTACCCGCTGATATTTGCGTTAATGATAAATCAATAGTGCCCTCGACAAAGGGTTGACCACTGCCTAACCTGATCACCACTTGACTCGAACCTTGCGTGGTAAAACCAATAGTCGCTTGTTCTCCCGATGACAGTGAGGCAGTCACCGTTCCCGCACCAGCCACTTCACCGGCATTTAAAACAATAGAGGCAACACCGCTACTGTCGGTTAATGCTGTACCTGCTTCTGGATTTAAATTACCTAGAGTAGATGTAAAGGTAACTACTTGGCTGGCCATCGCCGCATTGCCTTGTGTTACTGTCGCAGTGATGGTTGCCGAATTTTGCTCGGTGACCAATTGATCAGAAATATTGAGGGTGATGCTAATAACATTACCAGATCCATTGTTATTATCGTTACCATTGGCACTTAAACTCTCACTTCCACCTCCACAAGCCAACAGTGTATTCAACAGCAAAATGAAACCGAAAGATTTAATAAATGTCATACCGTATTTCCCTGATCATATTTTTAACAGTAAACCTGATTTTAGCCAGATAATAAACCAGCTATAATTAGCACAAGGTATATCTTCAATGTAATCACTGAATTAATAATAAGCTGAAATAACTGCCTAGTATAGAGTAAAAGATCAGATCTTTACCCTTCGTGGTCTTTCATTTTATGGTCGATATATACTGCGCAAGTCATATCCCCCATAACGTTTGTAGTGGTTCGACACATGTCGAGTAAGTTATTGACTGGTAGAATAAATAAAATACCTTCCGCCGGTATCCCCACTGCCACTAAGATCATAGTTAATATGACAATACCAACGCCGGGTACTGCCGCAGTGCCAATCGATGCCATCACGGCTAAGCCAACCACAGTTAATTGGTCGGCTAAGGTTAAATCAATACCGTAGATATTAGCTAAAAATATCGCCGAAACCCCCTGAAAAAGTGCGGTTCCGTCCATATTTATGGTCGCCCCTAAAGGCACAACAAAACCAGATACTTGCTTTTTAACCTTTAGTTTGTCTTCAGTAACTTCCATAGTTAACGGCATAGTCGCGCCGCTTGATGAAGTAGAAAACGCAGTGATGGCTACCTCTTTAGCACGGGCAAAGAACCATTTTGGACTCTTTTTTGAGAGGAAAATAAGGGAAAGACTATTAGTGCCTATACCGTGAATTAATAGCGCTGCTACTACCACTAACGAAAAAGGTATTAAGGTAAGGATCAGACCTGTTCCTTGGGTGCCAGCCACCGTCGAGGCAATTAACGCAAACACCCCATAGGGTGCCAATCTCATTACCATCATAATGATTTTAATGGTCATTTCAGTAATGCCAGTAAAAACCTTGATCACTGGTTCAGCTACTTTTGGATCCATTTGCAATAAAGCCACACCACAAATAACCGCAAAAAATATTAATTGCAGCATGTCGGGCTTAGCTTTACTAATAGACTCAAAAATATTTTTGGGGAAAATAGCTTGTAGCCCCTCAAATAATGTTTGTTTGTTTTGTTCAGCAGCAACCACTTTAGTCGATGCCGAAGAACTAAAATTTTGCTCAAATTGTGTTCTTACTTCACTGTCTAAATTTTTACCCGGTTGAAACACATTGGCTAAGCTCAAACCTATAGTAATAGCAATTGCTGTTGTTGCGATATAATAACCAATGGTTTTTAAACCAATTTTATTCAATTTACTGATATCACCTAAGCTAGTCACGCCGGTTACAATAGATGAAAAAACCAAAGGTACTAATGCCATGGTGAGGCAATTCATAAATATTTTGCTGCCAACGGGACGAATTGCCTGTAAGTCACCAGCATAAAACAACCCAGAGGACGCCAATACTATACCGAGTACTAGGGCTAAAGAAATTTTGATAAATAAAGAAAAACCAAAACCTTCATTAACTACGTAAAGCGCAGAAAATAACAGTATATAACCAACAAACTGATATTCGCTATTTAACCCAAAAGTACTGGCTAACATAAGTATCACCGCGAGTAATACTTTGATAAGCACAGGCATTGCTAATAATTTTTTTTGCATTGAACGGGAGTCCTTTTTTTTATTGTTAGTGGTAATCTACCAGAATTGATAAATTATCACAGTAAAATATCCTGCAGAATGCACGTTGTGCTCATCAGCAAAGCAAGGTTTGAGCAAACAGTCTACTGTGACCAGTTAACTGCTGGCTATGGCTGAGTAATAAAATAAAGACGTTCAACGAGGTGACTGACTTGAAATGTACGCTGAGCAAAACGCTTATCGGCTAACTCACGAGAGGCAATACAGTCTATTTGGCAATTGTTAAATAAGGTGTGCACATCTTCAGCGAACACAGGAAAAGGCGGTCCTTCGAGTTCATTGCGAGGAAATTCTATCGTAATTAAACACAAAGTAGTCGATGCGGATAAAAAACTCAATAAGTGAGTAACATATTGCTGCTGTAAAGCTTTGGGTAAAGCGATCAGTGCAGCGCGATCATAAATCCAATCTACATTCCCTACCCTTTGCGCCGACAGCGCAAAAAAATCACCTTGAAATAAGGTGATATTGTCAAACCAATATCGGCTGTGTTGGTCGAGCAATTCTTGCTGATATGGCAGTTGATTCTGTTTGAAAAAGTCCCTACAAGCAATAGCACTTAACTCAGCGCCAGTGACCTTTGCGTGTTGTGCTAGCCAGAGCATATCAAGCGACTTACCACACAAGGGCACAAACACCTGTTGCTGGCGACAAGTCAATAAGGGGGCAAGATGCTCGATAATAAAAGGGTGAACACTGTGTTGATGAAAGCCCAACGAATTGCGCTGCCAGCAATTGTGCCAAAAATCTGCATCCATATGGCTATCTCTATTTCACCCCGTTAATTATGTTAATTAGTACTGCTTATGTTGAGTAATTTACTGTCGGAAAGTGCGATTACTTTGCCATAATTTGCCAATCATACTGTCTACAGACAAGGATACAGCTTTACCTAATTTTTCTGCTATGCCTTTTTTAGTGGCATAATGGATTTGGACTATTTGGTGAGACTTACTGCGCGACTGTAAATAATCATCACTGGTTTGGATCTCATCAACCAAGCCCAACGCTTTTGCTTGACGACCAAACCAATGCTCTCCGGTAGCTACTTTGTCTAGTGCTAAGCTAGGTCGATGCTCACTGACAAAGTCTTTAAATAGAACATGGGTATCTTCTAACTCTTGGCTAAATTTTTCTCGGCCTTTATCGGTATTTTCACCAAACATAGTAACAGTTCGCTTGTATTCGCCGGCAGTAAACATTTCAAAATCAACATGATTCTTCTTTAATAATTTATTGAAATTGGGTAATTGAGCGATCACCCCAATCGAACCGATAATGGCAAAAGGCGCGGAAACTATGGTATTTGCTACACATGCCATCATGTAACCACCACTGGCTGCCACTTTATCAACCGAGGCCGTCAACGGAATATTGTGTTGTCTAATACGGTCTAACTGAGATGAGGCTAAACCATAACCGTGAACCATACCACCAGGGCTTTCCAAGCGAATAAATACTTCATCGTTTGGCTTAGCCACCGCTAAAATGGCCGAGACTTCTTCGCGCAATGAATTCACTTCTTTGGCATCGACACTGCCTTTAAAGTCAATAACAAATAGTTTAGGACTGGGCTCAGTTGTCTCGTCTTTAGCCTTTTTTTTGTCAGCCTTGGCTAACTCTTTAGCTATTTTTTTATCTTTCTTTTGCTTTTCTTTTAATTCTTCTTTGGTCAATAAGTGCTCGATGACATCTTGTTCAACTTCTGCGTATTGTTCGGATAAATCAGTAATTTCTAAATGTCCTTTTTTACTGGTTTGTTTTATTGCCGAAGCAGCAACTACGGCAACAATGGCAGCAAAAGCCAAAACAAAAGTCACAGCTTTCGCCAAAAACAGGCCATATTCATATAAAAATTCCACAAAATTTCCTTAGCAAATAAAGTTTATCAATATTGAGATCACATATGGGGGCATTATCTCATAAAAAAAGCCCTCACTACGGAGGGCTTTGATAACAAGAATAGTGTTACTGCTTATTCGACCATTTCTTCATCAGTAATGAGAATAATCTGCCCTTGAGTTGCTAAAAATGTCGCTATTTGCGATTGCATTTCAACTGTTGCCCTAGCGGCATATTCAGGACTGGCAGTGACGCCATCAGTGTGAGCTGGGCTAAGTGCCGAACCGTGTGAGCCGTATAAAAAGCGCACTGCACCTGATACCGGAGAGCCATCAGTAGAAGCTAGAGTACTAGATACTACAGGTAAGCCAAGTAGAGGTATGATAGGATCAGTACCACCTAACGGGGTAAATGGTGCGGTATTGGTAACCACTTGGTCTGGCAAGTTATCAACGCCATTACCAACCACTTCAGTTAAGTGAATAGGCGTTTGTGACGCAGCCAACAAGTCCACAGAACTGATCGGATCACCTGAATCTAACAAGGTTTCCGCAGCAAAGGTAAACTGGGCAAATACCGCATCTAATCCGGCTTGCTGCTCAGCTGATAAGGCATTGTAAAACTGCACATACAAAGCACCTAACTGTCCCGCATCAGCTCCGTCTGGATAAGTTGCATCCACTAAAGCTTGGAAATCAGGTGAAGCTTGCAAGGTCAAATTAGACTTGGCTAACACTTCAAATGCTGGAGACTCCATACCAAAGTTAGCAAACATCATTCCAGGCACATTAAGAGAAGCGGCTTTTACTGCAAACATAGGGTCAACAGCTGGATCTAATGAAGTGTTGGCAAAGGCTAAAAAGTTCATGCCATTCATTGCCCCAAAAGAGCTACCTAAAAAGGTGACTGATGACGTATCTATCTCTAAATCCATCGGATTGCCAAGTGGATCAACACCACCGATAAAATTCAAACCAAAACGCAGACCAAGCATATCAGCTTGCGCTTGCTTCAAGTTATCACGTGCAGTAGGTAGACTAGCTAAGTTAGCAAAAAACAGTGCCGATATTGACGAGTTCAATTCATCGATACCGTCGCCATTAAGATCAAAACCGCGACTGCCGTGTAGTGGGAAATCAATCGCTACAGTGGCTAAACCTTGTAATGACATAGCACCAGTGATCAACAACATAGCTTCTTTATTTGACGTTATACCGTGTTGCAACATAACCACAGGAAAGCCGTTTTCTGGCTTAACTAATGCTGGTAAGCCCAAACTGGCACGAACGGCATTGGCGACGGCAAGATCAGGTGTAGTCATTTGCACATCTAGGGTTCCCGGATCACCAATCCACGGCATATCGCTCGGGGCACTTGGTGCCGGCACTGGATTGAACTTAGTGATGTGACGTTCAACATCAACAGGGAATAGACTACTTAGGTCGCGTAAACCTGGTGCAGGTAAACCACTTGCCGCAGAAATAGCCATACATTGCGCATCAGTTGCACTAACCGCATCTGCAGGGATCGCTGCTGGATTACTTGCGGCTAAACCAGCCAAAGTCGCACCTGAATCACACAAAGCACGAATGCGTTCGGTCATTGGTGCAGTTGGATCAGCAATTGACGGAATACCTAAGTAATAAGGCAGTGTAATACTGCCGCGCATGTAATTGGCAGTTTGAAATAATGGCACTTGTTCTGGCGGAAGAAATCCGGCCAATATGTCAGCAACCGACGCGCCAGTATCTTGAATACCTATGGTAGGGAAAACCCCTTGCTGCAAATTGCCAACCATTACCGACTTAACTGCGAATATCGCATCAGTAGTAGATTGGGTAGTCATCGCCATAGTATAAATGATATTTTCTTTATTGACTCCAGTAGAGCTGATAGCCGTCTCAAAACTGTTGATAATTAACTGTAAACCCAATTGCGATGCACTGCCTAACGGATCTGTTGTGATATCTTGCTTGACTAGCTCATAGGTGGTTGAAGGCGCAACAGCTTTGCCGTTGTTGTCTTTGAGGCTATCAGTCAATGCCACTAGGTAAGTCGTTTTAGCCGCTAGCGGCTTGGTTGGTATGATAGAAACACTATTACCAGAAGCTTGGGCAATAAAATCTACGCCAAATACCAATTCTTTAACTATTTTACAGGCTAAACCGCGCTCAACAGCTGCACAATCGGCATCTGTGGCGTCACCGCCCATAGTCGCTTGATAAATTTTAACCGAATCAGCGCTAAACACTGAAGGTGAATCTAATCCAGTGCCGGCGGGAAAGTCAATTGCTAGCACAAACGGTTGAGCAATAGACCATCCATCTTGCGTACCTAAAGCTAATTGAGGATCGGCATTATCTGCCAATGTGCCTTGTTCACCTGGTATTTGCAAAGTGCCATCTACTGAGCCTTGAAAGAGTAAATCATTCGGCACAGATAAGACACCGTTGGTAGGGTCAAATACCACACGAGCTGATGGCGTTACTGCAGGGCCATTAGCAGCAACTTCTTGTTGAACGTCTTTTATTGTTTCATCATCACAGGCAGTCAGGCCAATGCTGGCAGCGATGGCAATACTGAGAACTAGCTTTTTCATTTTATCTCCCCAAGGACTAGTCTTATTATTTATATATTGTGCAAGTTAAATTTTAATGACGCATAAATTAATACAGTTAATGCAACATATCAAAAATTTAACTTGTTAGACCAGTTAAACTTAACCCAAGAATAAGCTTTGTGCTAGCTGTTTTTGCATTTATCGACAATAAAATCATTTTTTTGCCACTATCAATAAGATTTTACTCGTCAGTTGAGTTTGCACAGCGTAGAATCGTCATTTTATATTAACGTTACTTTTTTATGTTTAACCACACCATTATAGCAAATAGCTTAAACAACAAAACAATTCTGGTCACTGGCGCGGGCAGTGGTATTGGTCGTCAAGCAGCACTAACTTACGCCAGTTTAGGTGCAACCGTTATTTTGCTGGGTAAAACCGTCAGTAAACTCGAAGCCGTTTACGATCAAATACTTGCTCAAGGCGGTGCTGAACCGGCAATTATCCCCTTAGATTTGCACGGAGCAACCCAGCAAAACTACCAAGATATGGCGGCTACTATTGGCAATCAATTTGGCCGATTAGACGGGGCATTATTAAACGCTTCGATGTTAGGTGATTTAACACCTTATGGGCAAATCGATCAAAAAATATGGCACCAAGTGATGCAGGTTAATATCACCGCTCAACATTTAATGGCGCAAGCACTGATACCAACTATGCTTTTGGCAGAAAACAGTTCTTTAGTTTTTACCAGCTCAGGAGTTGGCAATAGAGGCCGAGCATTTTGGGGAGCATACAGCGTGTCAAAATTTGCGACTGAAGGTTTGACCCAAGTGATCGCTGACGAATACGACAATACCAGTTTGCGAACCAACGCTATTCGCCCCGGTGCAACCGCAACGCCAATGCGGGTAAGAGCCTATCCAGCAGAGGATCAAAATAAAATTGCCAGCCCTGAAGATATTATGCCCTTGTATGTTTATTTGATGTCTGATGAAAGTAAGGGCATTAATGGCCAGATAATTAATGCCCAATAGTTAATCTCTAGCCATTACTGTCAAGTATGTTACCAGCAGAGGTAAACCCTCACAAAAAAACCAGTTACTTATGCAACGAAGTAACTGGTTTTTTTCATTAGACACTCAACAGATCGAATTTTACTGCTCAAATGAATCGCTTAAATTGAAAACATTAGCGCAACTCTCGGCGCAATATTTTACCGACATTGGTTTTAGGCAATTCATCTCTAAATTCAATGTGTTTAGGCACTTTATAGTTAGTTAATCCACTGCGACAATGCTCTATAAGTGATTTTTCGCTAATTGATTTATCTTTTCTTACCGCAAACAATTTTACCTCTTCACCGCAAACCTCATGAGCAACGCCTACTGCCGCAGCTTCAATAATACCGGGATGAGAAACCGCAACTTCTTCGATTTCATTGGGGAAAACGTTAAAACCAGAAACAATGATCATGTCTTTTTTTCGATCGACTATTTTGAAAAAGCCATTTTCATCCATAAAAGCAATGTCTCCTGTGGCCAACCAACCATCTTTTAAGATTTCATCGGTTGCTTCAGGGCGATTGTAATAACCCAACATCACTTGTGGGCCTTTAACCCACATTTCACCAGACTCACCGATTGCCGCTTCCTCACCATTTTCAAGCATAATTTTCACGTCCGTAGACGGAGCCGGCAAACCAATATTACCACTGTATTTTTCTTGATTATATGGACACAAGGTCACGAGTGGAGCACATTCTGTTAGGCCATAACCTTCTAAAAGACGAGTTTTAGTCACACTTTCCCAATGCTCAGCAACAGGTCTTTGCACCGCCATACCACCACCGAGTGCAACTTTTAAACCGCTAAAATCTAAATCGGCAAATCCAGGGGTATTTAACAAACCATTGAACAAGGTATTAACCCCTGTGATGGTAGAAAAACGATATTTGGCCAGTTCTTTGACAAATCCCGGCATGTCTCTGGGATTGGTGATCAATAAATTGGAGCCACCCAAAGTGAGAAAGAGTAAGCAGTTGGCTGTTAAGGCAAAGATGTGATAAAGAGGTAATGCGGTTACCACTAATTCTTTACCTTCTTCTAATTGCGGTTTGATGGTCGCTTTTGACTGTTGCATATTCGACATCATGTTTCTATGGGTTAACATCGCCCCTTTTGACAGTCCAGTAGTACCACCTGTATATTGCAAAAATGCCAAGTCATCAGCAGTGAGTTCGACTGGCGTATATGTCAACAGTTTGCCTTTCTTCAATACCGTATTAAAACGCGTGGTATTAGCTAAGGTGAATGCAGGCACCATTTTTTTAAGGTATTTTACTGCGCAATTAACTATGGTTCCTTTGACGGTTCCCAGTCGATCACCAAGTGAAGTTAATATCACATTTTCTAAGGCGGTATTGTCTATGACTTGTTCAAGAGTATGAGCAAAGTTTTCGATGATCAACATAGCCTTAGCACCAGAGTCTTTTAGCTGATGTTCGAGCTCGCGTGCTGTGTACAGGGGATTGACGTTAACAACCGTCAGACCTGCCAATAGCGCGCCAAATAGCGCCACGGGGTACTGTAAGCAGTTGGGCACCATAATGGCGAATTTATCGCCTTTTACTAAACCAAATTCTTGTTGTAAATAGGCGGCGAATGCCTGAGATTGTTGTTCAAGCTCAGCAAAAGTGATTTCCGCACCCATATTAATAAACGCTGGTCGTTCAGCATATATGCCAACATATTTATTGAACATTTCAACCAATGACGAATATTTATCGGGATCTATCTCATGAGGTACACCGGGGGGATAACTTTTCTCTAACCAGACTTTTTGCACTACCATTTCCTCTACTTGCAACTTCATCCAAAAAACTTATGTAATTGTTGTTTATCACTGTCATTGGATACGAATGACTACACTTCTTTTTAAACAGGTGTTTGAATAACATTATCGTCAATCTTAAGCCAATGTCTAGCACTTTTACTGAAAAGACTAGACTATTGCTGAGCATTCCGATGACCTTTCATATGCATTAGAAATTAACTTATTGTTTATTAAACTAATAAGTAGAATATAAACAGTTAATTCAAAGCTGCATATTGTTACTACGTCAATCAAATAAGCGCAAAGCTGATATGATTTGTAGCTTTATATTGGGGCGTAGCAGCCTGAGTTGTTCAACGATTGGCAAGAAAAGTTAAAATAAGCGCTGCTGATGCTTGCGCCTGCTCCATGTGAATATGATGCCCACCGATCAGTTGGTGACTTTGAAAATCGGTGATCAAAGGTGAAAAGTGTTTTATAGCTTGCTTTACCATTGGTAAGCCTTTATCGCCGTATATCAGTTGTACTGGCACAATTAAATCGCCTACCAATTGCTCGGCTTGTTGCAACGTAAAACGGTAGGGTGAAATATTGCGTAAACGTTGATCAGATCGCCACTGCAAACCATCACTCATTTGCTTTAACCCTCGGTTAATGATCAATTCAGCTTGTGGGTATTGTAAATCTGAGACCGCCATTCGCGCGTCAATTGCTGATTTTCGACTGTGATGCCGTGTTTTTTTGCTGTTGCTGGTTTTTAAGCGACTTTGCATACCTAGGCGCAATTGTTTTGTTGTTTCCTCAGCTTCAGCACTGAGTAATCCTATCGAATCAATGATGGTCAAGGTGCTAACTTTTTCTGGGAAGGCGGCGGTGAAAGCCGACGCCACCATAGCTCCCATAGAGTGAGCAACAATTGCTATTTTAGGCCACTGGTTTAATTCGAACAGCGACAATAAATCGTATACGTAATCAATAAAGTGATAGTGAGAGTTAAGATCGCGGTGCGATGACCAACCATGTCCGGGCCAATCAATAGCAATTACTCGCTTGCCCTTTAATTCAGTCATTAATGGGATAAAACTAGCGGCATTATCTAACCAGCCGTGTAGACATAACACCAAATCATCATTTTCACTGCCGCAAGCAAGGCCGTGAATATTAATGCCTGCTAAGGTAAAATCGATGTTTTCAATGACAGCAGTTTGACTCATTGCTAAGACTATTTAGTCGCGCTTTTATTAGTGGGTTGCTTGATCACTATCGGGCGAGGATAGCGCCCACGGGGATAGTACCAATATGATGGCGTATACCAAAAAGGGTCATTACTCAGCCGAGTCTCTACCTTTTCAATATCTTTCCACAAATGAATAGCACTGGCTTTCAGCACAGGGTATTGATATTGGTGCTCGCCAATGACACCATCTTCTGAGGGTAATACTTGCCCTAGCGCAGTAATACTTCGACCGGTTTTATAGATGAGTGGATCGAGTAATCCCTTATAAACCACTTTAAATCGGCCTAACGTTTTATCTTTTTGAACGGGTCTGCTGGAAGAGTTTAACGAAAAGTGAACAACTTCAAGTACGGTATTATCGGCTTTATTGGTCACTTGCGCAATAACGCCCCCCCAGCGAGCGGTATCGCCCTGAACACTCTCGGGATTGTCTTTAACTTGAGAAAAAGTAGTTAGTGCAGTATTTTCATCGACGCGCAATTCAGGCGGTAGCATTGCGCAACCAGCGAATAACACACAAAATAGCAGGGGTAAAATAGTCTGTTTTTTCATAAAAAAACCTAATGTTCAATACCTTATATTTGAATTTGAATTTGGATACGGATATGGATATGGATTTAGTGTTGATTTCGTACCAGCAATATAATGCCACTAATACCAATAATAAACCAAGTAAAAACCCAGAAAATCTCCGGTAAACCGGTTGTGTTAGCAAGAGCCGCTCCATCGCCCAAATGACGTCCATCAATTAAGTACCAAGGACTCTTAATGCTGTTCAATAAAACTAAGGCGCCGGTTAATTGCAACCCTACTTGTAAATAAGACAACTTAGAAAATTTAAATTTAGCTAAGGTCATCACTAGCAAGGTCACAACAATAACGGCGGTGAGCAAATCAGCCACCCAAAAAACTAAGGTTATCGCCAGTAGTATGGCAATAAAAGCGCTGATCGCTTGCGCTACTCTTTGGTGAGTAGATGCGGTGTAATAAATTAACGTCCCCCATAAAGCCGCTCCAGCATAGCCCATATAGCTTATTATTAACGGTGATCCACCACGAGTTGTGCACAAACCAGCACCGTTGGCAAACAGCTCTATCTTAACAATATTACCACCGGTAAGCAGTGCTGCTATGCCGTGACTTATCTCGTGAAAATACGTTTCAAACCACTTAAATGGCACGGCAACAATAGGTATTTGCACTATGATTGTCGCGGCAATTAAAATAAGCCACAGACGATACTTTTGATTAAAAGGTTGCGAGGAGGTCAACGAGCGGGTCACATCATTAGTTGTTTCAGGCAAGGATATCGATACCGAAGGATTGCTGGATACTTGCTCTTTCGGCAATGTTATCAACCGCTTGGTAGGCAGCTACTGCGGTTTGATTTTTATTTGAAGGTTGATCGTAGAAGGTATCTTTTGGGTTATTTGCATAAACTTGCGCGGCTGAGTTATCACGTTGATTTTCAAACACCAAAATAGCTTGTTGATCAACATCAAATCGGTTGCGTTGGGTTACTTGTTGCGCGCTATTATCAGACTGTAACTGTTCGGCCTTGTTTGTTTTGTCGTTGACGTTGGAGACAAGATCAGCTGATTTCAGCCTTGCAGCTGCACTGTTAAGAGCATTGGCGTTGTTAGTTATTTGCATAGTCACAATCTAGCAAATTTTTGTTGTTTAGCAAAGTCTAGATCAAAAAAAAGTCTTGATCAAAAATATCAATTTACAAAATTGCTCAAAAAATATTGTTCAAAAATAATCAGTTTTGGCTTCCCAACTCGAATCCTATTGGATCACAGCCAAAGCAACACAGTCGATAGCTGTTTTATGGTGCCAGTAAGGCCCTGTATTCATTGCTCACTTAATGATAAAAGCACCACTATCTACCGGGCAATTTTTTCCATGAGACAGTATCGCGAACATACACTGGCTGTGCCAATTCAGCTGAAGTGGCATTTTGCGCAAAGTTAGCCATACCTATAACTAACATAGCCCGTGCATCGGGGTAAACAATATCAACTGGCTGCTGATTGTTTTTAAAACCAGACAACTCGGTTGGATAAGCCGCCCAGCCTGTTCCCACGCCATAAGCTGGCCAAGTATCAGCCGATAAATATTCAGCCAGTGCTGCTGGGGGAATGACGGTATCCTTAAAAACTGGTGACATGATCCCTGCTTTGTTTAATTGATAATATCCGGCATAAATTTCAGACATTCTTGCATCAATAGTGGCTATTACTGATGATTTTGCATAGTTAATATGTGCTTGTTGCGCCATCGCTTGCAGAGTTGATACGCCAACAACAGGTAGATCAGCGGAAAAGCTGAGTCCTTGTGCCACGCCAGTGCCTATGCGCACACCGGTAAAACTACCTGGACCTTGGCCATAAATAATACCATCTAATTGTGATAGCGAAGATTGCGCTTGTTTTAGCACACTATCTACCATTGGCAGTAATACGGTACTGTGGGATTGTGGGCACAGCTGAAATTCACTAAATACTTGATCGTTGATTGATAGGGCAACAGAGCAAGCTTCAGTTGACGCATCAAGAGCCAAAAATTTCACGATATTCTCTCTTCTGATTATTGATATTTTAGGTACTAATTAAGTGTCAGATTGGTGTAACTTATTCAAGAAAAGGCTAGCATTGTGCAGGTCACGGCTGCGTTTCATATTGGGTAAACTGTTAAGGAATACCTGCCCATATGGCCTGTTAACCAATCTATCGTCACATATTACCATGACTCCTTGATCAGTTACATCACGGATCAAGCGACCAACACCTTGTTTTAACGCGATCACAGCTTGCGGAATTTGAATTTCCTTAAACGGGTCGAGCCCTTGACGGCGAACATCTTCACTTCGCGCTTGTAATAATGGATCATCAGGCGAGGCAAAAGGTAATTTATCTATGATCACGCAAGTTAAATTATTGCCGCGCACATCAACACCTTCCCAAAAACTTGAGGTCGCCAACATGATCGCCGAAGGATCGTCAACAAAGGCGTCCAATAATAAACGCTTGCCCATTTTACCTTGCACCAATAATGGCGTATCAAGCTGCTCGGCGAGTAATTCAGCGACTTGGTTTAGCATTCGATAGCTAGTGAATAGTAAAAAACAACTGCCCTGACTGGCTTTTATCAATGGTATGGCAAGCTCTGTAATAGCTTGTGCTCTTTGCTTGTCATTAGCTTGCGGCAAATAGCGCGGAACCACTAATTGCGATTGATTTAGGTAATCAAAAGGACTATCCACCAACAGGGTAGTTGCTTGCTGCAAGCCCAGTTGCTCGGTAAAGTGAGTAAAACTGTCATTGACGGCTAAGGTGGCCGAGGTAAAAACCCAGCCCGTTTCAGGGTTATCTATGGTTTGTTTAAATTTGTCGGCAATACTCAACGGGGTTAAATGCAATACCACGTGTTTGCGCGTGGTTTCGTACCAGAAACTGACGCCGTTGACATCAACATTAGCCATCAGAGCATACTTAGTTTGCATATTGACTAATCTGTCATAGCAATTATCAATGGCTTCGTTGCGAGAAATGCATAATTTTATCACTTGATAGAGGAAGTCCAGATCAATTTTAAGGGTTGAAAAAGCCTGACTAAATATCGGTGTGCTAATTTTTTCTCGCCAATTACCTCGTTGTGGATCGTAAGCAAACAGCAAACGAAATTCTTGTGCACTTTTTCGCAATTTTTCTGCGGCTTTGCCCAACTGTTTAACATCCTGTAACTGCGCGTGGTATACCTGCAGTACGTCAGCAGTGAGCTCGATAAGTTGTCTAGTAGAAAACGATTCACCAAAGTATTCCGTGGCAATATCGGCAATCTGATGGGCTTCATCAAAAATAACCACTTCAGCTTTGGGAATAAGTTCGCCAAAGCCAGTATCTTTGAGCGCCATGTCGGCAAAATACAAATGGTGATTGACGACGACAACATCGGCTTCAATGGCTTTTTTTCTGGCATTCACTAAAAAACATGCCTCGATATTGGGGCAGTCTTTGGCTAAACAATTATCCACTGTACTGGTTACGAAGGGAAATATTGGCGAATCTTCGGCAACATTGACTAATTCGCCAATGTCACCTGCATGAGTAGTGTTTGCCCAAGCGCGAATATTGACAAAATCAGCTAGCATTTCGGCATCGAGTTGGCCGCGCTCACGCGCATATAAATCCAGTCGGTAATGGCATAAGTAATTGGCTCTACCTTTGAGTAAAGCCACCTGAATATTGCTGGCAAGGGCATCTTTTATCAGTGGAATATCTTTGAAAAACAACTGTTCTTGCAAGTTTTTGGTACCGGTTGAGATGATCACTTTTTTGTTGGAAAGCAGCGAAGGCAGCAAATAGGCAAAGGTTTTCCCGGTTCCAGTACCCGCTTCAACGACTAAGCACCCCTGCTCCTCGATCACTTTGTCGATCTGCATTGCCATGTCAATTTGCGCTTGACGAGGCGAGTAGCCGGTTAATACTTTACTCAATACCCCTGTAGCAGAAAATGCACCTTGAACAACTGACATCACAAACAATAACACTATAAAAACATAAAAAACTCATTATAAAGATCAATCCTGTAAAAAACACCTTTAGTTGTGTTTAGCAGTAATCTAGGTTAGTGGTTGTAGTTGTTTGCTCAAGCAATTTACATATCAGCGTTGGGATTTCACTATGCAATTACTTATATTGATAGATTAAAATTGCATAAACAGATACAAATAAACACTTGCTCGGCTTTCTTTTTAACAGTAGAGTAATGGATAGAGAAGTTATTTTGATAGTTACACAAATTAACCAAGTACAACTAACTACAAACGACAACTACAATCGACAACTGTAAACCAGCTAAGAGAAGAATATGAAATTTAACCTGAGCCAACTACATCATCATCACCACCATAACGATTAGCTGCTTAGGTTTATTCGCTGAGGGGCTATAGACCTTTCAGTGGCGTTAGATAAAAACAGTTATTAAACCCCCGAAAGAGTCTACCTCTCTCGGGGGTTTTCGCTTTTTATGGATCAAGTAATTGTATATACAGGCGAATTTTAACAAAAAAGTTTATTACACAGGAAAACAACATGAATACTGAACCGAGACTTCGCATTGCAATGCAGAAATCTGGCCGCTTAAGTGATGATACCAAGTCGTTACTTAAACGCTGCGGCTTAAGTTTAAATGTAGCCGACAGAAGACTACTCGCTCATGTCACCAATATGCCTATTGATATTATGCGGGTGCGTAGCTCTGATATTCCAGGTCTAGTGATGGATGGCGTTTGCGATCTAGGCATTGTTGGTGACAACACATTAGAAGAAACCGCATTAGAACGTGAGTTGATGGGGCAAAAATCAAGCTATATCCGCACCTCAGGGTTACATTTTGGTGGCTGTCGCTTGTCTATTGCCATGCCAGAAGAGTTTCAATACCAAGGGATCGAAAGCTTAGATGGCTTGCGATTTGCCACCACATACCCACAGTTGCTCAATCGCTATGCCAAAGAAAAAGGGATCAATATTGAATTTTGTTTATTAAAAGGCTCTGTTGAGGTCGCTCCTCGTGTAGGTTTAGCCGATGGTATTTGTGATTTAGTCTCAACTGGTGCGACGTTAGAGGCGAATGGTTTGGTGGAAGTTGAACAAATTTTTTCCTCTAATGCTTCACTTATTCAAACCTCAACACCTCTTGAACAGCAAAAACAGCAAATTTTAGATACGCTGTTACCGCGGATCCAAGGGGTAATGAAAGCCACAGAGAGCAAGTACATTATGTTACACGCCCCTAAAGACAAAATCGTCGAGGTCTGTGAATTGATGCCGGGCAAAGAAAATCCAACTATTTTGCCGTTAGCTGGACGAGATGACATAGTCGCGGTACATGTTGTCGCTACTGAGACCTTCTTTTGGGAAACCATGGAGCAATTAAATCGCTTGGGCTGTAATTCCATTCTGGTCATGCCAATAGAGAAGATGATGGGCTGATCTTAATCTCTGTTGCAACAGTACTAACAAGCAAACAATGCCGGTATAACCAGTATCTATGATTGGCCTAATATACCCAGCTAGTGAGTCAATGATAAACCCAGACGTCAGTTGACAGGAAAAGAGTAGTAATGAATAACCACATAATTAATTGGCAAACACTATCCGTTGATGAACAGCGCCGAGCACTCGCCCGTCCTGCCATCGCTGAAAGTAAATTATTATCACAACAAGTTGAAAATATTTTAACTAATGTGCGCCTCAATGGCGATAAAGCACTTTATCAGTTAACAGAAAAATTTGATGGCGCAACACTAGACACTTTAGCCGTATCTGCAGCGCAAATTAACGCTGCTAAACAGGCGTTGTCTGAGCAGAGAATAGCTGCAATACAAATGGCTTATGCACAAATTAAACGTTTTCACCAAGCACAAATTACTGAAGATATTAGCGTACAAACCAGTCCAGGGGTAACTTGTACACTGAAAACCGAGGCGATAGAAAATGTCGGGCTGTACATCCCCGCCGGCTCAGCGCCCCTGCCGTCAACGGTTTTAATGTTAGGTGTTCCCGCGCAATTGGCCAAATGTCCGCGAACGGTATTGGTTTGCCCGCCCAATAAACACGGACAATTAGCCAACGAAATATTAGTGGCGGCTGAGTTGTGTGGCATAGATGAAATATATGCTGTAGGCGGAGCTCAGGCTTGTGCAGCTCTAGCATTTGGTACGGAAACCATAAAGCCGGTAAACAAAATTTTCGGTCCCGGCAACAAATACGTTACCGAAGCAAAAAAACAATTAGCACAGCAAGTCAATGGCTTTGCCATTGATATGCCGGCAGGTCCATCTGAGCTATTGGTTATTGCCGATGGCAATGCCAACCCGGCTTTTGTTGCCGCAGACTTATTATCACAAGCCGAACACGGCCCTGACAGTCAAGTGATCTTATTATCAGACAGTGCGTCGCTGATCGATGAAGTTAAGCAACAATTAACGGTACAATTGCCCTTACTATCGAGAAGAGATATTGCTCAACAAGCCTTGACACAAAGCCGCTTGATTTTGACGGAAGATTTAACGCAAGCCGTGTCTATTTCCAATCGATACGCCCCCGAGCACTTGATCATACAATGTGACAACCAGGAGCAATTGTTAGCCGATTTACGCAACGCAGGATCTATTTTTGTCGGTGCTTATACCCCAGAATCAGCAGGTGACTATGCCAGTGGCACTAACCATGTATTACCCACCTATGGCTATTCTAAAGTGATTTCCAGTTTGTCTTTAGCCGATTTTTCACGGCGATTTACCGTGCAACAAATCAGTAAACAAGGCCTGAGTAACATTGCGCAATGCATCACTGAATTGACCGATGCGGAAGGCTTAGATGCCCATAAACGCGCTGTTACTATTCGTTTGGAGGAGCAATGATATGTCAATCGTTGAAAAACTAGTTCGCCAAGAGTTAGTCGCTATGGTGCCCTATCAATCGGCTAGGCGATTGTACAGCAGTAATTCATCTTCAGTACAGGGGCAAATAACCGAAAATATCTGGTTGAACGCCAATGAGGCGTCTGGGGCCGGTAATTATCTCATTGAAAGTGATGGTATTAATCGTTACCCAGACTTTCAACCAGAAAATTTAATGCAGGCCTATAGCCAATATAGCGGATTGTCCACAACGTGTATTTTGGCAACCCGAGGCGCTGATGAAGGCATTGAGTTACTTATCCGCACTTTTTGCCGAGCATACCAAGACAGTATATTAATTTGTCCGCCAACCTATGGTATGTATGCCATTAGTGCGCAAACCCACGGCGCAAATATTGTCAAAGTGCCATTGAACGATGAGTTACAACTCGATGTCGATGGTTTAGCTGCGCAAGTGGGACAAGTAAAAGTGGTGTTCCTTTGCTCACCGGGTAATCCAACAGGCAACACACTGACTATTGACTCGATCAAAGCCAGTTTGGCGCTGTTTGCCGATAGTGCCATTGTGGTGGTTGATGAAGCCTACATTGAGTTTTGTCCGGCTCATTCGGTGATTGAGTTACTCGAACAGTATCCGCATTTAGTGATCTTGAGAACCTTGTCAAAAGCATTTGCTTTGGCTGGCTTGCGTTGTGGTTTCACCTTAGCTAATAGCGAAGTAATTCAATTACTCAGCAAGGTGATCGCTCCTTACCCGATTGCCGCGCCAGTGGCAGAAATAGCCAGTAAAAGTTTATCTGCGCAAGGTCTAGCCGAAGTCAATCAGCGTGTCCAACAAACCACTCAGTCTCGGCAAACATTATCCTTGTGGCTAGACCAACAAACCTGGTGTAAACGCGTGTTTAAAAGCGACGCTAATTTCATTTTATGCGAAATAGTTAATCACAACGTCAAGCAATATATATTTGACTACTTGAAGCAACAGGGCATTTTGATCCGCGATCAATCTTCGCAACTCAGCTTGAGTAATTGTCTGCGCATTAGTATCGGTAGTGAAGGTGAATTGTCGCGAATTAAAGATAGCCTCATTGCTGCAATATCAGCTAAATCAACACAAGAGAGATGATCATGGCCAACAACGAAAAAAATCAGTCTATTTTATTTATTGATAGGGATGGCACCCTGATCGAAGAGCCGATATCAGATAAACAGGTTGATAATTTAGAGAAACTTGTGTTCGAGCCAAACGTTATTGCCGCGCTATTGTCATTGCAGCAAAAAGGTTATCGCTTAGTGATGGTATCTAATCAAGATGGCTTGGCAACTGATGCTTACCCGCAAGCTGATTTTGATTTACCTCATAACAAAATGATGGAATTATTTACTTCACAAGGCATTCATTTTGATGACGTTTTAATTTGCCCTCATTTTGAGCACGACAACTGCAATTGTCGAAAACCCAAGTTAGGCCTAGTCAGTGAATATTTGCAACAAGGCCGAGTCAACTTTACCAATTCATACGTTATTGGTGATCGCGATACTGATGTTCAACTCGCCAATAACATGGGTATTAAGTCTTTTAAATACAACAGAGCAACCAATAATTGGTCGAACATTGCCGAACAACTATTAGTTAAGGCAAGAACCGCCAGTGTGGTTCGCACCACTAAAGAAACCGATATTAAAGTTGAGGTCAATTTAGACAAAGTCGGTCAAGTGTCGATACACACCGGATTGGGCTTTTTTGATCATATGCTAGAACAAATAGCCACTCATGGAGGTTTCTCATTAAATGTTAACGTTGTTGGTGACTATCACATTGATGATCACCACAGTGTTGAAGACACAGCCCTTGCACTAGGACAAGCACTCAAAGAAGCACTCGGTGATAAACGCGGTATTGGTCGATTTGGTTTTGTGTTGCCAATGGATGAGTGTCGAGCCGAGTGTGCTATCGACCTATCGGGAAGGCCTTGGTTAGAATTTAATGCAGACTTTTCTGATAGTCGTGTTGGTAATATGTCAACCCAGATGGTTGGCCACTTTTTTCGTTCATTAGCTGACGCTATGGCTATCACCCTTCACCTGTCAACCACCGCTGGTAATTGTCATCACCAAGTAGAGAGTTTATTTAAAGTATTTGGTCGCGGTTTGGGCCAGGCGATCATAGTCAATGGCGATGTACTGCCGAGCAGTAAGGGAGCCCTTTAATGGATAATTCAACCCACGGCCAACAAAATGTAGTCATAGTAGATACTGGCTGTGCTAATTTATCATCGGTAAAGTTTGCCGTTCAACGCCTCGGATACCAAGCCTTAATAAGTGATGATGTGTCGGTAATAGAGCAAGCCGACAAAGTTATCTTACCCGGTGTAGGAAGCGCGATCCATGCAATGAATAATATTCGAGCAAAAGATTTACAGGCGTGTTTACAACAATTAACTCAGCCAGTTTTAGGCTTTTGCTTGGGCATGCAGTTGATGGCAGAGTCTTCAGCAGAGGGGGTTACCTCTGACTCGACAGTTAGTTGTTTAGGTGTGATCCCCGTAGATATATCGCCATTAAAAGCACCAAACCTGAGGCTTCCACACATGGGCTGGAACACCCTAAGTTCGGTGTCAGAGCACCCTGTTTTAGAGGGCATAAACAGCGGAGATTATTTTTATTTCGTACATAGCTACGCCGCTCCAGTCAATCAATACACCTTGGCAAGCTGTGAATACGGTCAATCTTTCTCGGCAGTTATAGGTAAAGATAATTTTATTGGCTGCCAGTTTCACCCTGAGCGTTCAAGTACTTCAGGCAGTAAAATAATTAACAACTTTTTAAATTTATAACTTGTTTTGCGGAGCACAAATGATGTCCAGCAACAACAAGCAAATGCGGAGTTAAACAGGCTTTATGAACACTTCTATTTTCTTAACAATCACTAATTCAGGGATCAAAACACTATGATGATCCCCGCTATAGATTTAATCGATGGTAACGTTGTTCGCTTATATCAGGGAGATTACGCGCAGAAAACCCAATATCACTATACAGTGCAAGACCGTCAACAGTTATACGCAAATGCCGGTGCTACTGTGATGCATTTCGTCGATTTAGACGGTGCAAAAGACAGTACTAAACGGCAACTGGCAACCTTAAAGACTGTCGTGAATCACGCCACTATGATCATTCAAGTAGGGGGAGGTATTCGCTGTGAAGAAGACGTAAAACAGTTATTAGCACTTGGTGCAGATCGGGTAGTCATTGGCAGTTTAGCTATAAAACAGCCCAGCCTAGTTGCGCAATGGTTAACGCGCTATGGCGGCGATAAAATAGTGTTAGCGTTAGACGTTAAAATTGATGAGAATGGCAATAAAACCTTACCTACTCATGGCTGGATAAAAGACAGTGGGGTAAATCTTGAAGCCTTGTTAAGTCAATATCAAGATGCTGGTATCAAACATGTTTTATGCACTGATATCAGCAAAGACGGCACCTTGACAGGAACAAATGTTGAGCTTTATCGCGAGTTATGCCAAAAATACCCGAATATTGAGTGGCAAGCATCTGGTGGTATAGGGTCAATTGATGACATCAAGGCCCTGATCCCAACAGGGGTCAAAGGGGTTATTTTAGGTCGAGCTTTACTCGAAGGTAAGTTTACCCTTGAACAAGCCATTGCTTGTTGGCAACCAAGTCAACCGGAGGCAATTGATGTTAGCTAAACGCATTATTCCTTGCTTAGATGTCCGCGCCGGTAAAGTCGTTAAAGGCGTCAAATTTCGCAACCATGAAATTATTGGTGATATTGTCCCCTTAGCACAAAAATATGCTGAAGCAGGTGCGGACGAATTGGTGTTTTACGATATTACTGCAAGCTCAGACGATCGCGTGGTTGATAAAGAGTGGGTCAGCCGAGTTGCAGAAGTCATAGATATTCCATTTTGCGTTGCTGGAGGCATAAAAAATCAGGATGACGCTAAACAAATCTTAATGATGGGTGCTGATAAAATATCGATAAATTCACCCGCTCTGTTAAACCCTCAACTGATTTCAGAGCTAGCAGATATGTTTGGTCAACAATGTATTGTCGTCGGCATTGACAGTTTTTTTGACCCAAACACCCTGCAATATCAAGTTTATCAATTTACTGGCGATGAGCGAAAAACTCAACAAAGCCAATGGCACACTTTTGATTGGATTGAAAAAGTGCAAACCTTAGGTGCAGGCGAAATCGTATTAAACTGCATGAATCAAGATGGCGTGCGGCAAGGATATGATATTGAGCAACTTAAACAAGCACGGAATATATGTTCAGTGCCTTTAATTGCCTCTGGTGGTGCTGGCCAGACCGAGCATTTTGCTGATGTGTTTACGCAAACTGACGTTGATGGTGCCCTTGCAGCCAGTGTTTTTCACAAAAACATTATTGCAATAGCAGAGCTAAAAGACTTCTTAATTAACCAAAAAATAGAGATCAGATCATGTTAGTAACAACGGAAAATATCGCCCAACTCGCTTGGCAAAAAATGGACGAACTGTTACCTGCAATCATTCAGCACCACAAAACCGGTGCGATATTAATGCAGGGGTTTATGAATATTGACGCCCTCGAACACACCTTAAATAGCGGTAAAGCGACTTTTTTTAGTCGTTCAAAAAACAGGTTGTGGTGTAAAGGCGAAACATCTGGCAATTATTTACAAGTGAAACAAGTGTTAGCAGATTGCGATGCTGATAGTCTATTAATAGCTTGTCAGCCGTTAGGTGCCACCTGTCATTTGGGCACGGAATCGTGTTTCCCTGAACAGAAATTAACCCAACAGAACTTTTTAAGTCAATTGGAACAAATCATTGCAAGTCGTCAAGACGAGCCACCTGAGCAAAGTTATACTGCCCGTTTACTGGCCAGTGGTACTACAAAAATTGCGCAAAAGGTTGGCGAAGAAGGCGTAGAAGTAGCGCTCGCTGCGGTTGCCGAGACTAAAGACGATTTATTAGGCGAATGTGCAGATTTGCTGTACCATAGTTTAGTGTTATTAAACAACAAAGACATTCACTTATCTGAGGTGATGGCGGTATTACAACAACGTCATCAGCAGCATGAGGAATAATCTGCTGCTGCTGTGCTAATTGATAATAAACCAATATTTGCCGACCGCAATGCGAGGACGCAGTGTTCAAAACGACTCAACATCAATACACTAGGTGCTAGGTAGCCGATGCGAGATATGCTTGCTAGTACTATTGTCTTTTTCAGTAAATTTATTTGCACGGCATATTGCTGCCTATTGATGCAGCAACAGGCTTGTGCTGATGAAATTGTGATTAATATCAGAGACGATGTGTATAACGATTACGTCAACTTTATTGATGGTCGTGATGTACTGCAAATAGATGACTTTTCTGGAAGAAAGATCAGGCGTGATGTCGTTGATATGATCATAGCTCAACAAGCATTAAAACTTGGTGGTTTTGAACACAGCTTTGTATACGCGCCCGGTAAACTTAATTTTCGCAACACCAAGATGTTACAGTTAGGTCAACTTTTAATGAGTTTTGACTCTTACTGGCTATCTGATGCTGAAGCCATCGGCAAAGATATTTTCATATCAAAACCCGTGATCAGAAACGGTGAATATATCGCAGGGATTTACACTAGTCCAAACAATGAAAAAGTGTTGTCTGTTACCAGCGCAGAACAATTGAAACAATTTTCCAGTGTATCAACACCAAAATGGCGCACCGATTGGAAAACACTGCAAGCGCTGTCGTTAAAAAAATTGGTCAGAGAGGATGAATGGTTAAGTATGGCTCGCATGGTCAATTTACAGTGGGTTGATTTTCTCTTAATGCCGTTTAATTCGACCCCTGATCAATCTTTTACTATGGGTAAAATCAATTTAGTGCCAATAAAGAATATTGCTATAGTACTTAAAGACAGTAGACATTTTGTGATCAGTAATAAACACCCTTTCGGCAAACAAGCTTTCCAAGCCATTGAACTTGGCCTACAAAAATTAAGGGCTAAACAACAGATAGTTAAAGCTTACCAACAAGCCGGTTTTTTTGTTGATCGCACATCGCTAAATATTATTAATTAACCACCACATTGATTTTGCTATGAACACAAAGATTGACTGGATAAAAAAACCTTTTGCACAATTAACCCGTGACGAGCTGTATGACATATTGAAATTGCGAGTAGACGTGTTCGTAGTTGAACAGTGCTGTTACTACCCAGAATTAGACGATTTAGACCGCGACAAAGACACCTTACATTTATTTTGTTACCAGCAAGGCGAACTGACTGCCTATTTGCGTATTTTGGCTAAGGGTCAATGTTATAAAGAGCATATTGCCATAGGACGAGTGGTTATTGCCAAGCAACAGCGAGGTACGGGTATGGGGCACTCACTTATGGAGCAATCTATTCAAGTCTGCCAACAACATTTTGCACAACAACCGATAAAAATTTCTGCACAAGCTCACTTAGAAAGTTTTTATAATCAACACCTCTTTCAGCGTGTTTCAGAAGTGTATTTAGAGGATAATATCCCTCATATAGCCATGATCAGAGGGATAAATGACAAATAGCCAACGCGGTAAACTAAGCGCCTAAAATAAACAGACGAATATTTTCCTCTGCTAATACAAATATACTGATGAATACGGTTAACATACCCATCTGACGATAGATTGATGTACCTATGGTTTTTGCTAAACCAATGGCATGCAGTATTCGACCGACAAACACCGCGCCACCACAACAGTGCAGTAGTAAAGCTGAGCCTTGATTGAGTTCATAACAGCCCATTAATAATAAAAATAACGGTACATATTCGGCAAAATTACCATGGATGCGGATTGCTTTAACAAGATCTGGTTGCTCACCATCGCCAACCCCCACTTGTAATTTTAACCTTAGACGGATGATATTTATGGTTAAAACCATAAATAACAAGGCTAACAAACCCGCATAAAAAGCGGTAATTTCAATATTAATCATAGTTTTAACTCCATTTTTTTAAGATTTATAAATAAATACTATATATTTTTAAAACCCTGTAACTCAGCAAAAAACCAACACGGCTACATTGCTCGTTGTCATTGTTTTAAATCAATTTAAACTCTGTGTTTATTGCAAAAACGCTTGCGGGTTAGCTGTTGTATAACAAAAGGCTCACCTAAGTGAGCCTGATATAATAATGAATAAACTAATCGAACTAGGTCAGTTTATCTGCAAGTAAAGCACTGACTTGCTCAACCGGTTGGGTACCATCAATGGTTAAGTATGAACAATTACCCAACTCAGCCTCTGCTTGATAATAACTCACTAAAGGCTCAGTTTGTTGATGATAAATACTCAAACGCTTGCGCACAGTACTCTCTTCGTCATCAGGGCGGATCGACAATTGCTCACCGGTTTCATCGTCTTGGTTGGCGACTTTCGGTGGATTATAAACAACGTGATAAACACGTCCAGAGCCTGCATGGACACGACGACCGGCCATGCGTTCAACAATGACTTCATCAGGCACATCAAACTCAATCACACTGTCTACCGATACACCATTATTTTTCATCGCATCTGCTTGTGGAATGGTGCGCGGGAATCCATCAAGTAAAAAACCTGATTGGCAATCGGCTTGAGCTATGCGCTCTTTCACTAAACCAATAATTAAATCGTCAGAAACGAGTTGACCAGCATCCATGACTGCTTTGGCTTTTTTGCCGAGATCGGTACCTGCTTTAATCGCCGCACGTAGCATATCACCTGTAGATATCTGTGGAATGCCAAATTTAGCCATTAAAAATTGTGCTTGTGTACCTTTACCTGCACCCGGAGCACCTAACAAAATAATACGCATGAAGTCTAACCCTATAATTTTTTGATTCAGAATGTGTAATGATTGCAATTGTATAAATGCTGTCACTATACAAGTTAGCTGGCTTGCAAACAAGCCTGAATAACCCACTAGCAACAATAGCAGCAAAAGCCGCTATTGTTGCTTCAAACTAGCGACGGCTATCCATTGCCGACAATGATTACTTGGTCAAGCTCAACATTAATTTATTTAAGCGGCCAACAAAAGTCGCAGGATCTTTTAAACTGCCTCGCTCTGCTAGTGTCGCTTGATCAAATAATACCTCAGTCCATTGTTTGAATTGCTCATCGTCAGTTTCATCAGCTACGTGTTTGACTAATTCGTGCTCGGCATTAATTTCAAAAATAGGTAATGACTCAGGCACTTCTTGACCAACCGACTGCATTAACTTCATCATTTGACTACTCATGTCGTGTTCATCAGTGACAATACAAGCCGGTGAATCAGTCAAGCGTTGTGATAATTTAACATCTTTAACCTTGCCTTCCAGTGCTGTTTTAATACGGCTAACCACCGAATCAAATTCTTGCTCAAGTTTTTCTTGGGCTTGTTTTGACTCTTCGTCTTCCATATCACCGAGATCTAAGCCACCGCGAGTCACTGATTGCAGTTGTTTGCCGTCGACTTCTGTTAAGTGACTAACTAGCCATTCATCGATGCGGTCCGACATTAACAACACTTCAATACCTTTTTTGCGGAACACTTCTAAATGAGGGCTATTTTTAGCGGCTTCAAAACTATCAGCAACTACATAGTATATTTTTTCTTGGCCTTCTTTCATGCGCTCAACGTAATCTGCAATAGCCACATTTTGTGTGGCACTGTCATTTTCTGTCGAGGCAAAACGCAATAGGCCAGCAACTTGTTCTTTATTCGCTTGATCTTCTGCTGGGCCTTCTTTTAATACTTGGCCAAATTCATTCCAAAACAGTTGATACTGTTCTTGGTCTTTTTTGCCTAACTTTTCAAGCATTTTAAGCACGCGCTTGGTACAACCTTTGCGAATAGCTTGAGTAATTTTGTTATCTTGTAAAATTTCTCGAGACACATTCAAGGGCAAATCATTGGAATCAAGTAAACCTTTGACAAAGCGCAAATAGGTTGGCATGAACTGTTCGGCATCATCCATAATGAAAACCCGTTGCACAAATAATTTTAAACCGTGCTGCTTCTCGCGGTTGTGCATATCAAACGGGGCTTTAGCAGGAATGTATAACAGAGATGTATATTCAGTTTTACCTTCGACCTTGTTGTGCTCCCAAAGTAATGGGTCGCCAAAATCATGTGATACATGCTTGTAGAACTCTTTGTATTCATCATCAGAAATTTCTGCTTTCTCACGTGTCCATAGGGCGGTTGCTTTGTTTACCGCTTCCCATTTAGCCGGCACAGCATCGCGAGCTTCAACCGCAGGTGAAGTGATATTGCCTTCTTCGTCTTTTACTTCAGCAACGGCTTCAACAGCAGGGACTTCAGCAGTTAACATTTCGACAGAAACTGAAATGTGATCTGAATATTTAGTTACAATCGACTTTAAACGCCAGTCATCAGCAAATTCACTTTCGTCTTCTTTTAAGTGAAGAATAATATCAGTGCCGCGACTCGACTTTTCAATTTTAGCGGTAGTAAACTCACCCTCGCCAGCTGATGTCCATTCTACCCCTTCAGATATTGCCGCACCTGCTGCTCGCGAACGAACAGTAACCGAATCAGCGACGATGAAAGCAGAATAAAAACCAACCCCAAATTGCCCAATAAGTTGAGAATCTGACGCTTGGTCACCAGACAGTTGCGAGAAAAACTCTGCGGTCCCTGATTTGGCAATAGTCCCTAAATTTTCAATGATTTGTTCATGTGTCATGCCGATGCCATTATCTGAAATAGTCACCGTATTATTTTCTTTATCGGCACTGACACGGACCCGTAAGTCGCCATCGCCTTCGTATAGATCAGCAGCAGATAATGCTTTAAAGCGCAATTTATCGGCAGCATCAGCTGCATTGGATACGAGTTCGCGTAAGAAGATTTCTTTATTTGAATAAAGACTGTGGATCATTAATTGAAGTAATTGTTTTACTTCGGTTTGAAAACCATGAACTTCTTTTTGGCCTGATTCTGACATTTGCAATATTTCCTACATTGATTAACTAGTTTTTAAACACCTAAAACGACAATTTTACTTGCTTCTAGGTTTAGATAAATAACATGTGGGGGTATTCAAACCATTTTCAAGCGTTTTTTTATATCGGCTATAAATTATAATCTTTTCGACCTGCTAATGCATGCGATAAGGTGTTGCCATCGACATATTCCAATTCGCCACCGATAGGTACACCATGGGCTATTCGCGAGATATTGACTTGATACTTGTCGGCAAGCTCGGCGATAAAATGGGCAGTAGCCTCACCTTCGACTGTCGGATTGGTTGCCAAAATCACTTCTTTAAATTGGCCTTTGTGTAATTGTTGCTCTAAAACATCTAAACCCAAGTCATCGGGCCCTATACCATCAATAGGCGATAAATGGCCCATCAAAATAAAGTACAGTCCTTGAAATTCTCCAGTTTGTTCAATAGCTAATACATCGGCAGGGCTTTCAACAACACATAATTTGCCATTGTGTTGACGCTTGGGATTTGTGCAAATATCGCATAAATCGGCTTCGGTAAAGTTACGGCATTGCCGACAATGACCTATTTTATCCATTGCCTTGGCCAGTGAATCAGCCAATTTTACTCCACCTTGGCGATTGCGCTCCAGCAAATGAAAAGCCATGCGTTGCGCCGATTTTGCACCAACACCAGGAAGGCACTTAAAAGCCTGAATGAGTTCTTCAACAAGCGGACTAAATTTCATAGGAATGTACAATGCAAAAATAATATCAGGCTAGTTTACTTAATTTATCAGGTTATGCTACGAAAAAATGCTCCTGACTAATACTCGCTGTTGTCAATTGATGACCGGATAGCTGCTTTAACAGTGCATCCTTAGGGTGTTTTATTGATTGTTCTTAGTGGTTTTTCGGTGCCAACGGATCAACTCCTTTTGATCAGCAGGCGCCTGGTGTCCTTCACTTATTAAGTGTGTTGCCTGATTTGCTAATAATTGCTCAGTTTTATTTTCTACTTTTTCGAGTAAATGATAAAGTTGCTGTGTTTCCTCTGCTGTTAATGCACTTTCTAATTGCTCAGCGCGCTCATTCATCGCTTGGGTAATACGCTGATAAATAGCCTCTCCCTGCTCGCTTAACACTAAGTTTTTTACATTTTTCTTATTCGCGTCAATTTCAGAGGTAATTAACTTCAGTTGTAACAGCTTTTTAACGGCACGACTGACGGTATAAGAATCAAGACGAGATTGATATGCAATATCTGCTGATTTAATTGGCATATACGAACCAATGTTGATTAACACACGGATCTCTCTTGGCTCTAGGCTAGATAAGTTGCGTATTTTCCAATCGCGGTTTAAGGCCAATAAATTACTCACTACAGCGATGCGAAACGGCAAGTGTTTAGTCAAATCCAAAGCAGAGGTTATTTTATCTGTCAATGTGAATGAGCGATGGCGGTTTGACTTGTTAATAATTAATTTCTCCTTGTGAATAAAGACTCTCACTCTAGCATTTTAACCACTAATTTTGCCAACAAAACTAATCAAAACTAATCAAAGCTAAACAAA
>JBELHO010000002.1:75160-89982 GCA_042091375.1 Thalassotalea sp. | reverse complement strand
AATCAACGATCGGAGATAAACATGCCTTTAGTCCCTCCCCTAGCAACAGATACCAACCAAGAAGTGGCCGAGCTAGCGACTTTTTTTAATGAAACCTTAGGCTTTTGCCCAAACAGTGTATTAACCATGCAAAGACGCCCTGCTATCGCCAAAGCATTTATTTCCTTAAACATGGCGGTAATGGCTAATGAAGGTAGAGTCACAGCTGAACAAAAGCGTTTAATTGGCTATATCACTAGTGCAAATACCGGTTGTCGATATTGTGAAGCCCATACCATATTAGCGGCAGAGCGATATGGCTCTAGCGACCAACGATTAGCGAATATTTGGTCTTTTCGCGAAAGTGATGATTATACCGAGGCTGAAAAAGCTGCCTTTGAATTTGCGCTAGCCGCCTCTGCCGTGCCAAACGCGGTTGATGAAAAGATTTCAGCGCAACTAAATCGTTACTGGGACGAAGGTGAAATTGTCGAAATCTTAGGTGTTATTGCTTTGTTTGGCTACCTTAACCGTTGGAACGATTCCATGGGCACAAGTATGGAGTCAGGTGCAGTAGACGCCGGAAAACGCTTGTTAGCAGAGACTGATTGGACTCGTGGTAAACACAACTAGTGTTGCACAAGTTATCAAAAGTAACTCATTAGTCGCACATTGCTCACCCATTAATCGATACTTTTTTTAGTGATTTACCGCGAGGGATATTCATTTGTTTATTGATGGTTATCCCTTGTTGATTTTTCAACTAACCATACAACTTACGGCACAGGTTGACCATTTCTCGCTTCTAATAAGTGATACCAGTCTTCGCGTTCATACGCTAGTGTAAATACCTCTGTTGCGGCTTTGATCCGCTCAGGAGTGGTAGAGCCAATAATCGGCAGTATATTAGCTGGATGTTTAAGTAACCAAGCCAGTATAACTTGCCAAGTTTGGCACTGATATTTTTCAGCTTGTCGAGTTAACTCAACTTGGATCCGAGCTTGCTCAACATCACTAAAAGTATTGCCCCAAGCTGGATAAACCACTCCACCCAGTGGACACCAAGCCATTGGCGATAGTTGATATTGTTGACATTGATCTAAGGTGCCGTCGAGTAAAGTAGAAATGTTATGAATGTTAATTTCAACTTGATTAGCGATCAGTGGTACGGTTAATTTATCCTGCAACATAGTAACTTGTGAGGGGGTAAAGTTACTCACTCCAAAATGTTTCACTTTGCCTGAAGCTTTCAGGATACTGAAAGTTTCTGCTACTTCAACGGCATCCATTAAAAAATCAGGCCGGTGCAGTAACAGGCAGTCAAGCTGATCTATACCTAATCTTTGTAAAATACCATCAACACTATTAAGTAAATACGCTTTACTCAGATCGTAACGCTTTGGCCAGCCTTGTTCCGTTTGTTCAAGACCAATGCCGGTTTTAGAGGTAATAATAATTTGCTCACGGATATTCGGGTTTTCCCGTAACAACTGTTGTAGTACTTGAGCAAAGATCAGTTCACTATGACCAGCACCGTATATATCGGCATGATCAAAGTGGTTAAAGCCTTGTTCAATGGCTGTGTGTATCGCTAATTTACCTTTTTTAATATCCGCAGAATTACCGCTGCCAGCAATGCGCATGCAACCATAAATAAAACGAGACGATAGCAAGTCACTTTTTCCAAGGGGTATAAAGTCCATAGTCATTTAACCAATAAAATCAAGGTGAAAACGATGTCGAAAGTTTAACAATAACTGACACTATGGCAATAAAAATCCGTTGTTTGCTGGGTGAAGTGAGTAAATTATTGTCGACGTGTTTTAACTCGCAAATTAACTCAGGTAAAAAAATTAGCAAAACATCACCACAAACTCTATTAAGGGGCAACGCAATATGTCACCATAAGTAACATAGATTGTGTTTTTACATAGCCCAAACTTCAATCATCAATAGGTAAATTTGTGCAGCACTATATTTGGAATTTTGACCCCGTTTTATTATCACTTGGCCCCATCACTATTCATTGGTACGGAGCGTTATTTGCGGCAGCGATCATGGCTGGCCTGCAATACATGAAATGGATTTATCGGCAAGATGAGGTCGATATTGCCTCACTGGACGATTTATTAATTTATGCGGTTATTGGCATTGTCGTTGGCGCTAGATTGGGCCATTGTTTATTTTACGATCCAAGTTACTATTTGACTAACCCGCTTAAAATACTTGCCATTCATCAAGGAGGCTTAGCCAGTCATGGCGGTGGCCTTGGGGTGATCATCGCGGTGTATTTCTACGCTCGAAAAAATCATATCAGACATTTGTGGTTACTTGATCGCTTGGCCATAGCCACGGCTTTATTTGGTATTTTTGTGCGTTCTGCTAATTTTATTAATGCCGAAATACTCGGTAAACCCAGTGATGTTGCTTGGGCTATTATTTTTGAACGAGTAGATACTATTCCTCGTCACCCCGCACAACTTTATGAAGCCTTTGCTTACCTGAGTATATTCCTAATTTTGCATTTACTTTATAAGCAAAGTCAAATCAAACAACGTCCCGGTATGCTGCTGGGAGTATTCCTACTGTTGACCTTTACCGCCCGCTTTGTTGTTGAACTTTTCAAACAAGGCCAAGCCGCTTATAGCCTAGACATAAGCATGAATACCGGACAGTTATTAAGCTTGCCATTTTTTGTGGTGGGGATTTATTTAGTAGTGAATGCCGCTAAAATACAGAAGGGAAATTAACTGTGGCCAAAAAATACTACGTTGTCTGGAAAGGCGCAACAACCGGTATATTTGACAACTGGAATAGTGTTAAAGCAGCTACCGCTGGTCGCAGTGATGCACAATACATGGGGTTTACCAGCGAAGCGCAAGCAAAGGCGGCCTTTGCGGCGAGTTACACAAAAGCATTAGCGCAACGCGCCCTAGAAAAAGGTACCAGTAACAACACACCATCAAAAAGTGTTAAACAACCGCCTAGTGTTGCCTCTGAGCAAGGTAAACATCATTCATCAACAGATATTGCGATATATAGCGACGGGGCATGCTCTCCCAATCCAGGCGCATCAGGTACAGGTATTGCCATTTATCAAAATAGCCATTTAACTGAACTCTGGTATGGGTTGTACAACGCCAACGGCACCAACAACACTGCCGAATTGAAAGGCCTATTAGCCGCGTTTAAATTAAGCAAAGGGTATATTGAGCAAAACTTGTCCGTTGAAATTTTATCAGACTCAAAGTATTCGATTGATGCCATCACTAAATGGGCCGCCGGCTGGCAAAGAAAAGGTTGGAAAAAAGCCAATGGCGAAGCGATCAAAAATCCTGAATTAGTGCAAGCCTGTTTTGAACTTTACCAAACCCTAAAAAACAAGGTCAAAATCACTCATGTAAAGGGTCATGCCAATATTGAAGGTAATGAACTGTCTGATCGCATGGCGGTATGTGCGAGACAAGGCAAAGTAACCGACCTTGTTCGTTATCACTTCGACTGCAGTATCAGTGATCTTTTAGCGATGCCGTCGGGTTAATCAATAGACGTTTTTGCTTCGCACTGGCAACTGTATTTCTCTATCAACTGGCCATAGCTAACAGCAGTCACTGGCTAGTTTTAAATAACTGCTTTTGCTGCTTTTAAGGTGTTTGTCAATAAACAAGCGATGGTCATGGGTCCCACACCGCCAGGCACAGGAGTGATGGCAGCACACACTTTGCTAACTTGCTGATAATCAACATCGCCAACTAGACTCGACACACCGTTGACGACTGTTCGATTAATGCCTACATCAATCACCGTCGCTCCCGGTTTAACCCATGAGCCACGCACGAAGTTTGCGCGACCAACAGCGGCGATCAGAATATCAGCCTGCTGACACACTTCTGCCAAGTTAACCGTATGAGAATGGGCAATAGTGACTGTGCAATTTTCTTGCAGCAACAACAGTGCTAAGGGTTTACCAACAATATTAGAACGGCCAATAACCACTGCGTGTTTACCTGATAAATTTCTGCCTAAGTGTTGCTTAGCCAACAAAATACAGCCTTGTGGTGTACAAGGCACTAAAGCAGATGCATCACCGTTAACTAAACGGCCAGAATTCATCGCATGAAAGCCATCTACGTCTTTTTCTGGGACGATAGTATCAAGTACTATAGCTTCATCTAAATGAGCAGGTAAAGGCAACTGAACTAGAATACCATGCACAGAACCATCTGCATTAAGACGCTTCAAATGGTCGAGTAATTGCTGTTGTGAACTATCCTCAGGTAGGGTAATTTGTTCTGAAATCATTCCTATTTCAGTGGTTTGTTTGATTTTATTGCGCACGTATACACGGCTTGCGGGATCCTCGCCAACTATGATCACCACCAGCTTAGGTGTTATACCGCGAACATTCTGTAATTCTTTCACTTCACCCGCTAGAGAGGCGCGTAAATCTGCCGCTACTTGTTTGCCATCAATATTCATTATTTCCACTTAGCTTGTTATTACAAGGCATCAACTCACTTGCACAATTGCAGTCTTTGTTACACTAAATTCGGTTTAGTTAAGCAATTCCAGTGACAATGAGCAAGCGCTTTTGTGATTTTATTCAAGGGTATGAACACTGACAAAAATATAATCTTGGTTTATTTACTCTTGCAATACACAATTTTTTAAAGCTTGTAATAAATTTGCATATACACAGACTATACCAGAGCGAACCACCAACAATTTTTGAGGTAGACAAAATGACCAACAACAGCGAAGCCAGCTATATAGATTACTGGAAAGAATACCGTTCATTAATAGTTTTCATTGTGCTTATGCTCTTTTTTCGCAGTGCCATTGCCGATTGGAATGATGTGCCCACGGGTTCAATGCAACCGACTATTGTTGAAGGCGATCGCATCTTGGTCAATAAAATGGCATACGATATCAGAGTGCCGTTTACTCAGCATTCACTGTTGAAAATTGCCGATCCTCAGGTCAATGATATTGTTATCTTTGAATCGGAAGTCGCCGATAAACGCTTGGTAAAACGGGTCATGGCGGTACCTGGTGATGTGATTTCAATGCACAACAACAAACTGCAGATCAATGGCCAGAGCCTAACCTACCGAGTTTTACAACAATCCCCCCAGCAAACTGTATTCAATGAAAAGTACAAGCAACTGTCCCACCAAATTCGCCTTAGTCATCACTCTTCAAGTCTAGCTCATTTTGCCGCCGTCGTAGTGCCTGTAGATCATTACTTAGTGTTAGGTGACAACCGCAACAACAGTGCTGACTCACGAGTCATTGGTTTCGTCCCGCGATCTGAAATTATTGGCAGATCATCGACAGTTGTGATCTCTTTAGATTATGATAATTATTTCCTGCCCAGAGGAGATCGGTTTTTGCTAGATATCTGAGTTGACAATTTTCTGTTGAAATAATGTTTGCTATAAGTAAGCCAGAAAATATCAATTTTATCTGCAAAAAACTTGTTGTTTACGGCGACAGGTCTTATCATGCGCTCAACATTCACTTAGCCAAGAAAACTATGTCTTTACTATCAAAAAAATCATCTTTAACCGCTGCTTTACTGTGTTCAGCAATAAGCCTTTTCACCGTTAACTCAGCTAATGCGACTATTGTTGAATTTTCAACATCACATGGTGATTTTAAAATCAATTTACACGACGAAACCACTCCTATTACAGTGGCAAACTTTTTAAATTATGTCGTTGATCAAGATTATAACAATACGGTAGTCCATCGTGTTGAAGATAATTTTGTGTTACAAGCCGGTGGCTATAGCTTCAGTGGGGAGCTGCCATTAACCGCTATTGCCACTGATCCAGCTATTTTAAATGAACCGGTTTACTCCAATGTCCGCGGTACCATTGCCATGGCAAAAGTATCGGGGAATGTTAACAGCGCCACTAGCCAATGGTTTATCAACTTAAATAACAATAGTGCTGGTGGAGCTCAACTTGACATTCAAAATGGTGGTTTTACTGTATTCGGCGAAGTCGTCGTTAACGATAGTGAAGACGGCATGGCAGTCATTGATGCAATAGCGGCACTACCTAAATGCAGCGCTATTCCTGTGACAAATAATAGCGATGCAGTTTGTCAATCACCGAGCAGTGAAAATTTTGTCACTATTTACAGTGTTACTATTTTCGATAACACGGTAAGTACCGATGCAAATTTAAGCTCAGTTAGAAATACAGCAATAAATCAAGGCAATAATGATATTGAACAGCCCAGCAGTAGCGGTGGCTCTTTATCTTGGTTGGCTTTGGTAATGGTTGGCTTGTTGTCGTTGCGAAGAGCAAACAAAGCCAGTTAATTGACTGGTAGTATTGTTCCTAACAACCTATTTGATAAAAGATAGCCTACTCATCGAGTAGGCTATAAAACAAAAATTCAGTTTTACTGCTCACTAACAGTTAACTTATTTACTTTCAGCTCGGCCCATGAACTTTCGTTCTTCGGTATTCACTTTTATCACATCACCTGTAGAAATATGCTCTGGCACTTGCACCGTTAATCCGGTTGATAAAATAGCAGGCTTAGTTCTAGCCGTAGCAGAGCCGCCTTTTATAGATGGGTCTGTTTCAATAATCTCCAGTTCTACACTCGCGGGCAAATCTAAGGCGACTGGCGCATCGTCTACCATGATCACTAATAACCCTTGTGTAGCTTCATTGATAAATTGTACTTGTTCGACAATGCTGTCTTTGTGCAAGTTATATGGCGTATAATCTTCATTGTCCATAAACACATATTCATCGCCATCAATATATGAAAACATTACAGGTCGACGGCTCAAGTCAGCAAGATTTAACATATCTGAATCTTTAAATGTTTCATCTATCTTGCCTCCCGTGACCACGTCATACATACGCATCCGATATAAACTTCCACCGGCCCTTCCCTGTGGCACAGAACGTTCTATATCTCTGACAATGAGTACCTTACCATTGTGTTCGATCGCAGCATTTTTCTTTATATCACTCGCCTTTGGCATGACAAAATCCCTCAAATAAATAGGCTTAAAAAATACCATGAACTGAATTTTATGCAAGACATAATTACCCCCGACGATGAAGCTGTAGAAAATAGTAAAAATCAATGAAAATAAATGTTTATATTTGTAATATATTGACAGAAATACTGACTAAATAGCATTTAAAGACCTCATAGGTTTTACTGTGTTGTTTTTGTTATTTATTGCGTTTAATCAAAATCAGCCAGCATTGACCATTAGAAGTCATCTCAAGCAAAAGTAAGTTTACATAAATATCGCTTTATTTAATCATTGCACAAGGAAAAACAATGCATTTACAGGTAGACAATGTACTTAAACAATACGCCGAGGTCACCGCGGTTAAGCAACTATCATTTACCGTCGAGCAAGGAGAGATTTTTGCTCTACTCGGGCCTAACGGTGCAGGAAAATCCTCTTTAGTGAAAATGTTAACCGGTTTTACTCAACCCGATCAAGGGTCAATATGTTTGCACCTAGAGCAACAAAAATACTCCTCTATTCCTCCAGAAAAACTGGGATATTTACCTGAAGACAGGGGCTTATATCCAGAAAAATCGCTATTAAAAAACCTCATTTATTTTGCGCAATTAAATGGCATGGATAAAACCACCGCCCTAGTTGAAGCCGATTATTGGTTGGATCGTTTCAATTTATTAGCGAGAAAAGATGCGCAACTAAAAACCTTATCAAAAGGCAATCAACAAAAGGTACAGTTGATTAGCGCCGTTATTCATCAACCTAAATGGGTAATTTTAGACGAGCCTTTTTCAGGACTTGATCCCATCAATCAAGAAAAAGTCGTTGAATTTTTAAAAGAGCTGAAAGCAAAAGGCATGACGGTGATTTTAAGTGCTCATCAAATGGCTATGGTAGAAAAACTTGCCGACCGAATGTTGCTGATCAATAAAGGCGAAGCCGTATTATACGGTAGCCTTGCTAAGATACAGCAGCAGGCTAATACATCTACCCAGTTATTTGTTCAATTTACAAAACCAATGAATACAACAGAGCTACACCAGTGTTTAACATCGATGGAATATAACCTAGTGGATAATGATAAACTTATGATCAAGCTATCCGCACAACAATCAATGAACCAATTAATAACCCAACTGACTTCGCTTGGCGAATTACAAGCCATGCACAGTAAAAAAGTTGATTTACATCAGTTATATCTCGATGCAATTAACGATCACGGAGGTGTTTAAAATGCGTAAACAAACAGGGCAAAGACAACAAGTATGGTTAGTTACACGCTGGGAATTTATGCATTTTTTCAAGTGGAAACAAGAGGTTATTTCAAAGCTTATTTTGATTGCTATTGCCTTAGTAGTTATGTTGTGGCAAATCATCAAAGACGATCAACACAGTGCTTATAACATTGCGGTGCCCAGTGCGACAAAACAACTTGAGTCTACTGACATTTTCAACTTTACCCATACAAACACCCCAATAAAAACCCTCAACACGCAATTAGCTAACAGCGAACAATGGGATGCTATTTTGTTGCCAAAAAACAATAGTAATGGCTCTGTTGAACTAACTATTTTAAGTCGTGAAAAACACAGTTGGCAAGAGGATTTACAAACTGTCCTGAGTCAACAATACAGTTTAGATTACGCCGCCAGCTTAGGCTTAAACCAGCAACAATTAGCCATCTTAAATCAACCAGTACGCTTTAAAAAGCAGTTCTTAGATACCCGCATAAAATCTGATCAAAGCCAAGGCACAGCCACTGCCATTGGCATGATAGTTCTGCTATTTATTGGTGTATTTACTTCATTCGGTCAGTTATTCGTCAGTATCACCGGCGAAAAGCAACAACGAGTTACTGAACAATTAACCGCATGTATCTCGGCACAAACATGGATAGACGGCAAGATTTTTGGGCAAATGCTGCACGCTATCAAAGCAATGTTAACCACCTTGATCACTGCCCTGCTGGGTTATGCATTTGTCGCGGTAGTGATCAATGGTAATGCCCCTGATATGTCGATGATTGATTGGTCATTACTGCCTTGGTTGTTACCCTTTGCTTTGACTGGTGTATACTTATGCACAGCATTTATGGCTGCTATCGCTGCAGCCATTGACGATCCCAACCACAGCGCTAAAACCAGTATTATGTTATTGCCTATCTTACCTATTATCCTCACTTTTATTACCATGGATAGTGCTTCTGGTTGGGCGCTAAATTTACTTAGTTTCTTGCCAATCACCTCATTCGTTGCCATGCCCGTAAAAATGTCCTTGATTGATGTACCGGTTTGGCAACCGTTAATATCTCTCGCTGTTGTCATCGTTAGCTGCTTTTATGTCAGAACGGCTGCAGGTCGATTATTTAAAATGGGGATGAGCATGTATGGCAAAGAGCCCAGTATGAAAGACTTAATTAAGTGGTTAATAAACATTCATTAACCACTGTTTATGTTCTCGGGCAGATCAAGACCGTGATCTGAGTAATGATAATATTAGCTATCTCAATGCTAATTGTTGCATGGCTTTTCAGGCAATGAACCGATCGATATATGGGTTGTTATGTGCTGGGTAAATTAACTTAGGCAATTGACTGAGTTGATCAGCTAAGGCAATTGCCTTAGCACATAATCTAAACCACCATTAATACAAGCCACTTGCGCGTCGATACAGTTTTGATCATCGACTAATGGGCTATCTGGATACACTTCTGTGGTGGTTACAAAAGTTGCATCGGTCATGCCCATACACAGCCCTAATTCAGCAGCGGCATAATGAATCACACCTCGTTGAGCTAAAGGTACACCAATGAGTTTATTTTGCCTATCAGCGGGGGCAATATGAGTAATTTTTTCAACAGCAGTGATCATCGCTCGCTGAAAATCATCAGTTGGTTTAACGCTGTCTGCAACTAAATAAAAACCGTCAGGAATATTCCAATTATCTTGACTTATACCGTCTCGCGCCGCTAAAGCAGGTCTAAATTCACTATTATCAGTATCTGTAGTTTCGTGTAAATCAATATGAGTAATAATATCACTTGCCGATACTATCGGTAATGAAGCTATGTAGCGCATTAATGCCGCAGATTCTTCTGCCGGACTATGCTGATAAAAACTTCGGTTGGGATCTATAGCATTGGGATTCCAGCGATTTATGGTTTCATACCCCCAAGGGCTAATACAAGGCACCACAACGAGATTGAAAAATTTACTGTAATCTACCCCGTGTTGCTCAATAAACGCTAAGGCCCCATGAACACCACTCGATTCGTAACCATGCACACCACCGGTGATCAATACGGTCTTTTTATGGCTATCCCAATCAGCTGTTTTAATAGCATACAAATCATATTGACTGGGGGAGTAATCCAAGCAACCATAATGATCGACACTAAATTGAGCTTGCAAAGACATGATCCGAGGTAAGATATCGCGATGATATGATCTTTTTACCTGTTGTTGTTCCCTCCACATTGTTTTTTCTGCATCACTCCATTTTTTGCCGACAGTGCCAATAGGGTATGTAGAGAGTTTTTGCATTGATAAGCCTCAATTGTAAAAGTAACCAATAAATATCTGCTTTGTGAAACAATGATTCTAACTGTGTTATGTTGAGTAATATTGTTTATATTGATACTTGTGCAGCAATTTAATATGATTAATCGAATATGATTAATAAATTAATAGATTAACATAGCAAGCTAAAAATTAAACCAAGGAAGGTGCTTTTGTCATTACAAACCGTAAAAAATTTATCCAGTTTTAAAGCCTTTGAAATAATCAATCACTTACCTATATTTGCTGATCTCGATCCAGATGATAAGCGCCGTTTAGCTGAGGATAAGGAGCTATTTTGCTTTATACCTAACAACGATACTTTTATTACCCAAGGTGAAAAAGAGCAATGCTGTTATTTATTACTCAGTGGATCGGCTAAAGTAGTTCATAACACCACTGAATTAGATCAATTATCTGCCGGAGATATTATTGGCGTTAATGGCTTTATTAGAGATCATGCGCGCACAGGTTCAGTGACGGCATTAAAAGATATATTAGCGATGAAATTTAATCGCTACCAATTTCGACGATTATCTGCCAATGCAAGAGAATCCATCAAGGATCATATGATGGAAGAGTTAATGAAGCGCATAGATAGGCTCAATTATAAGTTTCATATTGAGTTAGTAAGTTAAGGAGTGAGTAAGTTAACGAGTAAGTAAGTTAACGAGTAAGTAAAATTGGCGATTCGAATAAGGCTATTATTGATGAATTAACAGACCATTTAACAGACCATTTAAACATAGTTGGCGAATGGGCTTGGTAAATTGTTGTTTGCACTAGCGGTTGCTATGGTGCTCTTTATTGTTATTGTGCTCTTTATTGTTATTGTCATCTTCGTCCTCATCATCAATATCATCATCATCGTCATTATCAATAAGGTCCGGAGTGACTGCATCAACCACATCTATAGCGCCACCAACAACAGTTGTTGTAGCACCCACCACCGCAGAAGTCACTCCCACCACAGTGGATACAACACAAGCTGACAACATTGAACTAATGATCATCACCAAGAGTATTTGTGTTAACTTTATGTTCATCAGTTGCCCTTTTAAAATATCAGTTATCAGTGATTAGTTATCAGTAAATAGTCAGAACACAACATTGATTACTGAAAATCATTATTGAAAATCATTATTGAAAATCATTATTGAAAATCATTATTGAAGATTAACACAGCCGCTGACACACAGCTACGAATAAAGGCGTAAATGCTATTTGCAACGGTCATTATTTTTCAGGCAAATATTCACATTGCTGTCGTATTTGTTGTTTGTCGATAATTATTGGCTTGTTACTATGAAATCAGAAACTGATAATAAAGATAACTTTTTCATTGGCTTACCCATCAAGAAGCCTTGGCCATAATCACAACCTAAGTCCTCTAATATCGATAATTGAAGAGTAGTTTCAATGCCTTCAGCAACAACCTTTAATCCCAAAGCATGAGCCATAGCAATAGTTGCTATAACTAACTCTTTGTCAGCTTCACCTTGAGTGAGACCATGGACAAAACAGCGATCAATTTTTAAAATTTTGAACGGATATTCACGCAAATAACTCAGGGAAGAATACCCAGTGCCAAAATCATCCATAGACAGTGCGATCCCTAGCTGATGCAATTCATTCAGTGCTCGCTTAATATAGGCATGGCCACTCATTAACACCCCTTCAGTTATTTCTAGCTCAATCTGTTGAGGGGGAATTTTAGCCTCAGCTAACCCTTGTTCAATAAATGATACGAGTTGTGGATCTCTAAATTGCCGCGGTGATAAGTTGATAGCCATACGCAAGCCATGGCGATGGGTGTTTTGCCAAGCCACTAAGGTTTTTAGAGCCTGTAAAAATACAAATTGCCCTATAGGAACAATTAAGCCAGTGTGTTCAGCTATTGGAATAAATTCTGCAGGTGATATATCTCCCAACAAAGGATTAGACCATCGCAACAAGGCTTCAGCACCAATAATTCTGTTTGTGGCCAAATCGTATTGAGGTTGATAAAACACTTCAAATTCATTGCGCTCTAACGCACCACGCATTTTTTCTTCGAGTTCCAGTCGGCGAGAGATATCTTTATTCATTGCTGCGGTAAAATATGAATAGGTATTTCGGCCAATATACTTTGCTTGGTACATAGCGGTATCGGCACAGCGCAATAAATCAGTAGATGAATCACCATCATCGGGAAACACCGCAATACCGATACTCGCGGTTAACATTAAATGACGGTCTTCGATAATGAAGGCTTGTCGAAATTGTTGTAATAACCCTTCAATAACAGGGTTAGCATCTGAGCCCTGTGACAAGCCACCTAGCAAAACGATAAATTCGTCACCGCCAAGTCGACCAACGGTGTCTTCTCTGCGCACTACACTGGTTAAGCGCTTTGCCGCCTCAACCAATAATTTATCACCTACATCATGCCCCAATGAGTCATTAATTTTTTTAAAGTCATCTAAATCTAAAAATAATACCGCCACATGCTCTTGTTGTCTTTTCGCCTCGGCAACCAATTGCGACAATCTATCTAGCGCGAGTAAACGATTAGGCAAATTAGTTAGGGTATCAAAGTTGGCCTGATGAAATATTTTTTGCTCTGTTAATTTGCGCTCGGTAATGTCTGTAGAAATGCCACACACTGCATATATACGACCATCTTCATTAACCAAAGGGTATTTTACCGCATGATAAATGCGTTCAACGCCTGCCAAACAAACAGTTTCTTCAATTTCAATGGCTTCACCTGAAGTAATAACCCGTTGGTCATTTTTTTGTAGCTCTGTTGCTATGTTAGCTGGAAATAACTCAAAATCGGTTTTATTGATGATGTTTTCTTCTTCGAGATCAAAAATAGCTTCACAACGCTTGTTGACGCATAAATAACGGCCTTGCATGTCTTTCATGTAGATCACTGCGCTAGCATGGTCTAATAAATCTCTTAATTGCTGCTCGGTGCTCTTTAATGCTCGCTCAGCATAACGGCGTTGACTGACATCTTGGATGATCGAATAAATTAAGGTGGTATTGCCAATTTCTATCGGTCCGGAGTAAACTTCGACATCTTTGATTTTTCCCGACGCTAACTTGTGCTGAAAATTAAAAAATAATCGCTGTTCATGTTTGGCCTTTTGCATTTCAGCATGTACCTCTTGTTCAGATAAGGTATTGATGTCTGAAATTGTCATTGCGGTAATTTGTTGAAATGAATAACCATAAAATGTCAATGCCGCCTCATTAGCCTCTATAATAGCGCCATCAACGGGATTAATAACCAACTTAATCGCCTGATTTTTTTCAAATATTTGTCGGTAGAGTTTATCTCTGTTAAGCAAGGCGTTCTCGGTTAATTTCTGCTCTGAAATATCGCGAATAATGACCACCAGCTGAGTAGTATCTTCGAGTGCAATGAGCCGTGCTTCAAAATATTTAACCATGCCATCTGTAGATATTTGATAATCAAACGTTTCCACTTGCCTCGAATTGAGAGCGGCAATTCGACTTTCATCAAATAAAAAAGCAATTTTTTTAGGAAATATCATTGACAATGTTTTGCCAAGAAATGTTAGTGATGTACCACTAAATTCACTTTTGCCCCCAGAATAATGAGCACAGATAACACCTTCGGCATCCATTAACAAAAATAAATCAGGTAAAGCATTACATATTGAGCTCATCAGTGATTGATCGAGGTGGATCAGGGATTCGAGTTGTTTCTGTTTGCTTAAATCAATATCTATTTTATAAATTTCACAAACGCCACAGGGGTGTTTAAATAATAAGTGATTGCTCAACAGCTCAATCGGTTGACCAGCAGTCTGTTGAAAAGACCACTCCATCGCTGGTATTGTCGATATTTCGCTAAACCATTTATTACAGTTATTTTGATAAGACAGTTGCAGGTGCTCGGATATCAGCAATAGGTCAATTTTTTTACCTAGTGCTTGTTGAGCAGAGATGCCATACAGTTTTTCACTAGCAAGATTCCAATAAGTTATGCGGCGGTATTGATCAAACCCCTGCACTGCCATTGTATCAGTTTGAGCGAAAAAACGTTGAAGACTGTAATCAAAAGCCTTTGAGGTTGGTAAAATATCCATCATAAATAAACCACTATCACTCCGTGATACCCTGTGAATCAGAAAACATGGTATCCTTTGCACCGATGCTAAATTTGATTATAGGTGGTAACTGAATTTTTTCACTGTTTCACACTAAAATTATATAAAACGTAAAAAAATCTGATATTTACTCTTATTTAAATAAATTTAGCT
>JBELHO010000002.1:67722-75060 GCA_042091375.1 Thalassotalea sp. | reverse complement strand
TCAGTGGTTAAAAATTGTATATATTGAATTATCAGTAGTATAGGGCATAATAAGTTAGGCTTTTGTTATTTTCACCCAACAATTATCTAAGGCAAAAACATGTCGAAACACCTCTCCAAAAAGCCGAGTAAAGCCGGTGGTTTTTCGTCATTAACATCGACCCTAAAACACCTAGTACAAAGTCAACAACCGCAAACCAATATCAAAAACTTATTAAAAGCTAACCAAGATAAAGGTTTTGACTGTCCGGGCTGTGCTTGGGGAGATCAACAAGAAGGCATGCTGCAGTTTTGTGAAAATGGTGCTAAGGCCATTGCTTGGGAATCAACCAGTAAAATAGTTGATGCCAATTTTTTTGCGCAGCACAGTGTTAGCCAGTTAAGGAAGCAAAGTGATTATTGGTTAGAGTATCAAGGGCGATTAACTGAACCGTTAAGATATAATTCAGACACCGATCACTACCAAGCCATTACTTGGCAACAAGCTTATCAATTAATTGCAGATAAGCTCAATAAGCTTGCTAGTGCCGATCAAGTTTCATTTTATACTTCCGGTCGAGCCAGTAATGAAGCCTCATTTCTGTATCAACTCTTTGGCCGTTTGTTTGGCACCAATAATTTCCCCGATTGCTCAAATATGTGCCATGAAGCCAGTGGTGTTGCACTGAATGAGTCAATTGGTATTGGCAAGGGAACTGTGGTATTGGATGACTTTTACCGCGCGGACGCCATTTTTGTTTTTGGCCAAAATCCGGGCAGTAATCACCCAAGAATGATGAACGCTTTGCGAAAAGCAGCTCGAGGTGGCTGTAAAATTGTCAGTTTTAACAATTTAAAAGAAGTGGCTTTAGAGCGTTTTGCTAGCCCTCAAGATCCTATAGAACTATTAACACCAAAAGCGACGACTATAAGCCATGCATATTTCACCCCCAAACTCGGTGGAGATATGGCCGCTATCCGTGGCTTAGTAAAAATAATTTTGACTCGTAACAACGAAAACCTCGCTCAAGGCAAGGCACCATTAATTGACCTTGATTTTATTGAACAGCACAGTGATGGTTTTAGTCAATATCAACAATTAGTGATCGCAACTAGCTGGCAAGATATTGAACAACAATCGGGTTTGTCACGTGCAGAAATCACCGCCGCAGCTCAAATATTTTTAGCCGCTGACAAGGTTATTTGCACTTGGGCAATGGGCATAACCCAGCACAAACACTCTGTAGCTACTATCCAAGAAATTGCTAATTTACAATTATTGTCGGGCAATATTGGCAAACAAGGCGCCGGCTTGTGCCCAGTGAGAGGGCACTCCAATGTGCAAGGTAATCGCACTATGGGCATTAATGAGAAACCCACTAGCGCATTTATCGATAAATTATCAGCGGCTATCAACACGCCTTTACCTAAAGAGCAAGGTCACAACGTTTATCATGCATTAAACGCGCTATTAAACAAAACCAGTAAAGTACTTATTTGTTTAGGGGGAAATATTGCTCAAGCAGCTCCCGATACAAAACAAACTCATCAGGCATTAACTAACACCGAATTAAATGTGCAGATAAGTACCAAGCTCAATCGCAGTCATTTGTGCATTGGCCAAGAGGCGATTATTTTGCCCTGTTTAGCCAGAACTGAACAAGACATTCAAGCCACAGGCCCGCAGTTTATAACAGTAGAAGATACCTTTAGCATGGTTCATGCTTCACAGGGCAGTGTGCCGCCCCTGGCTTCATCACTGCGTTCAGAAACCGCGATTGTCGCCGAACTCGCCGAAATTACCTTGCAAAATTCACCTGTAAACTGGTCTGCATTAAAACAAAACTATAATTTGATCAGAGATTTAATTGCTCAAGCCATTAGTGGCTTTGAAAATTTTAATCAACGCTTAGTGCAGCCCGGTGGTTTTTATTTAGGTAATAGTGCTGCGCAATTAACCTGGGGTAACAAACAACAAAAAGCGCAATTTGCCTTACATAAATTACCAAAAGACATTCTTGGCATTCCAGCAGAGCAGCTGGCAAACAGCCACAAAAATCAGCCTGTCTATACGCTGCAATCACTGCGCTCTCACGATCAATACAACACCACTATATACGGTATGAATGATAGATATCGCGGCGTCCACAATACTAGAAAGGTATTGTTTATTAATGCAAAAGATGCCACTAAACAGGGCCTACAAAACAATGAAAATGTCGATATTACCTCTATATGGGCAGATAACCAACAGCGTAAAGTAACCAATTTTATCTTGTGTTTCTACGATATACCCAGAGGAAATCTTGCCGCTTATTACCCAGAAACTAACCCACTGGTGCCATTAGATAGCGTTGGCGATCGATCTTTCACCCCGACATCTAAAGCAATCGCGGTGATCATTACCAAAGCAAAAAATCCACCGATAATTTAAGACACAGAAAAGTGCAATTAACGTATTGATTACCTAAAATATTTTATTTGTCGGAGATCAACACTAACAATCCAGCAATATTAATGGCAGCAGCGGTCATTAATAATCTTTGTTGACTTTGCCAAGAGTGTAGATAGATAACCGTGAAAAAAACCAAAAATATCACCAACAAAATACACACCAAATGACGATTAACAACAGTGTAGATTTGCCCAGCTCTAATAAATACAGTAAACAAAAGCAACATATATACAACAACGAAAAGCATACTATCGACAATATCTTGCTGAGCATTACCCGTTTGAAATGGCGAGATAAAATTAAAAATCAGCCACAGATGATAATTAAGTGAACAAACTACCACTAGGTATATTGACATGGCTGCGAGTCTGGTCGGTAATGTCATGCTTATCATCCTTAACTTTTCATGGGTAACTGTTGTTATTGTGCAAAACTAATCAAAACCAACTCAATAGCAGTAAACAACAAGATAACATTATTGCAACATAAGACCAATAAGAAAGTATAAAAATTAGACAATCAATTTTCGGAAATCAATTGATTTGAGCTGGTGATTAAATTCACCATTGCGAATTCGAGTCGAGCAAATATATTTGTTAAGCGGAATAAGTCTTTGTCTGCCTTTAATAAAAAAAAATTATGGCAATAGTTTCGTCAGTTTATGTTGACTTAACTTGAGTTGATCAAACCGCTGATATTGCTGCTGTGCAAGTTGATGATAGGGGTTGTGATGATGTGCAACCACTACATCTGTTTTGTGGTTATTTTTACTGGTCATTGTTCGCGAAGAATACCACAAACCATTGAGCAAAAAACAACCCGCCAGGTAGGATAAAACTAATACTTGATTGATTGCCGAGCTTTGCACTATGTCGGCGTGTTGTTGGTATTGACCAACAATATAAGGCAGCAGATCTAATGAAATGTTATTCACTGCAATGAACATGGCTATGTCATATTCAATATTCCCTGCAAGACTGGCTTCAAAATCAATTAACCATGAGCTATTTTGCTGATCTATGAGGATATTTGAAAAGTTAAGATCACCATGACATAACACCTTACTATTGTCTTGATCAAACTGGCTGATGCGCTGAACAAGCTGCTCAATGATACACTGTAAAATATTTACTTGCTCCGCATCAAAAGATGAGGTGGCAAGTTGCTGTTCTAGTAAATTCGCCATCGATAACCTGTTTAAATCTGCACTAGCTTCAATGCGTTGCAGTTTAGTCAGTAAATTCATAGCAATAGCTATTTTTTGTTCGGTAGACATGGGTAAAGTATCTAACGTTTGACCAACGATGTAGTCAGTCACTAACCAATGTGGAGACTGATACACTATTGATGGCGCAAAGCCCAGTTTCGCCACTTGTGAGCTGGCGATCATTTCATTATTAGCTGAGCGCGGATCTAAGGATTTAACAAAATAAACGCCTTGTTGGCTATTATTTTCTGGTGTAGGCAGATCCATGCACACTTTAAAACAGTGCTGACTTAACCCCGCTAATATTGGTTCAATGTTGAGGTTGTCATGACGAAAGCATGGCAACTGCTCAATTTGCGCTATTAACTGATGATGGCGATCAACAACTTTCATCAGTGTTGATTATCATTGGTTAGAGGTTGCTGTTGAGGCAAGCACTAATGGTTTTTTATTGTTATAGGCATTTAACCATTGGATATAACCGTAACTGGCAATAATGACATACAAGATGAACAGCACCGCAGTTGGTTGCAGATTTTTTTCAATGTATAAATAAATAGAAAGTGCATCAATCGCAATCCAGTACAACCAATTTTGTAGTACTTTTTTGGCAACTAAATACGTCGCAAACACTGCAAAAACTGTAGTTAACGCATCGAGATAAGGAAAGCTAGTCGGCGTATAACTGGCCATCAACCACCCTAAAAATAGTGCTAGCGCAGTCAAAATAACTATCGCTTTAACATGAACTATCAATGACCAAGACTGAATTTGTTGATGACTTTCAGATCCTGATTGCCCACCTAACGGAGTAATACGACGCCAACAATACCAACCATAAACTGCCATAGCAAAGTAATATACTTGTAATAAGCTGTCTGACCATAAATACACATCATAAAAGATCACAGTGTAAATCACCGTACTGAGCATAGCCATAGGCCAACACCAGCTGTTCTCTTTAGCAGCTAGTATCACATACGCTAAGGCACTGATCACTGCAAGCCATTCCCATAAAGGCAATTGACTGTAATATTGATAGCTTTCATTCATAAAAAATTGCCTTTACGCGTCTGCTTCAGGTGTACGACGATCACCACCAATAAACTTAACCACAAACACCGCACTGTTGACCGTGTGATGCACCTGCTTAATTTCGGCCATCACAGTATTCACTGCTAAATCATACTCGCCAAACACTTGTGTGCTCATGCCATTGGTCACCACGTGTAAACCTTCAATATCGCCAAGGCGTTTAATAAACGCCCAGATCTGGCTTTTAAATTTTTGCTCTGCTAACGGGTATAAACTGATCTCAATTGATATATCCATTGTCATTCCTCACCAGTTGGGCGTTTTGTTTGCATCATTTTACTGCGATATTTAACTGACTAAACTGTCTATTTAAAACTGATAGTCTACGGTTAAGCCTACCACGGCTGGCTCACCATATTGATAATAGGCCTTGGCAGCATAATCGTCGCGGGGATCATTACCAAAATAAAAACCGCGGGTTGCATAGTCTTCATCCAGTATATTTCTCGCCCATAGCTTAAGTTGCCAATTGTCTTGCACATAACTCACTGAGCCATTCAATAAGGTCATACTAGCAGATTTTTCTGAGTGACTATCAGAAAAATAAAACGCATCTTTGCCTTCTACTGACAAGTTAATTTGCCACTGTTCATTGACAAAATAATTGGCGCCTAGATTAAATTGATAACTCGGTGCGTGAGCTTGTTCACGACCTCTTTCTATTTCACCATCAGCATAAACAAAGTCTTTGAATTCGCTGGATATAAGACCCAATGCACCATAGATATCCAGTTGTTCAGTCAGGCTCCAACCGCCTTCTACCTCCAGTCCTCGGTTATAACCCTTAGCGGCATTGTCCCAGTAAGAAATAAATTCAGCACTACCGTCGTCGCGATTGACTAAATGATAGCTGCTGATCTGAATATCATCTCTATTCATGTAAAATACCGCGGCACGCAAATAAGCGTTGTCATCGAGAAAACTGGCTTTATAACCCAATTCAACATTCCATAAATATTCAGGTTCAAATTCTCGTAAATCATCGGGTAAACTACCGCTGGTATTGACGCTACCGGCTTTAAAACCGCGATTAATCGAGGCGTAGAACAGATCTTCTTCAGTCATTTGATATGACAGCACCAGTTTACCGCCAAACATAGTGTCTTTAGGACTAAAGGCCAAACTGTCTGAGTTATCGTAATCACTATCGCGTTGTTCAAGGCGCAATCCTGTGGTTAACTGTAATTTGTCGTTTAATTTCGTCTCAAACTCGGCAAAAACTGCTGTGGTAGTGGCTGAAAAATCCGATCTAAAATCGCCGTCTAAATAGGTGTATCGGCGGGTAAGATCTTCGTTGTCATCTTTGATGTAAATTCCAGCCACCCAATCGGTAGTGTCGGAAAAAATGGCATGTTCTGGTTTAGAAAGCAGGCGAATTTCAGCGGTTGAAGTGTTTCTATCGCGCAAATAATGATCAGTAGAAGAATAGCCATAAGGATGCATACCATCATAAGCCCAATCTTCGTCGTAACCATAAGCCAAATCTGAGTTAGCATGGCTAAACAGCGAAACAAGATCAAAGGCGTTTAGTTTGCTGTAAGTGAATTTAGCACTCATGGCGGTGGTTTTTTGTTGATCAAAGCCCGGTTGATCTGAGAGTGTTTGACGAGTATTGTCCAATGAAAAAGCATCGTAGCCGTTGTCAAAATCAAAGTGTAACAACGCCAGATCAATGGTTAAAAACTCGCTAGATTGGATCGCTAACTTACTGCGAATAGACAATTCATCGCGATTATTGGTGTCGTCTCGGCCTAAATAAGTATTGTCAATAAAGCCATCACTTTGGTATTTTTCAGCAGCTAGACGATAATTGACCTTGTCGCTAGCTGGACCTGAAAGCATTAACCCTGCACCCACACTGCCATAATTGCCAGCAGTGAATTTTAATGCGCTTGCAAAGGTATCACTGGGCTCATTGCTGGACATATAAATTAATCCAGCCATGGCATTCGCGCCAAAACGCGTGCCTTGCGGCCCTTTTAACACTTCGACTTGCGCCATATCAAAGGTAGAAGCAACACTGCCAATGGCGGAGAAATCAATATCGTCAATAATTATCCCAACCGATGGATTAATTGGCTCTCTAAATTGACTGCGTTCTCCTATACCGCGAATTTGGTAATAACGAGCGCGTTGAGAGCCACTGGAAAAATTAACATTAGCCACCGCACCGGTTAATTCCTCAAGGTTTTGTCCGCTGCGCAAGGCAATCTCTTGAGCAGACAAGACAGTTACTGATGATGCTGTTTTTTGCAAATTTTTTGTACGAAAATCAGACTGCACTGTGATCACTTCAATAGACTGCTCATCAATTTCAGTAGCAGATTGCTGAGCTGAAGTCTGTTGAGGTGAAGATTGTTGAGGTGAAGATTGTGCAAAGGCAACAGGCGAAGATAAAAGTAAAGCAAGGGCTGTGGCTAAAGGCGTTTTTACTGTGTTCATTGAATTCTCATTGTTATGACCAACAACAGGAAGTCGACTCAATATCACCACGTCACTGAGAACAAAACAATGCCCTAAGATTTTGTTGATATTAAATAAACCATCCCTACGTCGGCATTATCCGTTTCAGGTAATAAGGGTAATTTCTCAGCATCACTTTT
>JBELHO010000002.1:0-67622 GCA_042091375.1 Thalassotalea sp. | reverse complement strand
CAGTAACACCCCAAAGCTCAGTGAATTAAATTCATTCGGCCAATAAGTAAACCAAATAGCGGCAGTGATCATATTGATAAAAGAGTCAACAAACATAGTGATCAGTGCATTTAAGGTGAAAATTTGTTTCACGTCCCCCCAGCTCTCAAGGCTAAAAAGAAAATTAATCACTTGCGATAATTCAATCACTAAAAAAGTAAGTAAGGCAATTAAGCCATAAAAGCCACCACCAAAAGTCACCCACTTTGAATGAAAAAACTGCAAGTTTTTTTTGTGTTGTTTTGACAGGGTCGACTGCTCACTTTGTTGTTTTTTAAATGCGTGATGAATATCGACACTTGTAGCTAAATAGCCCTTTGAATAAGCATAATAGATCATAAAAAAACTGAAAATACCCACAGGTAAACCAGCCACAAAAAATCCGTAAAATACTTGATACAAAAATTCCATCATAAATTATTACCCCTCCCTAGTTCATAAACTGGTATCGACTTGTTCACTGCCAAAGCGATCAAAACCACCTAATATTATATTGTCATAGTATCTTGCGGTATTTTCTTAGTACAAAGCAACAATAAATGTCGTTATACATGACTGTACTGATTTTCCAACAAACTTCTGCTAACAACGGCAAAGTATATTAGGCTTTGCAACAACAACTAATAATAGTGATCAGCTAATGCTAAATAATAAACTCAGTCATTAACAAGACAACCATTCAAATTCTCACCAAACATTCAATTTTTATCAAGTAACATCTCTTCATAATACAAATGCAAATCATTATCATTACTGCGCTTTTTTAATCAATGCAGTCGTAATGGCAATATTTGTCATAAATTATTATCCAATCAGCCCGCTATACCTTGTTAATGGGCTACATAAAATGAAGCGAACATGATGAAATACAATAAAATTACTAAAGGAATAGCCCTTGTATTAGGCTCTACATCTATTGCTGTTCAAGCAGAAAACTTACTCGATGAAACTATCGAAACCATAGTGGTTTCTGGACAAAAAATTGACCGTACCATCAAAGAAACAGTCAATAGTGTTTCGGTGCTAACCGCCAAAAACATGGTCAAAAATAATGTTAAAAGTGTCGCCGACATTTATGACATGGCGCCAAATATATCAGGTGGTTTAAACACTGGATACAGCATTCGCGGGGTTAATTTTGATAGTGTCTCTGGAGGCGGTAACAGTTACCTGACTAGTATTTATCTAGATGGTGCCTCATTGCCCTACAGAGTGATCAGATCGGGAGCCACTTCTATCTGGGATATTTCCCAAGTTGAAATTTTTCGCGGTCCACAATCAACTTTGCAGGGGCGTAATGCCTTGGCCGGTGCCATTATGTTACGCACCCAAGACCCAACGTATGAATGGACATCTAAAGCCAAGGCTACTATCGGGCAATACGATCAAAAAGAATTCGCTTTTGCTGGTGGCGGTGCATTAATCGATGACGTGTTAGCCTTTAGATTGGGCTATGAAGACAAAGAGTACGGCGGTGATATTGATAATACCACGCGCAATGAAGGTTCAAACTACGAAGACAGTCAATTGCTAAGAGCAAAACTATTATTTGAACCAACAGAAAATTTTAGTGCTTTATTGACTGCCACCAATACCGAAAATAAAATTGGCCCAAGATGGGCATTATATGACTTAGGTGGATCATTATTTGATCGCACAGTCGACACTAATTCACCTATTTGGGAAAGCACTGACACCCGTATTTATAACTTAGAAATGTCTTGGCAGCTAACAGATGAGTTATCTGTGCACTCTATCACCACTTATAGCAACTCTGATTATGCTTACAATTGGGATGGCGACATGCAACCCACCCAAATCACAGCTGACAGTAAGTATGCCAGAACCGATAAAACCACAAGTCAAGAATTGCGTTTAAATTATGAAACCGAGACATTAAAAGCGGTATTTGGTGGTTATTATTCAGATTTAAAAGTAAACGATTATGCTTCCGGTGAACGTTTAATTTCTTTTGAACAAGTCGGTTTACCACCATTACCTGTATTACTGATGGCGCCGGCGTCTATGGGTGGGTTTGGTTTACCTGCCGAAATTGCTGCTATGGTGATCCCTCTATATCCCAATATAGATCCAGTTACGTTAGGCTCTTCAGCTGTCACCAATCAAGAAGTGCAAACCGCTGCGCTCTATACCGACATTACATGGTCAATGAATAAGCAATGGGACTTGTTGTTGGGCTTGCGTTACGACACCGAAACACAACAAAACGATGCAGACAGCTTGTATACTGTGCTTAATACTATGCCTGATCCGACATTAATACCAGCACCGCTAAATCAAATTGTTGCCGGTATCAATGGCTCTCTTCTGCAATTGGCTGATAACGCCTCTGGTACTGAATTACCGACAGAAAAAGACTTTAACGCTTGGTTACCAAAATTGGGGGTAAGTTACCATTTCAGTGAGCAAACAACGGCCAGTTTTGTCTATCAACAAGGCTATCGCTCTGGTGGGGTTGGCTTTAATATACACAGATCAGAAAGTTATAGCTACGATCCTGAATACACTGACAACTTCGAGTTTTCTTTGCGCTCTGTATTGCTTGAAGGAAAAATGATGCTCAACAGTAATGTGTTCTATACCGATTGGCAGGATCAACAAATTAATCGACAATTATCTGCGGCTAATTTTGATTTACAAACCGAAAATGCCGGTTCATCTAACGTCAAAGGCATAGAGGTAGAACTTTTCTATTACCCAACTAACGACTTGACTGTTATTGCCGGCATAGGTTATGCCGATTCAGAGTTTACTGAGTATGAAGTGAGTAATTCTGGTAGCCAAGGATTAAGGGATCTATCAGGTCGTTCGTTTGCTGATGCACCACAGTGGACAGGCAACGTAGCGGTCAACTATGACATTAATGATCATTGGTATACAAACCTCAATGCCAATTACAGTGGCAGTGAGATAGCTTATCTTGACCCACTAACCACACTAGCACCGGTTAAGTACGATATCAATTCTGATCCAAAAAATGACGCGCGTTTATTAGTCAATGCCCAAATTGGTTACACTTGGCAAGATTACACAATTCGCCTAGATGCCCTTAATCTGCTTGATAATGAATACATAAGTTCATACACCAACGAGGCGGATAACACTGGCACTAATGACAGCTATGGTCAAGGTACTCCTGGTCGCCCCCGGATGGTGACGTTAACCTTGGAAGCCAACTTTTAGTAAACACTGAACTTGGCTATAGTAAACGATAAAACCACTTACTTGCGTAAGTGGTTTACAATTGCGCGAAACAAAGGTTTTAGCTGCTACATATACATTTAATTGACTGGATCGCCATCTATATTGAGCAAGATTGGCGGTTTAGCGGCAAAATCTTTGATCCGTGTAAACTGCGTATCGGCATCACCAACCACTAAATAAATCATCGCTTGTTGATCAAAGTAGGTATCAATCGTCTGATGAATATTATCCAGCTCAAGGTTGCGTAAGTAAAGTTGTTGTTGCTCAACATAATTACTGGGTAAGTCAAACCGACTCATAGTAGTCAACATTGCCAATAGCTGGCTTAACGTTTCAAACCGACGAGCACTGCCCTTGATCAGTATGTTTTTTGTCACAGCAAGATCTTGCTCATTAAACGTTGATTTATATTGACTAATGAGTTGTTTGAATAGATCTAGTGACTCTAAAGTGACGTTAGTTCTCACTTGTGAAGAAGCAATAAACGGCGATTGATAACGACTGGCTCGAATTGATGAATAAGCCCCATAAGTATAGCCTTTTTCAATGCGTAATGTTTGCGCAAGTCGAGCACTTATCCCCCCTCCTAACCTATTATTAGCAACTTGTGCTGGATAAAAATCGGGGTGATTTCCAGAAACCACAGGCTTGCCTACCATAATGACTGATTGTTTCGCCTTGGGTAAATCAATGAAATATAATTCAGGGCTTTTGCGCGGTGTAATGCTTGGTTGTTCTGGCAACGCAATGGTTTCACCTTGCCATGCATTAAGGTTCGTTAAAGCGTTGTTTACTTGTGCTTTACTGACCGCTCCAACCACATGGAAACTCGCCATTTTTGGTGATATATTGGCTTGATAATACTGTTTGAGATCAGCAATATTTATTGCCTGAACACTGCTATTTGTACCGCCAACAGGACTGGCGGCAACGTGTCCCTTGGGATATAAAATTTTATTAAACGCCGCACTGGCAATAGCAGCAGCATTGCCTTTGCGCTGTTTAATTAAAGTTAAACGGCTACTTTTCAAACGTTCAAATTCACTCACTTGCCAGCGCGGTGTTAACAATATTTCGCTCATAAGGGCTATTGTTGCATCAAAGTTTTTAGCCAGTGAACTACCCGATATACTCACTGATTCAGCAGTCGAGGTAACTCGTATATTGGCACCTAATAGACCAATCGCTCGTTCAAGTTGTTGCGGTGTTTTTAACAAAGTTCCTTCATTCATTAATTGCGCCATTAACGCCGCGGTACCTAATTTGCTTGCTTTATCTAACTGCTGACCACCTTGGATGGTTAAGTTAAAATTAACTATCGGTAATTCATATTGTTCAATACCAAATACCCGCATGCCATTGGCTTGTGTATTTTGCCATACTTCAGGTACATTCAAAATTGGCAAAGCGGTCAGTGGCGGTTCACTTCTGTCATGTACTGTAGGTGTCAGCTCATATGTCATGTCATTATTTTCAACAAATTTTTGCTCTTTACCCGGCACTATTTTTTCTTCAACTACGTCGGCTTTTGTTGAACCTGTAACAATTAAATCCACTGAATTTTTGGGTACAAAGCTGGTAATGATATGGTTTTTTTGATAAATGTAAGTATTAAAAACGCGTTTGACATCGGCCATTGATACTGAGGTGATATTGGCAATATCTTGCCTAATAAAATCTGGCGATCCCGCATATTCATTGTATTCGCCTAACTTTTGCGCCTTGTCTAGAATACTCTCCATTTCATAATAAAAAGATGTCTCTTGCTGTGCCTTGATTTTGCTCAGCTGCTGCTGTGAAAACCCCTCTTGGTCAAAGTCATCTAAGGATGCTTTGATGGATTGATAAATATCATCTAATTTGGTGCCTTGATTGCCCCTAACCAAGAGAGTAAAGGCACCAGCAATCTCTTCAGAGCGATTCCATGCGTATACCCCAGGTGCTAATTTTTGTTGTTCAACAACATTTTGATACAAAGGTGATTGCTTACCTGAGGCTAAGATTTCAGCCAAGGCGTCTAATGCATAGGCATCACGATGATATTGCTCGACGGTTGGAAAAGTCAGTCTTATCTCAGGCAATTTAGCAAAATTGTCGAGATGATATAACTTTTTAGTTTTAGCTAGTGTGACTGGTTGAGGCAACATAGGCGCAACTTCTGCACCAGCTTTAATTTCACCAAACCATGTCTCAACTTTTTTCTTGGTGGCTTCCAGTTCAAAGTCGCCAGCGATAACCATAGTAACATTCGACGGCACATAATATTTATCATAAAATTCTCGAACATCGGCTAATGTTGCCGCCTGTAAATCAGCCAAATCGCCAATAACAGTCCAATTATAAGGGTGCTCCTCAGGGTATAACGCTTTCTTAATGACGTGGCTAGTATGGCCGTATGCACGATTATCAACCCGTTGCCGTTTTTCATTTTTGACCACTTGTTTTTCTCGTTCCATGGTGCCCTGATCGACTGTATTGATCATAAAACCCAATCTATCAGAATCAATCCAAAGCAACTTATCAAACGCATCTTTAGGCACAACTTCGTAATAAATAGTGCCGTCACTCCAAGTACCTCCATTGCGACTACCACCTAATTCGGGGATAAGTTTGCGATTTGCGCCTTTCGGTACATTTTCTGAATCATTAAATGCCATGTGTTCAAAAAAATGCGCAAAACCAGTACGTCCCGGTTTTTCTCTGCTGGAACCGACATGAACTATCGTCGATATTGCAACAATCGGATCTGACCTGTCTTGATGTAAAATAACTTTTAAACCATTTGCTAAAGTAAAAGCCTCATAATCAATGGTTAAGTCACTGCTAACTGTCGGTTGCTCACTGCTGAGCACACTGTTTTTATTGGATTTCAACTTGCTAGGTTCACAGCCACTGAGGAGTAATAAAGCAATGGCTATGCTCAACTGTTGTATTATTTTTGCATTCAGTTGATTTATTTTTGAGATCTTCATTGTGTTTCCATTGTCACCTGATCTGGCGGCTAAAAAGTTGGATTTTCCTCATTAATCTAACTTAATTTTGCCCGCAGTGATATCCATTTTACAAATACAATCTAAATCATCACTAGTAATTATTGAAGTTATTGGCTATTCGCCTTAACATCGGATAATTCGGTTGAGATTTATAACGATTTTGAAGATTTAATGAGATTTTATGTCAACTCCTATACACAGTAAGTTACCCCATTTAGGTACCAGCATTTTTACCGAAATGTCAGCTTTGGCGCAGCAGCATCAGGCGATTAACTTATCTCAAGGTTTTCCTGAATTTGATACCCCTGATTTTTTAAAAGAGCATATAAATAAGGCGATCCTCGCTGGTAAAAATCAGTATGCGCCCTCTAATGGCTCTCCAGATCTTATTGAGCAAATAGCGGCTATGGTTCACCGCCACTACCAAACCGATATTGCAGAAGAAGATAAATTACATGGTCCCTCTAATGTCACCGTCACCTCAGGTGCAACTGAAGCATTGTGGGTTGCTATTCAAGCTTTAGTCAAACCTAATGACGAAGTGATTATTTTTGATCCTGCCTACGACTCTTACCAACCAGCTATATCAATAGCTGGTGGTATTTGTCGACATGTTAAATTGCAGTCACCAAATTACACCATTAACTGGCAACAAGTCGCTCAACAAATCAATGAAAATACCCGTGCCATTATTATTAATAGTCCTCACAACCCTACTGGTGCAATGCTCAGCCAAGCTGATATCGGACAATTACAGCAACTGATCGAGCAACATGATTTGTACCTGATCAGTGATGAAGTCTACGAGCACATCACCTTTGACGAACAACTTCACCACAGTATTTTGCGTTACCCTACACTATTTAAGCGCAGTTTTGTGGTAGCCAGCTTTGGTAAAAGTTTTCACTGTACTGGTTGGAAAATAGGCTATTGTGCCGCGCCCACAGCGCTAACTAATGAATTTAGGAAAATTCATCAATACGTCACTTTTAGCTCATTTACGCCGGCACAAATCGCTATTGCCGCTATGTTAAAGGACAATCCTCAGCATATCACCGCATTATCTGCATTTTATCAGGGCAAGCGAGATTTGCTGATCAACGCATTACAAGACTCTCGATTTACAGTTTTGCCATCGCAAGGTAGCTACTTTTTGTTACTGGATTATTCTGCTATTTCAACATTAGACGACCGTGAATTCTGTTATTGGTTAACCATAGAAATAGGCATAGCAGCGATCCCACTCAGTCCTTTTTATGCCAACAACAGGCAAGATAAAAACCAATACAATGGTAAGGTGATCCGGCTTTGTTTTGCTAAGCACGATGATACCTTGCGCAAGGCCGCAGAAATTTTATGTCAACTTTAACCATCGCCGCCATTCAATACGATATTCAATGGTTGCAACCAGAAGCAAACTTTACCGCGCTTGAAGAGATCATTGCACAGTACTTTGGCAGTGCAGAACAGGTCGATTTATTATTACTGCCAGAAACATTTTCCACTGGATTTTGTATCAATAAAAAAGTCGCACAAGCTGCAGAAGATGGTGGCCAAGCATTAATTTGGTTAAAAAAAATAGCTCGTCAGTATCGGTGTGTTGTTGCTGGTACGGTATTAGTGAGCTATCAGCATAAACAAGTAAACCGCTTTTATTGGGTTCGCCCAGATGGCACAGTTGAGTATTACGATAAACGTCACTTATTTCGTTTAGGCAATGAACAAGATCACGTTGAACCCGGTCTAAAGCGCAAGATAATAACAATCAATGACATCAATATATTGCCTTTAGTGTGCTACGATTTGCGTTTTCCAGTGTGGTCGAGAAATCGCCAAGACTACGATGTAATGATCAATGTCGCCAATTGGCCAGCAGTTCGTCGTAATGCTTGGGATACTTTACTCAAAGCCAGAGCCATTGAAAATCAAGCCTTTGTTGTTGGTGTTAATCGCATTGGCAAAGATGCCAATAACACTCTCCACTCCGGAGGAACCACTATCATTGATTTTTGCGGTGTTCCTCTTGTGACTGCCACTGATGATCAACAACAAATTATCAGCACTGCCCTCGATTTAACTTCATTAAAAAAATACAAACGAGGTTTTCCTGCATTTTTAGATGCCGATGACTTTACCTTAAATGAATAAGCTAAAGTTCGCCGCATTAACGCGACTGCAGCAAATTTAAGCATTGCCTATTTAAGCATTGCACTGCTAAGTGCGAAAAAATACGACTACATAAAGGCGAAAAGTAACATGATAAAGGTGGACAAGTAACACGCAGCAATAAATTGTCATACTGAGTTGTTAAAGACGAAATTACTTTAACAATTCTATTTCCGCAACTGCCTGAGTAAAATCTGCCAGTTCCATTTCTAAACAATCCCCCTGCTCTTGCCAGTTGACGCCAATTATAACGCCATCATTGTTTAAATCTTCTAACCAAAATTCTAACCAATCAGCTAATTTGATCTCACTAGGTATGTAACTAGACCATTGATCAATACAATGTTGCTGCGCCAATTCAGCACTTGACCACAAAGGCATCACGTCAGTATCTTGGTAAATAATTGAATCGAGGATAACCCAACCATCAGTGGCTTTATCATGCAATGCCCATAGTGTTTGGTTAGCTTTAACTTCGGCTAAAAAAGCAGTTAATGTATTGTTATCTTTCATGATGTGGATTTTTCACCTAGAAAATATATAACACTGAGTTTATCACCTCAGTGGAGTCATGTGTTTATTGTAAAAGAATCAATAAAAAATTTAAACAAGGCCCTGATTAATAGCAGTGATCACCGCTCGGGTTCGATCGCGAGTATTGAGTTTGGCTAAAATATTTGACACGTGATTTTTAACTGTACCTTGTGCCAAAAATATACTGTCGGCGATCTCTTGGTTGGAAAACCCGCCCGCCATTAACTTCAATATCTGTATTTCTTTCGTAGAAAGTTTTTCGGTTATTGGTTTAATATCCACGCCTTTGTTAAGTTGTTTCATTACCACTGGTTCGGCAACAAAGCCTCCCTGCGCTATAGTTTCAATCGCCGATACCAGTTTTTCAAAGCAAACATCTTTCAATAAAAAACCATTGGCGCCAGCCTCTAAACTTTGAATAAACAATTCGCTGTCATCAAAAGTTGTCAACATCAAAATAGGTAATTGACTACCTTGGGCACGAAGCGACTTGACCAGTTCAATGCCATTCATTTTAGGCATACGTATATCTAATAACAAAACATCTGGCACAGCACTCAGTAATTCAAGAGCTTGCTCACCGTTACTGGCTTGCCATGTGACTTGAATTTTTTCACTCAGAGATAATAATCCTGCAATACCTTGTCGAACCAAATCTTGGTCGTCGACTAGAGCCACTTTAATTGGTTCAATAATTTCACTAGTCATAACAATCTTCCACTGTAATTTTTAATGTAAAACCAGTCGAATTAGGGATAAGTTCAACTTCACCATTATATGCTAACAACCTCTCTTTCATGCCGACTAAACCATGGCCAGCACCTTCTTGCACTGCCTTGGTTCCATTGTCAGTGAGAGCGATCATCAGTTTTTCTTCGTGCTGTGTAATGTTCAATATCAGGTGTTCTGCTTTACCGTGTTTCAATGCATTGGTGATCCCCTCCTGCAAACAAAACAACAATTGCTGTTTAAGGGCAAGCGAATTAATAGGGTGCGATACTTCAACCGTCAATTGACAATCGGGAAGTTGTTCAACCATGGCACTGAGGGAATCGATTAAATCAAATTGCTCAGCGTCACGCATTTCTTTGACTACTTCTCGAACATCAGACAACAAGGTTTTTGCCTGTTTTAAATGGCCTTGTAGCATAGGCTTAAATTCATCTGACACTTTATGGCAACTGACTTCCAAATTCAGTGATAGCGCAGTGAGTTGATGGCCAATGACATCGTGAAGATCGCGTGAAATTCTCAACCTTTCCTTGCGCTGCGAAGATTCTTTTAGCATAAATCGAGTCGCCAATAACTCTTTATTAATTTCACTAATTTTTTCCTTGGCTTGCTCAGCTCGGATCATGATCTCAATAGAAGAGTATGCAAAGAGTTGAAGAAAAAAGAAAATAACAACACCTAGCAGACCTTGCTCAGATGGATTCATCAGCAAGAAATAGCCAACATTGATGATCACTAACAAAGCTAAGGATCGGCGTTTACTAAACAGTTGTCCCAATTGTGTGGCAATTAATACCAATAAAATTGCCGCAACATTGTTGTGGTCATAATAAATTAAAAACCACACTAAGATGATTTCTATCGCAATGCGAATTTTAACTTTACGGGGATGATTCGCTCTATCATCTGAAAAAATATTAAGGGAAAATAATACAATAAAAATCAGTAGAGCAGCAGCGCGAATAAAAAACTCGATATTTATGGATGAATATTTTAGAGATATAAAGGTCACTAAAGACCAAGTGAACAGTGCGGATGAGTAGAGCATCCAACTACTCATGTTTATTTTAGACCAAAAATTTAATCGCATCTTTACTACTTAGGTTAATGAAGTCAATCTAATAGCACTCATTAAAGTGCTATCTAACAATGGCTTATATTAAAACAAATTAATGTCAATTACCGTATTGTTTTGCACAGCGAACTTGGCTTTTTGATAATTCGGCTTACCAAACCTACCGACATTATTACTAAAGCCGTAACCTTCTTTAGGAATACCCATCATATTCATATCGAATTTGCCATTGTCGTTCTCATCTTGATACATCTGAATGGCATATTCACCATCGGGTAGTTGTTCAAAAGTGACAGACGCCTTGCTATCAAGGGCTTCTACCTTAGTTGCTTTTACTGGCTTATTACTATTAAACGCTTCACTGCTGGCGTAGACAGCGATCATTAGGTGTCCTTTGCCTTGTTCAATATCATTGATGATTACCGTAAGCTCGCCGGCACCTGCACGTTGGCTTAATAACATGAGCATCAATAACGCCCCAATCATTGACATTAATGAACTCGACAAAAAGCCTTGTGACAATTTTTTAACTAACATATCCAATTCCTCTTTTTAAAATTAATTATCCGTTAAGTTCAAAATCAGTGTAATGGTTTCAATTGAATTCTACAGGTGCCAAAAGTCATGAATTTATATCGATGTAAACATGACTGAAGTCATCACCAAAGATCATTAAGAAATGTTCCCTCAACTTAGGCATATGTTGAGTATGGTGTTTAAATAGTAATGTGTTCATTCAGATCACAGGCGAAAACCAAGTAATGATAAAAGTTTCACTCTAGATGTCCCTCAGCCCTTTTGTCACTGGTAATTTGACCGCACGAATTGCCGGAATTATCCCACCGATCACGCCAATAACCACAGCAAAAAATAAGGTTTGCATGATCAACTTAAAACTGATGTCAAAATTAAACATGATTTGGCTCAAATTACTGGCATCTTGCGTTGCTGCTGTCCACCCATCAAAGACTAAGTAAAGACTTAACACACCAAAAGATGCGCCGATCACAGCCAATAAAATCGCCTCAATAACAATAGAAAAAGATATTGCTACAGGACTAAAGCCAATCGCCTTTTGAGTAGCAATTTCTTTACTTCGAGCAGCTATCACAGCATACATAGTATTAAGTGCAGCAAATAAGGCACCAATAGACATAATTAACGCAACTGGAAGGCCGATCCAGCGCACTAAACGGGTCAAGTTTTTACCTTGTTCAGCAAAAAACTGTTGTTCACCAATAATGCGAATATTCAGCCGAGGATCAGCATGCCATTCACTGGCAAGCTCTGCTAATTTTGTATCAGGTCCGAGTGCTAAACGCACTGACTGAACACTTGGACCTCGTTGATAATCACTTTGCAATACCCCAATATCTGCCCAAATTTCAGACTCAAATACACTGTTGTGATCAGCAAAGATCCCAGTGACTTTCCATGGCACGCCACCTAACAAAATAGTTGAATTAAGGGTTATTTCAGGCATACGCCTGGCAATTGCACGACCTATGATCAATTCGCGAACACCAGTATTAAATTGTCTGCCGGCCACTAATTGAAAATTCGGTCGAAAACGATATGTCGCAGGACTTATACCCCGAATACCTAAGCTGTGTGTTTCGACATTATCTCCAGGATCTCCAGAGCCAGAAAATTTGTACTCAGTATTTACAAACATCTCAGCGGAAACAATGGCTTGTCCGTTACTGTCACGCAAAATCTGATGATGATCCTTCAACAGGTTGACTTCCATTGGAAACATAACACTTTGCAATTCAGATACGGCACCCGCGCGCATCACTAAAACCGTATTCTCGTGTCCAGTTCGTTCAACGGTTCTCATCATCCCGTCGGTCATGGTTAATACACTCAAAAATACCGCTGATACACAGGCAATACTAAACATTGTCACCAAAGAAGAGACTATTCTTTTGGGAAAGCTTTTAATATTTACCCAACACAATGCCAAGGTTTGTTTACTTTGATTGACATAGTTCATGCGAGTGCTCCTAGGGTTTTACTAATAGATAAACGTTTTATTGCAATAGCTGGCACTAAACTACACAAAGTCGAAGCCATAAATACCATGCCAGCAATTAAAATGAAGTGTGAATTACCTATGGCAATACTAGGTAAAAAATCTGCAAACAATCCCTCGACCTGATCAATTAATAGCATGGCCAAGACAACACCGGCCAAAGCACCTATACCAAAAATCAATAGGGCCTCTGCAAAAATTTGGCTGATCAGCTGTTTACTCGAAAAACCAAGTGCTTTCATCATGGCTGTTTCATTGAAGCGTTCTCTGCTGGTTTGCATCATGGTATTACTCACAATGAGTAACAGGGTGAACATTACTGCTAGCACGACCACTTTAATGATCATCGCCATGTCAATAAACTGCTTGGATTGCTCTTTGATAAATACTTGCTCGGTGACAGTTCTTGTTGGCGCAACAGAGTTTTCAAATAGACCATCAATTAATTGCCCAACTTGATTAACATCAGCAGAGGGAATAATGCCAGTTGACAGCCAACTGGCACTGTATCCTCCGTAGGCTCTTGCCTGATCAAAATAAGCATGTTGAAAAAATACGCGTTGTTCATCAACTGATGACTCTGAAGAATGAAAAATTGCACTGATCTCAAACTCCCAACTAAACTGACCACGCTTATTCATCCAAATCGAAGAACTCAACGGGACTTTGTCGCCAATTTTCCAATCATATTTATCTGCGATGGTTCGCCCCACAACTAAGCCAATACGGTTATTTTGCCATTGTTGCAATTGCTCTGCTTCCATTTGATATTCTGGATATAAATTAAAATAACTTTGGTGATCAACTGCCATCATTGCCAATTGTTGTTTCTCATTGCGATAAAAACCAGCAAACCAAGAAGCATAAGTCACTTGCGATACACCTGTAATAGACAAGATTTTTTGTTGATAACTTATGGGCAGTGAGCGCGTGATAGAGATTTTTTGATTGGTCATTAAGCGATGTTGGTTATTATCACTTACGTTCGCAGTTAACGCATTATTCACAGCAGCAAGCCCAGTAAATAAATAAAAAGCGATCGTCACAGATAAACAAGTCAAGGCAAATCGCAACCTATTTCTAACACTATTTCGCCAGACTAAAGATAAGATATTCATTATATCACCTCATTTTTACAGTGACTTTGTTGAGCAACATATTGCTCTAAATGGATCACCTTAGTAGCGTACTCCGCTGCTTTTGGATCATGAGTGACCATGACAATCGTTTTGCCAAAATCTTGATTAAGGGATTTTAACAAGGTCAATATCTCCATCGCAGTTTGACTATCTAAATTGCCTGTAGGCTCATCACATAACAAGATTTTCGGATCACTGACAATTGCTCGTGCGATTGCAACCCGCTGCTCTTGTCCACCAGATAGCTCTTTAGGCAAATGTGTTATGCGATCTGCCATGCCCACTAGTTCAAGGGCAATTTTGGCATGTTGGGCACGTTGTTTAGTGTTTAACGGGGTCAATGCTAACGGCAATTCAACATTAGCTTGAGCGCTGATCACTGGTAAAAGGTGGTGTGCTTGAAAAACAAAACCAATGTTTTCTGCACGCCAATGACTTAATTGTCCCTCAGTCATGTTATCGATACGTTGCTGGTCAACCCTTATTTGACCTGAAGTTGGCTTTTCAAGTGAGCCGATCATATTTAATAAAGTACTTTTGCCAGAGCCAGAAGGCCCCATCAAAGCAACGAATTCACCTTTTTCAATAGTCAAATTAACATTTTCAAGTACATCAACCGTGTTGCTACCTTTGCGATATGATTTACTGATATCGATTATTTCAATAAGATTTGTTGTTTTCATTTTTCATTCCTCGAGCACAATGATGGTTTTTTTATTTACAGACTTGCGACTATTTGATTAGCTAAAAAACTGACTTTAACGCCCATATCAGGAAGCACTCTTGAGTCAACTTGATGTAGTTTCACCCTCACTTTAATACTGGCTTTTTGACGATCTGCGGTTGGAATTACCGCAATAACTTCACTGTTAATCTTCCAATGAGGATAGGCATCTAGGGTAGCAATAGTTTTTTGGCCTTCAGTAACCCTGTTGATATAACTTTCACCTACTTCCACTTCGACTTCTAATGAGTTCATATCAACAAGCGTGCCTACACCAGTTCTGATGGTACCGCCGCCGCTACCTCCTGCTGAAATCAACTCACCTACTTGTGCATTTTTATCTACAACTACACCGTCAAAAGGGGCACGTATTTTGTGTTGTTCTAATTGATATAGTGCTAAAGCAGAGCGTTGTTTCGCTAAATTAACCTGCGCTAGTTGATTACTTAACTGGGCATTGATTTGATCGACATTGAGTTGGCTATCTTCATTGTGTTGAGCACTGATCAATTGGTCTTGTGCCAGTAATTGCCGACGGGCTAATTTTTGTTTGGCATATTTTTGTTTGATCAGGAGCTCTTGATAACTGGCCTGCTGAGCGGCGAGCTCTGCAAGTGAGATCTGGTAGGAAATTTGTGCTTGTTTATCGTCTAATTCAGCGAGAATTGCCGATTTTTTTACATGAACACCTTCTTCGATATAAAGTGCGTTCACTTTACCCGTGACACGAGAAGACACGGTTGCCACTCGACGTGCAACCACATGTCCGCTGGCATCAAGCACTATTTGTGGTGCTATTGATGGTGACGAACTAGCTGGATTTGTTGTTAATGCAAGTTCATTGCTTTTACTTATTGCTGTTGATTGAGTAATAGCATCAGTATCTGATTGCCTACCAACAGCGATATTGTTTGTATCTGCCGATGCATTTAGCCAAAACAGCACTGTTCCACTGGCAATGACAAAAACCACAGTAGCGGTGTAAAGATATTTTTTTGTAACCGTTATTCTTTTATTTCTATTTATAACTAGCTGTTGAATTTTATGCTCATACCCTTTGTCCATAGCAATTACCTAAAGTTCATCTACTGAATTGCCAGTTTAAGACGACGAAAAAGCATAATGCAGTGCCAAAAGTCACATTATTTAGCACAGCGTTTCGTTGTTTTTTGAAGAGAATTTTTCAATAAATTTTTAATTATTTACTATTGGTAGGGCTTTTTAATCGGGTTATTTTAATGTTTACATAATTGAGTTTGATATTTTGGGGCGCTAACACCAACTTAAAATAAATATAATAAAACATTTAAAAACATAATCTTATAACTATTTCATTAGGACTTGTTGGGTCGTTTTAGTTTTGCCACTTGCTTGTATTTTATCAGTATCGCCAGTATATGTTGTAAAAAAGTACAATTTCTGTGCAATAAGTGAACTTTTTTTTATTTATTCACGTAATGAAATTTATCAAATACACTGAGGATGATCCTATGAAACGTTACTACTACATTTCCAAATCTTTAGAAGACACTGATAATATTCACCAACAGCTGATCAACAAAGACATAGATAAAAATCATATCCACGTATACGGGCTGTCTGACGAAGTGGCTCAAGCTCATGATTTTAACCCAGTGCTGTCCATTTTTAAAAGTGATGTGATCCACTACATTCTCAGAGGGATACTGATTGGCCTTGCACTTAGTATAGTTTTGTCGCTGGGTTTTGCCTTGTTTGCCCCAGACATTTTGAGTTTTTTACCCTTTATCATACTCTTTAGCGCTTTGTTAACTGGTTTCATTTCTTGGGAAGCAGGTCTTATCGGGTTACATAAACAAAATTACAAATTTGTCCCTTTCAGCAAAATGCTCAACAAATCTAATCATTTAGTCATGATTGATGTATTACCTGAACAATCAGCTACTTTAATCGATATCTTAGACGATTTTAAAAATGTAAAAGCCGTTGCGGTTGGCTCAAACATAATCAATCCCTTTGAAGAGCAAGAAACTTTGCTACCGCGCTCTTAATTTTTTACGCTCCGTGACCTTATGGGCCTTTTGCAGGCCCTTTTTTTATGGTTGACCATCTAAAATCTGCACTAGGTTGTCAAAACAATGGATTTTAAACAATGCCTCTTAATCAATACCTTTTAAACAGTACCTTTTAAACAGTACCTTTTAAACAGTACCTTATATCAAACGAATTGGTTTATATAGGCTAAATTAATTGGTCACATAAGTTACTTTGAACATTTATACCAATCGTGTTATCAATATCACATCCAACACTAAATCAGCCAATAAAACGAGTATTATCATATGCGAATCAACAAACTACTATGTTTACTAGGGATCACTGTTAGCGCCTTATGGGCATTTTCAGCAGAAGCAAATGCCGACAGAGTTACCGGTAAAACCCATGCTACGCGCTCAGAGGTAATTGCCGCTAATGGCATGGTTGCCACAAGCCAACCCCTAGCCACGCAAATTGGCTTACAAATACTTAAAGATGGTGGCAACGCCATTGATGCTGCCATTGCAGCAAATGCCGCACTGGGTTTAATGGAACCAACAGGCAACGGCATCGGTGGCGATTTATATGCCATTATTTGGCATGCAAAATCTCAGAAACTCTATGGCCTTAACGCCAGTGGTCGCTCTCCAAAATCACTTAGCCGAAAAAAATTAATGGCTGAATTAAAAAATCTCGACCGAAATGATATACCACCCTATGGCATGTTACCTATTTCAGTGCCCGGTACGGTTGATGGTTGGTTTGAAATGCATGAAAAATTTGGTCAAATGGATATGGGTAATATTTTACAACCCAGTATTGATTACGCCAACCGTGGATTTCCTGTGAGTGAACTCATTGCCTATTACTGGCAACGCAGTGTGCCTAGGCTATCACCACAACCCGGTAGCTTTAAAGACACTTTTACTATTGACGGCAAAGCACCGCGCAAGGGCCAAATATTTAGCAATCCAGAATTAGCCAACACCTTATCAATCATTGCCAAACAAGGTCGCTCGGCTTTTTATCAAGGCGAAATAGCAGAAAAAATAGATATTTTTATGAGGCAAAATGGCGGGTATATCAGCCGTGAGGATCTCGCTGAGCACAGTTCAACCTGGGTGGAGCCGGTGTCAACTAATTACCGAGGCTATGATGTATTTGAATTACCCCCTAACGGACAAGGTATTACCGCCTTGCAAATGTTAAATATGCTTGAGCCCTACAATTTAGCAGAAATGGGTTTTTTATCAGAGCAAAGCTTACACCTGATGACAGAAGTAAAGAAATTGGCTTTCGAAGATCGCGCCAAATTTTATGCTGATACCGAGTTTTACAATGCCCCTATAGATGGCTTAATTAGCAAAGCATATGCTGTAGAGCGCAACAAACTGATCGGTGATAACGCCGCTAAACGGGTTGATGCCGGTAATCCTGCACTTTACCAAGGGGATACCATATATTTGACCACCGCCGATAAAGACGGCAACATGGTTTCGCTTATCCAAAGTAATTATCGAGGGATGGGTTCCGGCGTTGTGGTGCCGGGTTTAGGTTTTGTTTTTCAAGATCGCGGGCAGTTATTTTCTTTGGATGAAAATCACGCCAATACTTATCAACCTAATAAACGACCTTTTCATACCATCATCCCGGCATTTGTGATGAAAGATGGCAAACCGTTGATCAGCTTTGGTTTAATGGGAGGGGCGATGCAACCTCAGGGGCATGTGCAAATCGTCACAAACATTGTAGATTTTGGCATGAACCTGCAAGAAGCAGGCGACGCAACCCGTTGGCAACACTTCGGTTCAACAGAGCCAACTGAAGCACAAGGCAATACCCTTGTTGACGGTGGGCAATTAGTGATCGAATCAGATATTCCTTATCAAACCATTCGCGGCTTGATGCAAAGAGGCCATAAGATAGGTTTCGATATGGGAGGTTACGGTGGCTACCAAGCCATCATGTGGGATGAAAAAGAAAAAGTGTATTACGGTGCATCAGAATCTCGCAAAGATGGTCAGGCAGCAGGATATTAGGTTTAATTTGCTATTGTTCATTGTTTATTGTTTATTGTTCAAATAATAAATATAAAAACAGTCGTTCAGTGATAACTGACTAATTCAATAATCAAACACCTAAAAAGCCTTGTGCCAACAAACAAGGCTTTATCTTGTTGACACGATTATTGTAATAATTGGTTTCATCGCATATTAACAGTCATCAACTCATGAATATCGGCAGTGTTGATAGTAACTGTCAACAATTTAAAGCCATATTATTATCTCAGATCATCAGTGAGGCATTGTTGATTGCATTGACATATCTTTTATAACCTTTGAAATGTTTCAAGAGCACTGTTCACTGAAGTTAATAAACTAGAGAATGTCGCAAAGGTATCCATTGATAGATGAATATCATTGATATCAATATTAAAATTGTTTTCAATGTCAACCAGTAAAGTCATGATCCCTACTGAGTCTAACTCTGCATACTGATCTATTAGCGGCATGTCTTCGACAATTAATTCAGAAGGAATATTAATGATCTCACTTAATATATTTTGTAATTTTTCGACTGTATTCACAAATACTCCACTCTCAAGTGTAATAAAAAATTGACTCAATGTATTTTTCATCTGTTATATTTCAAAAGTCATCAAGTGTTGTTAAATATGTCTATCACCCGCTTCACTCACTTAAGCACAGCAACTGCAATGAAACAGCTCAAACTTACGCGCAACAACCCCTCTTCAATAAACACATTATTAACAATCAATAAACAAAAGTCCAACAAATAATGATCAAATATAGCTGTTCCGCCAAAATCACCGTTAACTTATACAACAATTACCTTAAATTTATACCTAAAAAACATTACTCAGCAAAAAATCAACACTTTGTATTTTGGGATTAACTGGTTAACATAACGGTTTTTAAATAATGAGATGTTGTTGATGTTTGCTCGATTGACTATTGTTTTGTCGCTACTAATTGCCACGCCTCACCTATATGCAGATAGCCTTAGTCAGTTTACTGAGAATTTTGCCATTGAGGTTGCAGAAACTCTCGCACAAAAAAATATACCTGGTGGCGCTTACGGTATAGTGAAAGGTAAAAACACTATAGCTTTAGAGACATTTGGCTACAGCGATAAAGCGCAAAGCAAAAAAATAAATGCCAATACTATTTTTCGTTTAGCTTCGGTTTCGAAAACTTTTGCTGGTAACCTAACTACTCTGCTTGCGCAAGAGCAACAATTAGATTTATCGGCGCCTATCACTGAGTATGTACCCGGTTTTTCTCTGGCCAATAAAGGTGCAGCAGAAAAAATTCAGCTGCAACATTTGTTGAGCCATACCACTGGTTTAATGCCTAACGCCTATGATAATTTACTGCATGAAAATTGGAGTATTGATAAGATAATTAGCCGCTTCGATCGGGTATCGCCGATTTGCCAACCGGGTAAATGCTATGGTTACCAAAACATCGCATATTCACTATTACAACCCGCCTTAGAAGCCAGCCAAAATAAGAGTTTTTCAACTTTATTAGAACAGCGCTTCTTTGCGCCGTTACACATGCACAATGCTTCAGTAGGCATAGATGATTATTTAGCATCAAACAACAGCGCTAAACCTCATATCTTGATCAAACGTGTCAATACTACTCAAAAAGATCAGCAAGGAAATTTTCGCAAAAAATATATTTGGCGAACAGTTCAAGTTCAAGATGATTTTTATAAAGTACCGGCAGCGGCTGGTATTAATGCCAGTATTACCGATTTAACAAAGTGGCTAATTGCTAACTTAGGCCACCAGCCTAAAGTACTCCCTGCTGAATTGTTAGTAAAAGTCACTCAACCACGGATCAGAACCAAGAAGGATTTAAAGCGCAAGTTTTGGCAAGCAAACTTAACTGACGCTCATTATGGTTATGGTTGGCGAATTTATCAGTTCGACAACATACCTATCATTTATCATTCAGGATGGGTTGCTGGTTTTCGCGCTGATATTGGCTACTCACCACAATTAGATATAGGTTTTGCGATGTTAATTAATGCTGAATCAAACGTGATAAATCAACTGTCTCATCAGTTTTGGCTACAAATAACTGAGCTTTTATCAGCTCAAACTACTAAAAGTAAAACCTGATCAAGTGTTAATGGCAAGTGAACAAATGTATTATTCACTTGCCAGTTTTAAACAGTCTGACGTTTAATAACTAACAGAAGCCTTAACCATATAAAGTGTATGGGAGTTGAGAAATTATTGACATTGCACCATAGCGGATCCGGCAGTGTTAGTGACAAACTTTAGTTGACTTGGCAAGTCAAAGTCTGGGGTAGTACATTATGGGCGGATAATTGCTAAAACCACTGACACAGCATAACCAAACCAACCACAAATTTGCAAAGTCGACCATTGCTGACTTTGCTTTGAAAATAGCTTGGTTGCCATTACAGTTGAATTATTAACCAGTAATTCATTACTAACATTACTTATAGAAATTACATTCGCTTTTGTATAGATGTCGCACCCGTAATATCAAACTTACTGGTGCTGAAGTAAAGTATCACGCTAATCAATTTTCATTTTTGTGAGCAAGTGAAGTCATGTTAATGATGATGTGTTTATTGCATCTGGTAGCAATAATTATTGCCCAGCGCAGTGCACCCTATAGAGCGAATCGTTGGTGTCGTATGGTTATTATATAGTTTTATATGACAGCAATATTGGTTGATCGAAATAGCCACTAAACACGTATTATATGAGATAATTTATGTATTCAAGCTAAAAACTACAACATGACTATATTGCGCCACATCACTAAAAATGAAATTAATGCCATGAGCAGTCGCTATCGCGCCCAGATGATCAACAGTTTATCTGGATTTAAAAGTGCAAACCTGATTGGCACCTGTGATCAACAAGGCGCAGTTAATCTTGCAATTTTCAGCTCAGTTGTTCACTTGGGCTCATCACCTGCGTTAATGGGGTTTATTATGCGCCCTGACAGTGTTGATAGACATACCTTAGACAATATTATCGCCACCAAGCAATATACTATTAATCAAGTCAGTGAGAGCTTTTGGATGTCTGCGCATCAAACCTCGGCTCGTTATCCGCGAAATGAAAGTGAATTTGAACACACCGGGTTATCAACTAGCTATATTGACAATTTTAAAGCGCCTTTTGTTAAACAAAGTCATGTAAAGTATGCATTAACATTAGACGACATTGTCGCTATTCCTTCAAACAATACACAATTAATTATCGGTAAAATCACAGATGTACTTTGTAGCGATACAGCAATTAAAAAAGATGGTTACATTGATATAGAGACAGAAGACACAGTTTCAATTACTGGTCTTGATAGTTATCATACCAGTACTCGTTTATCTCGATTGAGTTATGCAAAACCAGAGCATTTCCCGAAGAGTATTCCACTTGACGGTGTTACTTCCAATTGACGATGTAAAGGGTAGATGATGAAAACTTGGAAAATACTAGGCTATATGGGACTAATCCCTTTCGCGGTTTTTTTATATTTTGGTAGCGAACAATCGCATTTTGTACTCAACAATAAATTTGCATTTATTGCCTATAGCGCTGTGATACTCAGTTTTATTGCCGGCAGTCTGTGGCGCTTGCCCAATGACGAGCAAACCAGTCAAACATTGATCATAAGTAACCTAGTGAGTTTAATCGCTTTTGCTTGCTTACTAGTGAATCTATCGTCGGCACTGATTATTTTACCCGTCACTTATGCTTTTATCTTTATTTATCAGCTGAAATTAGCAAAGCAAAATAAAAGTGAAACAGAGCACAGAGACTACTTATCGATGCGATTTTGGCTAACACTCACAGTGATTATTTTTCACTTAATAGCCTTTAGTTTATGGCTGAATTAACAATGATAACCACAACTTTAATTATCGAGAGCAATAGTAATGCTGACCATATTTTACGATAGTCATTGCCCTTTATGCGCTGCAGAAATGCGTCATCTCAAGCAATTTGATCGAGACGGACAGATAGATTTAGTTGATTTACACAAAACTGACTTCGAATCGTTATACCCAGAAATTAGTTTTGATAAGGCAATGCAAATATTGCACGGCCAATATCGCGGTAAATTATTACTGGGCTTGCAAGTGACTCACCGCGCTTGGACTATAGTCGGAAAAGGTTTTTGGGTAGCGCCGTTAAACTGGCCTATTATTAAAACAATCAGCCATTGGTGTTATTTAGTGTTAGCCAAGTATCGACATCCAATTTCAGCTGGTGTGGCTAAGCTTTTCAATTTAGACAATTCTCAATGCATTTCAGGAACCTGTTATGACAAGCAAACAAATTCTAATAATAGGCGCAAATAGTTTAATAGCGCAGTCAATTTCGGCGAGCATCGTCAATGATACGAATAATCAAATAATATTGGTCAGTCGTGATCTCAGTGACTATTCTGCTTCTGTATATGACGATGTAGTAAAAATAGAAGTGGTAGACTATCAGGCTAAAACGATTGAGATGGCTGTAGCTAAAATAGCACAACAGCAGCATGCTCCTATTGCACAAGTGTATATTTGCCATGGTGTATTACACAATGAAACACTGCAACCGGAAAAACGCCTTGAAGACTTTTGTGCGCAATCATTTCAACAGGTCATGGCCATAAATGCTTTATTGCCAATGACATGGATACAAAAATTAACGCCTATTTTATCAGGGAAATCGCCTTGTAAAGTCACTGTTTTTAGTGCTCGAGTTGGTAGTATTAGCGATAACCGTCTAGGCGGATGGTATAGCTACAGAGCATCGAAGGCAGCCCTTAATATGATGCTAAAAACGGCTGCGGTGGAATTAGCAAGGCGCGCAAAAAACATTAAATTGATTGCTTTTCATCCAGGTACAACAGATACGCCTCTATCTAAGCCTTTTCAAAAAAATGTGCCTGCTGATAAATTGTTTACCAGTGACTTTGTCGCTGCACAATTGTTAAATATTGTAGAGAATAGCGAGATTGATGGTCAAGCCAGTTACTTGGATTGGCAGGGAAAAACTATTAATTGGTAATCGCATCATTAGCTACCTAAAATTGCTATTAACAAAGGACTGTTAAATACCAGTCGTTGGCATGTGACTATTGCCAGCCAATGCGCCAATGTTCACTTTGCTTTAACTCCCTCCAATTAATAGAATATTCATTTTTGCTGATCACCGCTTCAATTATACATTGAGTAACTTGTTGAAATTCATCAAAACAGACTTTGGTGATCATGAAGTGTTTCTCTTTGTTTTGGATCTGGACTTTGGTCCATTTACTGTGCAATAGCACTTTCGGGTTCACTTTGTTCATAAATTTAGGGCTTGTATTGGCTCAGCTGGAAATAGCACAAGCCTTAGCTTGCATACTTTTGGTTAACGAAAATAGAAATTGTAGTTGTCGAATATTTTGAACAAAAAAATAAGCCGATCATCATTAGACGTTTATATGACTTAGGTGAAGACCAGACTGAATACTGATAAATCGAATTGACCCGGCCGTTTTTTGGTCATTAAAAAACCAACTTCTTTTATGTACCTCGATTGTAATGCTGGAGCATTGTTTATTGTTCTTCCACGGAAAGTAGCTTTAAAGTCACTCAAATTAAATGACAAATTTTGCCGCTCACCAGCTAGCGTTTCAAAGTCGTGTTTGTATGCCAAGCGATAACCGTTATAGTAAATAACTAGCCTGAGTTGATACTTTTGTCCGTCACCTTCTACGTCAACAGTTATGGTGTCATAACCTGATTGCAATTGTTCAATATATCTAAAAACAGAGCTAAATCCGCCATTATTATCTAAGGAAATATTTCCTGTAAAAACACCGTGATCTTCTTTAAATATTAATCTGCCTTGCGATCTTCCACCCATCACACCATCATTAGTTATTCGCCATAGTTCAGTTTGTTGGGAAGTATTAACATCGATTATCATCGGCATAACAGACCTTGGCTCAGCTGCTGCAACTCCTGTTGCAAAAGCAAAAAAGTAAATAAGAACATAAAATAAATTGTAAATTGTTGATTTATTCATGATGCTTGCTCTGGTATTTGTTTGTTGAAGGTTGCTGTTACAAGCTCTGTAAGCCCAATAAGATCATCAACAACACAATCAGCTAGATCAGCATAAGGCAGTTGTTTGCCATAAGTAATTAGACAAGACATAGCGTTAGCATTTTGGGCGGTTTGTATATCGTACAAATAATCACCCACGTATAACAACTCCTGCGCAGGCTTTTGCCAGCGCTCTGCTAAATGCAAAAGAGCATCTGGGCAAGGTTTGGCTTTGTGATCTTCTCTGGTGAGTAGAATCGGTATATCGATTACGTGTTTATTTATTTTTAATAGAGCCGCTGCCCTGCAGTTACGAGTAATGATAGCTGTGGGTATGTTCATCATTGACAACAAAGCAAGCAGCTGGTCTACTCCGGCTAGTTTAAAGCAATTTTGCGCGTCGGCAATTTCATGCTCAATCAGTGTCTTTTCTGCTTTATATCGCTGGTCTTCAGGTAAGTTGTCGACAAACTCGAGTAAATCAATATTACTAGCACAACCTATCTCTTGCCGGATCTGATTGAAATTTAACGATGACGACACTAGGGTGTTATCAAGATCAAAAACAACAGCAGATAAACGATTATTGTCCATGTGTTAGCTGTCCCTAACTGTATTTTCGTCTGAAATTAATTGCGCTGATCTTTTGAAGAAATCAGCGACTGTTTGGTTATTTTGATAATCTAATTGATATTTACCGTGAAAAAGTAAAGTAATGGTTAAATCTTTATAAGATAGCCAACAAACATAGCCATCAAAATCATGCCAAGCACGCATTTCACCATGCTGATATACATTATTCAATTTGATACCTTTGCTGGTAATAATTTCAAAGGTCTCAAGAATTGTACGCATTTTTTGTTTATTAATGTCTACATTCATATTACAAGGCGATAGTTTGACTACAACGACCAAAACTCATACTCGAACCACACATTTCATCATATGCTGACTGGTACTCAATAGTTGTCATTTCGATATTATTATCGCGAAGGTATTGTTTGGCTTGTTGAAGAGAATTCATTTTTATCGCTTGACCATGCCCTTGTAATCCAACGAAGTTGTTTGCTTGGTCAATGGCACCCACCAAATAATGAGTTGCATCAGCCATAGCAATAATGGTGGGCTGAATTTTTTGTACTGAATTTGTAAAAATATTTTTCATTATACACCTCCAATCACTTTTACTTTTATACGCTGGATCCTTATAAACAGATCAATACTTGCTGATTTTATTCAGCAACCACTTTTAACCCACTAGCCCTCTGGAAAATTACTAGCAGACAATAGATACAGAATATTTGATGGTGAACCAGGGTTAATTATAAATTTATCAAATTCACCAGCAGTAGCGTTAAAATTACTGTTCACTACCGGTTATTACTGGGATTTAGTTGTGAGAATAAGGTAATTCTAAAGCGCTTTTTTGCGTTTAAATTTTTCTTCAATGATGTTTTTTTGGTACTCCATCAACTCGCTAAAACTATTGACAGTCACCTGCTCTATGTCGCTATAAATACTTATATCTCTTAACCATTCAATGTTGTAAGGGCAATGATTGATCAAGGCTTTAACTGCATCAATTTGTCTAGCATTATCACCTAAATACAATCTGAATAATGTTTCAGCAAATGTTGTTGGTGTAACACAATAATAATGGCCGGTACCGTTAACTAGAAAGTCTTGGTGAAAATTTGACACCGCTAACAATCGGTTGGGTTTTGGTAAATGTATATTCACCTGATCCTTACTGAGTAATTGTCCTGTTTGCAGTGCGAAACCTTGCTGAGTAAAGTAATTTATTAGGTACTTCCTCTGCCCCACTGAAAGCAAATCATAATCATTGCGCAAAAACCAATTGTCATCGTAAATAGTCACCAACGGCAATTGGCTAACAGCGTACATGTGTTTTTGTTTAACGATCTCAGTTGCACTAAGCACTATTTCACCTTCTTTGGGTTTTAATTATTTTGTTTAGATTTACCTTAGAGTACGTTGCTGCTCGCTATTTGAGTTCATTATTTACTGACACAAAGTACAAAATTTCAAAAAATTTTACTGAGCTGTTTTGCTAGCAAACCCTCTTAGCACTGATTACTGTTACTATCAATGCCATAAAGTAAGATAAATTGATTAAAAATAGTTGATTTAAACCGTGTTCATAACCTGAGTTGATAATTTTTTAGTGTGTAAAGTAAACAATTTTTTCACCACCTTCGTATAACCCTGCACAACCTTATTTTTAAATAACTGTGTATGCCAAAACCAACAAAAGTACCCAGTTCATCGCTTTCTCGTTTATCTGTTATCGCTGGTATATCGGCATCTGTTGCCAGTAATGCATTTAAACAAGGGATTAAAAATGTACTAACAGGCAGACATAATAAAATCTCAGAGTTATTGCTACACGATCCAAACCTACACAAAATTGCTGATGGTTTGTCGCATTTACGTGGCGCTGCCATGAAAATTGGCCAGTTGTTATCGATGGATGGAGGGCAATTTCTGCCCTCACAATTGACTGAACTACTTACTGTTTTGCAAGCAAAAGCCACTCCCATGCCAACTGAGCAATTATTAACTGTATTGCATCAAAACCTTGGCGATAACTGGCGGCAAAAATTTATTTCGTTTGATTTAACGCCTTTTGCATCGGCATCCATAGGACAAGTGCATTTAGCACAAGCCAAAAATGGTGAAGTGCTGGCTGTAAAAATTCAATACCCAGGGATCAAAACATCCATTCACAGTGATATTGACAATGTTGGCCGCCTGATCAGGATATCAGGACTATTACCAAAGCACATCGAGCTTGCTCCCATATTAAGTGAAGCGAAACAACAATTACTCGATGAAACCAACTACCAGCGCGAAGCGCATTATATGCAACACTACCAACAGATAATAAACGGAGACGGTAACTTTATTATCCCTCAAACATATCCTTCACTGTGCACAGAGTCAGTATTATCAAGCCAGTATGTGCAAGGTCTGGATATTAATGATATAGAAAATCTACCGCAACAGACCAGAAACAACTTGGTGAGTCAACTTATTGCACTGTTTTTAAAAGAGCTATTCAACAATCAATTAATGCAAACAGATCCGAATGCCGCTAACTACTTATACAATCAAGCAAAAGCTAAGCTGGTGCTGTTAGATTTTGGTGCAACGAGAAAAATTCCATTGAACTTAGCACAAAATTATAAACAGCTAATTAATGGCTTACTCAAAAAAGACGATGATCAAATCATATCAGCAGCAAAACACATTGGTTTTTTAAATTCGCCTGTTGATCCACTGTATTATCAGCAAATACTTTCTCTAATGAATATCGCTTGCCAGCCGTTGCAGTGCAATAGTCCTTTTAATTTTGCCAACCAGGCTTTTGCCGATGACATTAAAAGCCTTAGTCTATCTCTTCATAAATACAAGAACCATTGGCAGCAACCACCGATAGATTGTATGTTTATACATAGAAAAATAGCTGGCATATACCTACTGGCCAGTAAACTCAATGCGCGTGTTAATTGTTATCAGCTTTTCTCGCCATATGCTGACTGAACAAAGCCGCATTTGCTCGACATTACAACTCATTGCCAGTCTATAATTCAATGATAAAATAGTATCCATAGGCAACAACTAGCGCTGGTATACAGGAATACAAAGTAGCGATGATTGCCAGTTTCGGAGACAATGCAATGGCTGGGAATAAAGCATCTCCATCATTACTGATGGCATTACCCAGTTGCGCTGATAACGGAATAGTGCCGGCTAAATACAAAGATGTGGTGATAATTTGTGGTCCACAGCCCGGTATCATACCGATGAATACCGCGACAAGTGGCATGATGGCTGGCCAGTTGCCAAATAATTGTGCTAGATCTAATGAAGTGTAAAACAGGATTAATTCAAAACACAAAAAAGCCACCACCACCCAACTTGTCACAAAATTAGTGTCTAAAGCGACACGATGAAAAATATTACTACGGATATGTTTTTTATCTTCACTAACAATCGCCTCAAAACCATTAAAGTCTTGAGTAAAAGCCCACAAACAAATAAAGCTAAAACCGAGTAAGGCACCAAGTGAGCTCAACCGAGATGCGCTGCTTGCCACAACCGTATTAAAGTCAAATTGTGCAGCCATTAACAAACTGATCACTGCCCCGGGAATAATAATCCACTGCCATAGCACAGCTTGAAACTTAACCCGAAACGCAGGCCTATGTTGTATTTTTTGTGTTTGCTCATTGTCCGTAGTTGGTAATTGCGCTTTAATTCTCAAAAAATCAGGTCCGTGAAGTTTATTGACTATCAAACCAGAAACGATGCCAACCAAAACACACATGATGACAACAAAAATACCGGTAGCTGGCCGAGTGGCCAATAACAAAAAAGCCGCATCACCCATTGTTGTGGTCAATACCGCAACCACAGAGCCAAAATTCGCTGCGCCTCTGACATATTGGGTGATGACAATAATAGCCCCTCCGCAACCAGGAACCGCGCCTAATAAACTGGATAGTATCACTTGCTTTTGAGGCGATAGTTTTAAATGTTTAAACCGCTCAGCAGATAATACTTTTGCAGACACTAAGTGGTATAAAGCTAAGGTAGCAGCGACAAAAACAGAGACTTGCCAAAACGCATCGGCTAAAACACTTAGAGTTAATTGTCGAGTTTGTTGGTTGAGTAACAAAGCTAAAAGTAGCACAGGAAGTAACAAACGCCCGCGTTTGGGCATTAAATTTATTCCTTTAAAGGGCTTACATAGTTGCTCTATGGCAGTGGGCATATTTTTTCCTGATCATAGACTATATCTGATAGATGCAATCAAAAAGTCATAAAATGTAGTTTTGGTCATTTTTTTAAAGACCTGCTGATGTGTTAAATATTACCTTATTCAAAACACTTATTGCAAACAATAATCATTAGCATTAACATATCGCCCAATTAGAAATAGTTTAGATAATGAACTTTTTAACAATTTTAGCCACTTATCACGGATATAATATGTCTGCGCAAAATTCATTGGTTGATTTAGCCTTGATCAAACGAAAAATACGCTGGGGACACCAGCCAGAAAACCCATTACTGATAAAAACATGGCTTAAACTAGAAGAACAGCACATTGTCGATTTACCAACTACCGAGCTTAAACGCCATCAATATGAAGCGCAATTTCATCTGTTAGTTAACACCATAGAAGATGCATTAATTAGCAACATTTGGCGGCAAATATGTTTAGACAATATATATCAACCGCTTCACTCACTTCATAAACTAACTGACTGCAACGAGTCAGTGCATCGCTTGAAGACATTATCTAATAAAGTCGCATTTATCTCTGTTGACAATATCTTTGATTAAAATTACCTATCTGCAAAGGAGTATTACCATGACCAATTTTCGTATCGAACAAGACAGTATGGGAGAACTACAAGTACCTGAAAAAGCGTTATATTCAGCGCAAACTCAGCGTGCCATAAACAATTTTCCAATCAGTGGTCAAGCTATGCCTAAAGCGTTCATTCACGCGCTATTACTAGCAAAACAAGCATCAGCTATTGCCAATAAAAATCTTCAGCAAATTCCATCGTCTATGGCAGACGCCATTATTGCTGCAGTAGATAATTTATTAGCAGAGAATTATATCGAGCACTTTCCAGTTGATGTATTTCAAACCGGATCAGGCACTAGTTCTAACATGAACGCTAACGAGGTATTGGCAACTCTGGCAACCAACATTTTAGGCTCGCCAGTCAGTGCTAATGATCATGTTAATTACGGGCAAAGCAGCAATGATGTGATCCCTTCAGCCATTCATATAAGTGCCGCACTAGAGGTCAACAACAAGTTACTGCCTGCTTTAGAGTATTTACAGAAAGCGATTGTTAATAAAGCTGAGGAGGTAGAAATTTATGTAAAAACCGGCAGAACCCATTTGATGGATGCGATGCCAATCACTATGGCTCAAGCGCTAAACGCGTGGGCAGATCAAATCGGTCAAAACATAGCCAGCATAAAACATACTCAACATCAATTACACACCTTGGCTCAAGGAGGCACCGCTGTTGGTACAGGGATTAATGCCCATGCAGAGTTTGCCAACCAGTTCTGTACAGCATTATCAACAACAACAAAACTAAAATTTACCCCCGCAAAAAATTTTTTCACCCACATTAGCTCGCAAGATATAGTGGTGGGTTTATCGGGACAACTTAAAACAACCGCAGTGTCTTTAATGAAAATTGCTAACGATTTGCGTTGGATGAATTCAGGACCACTATCGGGATTAGGTGAAATAGAATTACCCACATTACAACCGGGATCATCAATAATGCCAGGTAAAGTAAACCCCGTGATCCCCGAGGCTGCAACTATGGTAGCAGCGCAAGTAATAGGCAATGATGCAAGTATTACTATTGCAGGCCAATCGGGTAACTTTGAACTCAATGTTATGTTACCCCTTATCGCCAAAAATACTTTAGAAAGTATTAATTTATTATCGAATATCAGTATACTATTGGCTGACAAGGCAATTACAACCTTTACCGTCAATGCCAGTAAACTCGAAGAGTCACTTGCCAAGAACCCAATTTTAGTCACAGCCCTTAATCCAATTATAGGCTACGCCAAAGCAGCTGAAATCGCCAAAATGGCCTATCAACAAAACCGTCCAATTATTGATGTTGCCATAGAGCACACAGCACTGGATAAACAAGAACTTGAGCGTTTACTTGCGCCACGAAAATTGACTTTAGGTGGAATTCAACAATAATTGTGTTGACATTAATGGCATATTATTGGCTTTTATTTCATTAGCGTATATCTAACATATAAGTGTCGAGCAGTTATGTGTTAGATATCACATAGTTTTTTATGACTAATACAGCCAGTCATCAAAAACTGATATATACTTGCTAGACAATTCGTTAAAACTTGATGTCGGTATACAAAGTTAAAGCGGCTCGAAAACTTTCTGTGGCGATAGCAGTTTAAATAACAGTTGTTACACTTATTTTATTACTATGTCGCTGATCATAAATGTTACTTACACTGCAGGAATAGGAAAGGTATTATCATGAGGTTAACCCAAGTCATATTATTAGTTTTTGGGCTAGTGAGTTTTTTTAGTGTCGCTGAAAATAATTCAGCAACAACAAGCGATGAGTGTTTGTTAAAAAGTTTAAAAGCGGCAAAGCCTCATCAAAGTGTTGCCGAAATTAAAGCCCTTTGTGCAGTTGAAACTGTAAGTAAAAAACAAACGGATGTCGGTTTATCTAAACGCTATGTTGCCGAACTTGAAAGTGAGTTTAATCCCTTCGTGATCACACCTCATAAAACCAATTATATTTTACCTATTACTTATACAGATAATTTTAACTATGAGCCCTATGAGGCCATTGATGCTTTTGGCGACAATTTTGATGACATTGAATCGAAATACCAATTGAGTATTAAAATACCTATTAACACTGAAAGTTTGTTTTTTGATTACGACCAGCTGTATTTTGGCATGACTATTGTTTCATGGTGGCAAATATATTCAGAAAATATCTCTAAACCGTTTCGCGAAACAAACTATCAACCAGAGGTGTTTTATGTTGCACCAACTAAATGGCATCCTTTTGGTGGCAATGTATCACTAGGTATAGGTTTAGAACACCAATCTAACGGCCGTTCACAATTATTATCGAGAAGTTGGAATAGAGTTTATACAGAATTTATTTTCGAAAAAGACGACTTTATAATGGCCTTAAGACCTTGGTATCGACTCAAAGAGGATGAGAAGCTCACTCCTTTAGCGACAGAAGGAGATGACAATCCTGACATCGCTGATTACATGGGCAATTTTGAACTAACATTGGGTTACCATTGGAATAAGTTTGAATTTACCGCTATGGCCAGACAGAATTTTTCAACCAATAATGGTGCTTTACAATTAGATGTTACCTACCCTCTCTGGGGACGTTTATTGGGATATGCGCAATATTTTAATGGTTACGGTGAAAGTTTAATTGACTATGATCACCGTCAACAAAAAATAGGGTTGGGGATTGCGTTAACTAACTACTTTTAACTAAACAGTCACTAAAAACTGACAAGCAATGAAGAATTTCAACATAACTTATCTTTTATTGGCTGCCTTTGCATTGATATTTCCAGCCCCTGCCAGTTGCGCAGACACAACCTTTAGTAAAGGCGATAACAGCAAATTTAAGGCACTGACAGAACATCTCAATCAATCAAACGCATCATCTATGTTAATTGTTGTCGATGGTAAAGAGGTGTTTAAATGGGGCAACACTGAAAAAAAACATCTGGTTCACTCTATTCGCAAAGCATTACTCAATGCACTAATAGGTATAGAGGTTGATGCTGGGAATATTTCATTAGAGCAAACTCTAGACTCATTACACGTAGATGATCAGCCGACCTCGTTAACTAAACAAGAACTGCAAGCAAAATTCTCGGATGTTTTAAAATCTCGTTCCGGTATTTACCTTCCTGCCGCAGCGGTTAACGATGGTATGCTGAAAACAATGCCTGCACGCGGTCAATATCAACCCAATGAACACTATTATTACAATAATTGGGATTTTAATGTTGCGGGTCATATATATGAAAAGCTATCAGGTAAATCTGTATATCGGGCTTTTCTTGAAAAAATTGCACAGCCCCTAAAAATGAAACATTATCAAGGTGTGTTCCAAACCTTAGATACAAATAACAACGATGTCTATAGCAAAGATATCGATGGTTTTTATCAGTTTGAACGACATAAATCACAGTTTCCAGCCTATCACTTTAGGCTTTCTTCGCATGATTTAGCCTTATTTGGTCAATTGTATTTGCAACATGGTCAATGGCAAGGTAAGCAGATAATAAGTAAAGATTGGATAGATAAAAGTACACAGTTATACTCCCTATACGATGCCAACAGAGGTCTAGGTTATGGTATGTTATGGAGAGTAGTAAGGAATGAAAAAGCCGCCCCTGAGCAAAGAACCAGTTTTTATCACACCGGTTTAGGGATCCATATGCTAGGTATTTACCCGAGTAAAAATATGGTGATGGTACATCGAGTTGACACCGAAAGTGATGTGCACTACGAAGAAGCAGACTTCTACAAAATGCTGCGTTTGACGTTTGCGGCAATTCCCTAACCACCTATTTAACATCAGTTTATATCTTTTGAATTTATTATTGTTTTATTCTTAGACCAGTTAAAAAACTAGGCAACAAATAAAGCAAACCAAACTTAATATATCACTTACTTGATAGGTTGTGTTTTGGCTACATCAAAAGCAATAGTAGTTCTCTGCCCAACCTCTAACAGCGGCACAGTGCCATGCCACATATATGATGGAAAAATAACTACTTGACCCGCTCTGGGTTGTACAAAGTGAGCTGCAGGTAACTTAGCAGCATCAACTAGATCAGACTCCCCAAATTTAAGCCACCCCGCTTTATTTGCTAATGATTTTTCATCGCTGTTAGGTACTTCAACATAAAATACTGCGCTTAACCATCCCATAGGGTGTACGTGAACACCGTGATAACCTTGTTTGTTTAACCTAACCGACCATGAGCCGGCAAAGCGGTAGTTTTCAGCTCTTTTTATACTATACTCACAAGTGTTTTCAGTCAGTTCATTAATATATGTATCTATGCATACAGATAGTTTATTAACGAGAGCAGTGATCACAGGATCATTATCAGCAAACAGGTTACCTCTGGTTTGCGTCCCTTTGTATAGAGTCTGCTCTAATGGTTGATTCTTCGCAGTATGCAATCGCGATAAATATTCATTAAGTTGCTGACAGTACTCTTGGCTAGTTTGTGAGCTACTAGGTTCAACCACATCATATACTTTAACCATGTGTTGATAGTCATTAATAAGAGACTCTTGATCCAAGTTTGCCAATCGCCAGCAAACACTAAGACAAGCAATTGCAGATTGATCATCTGGATACTTTTTCAAATAAGCGCTTAACAATGGCTCAGCAATATCACTTTTATTACATTTTATCAGGTTCCTTGCATAACTTATTATGTGTAGCCCTTGACTATCAATCAAACCTATCCCCTGCGCTTGCCAAGCAAGTGCCTGTTGATATTGCTTTTGTTCCATTAAGCATTGACCCATCAAGTAATAATAATCAGCATGTTGTTTTAATACTTCAGGTAAGTGAGTCAAAAAATGTATTGTTTGCTCAATATTATTAGTACGTACTAATGCTTTGGCATAGGCAAAGGTCAAGCTAGGATCTGCTGGATGAGTTGCTAACACATGTAAATAAGATGACAAAAAATGTTCAGTTTGCCCTGTTTCCCACAACAACTCATTCAAATTAATGTGGCTTTCTAAGTATAGGGGGTTGTGTGCTATTGACTTGCGATAATAATCTATTGCCAATGACAATTGGCCAAGATCAGAGTGTACATTACCTAAGTTATGGTTTAATTGAAAATTATCCATACCTTGTTGCTCAAGTTGTCGAAAATAACTAAGAGCCTGCTCAGCTTGGCCATCTATGCGCAATAACAGCGCTAAATTGAAACAATATTGTTGAGTTAAACAACCTACCGATTGTAAGTGACGAAACAACATAATTAAGTCATTACTTCGCCCCTGCGCATCATATAATTTTACTTTTTCATCAATAATATCGGGGTGGTTACTGACATTGTCCTCTGCCTTATTAATCAATAGCTCGGCCTGCGCAAAAGCCTTGTTTGCTCTGAGGATTTTGGCTAAATCTTTATAAGCGGTAATATTTCTTTTGTCATAAGACAAGGCATGTTGATAACAATCAATAGCTTTATCGATTTGCTGTTGTTGGTTGTAACAAACGGCTAAATTACACCAAACATGCGGTTGTTTTGGTGCTACTTTTAATGATAATTGCAAATGCGCAATCGCATCATTTATATGTCCTTCACCAAGGTAAATTATTGCTATTAACTGATTAGCGTTGGGATCACGTTTAAATTTACTGAGATGCTGTAAGTATAACTTCTTTGCCAGTGGCAAATTATTTTGTTGGTGAGCGGTAATAGCTGAGTTAAGTTCAGACATATTACTTGCAACCTTTTTGCCCAGAGATATGCCAAGCTAGAGGCATTTTTTCATGCTCACCATAAAAGGGAGTGTAATCAAAATCGACTGTATCAGTGAATTCCGCCTTTAATTTTGCTAAATCCTGTGCAGAAAAAGCAGCGTCACACATGCTTTGCAAGCGTATGAGATTGACTTCTAATTCAGTGGCAATATTATCCAACCATTGGATGACATCAGCACAGTGATATTTTTCTCTATGGGTCAACATTTGTCTAAACCCGTTATAAAGATGCGCATGTAAACCTGTAGCAACTTTCTGTGTATAGTCATGCAATTTAGGCTCTACTGCCGAAAACGCAGCAAATACTTGGTCAAATTCAGCTTGTTTATCATTATACACCACTGTTGCAAGTGCTTTAGCTTTAGCAATAAAAGATAACTCTTTTATTAATTTAACCCCTACTAATTGTTGTTGGTTAACAGCATCAATAACGCCACCTTTATAATGGCTTATAAAACTAAAACTGCCGTTTGCCTTGAGTAACCTGAACGCCTCTTTAAAGCCCCTAGTACCTGAGTATTCAATACCAAATTGACTGACAATGATATCGACAGATTGACTTTTTAGGGGAACCTGATCAGATGCGCATTGCAAAGCTATCACTCCACTAATGTTATCACGCAAATATTTAAGTGCTTGCTCTGATATATCTGCACCGTAAAGAGTGTATTGGTGATCCTCAGGTAGGTCCTGATAAATTGAACCGCCACCACAGGCAATATCTAAAACCACACTGTCAGCCGCTATGTTAGTCAAATAATGTTGCCAAAATCGACTGAGATAAGCCGGCTTATTGCCATCCTTACTGACTAACACTTCGCCCGACTTGCCCTCTTTTTGCCAATATTCGGTCCAATATTTATCTTCATTCATCGCTTATTATTCGCTCATATATAAAAAAAGGTGAGCATATGCTCACCTTTTAAGGTCAAAATATATACTAGATATTAAAATGACGCAGTAAAGTTAACAAAGTAAGTACGACCGAAAACATCATACGTTGCAGGCCAAGTGTTGGCTTGCTCATCATTGTCACCAATTACTGGTGGCTTCTTATCAAGTAAGTTATCTACACCAGCCGTGATGCGATAGTTATCTGAGATGAAGTAAGTCGCTGATGCATCAAGGTAATCTCTACCACTGATCGAATCAACTGTTTGCACTGTTTCTTCGTCATCATCATCAACTTCACCAATGTGACGCCACAATAATTGCGCAGTTACGTCATCATTAGACCATTTGAACGTCACACGGTGCTTGTATTCTGGAGTTGGTTCACCACAATCGGCACCAAACTCACCAGCACAAGTAATAGCATCAGCACCAGCAAAAGCTGTTGAAGTTGAATCCGTAGTGTATGTACCTATGTAGTTTATGGAGAAATTACCTTCGTACAAGTCCATTGAATAGCTAGAAATAACATCGTAACCTTTCAAAATAATAGAGGCAACGTTTTGTGAGCCAGTAGCGATGAAGTCAATAGTACCATCAGCGCGACGGTTAATTGAATTACAGTAGTCACTGCCTAAACCACCCGTTGGATCGTTAACATCGTAACAAGTTGCTAAGATATTGTTAGCACCACCACCAAAGCCGGCAACTGCATCATCAATTTCGATATCGAAGTAATCAACACTAATTGAGAATTCATCAGTTGGCGTCCATACTGCACCTACAGTCAATGTTTCAGCTTCTTCTTCTTTCAAGTTTGGATTACCACCGCCAACAGCTCTTACTTGACCTGCTGCAGGGTTAATTGCTGGGCTGAATACAACATTGCTAGGTACACCTGTTGCTTCACACAAGCTGCGAACAGCAGCACTGGTATCAACAGCACCTGAAGCAGAACATGGATCAGCTGCACCTGGGAAACCTTCTGCTTGAGGAGCAAATAATTCACCAATGTTTGGCGCGCGAACAGCGGTATTAAAACCAGCTCTAAAACGAATGTTTTCTACAGGAACCCATGAACCAGCTACTTTGTAGCTCTCTACTGAACCAACAGTGTCGTAATCGGCATAACGATAAGCTAATTCTAACTCTAACATTTCAGCAAAAGGAGCACCATCAAGTAATGGCAATGCTGCTTCAATGTAATACTCATCAACTTTTTGACCACCGGCAAGTGCAGGTGCACCGTTAAAACCAGCGATGGTTCCAGCAGCTAAATCTTGTGAAGGTAAGAACTCAAAAGTCTCTTCGCGGTGCTCTGCACCAAAAGCAACACCAATCGCGCCACCTGGAAGTTCGAACCATCCTTCAGTATCGCCGTTAATGTTAAATGCAGCGATTTTTTGGTTAAATACAGCTGTAGATGCTACGGCAGTTTTCAAGAAGTCAGCACCTGCTTGGCTAATGTTACCTTCACCAAAAATATTAATTGGTGCACAACCAGAAGTTGAACCATTGGCAGAAGTGTCTTGACAAGTACCACCTGATGGATCGGCAGCTAAGTCAAGCAATAAAGCTTGGTTGAAACGATCGCGGTTAACGTTACCCAATTGTGAAGTAGAGTTATTGACTTTACCTGTTTGGTAGTATGCGTCATAGCCCCAGTTAGATTCACCAAAGAAACCTTTGATACCTGCTTTAAATTGGAAAGAGGTAAAGGCATCTTCTGAACGACGAGGACCAACTTCTCGTAAACGACGACGCAACAATGCACTAGCTTCGTCATCGATACCATCACCGTCGGTATCTACACCTGAGCCAATAGCGTCAGAAATAATTTGTTGTGCTTCAGGCGTAATAAATGGGCTACCATCTAAGGTAAAGGAAGCTGTTTGGAAAATTGGCGTTGGTGCCAATTGTGAAGGTACACGGCTATCAGTGAACATAGCACGACCGTAAACAGTGGTATTGTCATTAATATCGTAATGACCAAGTGCTGTCATTTGATGACGCTCTTGTGGTAATTGTAAATAGTTTACCGGCGCGTAGTTGTAGAAGTCATTAGTATCGCCACTGGTAACAAATGGACGAACGCTACCGTCTTGGTTGAATATGATACCACTTGAAGGTGAGTAATCGCCGAAACCACCAGCAAAAATACCAGTTCCTGGAACACCAGATGAACCGCCAGGTTCTAAGCCACCTTCACCGTCGTCAAAAAAAGCAGTCTCAGCAAAGCTGCGATCGCCTTGAAACAAATCGTCACGATCAGTAAAGCTCATATTGAATACAGCATTACCTTTGCCATCAGCAAAGTTGCCACCGACAGTTAAATCTACATTGAAAATACCGGCATCGCCTTTTTCAGTTACTTCATAGCCAGTGCTTACTTCGACACCTTCAAAGTCATCCTTTAAGATGAAGTTAACAACACCAGATACAGCGTCAGAACCATAAACAGCAGAAGCACCACCTGTTAATACTTCAACAGTTTTGATCAATGAAGTTGGGATAGTGTTAATATCAACGCTACCACCAGCAGTTGTTGGTACAGCGCGAGTTCCATCAATAAGTACTAGGGTTCGGTTAGATCCTAAACCGCGCAAGTCTACCGTTGCAGTACCGTTACCTGGGTTGTTTGATGTACGGTCAAGACCGGGTACAACTTGAGGTAATGTATTAAGTAATGACTCAGTGTTAACTGTCGCTGTTAAAGTGAACTCTTCTTGCTCAAGTGTTGCTACAGGTGCATTCGAAATGAAATCAGCCTTGCGAATACGCGAACCAGTTACCGCGATACGTTCAATTGATTCTTCGGCAGCGTTTTCTTCAGCAAATGCCATTGCACTCGGCATAGCAAGTGCAGTCGTAGTCGCACCTGCTACAAGCGCTAAACGAACTGCTTTAGCTATTTTGTTGTTACTATACATAATATATTCCCTAACTAAATATATGGTTTGTGTTTTAAAAATTATTCAAGGCTATATTGCCTTGTATATTCGAATTTATAATTTTTGCATACTGATAATAAACTTAAATTCCGAAAATGGTCAACTATTATTATACAATTAATGGTATATCCAGACATTAAATGTCATAAATTGCTGTATAAATATTTATTTACATACCAATTTAAGAAAACAGAGCAAATATTAGCTGTTAGTTTCTAAAAAATTCAAACAATTCAACTAATCCAACTAACAACAGCGCCAATTAATTTTTATTCTTTATAAGATTTAATATAAATACACACTTGAATTGTCATTGATAAAAATTAATTACGTGTAATAAAAATTACAAATTGTCAATAATTGGCAGAGTTATTTCATTTGAATTGTTAACTATATGCTAGACTGTGCAAAATTAACGTCACCAGACAAGAGAAGTAAGCTCAATGGAGCCGGTATTAGATATAAATATATGGATAACCTTGTGCAGTGTTGGCTTTATTGCGGGTATGATTGATGCTATTGCTGGTGGTGGCGGAATGCTCACCATACCCACCTTATTATCTGCGGGCTTGCCACCACATATGGCACTTGGCACCAATAAACTGGCGGCTTCGTTTGGTTCATTAACTGCATCTATCACATTTTATAAGAAAAAGTTATTTGATCCGCAATACTGGCGAACAGCGATCATATTTACTGCGGTTGGAGCGATTGCTGGTACTTGCGCAGTCAGTTACCTGTCGACTGATTTTCTCAATAAAATCTTACCTGTACTTATCATATTGACAGCACTGTACACTTTATTTGCAAAAAATATGGTAAGAAGCGACATGGGACTACCTGAGAAATCAACTCAAGTGCTCAACAAGCAGATCAGTCAAGGTTTGTTACTTGGTTTCTACGATGGTTTTGCCGGCCCCGGAACCGGAGCTTTTTGGACAGCAAGCTCAACTGCGCTTTACAAAATCAATATTTTATTGAGCTCTGGATTAGCGCGTTCAACCAATTTTGTTAGTAATTTCTGTAGTTTATTGACCTTTATATATTTAGGCTATGTCAATCTTTTACTTGGTATTGCTATGGGCTTGTTCATTATGTTTGGGGCTTGGATAGGTGCACATTTTGCCATTAAATTCGGCAGCAAATTTATTAAACCCGTGTTTATCACTTTGGTCATTGGTATCTCTGCACATTTAGCACTTAATGCATGGTTTCCTTAAATTTTTTAAAGCGCATATGCCCACCATTTTCGAATTGTGTTTTTGTATATATCAAGCATACAACCATTGCTTTACTCAATAACAAATAAGAGCTTAATAGCATTGTCATTAATTAACATTGGCATTTATAATCTTCCCGTATTAGGCTTGAATGAAAATAAGATAGAGGATTCACCATGAAAATCTCTGATGATATTCACAATTATTATGAAAAATTAGTTGTTCAACACTTTTATTCGCTAAAACTAGAAGAAAAATACGATGCAGATTTTATCGCTGATTTAACTTGTATGGTATTGAACCAACTACCCACTCGATACATCCGCCATGAAGTTGATATGGCTTTTTATCTACCTGCGTCTGAGCGTTTTGAAATGGAGAGCAAAGTGAAAGTGGCCATTAGCAAAGCCTTAGAGTTTATGAAGGCTGATGGCACATAATAGAATATCGCTGGCTTAGCGCTTTGTTTATTTTTACCGACCTTGCACAACTGAACCCTAAAACATCGGTCTCATCGTTGTAGTTGTTGGTATAAAAATTCGACATAGATATCATATCTGTGAAAAATCGTGTAAATATTCAACTTAAGCTGTTTTTGAATAGTGCTAACTGTGTACTGTTCAATGATAGGTATTGGGTGGCAACCCAATCAGCCACACTCCGGCACATGAGTCGTTTGCTGCGGTTGCTTCCTTCCGGACCTGGCCGAGTTCACAAATTATCATTGCGGAGGGACCGAAAAGGTCACCATAGAAATGTTACTTTCGCTTCGAATTATCGCTAATAGTAATTGATGTTGCAAGGCAAAACAGGATTTATCCTACTGACTGCGGATTTTTTGCACAAACCTGATCGAATTGTTGTTTAAATAAGCTGAGCTCTTGAGTAATGTCATCGCCAATAATTCTTGCGGGTAAAAAGCTGACTTGTTTTTTTGCAAAGTCTAAGCTAACTGGAACAACAGGAATATTGGCTTGTTGGGCAATAATGAGGAAACCTGTTTTCCATTGAGTAGTTTTACTGCGCGTGCCTTCAGGTGCCAATCCTAGTACCATTGAATCTGTGTGTTCGAAAGCATAAACCAACTGCCCTACTACACCGTTTGGGCAGGAACGTTCAACGGGCAATCCACCCAGTTTTCTCAAGATACGACCAAAAGGTCCGATAAAAATACTGTTTTTCCCCAAAAATGTTACTTTTAAACGCAGGGTCAACATAACTAATACAGCTATAATAAAATCCCAATTAGAGGTATGAGGAGCTACCGCTAAAATGAACTTTTTATTATTGGGAATTTCACCGTTAACCTGCCATTTCATCAGCGATAAAAGTTTGCCTGCAATAACCTGAATAAAGGAGTGAGGCAACCTAGGCACAAGCGAATCAACCTTGGGAAGAACTAACATGGGTTAAGATTGACCACGTGATAATTTTTCATTAAGTTCAAGCAATACTGATTTGATCACCAACAAGTTTTCTTTTCCTAAGCGCAACATAAATTTTTCGGTATCATCTAACCCTTCAATTTGTGGATCTTTATATTTATACATCACACTGGGACGAACTAGTTCAAGTGATGAATCGGGGATATTCATGTCAAGTACGTTGGTGATCGCCTGTTGAAGAACGTAGGTAAAATCGTCATCAGGATAACCAAGCTCTTGATAAGCTTCGTCAATTAATGGTTTTAATTGAAAATACCATGCAACTAATGTCTCGCTATCTAGAGAGCGCAATAGATCGACATACAAGTTAAAGCGTCGCGAGCTAGTCTCATTCCACTTCAACACAAGCTGATCATTTTGCTGGACTTCTCTAGCAGTAAAGCCTGTATTTGGTTTTACCAGTAAACTGTGCTCATAAGCAATAATCCCCTGCGCGAAATTATCAGTAAACACCACTAAACGCCTGATAATGTCATCATCAACCAGTAACTTTAATAATTCTTTGCGCCAAGTGAGTGTTGGTAACTTGTCTTTGATCCAACTATCGCTTTCATCTAATGAAGGAAGCATAGGTTTTTGCGGCTCTTCAGGAGGCAAGGTAGTGTCTACTTCTGGCTCTGGTTCAGGTTCAGGAGGTTGAAAAGGTTCAACCGTTTCCTGAGCAATATTATCTTGTTGCTCTGGCAAAGTTGGCAATGGCTCAACTTCAATTTGTTGTTCAACATCTACAGGCATGTCAACAACCGCTTGCTGCTTAGATGAAAAATACCAATAGGTTAAAATAGCAATGGCCATAACAATAATGCCAATAGTGATCCAAGAAGTAGGCGAAGCTGCTGATTTATCTTTCATACATTCCTATCATTTTTTTTAGTCTACATAAGGTAATATTTACCTGAATTACCTTACATTAAATTAGCGTTAAAGTAACATTAAAGTAATAACCACTCTAGTATTATGGCCAATTAGCGGTGAAAAGAGAAGTAACTTTACTCGCCTTACTTGTCAAATTCTAACACGATTAAAAGCTATTGTGCATCGTTCTGATTTTCAGGTAATGCCAGTTTAAAAGCGGCTAATTGATTGCATTGTTCAGTTATCGACGAAATCAGTGGATAAGGCGTCATATCTAACTTAAAACGTTTAGCATTATATACTTGCGGTACTAAAGTGATATCAGCAACGGTCACCTCTTTACCAAAACAATACCTGTCTGCTGTATTGGCTAATTTTTTTTCAATGGCGGAAAAGCCCTTAGCCATCCAGTGATGCGACCATTGTAATTTCTGTTGCTCGGATATATCACAGGATTGAATTAAATAATTTTGCACACGTAAATTATTTACCGGATGGATTTCACAGGCTATATCCAGAGCCAATGCTTGCACCTTGGCTCTGTCTTCTATTGTTTTGGGGTATAGTGCAGGTTGGGGATATTTTGCATCCAAGTAATCGATAATAGCCAATGATTGATTTAGTGTTACTTCACCATCAACAAGCGTGGGTACCAGTTGGTTTGGATTCAACTGCCCATAACCAACAGCGTTCTGCTCTCCGCCATTTTTTACTAAATGCACAGCAATCGATTCATAACCAATTGCTTTTAAATTTAATGCAATTCTTACTCTATATGCTGCGGATGACCGCCAATAACCGTATAGTTTCATGATAGTTTAGTTGTCTCTATGTTGTGATCTGTATTGTGTTCTAAGTTGTAATCTATGTTTAAATGCTGTTTTAGTATGTATTTAACTGGGCAGTAAGCTAACCTTAACGCAACTTAGCAAAGCAGATTAAATTTTTACGGTTTTTTTATTAATATTATACTCACGTAATTTATTGGCTATAGCCGTGTGACTCAATCCCAATTTTTTAGCTAATTGCCTTGTACTTGGATATGCTGGGTAGAGTTTTCTTAATAAATCGGCTTCATAGCCTTTAACCGCTGTTTCTAACTTTCCTTCAAACTCTTGCTCTAGATAGCCATGCTCTCGGGTGTATGCCGGCAGTTGTAAATGCGATGTCATGATTTGATTGCCCTCAATTAATGACACAGCTCTGATCAATACATTTTCCAGTTGTCTAACATTACCTGGCCAAGGATAGTATTCAATAAAATCACGACAATCATCAGACAGAGAAATATTATTGTTACCTATACGTTGACCGAACTTTGCAATAAAAAGTTCAGCTAGAGGGAGAATATCAGAGCGTCGCTCACGCAATGATGGAATATGCAAGCCAAGCACATTTAGACGATAATATAAGTCTTCTCTGAATTCGCCCTTAGAGACCATGGCCAGTAAATCGTGGTTGGTAGAACTAATAATACGTACATTGACGGTAATTTCTTCCTCATCATCAACTCGTCTAAAGATCCCATCTTGAATAACCCGTAATAACTTAGTTTGCAATTTAGGCGACATTTCACCCACTTCATCTAGGAAGATAGTACCGCCATCGGCTATTTCAAATAACCCTCTTTTGCTATGCCCATCATTTTTGGTACCAAGACCAAATAATTCGGTTTCTGCCGCATCATCGGGAAGAGATGCACAATTTAAAGTCATAAATGGTTTATCTGTTCGGTCACTCGCCGCATGGCACGCTTGGGCAATTAATTCTTTACCCGTTCCTGTCTCGCCAACAATAAGCATGGACGAATCTAGCAAGGCCATGCGTTTTGCTTCGCGGATCACTTTTCGCATAGCGCCACTACTTGCTTGGATACCAGCAAAGTTATTTTCGTTAACTTGCTTAAAGGCACTAATTTGCTGTCCTAGTCTAACTTCAGACTTAAGTATTAACACCGCTCCCGCCAGCACTGCAGTTTCATTGTCGTCAGGTACATGGATGGGCATAATATCAGCGACGTAATCATCATCAATAAATTTTAGACGTCGGGTTTGTGCCAGAACTTCATCGCTATCAAGCCAGCGTGTAAAATTAAAGCCTTTTAACCAAGTACCTACATTTTCGCCAACAATATGCTGTTCAGAGCAACCAATAATACTAGCGGTTACATTATTAATGATCCTAACATTGCCTTTGGTATCGATAGAAATAAAAGGATCAGGAAAGGTTTTAATCAATGTTGAAAGTTCATTTTTCTCACGTTCAGAAGGCATATAAGGGGTTGTTTTTACGTCAATAACCCCTTCAATCAAACGCAACTGAGGCATACATGTTTGCAATTCTGAAAAAGCTAAATCAACAATGTTGATGAATATTTTTCCGGGTTGTTTTAATTCAATACCACGCAAATCGATTTGTCTTTCGACAAAAATGCCTAAAACATCTTGAGCGATACCCACTCGATCTTGGCAACCTATTTCCAAACGCATTACCCTACCTCATCTTAGTGAAAAATCTAACCACTATTGTAAACTAATTTTTACAACAAAAAAAAGCCCCCTAGCAAAGGAGGCTTATTATTTGTTTTGTAAGTATGTACTAAAGAAGCGCATCCGTTTTGGCAGCACAAATGAAGTCGTTTTTGTGTAGACCTTTTATCGCATGACTCCACCATGTCACTGTTACCTTACCCCACTCCAATAAAATCGCAGGATGATGAAATTCTTGTTCAGCTAATTCAGATACTTGATTGGCAAATGCCCAAGCTAATTTGTAATTTTTAAAGCGATAAACTCGCTCTAACATCATAATACCATCTCTTACCTCTGGAACCCAATCAGGGAGCTGAGACATCAATTGATGAAGCTCTTCTTCTTCCACCTTTGGCGCATCTACATGGCAAGATTCGCATTGTTGAGCAGATAATTGCACAGTCATAACTTTTCCTTAACTCGCTTTTTTTGTTTCTTTGGGAGGAAATTTAGCGTCGAATAAGCCCAATGTTTTGGCTTGTTCTACTAAATCCATAATTTCTTCTACTTCGTATTGTCTAATGTCATCAAGATCACTGACCTTGTTTAACATATAATATATGGGCTGCATTATATCAATGCGATAAGGCGTTCTCAAAACGTCTAAAATATTGTCTGCATTTAATGGTTTTCTTTCCGGTCTCTGATCATAAAGGGCGTATTTAGTTTCACTTGGCGAGGAAATTATTCCCCCTCCATATACTCTTAGCCCTTGTGGTGTATCTAACAGGCCAAATTCAACAGTAAACCAGTACAGGCGAGCCAAATAGATCCGATCTTCTTTACTGGCATTTAAGCCCATTTTACCGTAAGCCTCAGTATAATTGGCAAAAGAAGGGTTGGTTAATAAAGGACAATGGCCAAATATTTCATGAAAAATATCAGGTTCTTGTAGATAGTCAAACTCTTCTCGAGAACGAATAAAAGTGGCTACAGGAAATTTCTTTTCGGACAACAACCTAAAAAACTCACCAAAACCGATCAAAGCAGGTACAGGCTCACATTGCCACCCAGTAGTTGCTTTGAGTACTTGGCTGACCTCATCTAGTTGTGGAATGCGATCGGTAGGAAAATTTAATAATTCAAGTCCCGCCAAGTATTCATCACATACAGTGCCTTTTATAGTACCTAATTGACGTGCTAGCAATTCTTGCCAAATTTTATTTTCGTCATCAGACCAATCAATAATCCCCTCACTATTGGGAACTCTTGACACATATTTAGTTGCTTTTGCCATTGGTAAACCTATTTGATAAATCTCAATCTACACTTTAATTTTAGTAATAAAAAATCGAAATACACATTAGCGATTATTAGTTAGATTGATACTGAGTAGTCATTACACATTACTAGTTATTATAATATGCCAGACACAGTGGTGAAATCACCCATGACAAATTGGTTTATTTTTGTACAACCCGCATAAACGTAAAGCAAGCGTTACAACGAATATAGCAATGACCAGAAAAAGCATTGATGGCCATTAACATCCACCTAATCGACATACTGTGCTCGGTAACATCAACTAACTAAACAGAGTTGTAATTTGCCTTATTGATTTTTTTTAACGGATTTTTGCAATGGCTAAACACACTGAACAATTTATTTGCTTAGCGCCATCATAAGTTGTCAGTTGCTTATTTTAGATTCAACCCTGAGGGTATCAATCGCTGTAATATTTCGGCTGTATTATTTCGTCTGTTGACTGACTAGTCGTTTAATTTCGTTAACAAGGCGCTTGCGTATATCCTTTAATTTAGGTCCATCTTGTTGAAAAGGTAAAGGCCGGCATAAGTGCATTGTTTTGATCCCCAAACGTGCGGTTAACATACCTGCGCCAAGCCCTTGAGCAAGACGAGCTGATAATTTACCCAACAAATCAGCACCTAATAAATCTGTTCCTAAATCGGCGATAAGTTCTGTAGCACCGGCATACACCATATTGACAAATACTTGTTTTATTAATTTAATTCGACTCCAATAACCCAAGCGTAAACCGTATAAATAGGCAATTTCATCCACCATCTTTAAGTTGCGCCAAAACATCAGCAACATATCAATTATCGCCACTGGACTAAGGGCAACTAACACCACAGATTCGGTTGAAAAACGACTTATTTTATCAAGCACTTTTTTATCAACTGGTGTAAGTACTTGTTTGCTAAATAAACTTAAAATCTCTTGGTTTGATAATCCATTTACTGCGCTATTTTGCCATGGTGTGTTGAACTGCTCACTGACGTCACAGGGTAATTGCTGCGAAATATTTTGACATAAATTAAGTGCATCATCGCTGTCGTCGTCATCGCTTATATGTTTGGCAGTGTTTTTAACTGTTTGCCGGCGTGAAAACTGCTTTAAACTGCGGTATTCTCTTAATAAAGATACGCCAGTAATAACACTTAACAGTGCTAATAAACTCGCATATAGGCTTGCTAAAATCGGCGTTTGCCTAAAGCCTAGAGTAAAGAACTCAATAACTTCAACCAACACCAATACGATAAACAACAATGCAGCGATCCTCAATAACCACCTTGGTTTACGCGGTTTTAAAATCAGTTCACTATCCAACTCAATTGCATGGTCTTGCTGCCAGTCTTCATTGTCTAACACCACTTGTTCAATAACACTCGGGGAATCGATGTTGGATTCAGTTAGCTCAGTGTCTTCAAATAAAATCTGTTGTTGATACTTTTCTTTGTTGTCAGTCATATGAACAATATCCAATTACCTTAGTTTATCGCCAAGTAAAAATTGTAATACTTGATCCATGCGCAAATGTGGCAATGATTGATGAGCTTTTGTCGACTCCATAGGTGCAAAAGCAATATAATTAAATTGGGCTGATTGCCAATAATCTTCATTCGGAACTGATGTCGGTACAGTGCCAGGAAATAGTGTAATCAACTTGTTATCTGCAAGCTGACAACCTTGAATAACAGGAATATCTTTATTTTGATATTTGCCTTTGCCACTTTGAGTTGCTTTAACAGATGCAATAGCCAAGGTTTTCATATCAATTTGATCGAAATTCAATTGATGTTTTGTTTGATATACCAATTGATTTAATAAGGAAACCATATTGACGTGCTGCTCAGGTGTGACATGATCAGCTTTGCTTGCTGCAAACAATAACTTATCAATTTTAGGAGAGAAAATACGAGATAATACATTGTTATGACCATAACGAAAACTTTCCATGATCATATTAATTGCTAATTGCAAATCCTCAAAACATGCGGCGCCATTATTTAAAGGGGTCAGACAGTCAGCTAATATAATTTGTCGGTCAAAGTGTAAAAAGTGTCGTTGATAAAACTTTTTTACTACCCGCTCTTTGTATTCAATAAAACGCGCTCTTTGCATACCGATAAAACACTGATCACTTGCATTCTGATAAGCGTTAGCATCAATATTAGAAAAATTGGTGAAAGGTATAAATTGCAAAATAGGCGCATCAGCCCACTCACCAGGTAAGATAAAGCGCCCAGGCTGAATAACCGACAAACCTAGTTGGTGGCGAAATGTTAATAACAGCTCAGTGTATTCTCTTGCCAACAAGGCCATTTTATTTTCGTCAGTGCTCTCAAAGGCATCAATATCATTAATTTTAGCAATAAAGCTTTTTGCCTGTTCAAGTCGAGGGGCTTGGTTAAGTATGGCTGTGGTTTGCATACTCCATTGTTCATAGGTCTGATTTAACATAGGTAAATCGAGTAACCACTCACCGGGATAATCAGTTATATCAACAAATAACGTCGCACTGTCGGTAGCATACTTTAATAACGATTGCTCAGGTTGATAACGAATGGCTAAGCGAAGTTCGCTAATACCTTGGGTTGGTTCAGGCCAAACAGGGGGCAGCTGTGCAAAAGCAGAAAGTGACTTTTCGTATTCAAATCGACCAATGTGTAGATGTTTTTGCGGTACTCTTTTAGCGGCAACAAATCGTCTTTGATGAACAGGGGAAAAAAAATCGAGCTGAGAATCACTGCCTTCGGTGAGTAGTTGATTGACTAGAGAGGTAATGAATGCAGTTTTACCACTGCGGCTTAAACCTGTAACCGCAAGATTAATGTGTTGATCAATAGTTCTATTGAACAAATCTCCTGCTTTACGTTTCAGTTTATTCAGATCTGACTTGTTAATAAATGCCATATTTTTAGGAAACTCGTATTGATATGCCAGAGCAATAAATACAGTGTTGATATACTTTAAGTGACTATATCTTAGCGATATTTGATTAAAAATCATAGCATCACATTAAACGTGTGATGCGAAAATCAGTCAGCTGCGCTGTAATTAGCTAAAGGCACGATAAGTAATATATCGTGCCTTGTTGATACTACAACTTATTGATCTCGCGTGATACGGTGAACTCGGTTGACGTCACATAACGTTCAATCAGCCTTAATTCTCGTTCTAGGCGACTGAATTTTTTTCTAATATCGCGAAAGGCTTGTTTCGGAGGCTCACCAGCTTGCCAAATTCTTGATTTAACCTTAATTGATTCAGAGACAAGATCGTCATTAAACTCCTCTACTGGCTCGGAATGAAAACGGTTGTGCTTTTTGCTCGATTTTTGTTCTGAATGTGGCGTTTTATCTAAAATAAACCAACCGGCAATGTAAATAACCACAAACCATCCCATACCCAATAAAACACCCGATACGGCTAAGATCCTAACCAGCCAAGCTTCCCAGCCAAAGTAATTAGCAATACCTGCACAAACACCGGCTATTTTACCTGATTTTGGGTCACGAAATAGCTCTGACTTGCGTTTATTGTTCATGCTTTAGTTCTCCAATCCGGTGTTTCAGCATCAAGAATGGCCTCAAGGGTTTTAATTCGATCCGCCATTTTGTCAGCAAGCTCGGATAAGTCAGATAATTGAATGTACTCTTCTTCACTAAAACCTTGGCTTATCTGACGCTTACTGCGATAGTGTAAAACAAGCCAAATTGGAGCAACAATAACCATAAATATAATAACGGGGGCGACAATAATCTCTTCCACTTTACTTCTCCTTATTGAATGGGCTTAGTGCCTAGCTGACTACTTGGTTTTTTTATCACTTTTCATTTTAGCTTTCAACTGACTCAGCTCATCATCGATATGCTCTGCTGCTGATAATTCTGCAATTTCATCGGCTAGCGATTTACTGCCCATATCATAAGACTCTACTTGAGCTTCAATATCGTCAATTTTTCGTTCGTATTGGTCAAAACGACTCAATGCATCATTCACTTTTTCGCTGTCAATATTTTTCTTCACTTTCAAACGTGAATTAGCGGTTTTTTCACGCATTATGATAGCTTTTTGTCGTGCCTTAGCATCGGCTAATTTATCTTGTAATTGTGAAATTTCAGTTTGTAATTTAGTGATGTGTTCATCGACATGAGCTAACTCATCGACCATAGCAGCGGCGCTCTCTGCACACTTACTTTTTTCTACTAAGGCTGCTCTAGCTAGGTCTTCGCGATTTTTACTTAAAGCCAATTCGGCTTTTTGTTGCCATTGTGTTGCTTCATTTTCGAGTTTTTGTACTTGTCGAGCTAACTCTTTTTTATCTGCCAATGTTTTTGCTGAAGAAGAGCGCACTTCAACTAAGGTATCTTCCATTTCTTGAATAATTAGGCGAACCATTTTTGCTGGATCTTCTGCTTTATCTAATAAACTATTGATATTTGAGTTAATAATATCTGTAAACCTTGAAAATACACCCATAATAAATTCCTCATTACATTTAAAGTCAATAAATTTACTTAATGTATATTCATTTTTTGCGCCAAGTTTAAGGAAGTTTATAATCTCTTGTTTTAATTAACTTTATTAAAAACAAAAAAACACTTTAAACCTAGCGTTTAATAAAATACACTATTTGTTAGTGAATTAAACCAACAATTAGGCCTTCAATGTCTCGCTTTAGTCAACAAGACAATCTCATTGGTCAATCAAACAACTTCCTTGAGGTTCTAGAACAAATATCGCAAATAGCGCCGTTGAGTAAACCCGTGCTTATTATAGGGGAACGAGGCACAGGTAAAGAACTGGTTGCCGCTAGGTTACATTACTTGTCTAAACGTTGGGATCAGAGTTATCTCAAGCTTAATTGTGCAGCACTAAATGAAAACCTGCTGGAAACAGAATTATTTGGTTATGATAGCGGCGCTTTTACTGGTGCCACTAAACGTCATGAGGGTCGTTTTGAACGCGCCGATAATGGCACGCTATTCCTCGATGAAATAGCCAATACGTCTGGTTTGATCCAAGAGAAATTATTGCGTGTCGTTGAATATGGCGAATTTGAACGTGTTGGTGGTTCAAAAACTATAAAAACCAATGCACGTCTAATAGCCGCAACGAATGAAGATTTACCCTCAATGGCGGATGCAGGAGAATTTAGGGCTGACTTATTAGACCGACTTGCTTTTGATGTCATTACTTTACCCCCATTGCGGGAGCGCAAAGAAGATATATTAGTTTTAGCTGAAAGCTTTGCGATTAACATGGCACGTGAACTAGAGTTTGAATTATTCAGTGGTTTTACTGAAAAAGCAAAACAAGCTATGTTGGATTATCATTGGCCGGGCAATATTCGCGAATTAAAGAATGTGGTAGAGCGAAGTGTCTACCGCTGTAACAATCCACATCTTCCAGTGCACGATTTAGTAGTTGACCCATTTGAAAGTCCGTATCGGCCATCGAAGCGGATCAAAACTAAAGACAGAAGCTTGTCCAGTGGTGAAGTGATCGCAACTGAGACGGCTACAATACCAGCCAGCTCCGCAGAAAACACCAGTAGTATAGCTAAGCAAGAGCTGAATTTTCCTTTGTCACTAAAATCTTTATCGCAAAATTACGAAGTGGATTTAATCAAAGCGGCATTGAAAAATTGTCAATATAATCAAAAGAAAACAGCAGATGCACTAGAGTTGACCTATCATCAACTTAGAGGGTACTTAAAAAAATACAATTTACTTGAAAGCAGTGCAATAGAAGAAGACTAAGATGACGGTAAAGGTGTTCTGTGTAGATAACAAACAATGGCTAATTATTGTGCTTTTTTTGGCTTTATCGGCCTGTAATGATCCGCAGAACATTTCTCTACGTGCCAAAAGTATTATTTATTGCAGTGAAGGCTCTCCTGAAGGCTTTAATCCGCAAACGGTCACTTCTGGTGTTACTATCGATGCAACGTCTAAGCAGCTGTACAATCAATTAATTAATTTCGAAACGAATGATGAAAGTATCTTTCCATCACTGGCAAAGTCTTGGCACGTGACTAGAGATGGTAAAAAAGTAACCTTCTATCTGCGAAAAAATGTCAGCTTTCACCAAACAGCTTATTTTACACCTACCCGAAATTTTAATGCCGATGATGTGTTGTTTAGTTTTAACCGGATCATTGATAAAAATCATCCTTTTCACCAAGTTTCAGGGGCTAGCTATCCATTTTTCCAAAGTGTTGAGTTTGCAAAGCTTATTGAGTCTATTGAAAAAATCAATGAGCACACAGTAAGGTTTATACTAAGTCGTGCTGATAATTCCCTGTTGGTAAATCTGGCAACCGATTTTTCAATTATTTTATCTAAAGAATACGCTGATCAATTAGTCGCACAAGACACCCTGTCATTAATAGACAGTCAACCTATAGGTACAGGACCATATAAGCTTAAAGAATACCGTTCAGGGTCGTTAATTCGTTATGTTCCTCACCCAACATATTGGAATGAAGCATCACCTTTGGAACAGCTGATATTTGACATTACCCCAAGTAACACTGGCCGCTTAACGAAATTACTGGCTGGAGAATGCGATGTAGCTGCCTATCCAATAGCCCACAATAAGATCAGGGATCGCGCCGACCTATCCATTGATGATGTAACAGCATTGAACGTCAGCTTTCTTGCGTTTAATACCCAAATGCCGCCCTTTGACAATAAAATAGTAAGAAAAGCTGTCGCACATGCCATAAACAAACAAGCCATCTTAAGTACTGTCTATTTTGGCGATAGCGAGGCTGAACAAGCTTCAACCATCATACCTAATACCTCTTGGGCATACGACAAATCGATTGAAACCCCTAATTATTCAATTGAAAAAGCCAAAAAACTATTGGCAGAAGCAGGGTTTGCTGATGGCTTTACCATGGATTTATGGGCGATGCCAGTTCAACGCGCCTATAACCCAGATGCTGTCACCATGGCTAAGCTCATCCAAGCAGACTTAGCGAAAGTAAACATTCAAGTGAATATCGTCAAAAACTATGAATGGGCTACATTTTTGCGATTAGTTGGCCAAGGTTTACATCAATCTGTGCTGTTAGGTTGGTCGGCAGATCATCCAGATCCAGACAATTTTTTTACGCCGTTACTGAGCTGTGCTTCAGCAGCAACAGGTAATAACAGAGCTCTGTGGTGTAACGAGCCCTTTGATGAAGTCATTTACAAAGCGCTACAAACCAGTAATGTGTTAAAAAGAAAGCAGTATTATAGTCAAGCGCTTAAGATAATTAATGCGGATTTACCTCTGTTGCCTATCGCTCATGCCAAACGTTTCCAAGCACGAACAAATAAGGTTAAGGGAGTGTTACTCAATGCTTATGGTGGTATTAACTTTCATCGGGTGGTAAAACAATAATATGCTTATCTTTACCCTGCGTAGATTTAATTTATTCCTGTCCACTATGGTGCTGTTGTCTATTTTATCTTTTAGTTTGAGCTTTCTTTTTCCCGGTGAACAATTAGTTAACATATCAGGTCAAGTCAATGCCACACCAGAACAGCTTGCAACGTTAGCATTACATTATGGCAAAAGTGAAAATATAGTTGTTCAATACTGGCTTTATCTGACCCACGTATTCGATGCAGATCTCGGCGTGTCAATGACTACTCAAATACCTATCTATGATGAAATTATCACTCATTTACCTGCGACGATAGAATTGTCTTTAGTTGCACTTTGTATTGCCATGTTTATTGGTATTCCAATAGGGTTTATTGCCGCGATTAATCATCGTAAAGTCACAGATAATATCATCTTATCACTGGCCATGATCGGCTACTCTATTCCGGTTTTCTGGCTGGGTTTACTGGCTATTTTGATATTTTCTATTCAATTGAGTTGGTTGCCTTCTGCCGGACAATTAAGTCTGTTATATGAAGTTAATTTTATTACTGGGATACAATTAATTGATATTTTATTAAGTGATGATCCGTATAAATGGCAAGCCTTTAAAAACGCTAGTGCTCATATTTTACTGCCTGCCTGTGTCATTGCTTTAGCCCCTGCCACTGTATTTATTCGCTTAGCTCGCACAGCGATGCTATCGGTATTAGACACCCATTACATCACAGCAGCTATGGCTAAAGGATTGACATTTAATCAAATTATTTATCGGCACGGGATACGAAATGCGTTGGTGCGAGTGATAAGAGACGTCGGGCTGCAGTTTGCCAACTTAGTCACTTTAGCGATGATCACCGAGGTAATATTTGATTGGCCAGGTATAGGACAGTGGCTGATTGATAGTGTTTCTAAACAAGACTACACCGCTATTCAAGCTGGTTTATTGGCACTTTCAACGTTTATTTTTCTTGTTCATATTTTAACTGACTTTATATATGCCGCTATCAACCCTTTAGCGAGAGGATCGCGTTATGGCAAAAGATAATATTTATCAGGAAGAAGAATTTCCGTCACCGATGATGCAACTTTGGCAAAATTTCAATCAATCACCTGTGGTATTCATTGGCTTTAGTTGCTTTATATTTTTGTCTTTACTCGCCATATTTTCACCTTTAATATCGCCTTATGATCCCATTGAAAATCATTTAGAGCATTTGCTATTGCCTCCAGCATGGAGTGACAGTGGTAATATAAGTTTCCTGCTTGGCACTGATAACTTAGGACGCGATATGTTGTCACGGCTGATAAACGGAACCACATTAACTTTTGGACTCAGTTTTGTTGTGGTGATTATTTCAGTGTTTATCGGTGTGATTTTTGGTTCATTATCTGCCTTAACAACAGGGTTAAAATCTAGTTTTTTAAACCATTTTCTCGACGCCATTTTATCTATACCATCACTGTTGGTTGCGATTGTTATAGTGGCGATTTTAGGTCCAGGACTAAGTAACACTTTATGGGCTATCGTTATAGTATTGATACCACAGTTTATTCATGTGACACGCAACGCAGTAAAAGAAGAATTCACTAAAGATTATGTACTTGCTTCACGACTTGATGGAGCCAGTTCATTGCGTATTTTGCACTATTCAATATTCCCCAATATTATTGATAAAATTATTGCGCAAGCAACCTTAGCTCAATCAGCGGCAATACTCGATATAGCTGCATTGGGCTTTTTGGGGCTTGGCGCACCAATACCTTTGCCCGAGTGGGGAGCAATGTTGGCCACCGGTATCGATTACTTTTATATTGCGCCGTGGACCGTTTACCTGCCTGGTTTAGCTATTTTGTTTTCTGTTGTCGCCACAAACTTAGTCGGTGAAGGCATTAGACACGCCATTAAGTTGCGCAAGGAAAGTTAATGAATTTATTAGATGTCAGAAACTTATCAATTAAATTATTAACTAAAAACAGCCCTATTTTAGCTGTTGATAGAGTATCTCTAACCATGAAGGAAGGCGAAGTTAGAGGTTTAGTAGGTGAATCAGGCTCTGGCAAATCTTTGCTTGCTCAGGCCATTATTGGCGTATTAGATGATCGCTGGCAAGTAAGCGCTGATCGTTTTCACTGGCGTGGCAATGATTTAATGGCTTTGTCCTCGGAAGAAAGAAAAGCGACTATTGCAAAAGATGTTGCGATGATTTTTCAAGAGCCCATGGCTTGTTTAGATCCGACCACAACTATCAGTGCGCAACTCGAAGAGGCCGTTGACAAAGCGCAGTTGACTGGCAGTTTTTGGCAGAAAAGAAAACAGCGCAAACTCGCAGCAATTAAGCTGTTACATAAAGTAGGTATTAAAAACCATCAGGCCTGTATCAACAGTTACCCTCATCAATTAACAGAGGCCTTATGCCAAAGAGTGATGATTGCCATGGCATTAGCCCGTCGGCCATTGCTGTTAATTGCTGACGAGCCTACAGCAGCGATGGAAAGTAGTAATCAAGGACAAATTTTTCGGTTATTGGCTAGTCTAAATCAACTAAAAAACATGTCGATACTATTAATCAGTCACGACATAGAGAATGTCACCCACTGGACCAATACGATCACCGTAATGTACAGTGGTCAATTTGTTGAAGCTGGCACTACCGAGCATATTTTTAATCATCCATATCACCCCTATACGCGCGCACTCGTTGACAGTAGCCCAAAAACCAATGTGCAAATACCGGTAAAGTCAAGATTGCTGACGCTGCCAGGTAGTATCCCACTATTACAACACTTACCTATAGGTTGTCGCCTTGGGCCGCGCTGCCCCAGAGCACAGCAAGCTTGTGTTAAGGCGCCAAAAGTGAAAAATCATCACGGCCATCAAGTCAGTTGTCATTTTTCATTAAAGGATACCTATTAGTATGACTCCTTTATTACAAGTGGCTGATCTAAGTAAAACCTATAAAATTGCTGGTCGTTGGTTTGATCGTAAAACCCGTACAGTACTTGAACCTATTTCGTTTAATATACATGCCCATAAAACTCTAGCGATAGTTGGTGAGACCGGATCGGGAAAATCCACCTTGGCCAAGCTGTTAGTAGGAGCACAGATACCGACTACAGGGCACATAAAACTCAATGGACAGTTGTTAGAACAAGGAAAACTAAAGCAACGTTGTCAGCATATTAGAATGATATTTCAAGATTCTGGAACGACATTAAACCCAAACCTTACAATTTATCAACTGCTAGACGAGCCATTAACTTTAAATACGCAATTGAATGAACAACAGCGCAGCTTATTGATCAGACAAACGTTACAAAAAGTCGGCTTGTTAGCCGATCACATGAGCTTTTATCCTCATATGTTTTCCGGTGGGCAAAAACAACGTATATCACTGGCCAGAGCAATTATTTTAAAACCACAAGTGGTTATTTTAGATGAAGCTCTAGCGGCACTAGATCCCTCTCTTCGCTCACAAATGGTCAATTTATTATTAGATCTTCAGCAACAGATGGGACTCGCATTTATTCTTATTTCACATAACTTGGGTATTGTCAGACACTTTAGTGATGAAATGATGGTACTTAGCAAAGGCCAAGTAGTTGAAATGGGAAAAACCTCACAACTGCTATCACAGCCCAAGCACAGCTATACTAAAAAATTGATCATGAGCCAAAATTTTCAAATACTACAAAAATAGCAACACTTATTTTAACTCAGCTATGATGCTGTGGAGGTATAAAATTTATTTATCGGCAAACATAGCATTCAAAGTACGGTCAGAGTAATGATAGTGTGCTTACTACAAATTAAATGACCAACACAATCAATTTGGGTTTGCTTGCTTCAACAACGAGGAGCTAAATAGAGAAAGAAATATTCACTTATATTTATCTACTATTGAGTTGATATATTGACTTGCGAAAATAAAAAAAGGTTATTTTCATAACCTTTTATTTGGATGGAGAAATAATTACACCAATATCACTGAGTACTAGTATCTATGTTTCTTTTGCTGATCTCAGCTTTTGCTCTAAGCGTTTCAACAAAACTTTGATAACTCATTTGCGCTAATTGTTGGGTTTGTTGCTGAGCAAAACTAGGGTTTGGCTTAGTATCTCCGCTTTTTACAGTCTGTAATTCAATAAGAGCTAAATCACCATTATTGAGAACTAGGGTTGAAGCAGATAGCTGTCCTTCTGTTGGATGAGGTAATCTAAAGGCTTCATTAACTATAGAGCTGTCTACATCACTGCCCTGACGCATCACATCGACTTTAGCAACAAATGCTGAGCCATTAGCTGTCAGTTGTTCTAAAATATCATTGCCAGCTTTAAATGAAACCAGTAATTCATCTGCAAGGATCCGCGCTTTATCACTGGCTTTTTGACTGACTAAAGTCTGTTTGATCAGATCACTCACTTCACTCAAAGGTTTAACATTCGCCGGTTGATATTGATTAGCTCTGAGGACGATAGCTAGACTGTCAGATACTTCAATAATATCTGAGTTGACTTGTTCATTGACAATTAAATCAGAAAATACCGTATCAATGATTTTAGGATCATTAAATGGTGCGCTATTGCCCATGCGAGATATCCAATCCGAAGTTTGCACCTCACTGTCAATTGCAGTAGCGGCATCATCTAAACTATCTGGAAATTCAAAACTCAAACGCGCCATTTCCTGTTGCAGTTCAAAAAACTTATCTTCTGCCTTTTGCTTGCTTACCGTTGCTTTTAACTCTTCAGCAACATCAGCTAAAGGGGTTAATTGTTCGGGTTTTAATTCAGTTAATTTAATCAAATGATAACCAAAATCAGTTTTAACCACATCACTGACTGTACCGACGGTAGTTAACGCAAATGCAGCTTGTTCAAATGCTTCGTCCATGACTCCGACTTCAAGCCATTCGAGATCACCACCGTTTTCACCACTGAAAGTATCCGCTGAAAATTCCTTTGCTATAGAAGCAAAATCTTCGCCTTCATTAACTTTCTTTAATAACTGATCAATTTGATTTTTAGCAGCGACTTCATCATCACCAAATTCGATCAAAATATGCGACACGCGGCGTTGCTCATCTTGTTGGTAATTAGCGATATTTTCTTGGTAATAGCGATCGATATCTTCATCTGTCACCGCAACAGTTAGTGCGATATCGTTAACATCTAACGCAATATAATCTACTTTGATCTTTTCTTGATTTTGAAAACGGTTTTGGTTAGCAAGATAATATTCACTAATTTCGGTATCTAAAATTTCGATGTCTTGCTCAAATTGTGCCGAAGATAATGTCGCAAAACGAAAATCTCGCAATTGATTTTGCAGTGCAGTAAGTTGTACTTCTTGATACGGCAAACTAAATTCTGAGGCAAGTAATGACTGGGTTAATTGCCGACGAACCATTTCTGTGCGCAAATAATCGCGAAAATTAGAAGATTGATAAAAGCCCGCTTGATTGATAATGGCTAAATATCGGTTGTTATCAAATTTACCTTCAACTTGAAACTCTGGCATTTCGCGTATAGTTTGTTTTATACGCTGATCTGAAACTCTGATCGCCATATCATTGGTGATCTGATCAACCAAGCGCTCATTAATTAAACTATCGACAATACTGTTGCGAAAATTAGCCATATACTCAGCATTACTTGACAGCGTGTCGAACATATCGCCAAATTGCTGAACCATACGGTTACGCTGTGCTTGATAGGCCTTTTCAAAATCAGCTTGTGATATTTTTTCACCATTGACTTCTGCTACAGAAGTATCAGCTGAATTGGTGTAACTACCAATACCAGCGACAGCAAAGGTTAATATGATAAATCCAAGGATAATTTTAGCGGCTAATCCTTGAGAACTCTCTCTAATTCTTTCTAACATTGTTTTCTCTTCACACTTAAGTGTATTTGTATGGTGTCAATGTATTGAATTGACAAGACTGCTGGCGATTTTAGCAGAAGCATCCGCGACCTTGAAGTATTAGTGTTAATTTCAATCAAAATAATTAGTATAATTTTCTATTTTTAGCTAAATCAAAGTCAATATCAATGCCTGCTAATATACACCTATGCCTGTAGTAATAAAAAAACCACCCAAAGGTGGTTTTTAATAAATGCTTTGTGTTAACTAAGATTAGTTCACTGCGTCTTTTAACGCTTTACCGGCTTTAAATGATGGTACTTTAGCTGCTGCAATTTGAATAGTAGCACCAGTTTGTGGGTTGCGACCAGCGCGCGCAGCACGGTCACGAACGGAGAAAGTACCAAAACCAACTAGAGCAACTTGCTCACCATTTTTTAGTTCATCGGTAACGGCTTGAATAAATGACTCTAATGCACGACCAGCAGCCGCTTTAGAAATGTCAGCACCTGCAGCAATTTTATCGACAAGATCTTGTTTGTTCACAGTATATTCCTCTTAAATTATTATTAGTCAGCGCTATCTTTTATTATTAGCGTCAAGCAAGAGCTTTTATAACAAGCTCTGTTTTGAACTTCAAGCACTAAGTTAAAGGATTGCTAAATAAACTTACGCTTATCCCTTATTTATATTGGTGTTCAGCACTATCAGTTGGGTTAACTTACCACAGTTTCAGCGTTTGAAAAGCGTTAATTACTATTTTTTAAGTTTTTTTGTTATTTTTTTCATATTTGTAATAAAAAAAGTTTAATTTACACCAATTAGCTTGCTGCACTCCACTTTTCTATAGGTTGCTCCAAGGCAATAGCTAAAACTTCTTCTACCCATTTAACCGGATGAATAGTGAGATCGGCTTTAACGTTGTCGGGAATTTCCTTTAAATCTCGTTCATTCTCTTTTGGAATGACAACTGTTTTTATACCACCTCGATGTGCGGCTAATAGTTTTTCTTTTAAGCCCCCTATCGCCAACACCTCACCGCGCAGGGTAATTTCACCCGTCATGGCGACATCTGCTTTTACCGGATTACCGGTTAAACTCGACACCAATGCAGTACACATACCAATACCCGCACTTGGACCATCTTTAGGTGTTGCCCCTTCAGGAACGTGCACATGGATGTCGCGTTTCTCATGAAAATCTTCATTAATTCGAAACACATCACTGCGACTTCGAACCACAGTCATTGCCGCCTGAATAGACTCTTGCATGACATCACCAAGAGAGCCAGTGTAGCTTAGTTTACCTTTGCCAGGAACTGAAGCCGTTTCTATAGTCAATAGCTCACCTCCGACCGAGGTCCAAGCGAGTCCAGTGACTAAACCTACTCTATTTTGATCATCAGCTTTACCGTAGTCGTATCGCTGTACCCCTAGAAATTCTGATAAATTATCTTGATTGATAGTAATGTGCTTTAAATCCTTATCCAACAAAATAGCTTTAACCGCTTTGCGGCATAGCTTAGATATTTCTCGTTCTAAACCGCGAACACCCGCCTCTCTGGTGTAGTAGCGAATGATGCCAACAATCGCACTGTCATCAATAGTGACCTCTTTTGCTTTTAAACCGTTGCGTTTAATTTGCTTGGCTAATAAATGATTTTTAGCAATATTGAGTTTTTCATCTTCGGTATAGCCAGATAAGTGAATAACTTCCATGCGATCGAGTAAGGGACCTGGAATATCCATGCTATTCGAGGTTGCGACAAACATGACGTCTGACAAATCATAATCAACTTCTAAATAATGATCATTAAAACTGGTGTTTTGCTCGGGATCTAACACCTCTAACAAAGCCGACGATGGATCACCACGCATATCAGATGCCATTTTATCGATTTCATCTAATAAAAATAATGGATTTTTTACGCCAACTTTGGCAATTTTTTGGATCAGTTTACCCGGTAAAGAGCCTATATAGGTGCGTCTGTGCCCTCGAATTTCAGCTTCGTCTCTCACCCCACCTAAAGCCATGCGCACATACTTACGACCAGTTGATTTAGCAATAGACTGTCCTAGTGACGTTTTACCAACCCCAGGAGGCCCTACCAAACATAGAATTGGCCCTTTAAGCTGACTAACTCGTTGTTGAACCGCTAAATATTCCAATATGCGTTCTTTGACTTTATCTAGACCAAAATGATCTTTTTCAAGCACCTCTTCGGCTAATTTTAAATTGCGTTTAAGCTTGCTGCGCTTTTTCCAAGGAACATTGATCATCCAATCAATATAACTGCGCACTACAGTAGCCTCAGCAGACATAGGCGACATCATTTTAAGTTTTTTAAGTTCAGCAAGGGTTTTATCTTTTGCTTCACTTGGCATTTGTGCATCTTCAATAGCCTTAGTGATCTCATCGAGTTCATCGGGTGACTCTTCATCGTCGTTGAGTTCTTTTTGAATGGCTTTCATTTGCTCATTCAAATAATAATCACGCTGACTTTTTTCCATTTGTTTTTTGACACGAGTGCGAATTTTCTTTTCTACTTGCAGAACGTCTATTTCACCTTCCATCAACGCCATTAAATGTTCTAAGCGCTGCGAAACATTTTCTATTTCTAATACTTTTTGCTTATCGGCTAACTTTAATGGCATATGAGCAGCCATGGTATCGGCCAGCTGTTCGGGATCATCAATACCCGATACAGAAGTTAACACTTCTGGTGGAATTTTTTTATTGAGCTTAACGTACCCTTCGAATTGTGAAATAGCAGAACGGATCAAAATATCAATATTGTCATTGTCTTGCTCATCTATTGCTAAATAAGCAATATCTGCAGTGAAATATTCCTCAGTTTCAACAAAGCTGGAAATAACAGCTCTTCGTGTACCTTCAACCAATACTTTGACTGTGCCGTCAGGCAACTTTAACATTTGTAAAATAGTGGCCACTGTGCCCGTAGTATAAACATCGTCAGCTCCAGGATCGTCTACAGCAGCATCTTTTTGGGCAACCAGAAAAATCTGTTTATTGTCTTCCATAGCCATATCTAAACAGCGGATAGACTTTTCTCTGCCAACAAATAATGGAATAACCATTTGTGGATAGACCACGACATCTCGCAATGCTAATACGGGTATGGCTTTAACATTGGTTTCGTCAGTTAATTGTTCAGACATGTAATACTCTCTTGAAAATGATGTGATACCAAGTAGATGATGATGAACTGGTATAAGGTAATTTTATCTATTAGAAACTATATGGGGCAATTGCAACGCCTTTCAATGGAAAAAATGAGAAAAATATTGCGCTTGGGTTAGAGCAGGCATAAAAGCACAGAACTGTGGATATTAAATATAAAAAAGAGCGCTAATGCGCTCTTTAGTAACAATAAAATCTAACTATCTGAAGAGGCTTTATCTTTTGCTGACTCGTAGATGATAATAGGTGATGATTCGCCCTTGATCACCGTTTCATCTACTACAACCTTGCATGCATTCTCCATTGATGGCAATTCATACATGGTATCAAGCAATACCCCTTCAACGATAGAGCGCAAACCTCGGGCGCCAGTTTTTCTAACCATGGCTTTATTGGCTATGGCCTGCAACGCATCTTTGCGAAACTCCAATTCAACCTTTTCCATATCAAACAAGGCTGAAAATTGCTTGGTCAGCGCATTTTTAGGTTCTTGTAAAATCTGAATCAAAGCATCTTCATCCAACTCAGTTAGGGTTGCCACTACAGGTAAACGACCAATAAATTCAGGGATCAAACCGTATTTCACCAAATCTTCGGGTTCAACTTCTTGAAACCTCTCAGTAAGGGACTTGTTTGCATCAGTCATGCGCACTTCAGCACCAAAGCCTATACTGGTTCCTTTGTCACAACGTCGTTCGATGACTTTATCCAAACCAGCAAAAGCACCACCACAAATAAATAATATTTTTGAAGTGTCAACCTGTAAAAATTCTTGCTGAGGATGCTTTCTCCCGCCTTGCGGTGGAACAGAGGCAATAGTGCCCTCAATTAGTTTTAGCAGTGCCTGTTGGACACCCTCTCCAGACACGTCACGGGTGATAGATGGATTATCGGATTTGCGAGAAATTTTGTCTATTTCATCAATATAAACAATACCACGTTGTGCTTTCTCAACGTCATAATCACACTTTTGCAATAGTTTTTGAATGATGTTTTCAACATCTTCGCCGACATAGCCTGCCTCAGTGAGTGTGGTTGCATCTGCCATGGTAAAAGGCACATCTAATAACCTAGCTAACGTTTCTGCTAGCAAGGTTTTACCACTTCCCGTTGGACCAATTAATAGAATGTTACTTTTACTTAATTCGACACCATTGTGAGAATCACCATTGCGCAAGCGTTTGTAGTGATTGTAAACAGCCACAGCAAGTACTTTTTTAGCGTGTTCTTGGCCGATCACATAATCATCGAGGTTGGTCCTAATTTTTTTAGGCGTTGGCAAGCTTTCTTTATCTTGTTTTGGCGCAATTTCTTTTATTTCTTCACGAATAATATCGTTGCATAACTCAACACACTCATCACAAACAAAAACTGATGGACCAGCGATCAACTTCCGCACTTCATGTTGGCTTTTACCACAAAAAGAGCAATACAACAATTTGCCGTTATCGCCGTCACCTTTGGTAATATCGGTCATACAATACCTCTAAACTTATAGAATACACTTATCGATGCTTTACGTTAACTTTATTACTAGATATCACTATTATCAAATGGTGATTTATCAATAACGATTTATTTATCGAGTCTCTGCTTTAATATGGAGTCAACTAAACCATATTCAACCGCACTGTCGGCACTTAAAAAATTATCGCGATCGGTATCTTGTGAAACTTTCTCTAAAGGCTGCCCTGTGTGTTCCGCCATTAAACGATTTAACTTGCCCTTGATGTCTAAAATTTCTTTGGCATGAATTTCAAAATCAGAGGCTTGCCCTTGAAATCCACCTAACGGTTGATGGATCATGACTCGTGCATTGGGTAAACAATAACGCTTGCCTTTTTCACCCGCTGACAATAAAAAAGCGCCCATACTGGCAGCCTGGCCAATACAAACCGTACTGACATTAGGACGAATAAAATTCATTGTATCATAAATCGCCATACCGGCAGTGACTGATCCACCTGGAGAATTAATGTATAAAAATATATCTTTTTCTGAACTTTCAGATTCTAAGAAAAGCAGTTGGGCAACTATCAAATTAGCCATGTGATCTTCTACTTGACCACACAGAAATATAACCCGTTCCTTGAGAAGGCGTGAATAGATATCATATGAACGTTCCCCTTTAGCGGTTTGTTCAACAACCATGGGGACTAAGGCACTTTCGATAGTACCACTAACACTTTGAGAATTTTTATGAGAAGTAAACAACGATATTTCCTTTATTAAAAAAATGGCTTGTATGTTTCCACACAAGCCATTTAAGCTATAGATCGAGCTAATGTCAATGAAAAAGCTTATTTACCTTCAGGATTCATTATATCTTGAAAACTGGCTTTTTTATCTTTGACCTTTGCACTAGTCACTAACAGCTCAACAGCCTGCTCTTCTAAAGCAACATTTTGCATTTGTTGATGCATTTCTTTGTTAGTTTTGTAGTATTCAACCACTTCAGCAGGGTCTTCGTAAGCTGATGCTGCCGACTCAATTAATTCAGTGACTTTCGCTTCATCTACCTGTAATTCATTGGTTTTGATCACTTCGCCTAGTAACAAGCCCACTTTTACGCGGCGCTTGGCTTGTTCTTCAAACATGTCGTTAGGCAAGGTTGGCATATTTTTCTCGTCCATTTGCCCAGCAAAACGTTGCATAGCTTGTTTGCGAAGGACTTCAATTTCTTGTGCAACTAATGCGCTAGGTAAACCTATTTCATTTGCAGACAACAAACCTTCAATCACTTGCTCTTTCACTTTTGCTTTGATCGCTTGCGTTAATTCGCGGTTCATGTTTTTGCTGACTTCTTCACGCAATGCCTCAACACCACCGTCTTCAACACCAAAAAGTTTAGCAAAATCATCATCTACCTTAGGCACAACAGGTCCTTCGGTTTTGTTTATTTTGATGTCGAATTCTGCTTCTTTGCCTTTGAGGTTTTCGGCGTGATAATCATCTGGGAAAGTAACCGAAATGGTTTTCTCTTCACCAACTTTCATACCGATAATATCTTTTTCAAAACCGGGGATCATTCGACCAGCACCCAATTCCAATTCGAAACTCTCAGCTTTACCACCTTCAAACTCTTCGCCATCAACACGCCCTAAGAAGTCGATAGTTAACTTATCGCCTTTTTTAGTTTTGCGTTTATTTTCTTTCCAGGTTTGATGTTGCTTTTGTAAAGTGACAAACATTTCATCTACATCTTTATCTGTTACATCAACAACTGGACGTTCTACGGCAATTTTATCCAAGTCTTTTAAAACAACTTCAGGGTATATTTCGAAGGTCGCTTCAAATTCGAGATCTTTACCTACTTCGTTACTTTTGGCGATAAAATTTGGTCGCCCCGCTGGATTGATTTTTTCCGCGACAATAGCTTCAACGAAATTGCGTTGCATAACTTCACCAGCAATTTCTTGGCGAACAGACGCACCGTAGCGCTTTTGTATAACTGATGCTGGCACTTTCCCTGGGCGGAAGCCATTTATACGTTGTGTTTTAGCAATATGACGAAGACGATTTTTAACTTCAACATCTACTGTTTCTGCCGGTACTGAAATAGTCAATCGACGTTCCAAACCTTGTGTAGTCTCTACTGAAACTTGCATTTACTTACCTCAATATTTAGCGTTTATCAACGCTACCAATAGTGCATCTTTTTACAGCGAATTAAAAAACCGTTAGGTTATTCTATTCAAGCCAATGAGGATAACCCCATTTCCTCGAAAATTCGACAAAAGATATGTAGATTAAAAATAATGACGCGAAATTATAGCGATGCTTTAAGCAAGAGTCGAGTATAACTGTTAATTAATTCGCAAAACATTGCAAATGTTATGCATATAAGCACCTTATGAAGGTTATTTTTAATTAAATTTAGCTGATAGGGTGCAATAACGGTAATTGCTTAAGATTGAATTAACACGATTGAATTAGCACGATTGAATTTAAACGATTGAAAAAGTGGTCGGTGATGCAAGATTCGAACTTGCGACCCCTTGGACCCAAACCAAGTGCGCTACCAAGCTGCGCTAATCACCGATTTATTTGAAATGCTATTCTAAAAAGTTGGGGTGGCTAATGGGACTTGAACCCACGACAACCGGAATCACAATCCGGGGCTC
>JBELHO010000001.1:159927-197331 GCA_042091375.1 Thalassotalea sp. | reverse complement strand
TCTTCTATGCTTGGAGTGTTGAACCAGATACTCATTATTTTCGCCTTTTATCTCATCGTAAATTCACAGTTTACTCGTTAACCGAATACTTTAAAACAGGTGTTTGAATTTATCTTAATATCAACTCATTAATTTTTTTCGAATTACTTATTCTACTAACTGGCTTCAACGTCCAGGTTTCAACGCAATGTCCTAAACCTGCTGTCCTAAAGGTAATGTCCTCAACTGCTCGACTTCATTATCAAGCATACTACTTGAGCAAAACATCGCAAGTTTGATTATTCCTAAACTTGCGACATCTTCAAGGGCGACTATTTTTTGTTTAACTCGATCCGACCACTTACCGTATCAATTTCAATATCGGCTTGACCATCATTGAGAGTAAATTCTAGTTCGCTAGATGGACCATATTTAGCTTTTATCACTTGATCTTTACTCAACTTATTAATAATTTTTCCACCGGCGAAGGTGTTCACCGCAAATCTGGCTGAAATATTATCAGGGAAGTACAGACTGACATCACCGCTTACTGTTTCAATATTCATATTACTATTGTCATTTAGTTTATTCATTTTAACGTCAATTTCACCATTGACTGTACTTAAACGCAAATCTGACAAGCTATCTAAAACAAGATCAATTTCACCGTTTACACTTTCTAGACGCACATCGTCAGCTTTGCTATCGCTGGATATATCGCCATTGACTATATTCAGGCGCAATTTACCGCTCGAGTCGCGATCATCGATATTGCCATTGACTGTTTCTAATTGTAGGTTACCAGACAGCTTTTCGGCCTCTATATCACCGTTGACTGTTTCTAGCGATACTTTACCGCTAAGGCCAGCGGCTTTAATTGCACCATTAACTGTGGCTACTCTCGTTCCGGCAAGTAAATCCGTAACAGCCACATCAACATTAATACCTTCAAAGCTTAATTTATTGTTTTTTGGCATATAAATAGTAAGATTTGCGCCAGTGCCCTTGTCCCATGCTTTATACATTTTTGGCATCTCGACAATAAACTCAGTGCTACCGCCGTTGGTTTTTAGCGTATAACCTTTCGCTAATTCATCTAAACTACCGCTCACTTTAAAACTGGGTTTATCCCATGCTTTAATAACAACTTCACCTCTGGGTACTTCAATCATTACACTCCCAGATAGTGGGATCTCAAGCTGCTTATCAATTCGCTCTCCTGCCAATAAACAAAAGGGTAAAAATGCCATGATAATCAATATTTTTTTCATAATAATCTCCTAAATTTTTTGCCGTATTGGGGTGTGAACCTTGTTAATTAACGCTAATTGTTGTTGATAAACTTGTGCCAACATATTTATTAATGCGGCATTTTCGGGGTTGTTTTGCAGTGCTAACTTGACTGCTTGCTCTGCTTCTTCTAACTGTTGTAACTGGCTTTGCCAATTGATGGTGAGCGCTGGTTGACTTTGGTAATGCACCAATAAACCTCGTTTTTGCTGTTCAAAAAAATCACTCATAGCAGCTAAGGTATTTTGTTGCTCTGGCTTTACCAGCATTTGCCAAGAAAACACACCGACAAATACACATGCTGCGATAGCCGATATTTTTGCCCAAAGATTGCCTTTGTTATGCATTGTAGGTTGGTGGTTAATGGCTTTTTCTATGCCTGGCCACAAATCATTCGATGGTGAAATTTGAGTATCTTTGCACAATTGCTCTGCTGTGAAGCGATCGAAATTAGGTTTTGTCATTTTCATACCACTCCTTTAATAACCTCTTTGCTCGAAAATATTGTGACTTGCTGGTACCTTCAGCCATTGACAGTATTACCGATATTTCTTGGTGGCGATAACCCTCTATGGCGTGAAGCACAAATACCAGTCTTGCTCTTTCAGGCAAACGAATAATTAATTTATCTAAGTCGTTTAAGCCATCACAGCTCAAGTCTAATTGCTCATCTATTGCACAGTTGTCGATACTGACAATTTTTTGTAACCAGTTTTTATGTTTTCTTAAATAACTTAGTGCAATATTCGTGGCCATACTGTGCAACCAAGTCGAGAACAAAGATCGGCCATTAAACTGGCGAATTTTATGCCATAGCTGAATAAAAACCTCTTGCGTCGCATCTTCCGCGTGTTGACGATCCGCTAGTAAACGCAAACACAGGGTATACACTCGTTGCAGGTGTTCATCATACAATTTTTTAAAGGCGATCTGTGAGCCTTCTTGCACCTCTAAAACAAGTTTGTCTACCGACTGATATTGCTGCTCAAATGCCTGTGAGGCACCTATTGACATAGTGACTTTCCTTATTAACACACTAGGTATGTTTGCTGTGAACTCGCCTTGCTTGCAAGGTTACTAAGTTAGACGACAAGAAGGCATCAAAAGGTTTAAATTAAATTAAAATAAATCTTTGCAAAGAAGGTGAGATAGTAATTATTGAGAAACTAAGATGAGTAAGTCAACGATAAATATTTATTGTTTGAAATGAGCTTACACAATATGTTAAAGCTTGTATTGATCTACATGAGAAAACTAAACTGTTTTTTTTATTTAATTTTTAACTGTGATTGTGCCGACTGACGAGGATGCTACTCTCAAAATAACCGGTGACCATTGCCGCGAACTTGCCATTGAACTCTGTTTGCGCCTAGCCAAGTAAAAACCTAAATATCCAAACACAAAACTAAGTGCGATGGCAACTATTTCGTGATTGACTAGCCCTTGTTCAACCATTGATTGACCAGCGAGTGCGCCGAAAATCAGTCCAAGCAGAGGCCACATATACACTTGCCAAGCTGACTTTAGTAAAATTGCTTCCGATAAACCAATCACCACAATATCACCGAGATTTACCGGAAAGTCTGAACTGAATTGCATCAATAATTTTTTTTGCGGGAAAGCTTTGGCTACTTGACCACTGCCGCAACTATCTATTTGCTGACAGCCACTACAGCTCGATTTTACCACACTCTCAACGGTGATATGGCGATTTTTTATCGCAATGACTTTAGCCGTTTCTTCGATCATGGTGTCAGTGCTTTAGGCAAAATCACAATAGAGTCAGCAATCTTTTTTGCTGTTTTTGATGGGATTTTACCAACGACACTGATTTCAATGCCGTTGTTGGCTTGATTAAATGCCACCGTTGCACCATCTAACACAAAATCAGCTTGGCGTTGTTCTTGAGAGCGAGTCACATAAACAGAAACATCGACTAAACCATCACTGAATAACTTAAATTCGACGGGTTGCTTAGTTGAACTGATTCGATGTCGATTAGAATTAATATTCACAAAACCTTGGGGTAACCACTTAACCTCCCAAAGTAAATTTTGCTGTTGGTAACCTTTAGGGATTTCTAATACTTTAGGTAAATCATTTGACTGTAATTTAATTAAACTGTCTGCTGGCGTTTGAGTAATGTCTAAATGAGTGAATTGTACTTGTTCCAGTAATTGTCCAGTTCTTGTGGCTATCGCCATTTTCAACAACAAACCAGTTTTGTTATCTAACCAAAGCCAATGACCATGACGTTCATCGTCTTTAGATACAATGCGGATCAATTGTGCTGTACGTCCAAGAATGCGACTTTTACCAACCAAGTTTAAATTATATATCGGCAAAAGTGTTTCTATGTCTCCACTTAAGACATTGGGTATAGGTCCTCTAAGTTGTGAAGAAGAAACAGAATACGGCGGCAATTCGGGTTCAATGTAACTAACAATATTGCCTTTTCTTAAGGTATCTCTACGCGCTCCATTTAATGATGATAATATTTCTAACTGTACTCCTTGATAAGTTACGCCATGAAACCAATGGTAAGGCTCTGCATGGTTATTTTTAACCACCACAAAAGAAGTACTAAAATTCAAGGTGTTTAAAGCATCAGAGAGTTGCTTTAGCCAGACTACAGCACTGTCTGCTCCGTCGATTTTTTCAGCCTGTTCAGCTACTACTGGAAAACTAAATACACCCAGTACTAATAAATAAATTAGAAACTTCATTTAGGCGTATCTTCTACCTCAGTTGTCGTATCTGTCGGTGCTAAAGCTTGTGAAGTAAAGGTAATTTGTTGTTTGTGATCTTGTAATAACGCCTGAAATCTGCGCTGTTGTGCAACGAATGCCTGTTGCTGAGAGACTCGACTATTTTGCTGATAATTTAAACTCACTGGCTGAGCAATACCGCCAACAGGGTTGGTTTGCACAATACGACTCGGCTCAAAAGCATTATTGTCAGCAACATTGTGTTGAACATTGAGGATAAATAAACCCGCGGCAGAAGCAGCAATAGCAACTTGACCAAAAGGTTTGATCCACTCAACCACTTTACCTTTTAATGCCTCAGTTATACTTGCTTTTGCAACCGGCGCTAGTACTGTCGGTTCGTTTTCAATGGCATTGGCTATGTTCAAAGCTAGTTCGGTGTCCAGTTGTTCAGGTAGTTCATCTCTTATGGCATCACCAATAAGATGATATCTGTACCAAGTCTGTGACAACTGTTGGTTGTTAACTAAGCCATCAACACAGTCATCATTAGTAAAATGACTATCGGCCATTGATGATACAGTCTCAAACTTATGCTCATTCATATATTCACCTTAAAATAAAACTCACTTTATTAAACTCATTAACTTTGGATCAAAGGCCTGATCTTTTTATCTACAGCATCTCGAGCTCTAAATATTCTCGAGCGCACAGTACCCACCGGGCACTCCATTACTGTAGCTATTTCCTCGTAACTCAATCCCTCGAGTTCGCGAAGATTTATCGCTGTTCGCAAATCTTCAGGTAATTGTTCTATGGTATTAAAAATTACCGTTTTAATTTCATTGGTTAACAACAGCTTTTCAGGTGATGCATTTTCTCTCAGGGCTTCACCTGAATCATATATTTCGGCGTCTTCAATTTCGATATCAGAACCCGGTGGTTTTCTGCCACTTGATACCAATTGGTTTTTCGCACAATTAACAGCAATGCGGTACAACCAAGTATAAAAAGCACTATCCCCTCTAAAATTGGGTAAGGCTCGGTACGCTTTAATAAATGCTTCTTGAACTATATCTGGCACATCACCTTGGTTTTTAACATAGCGGGAAACTAAATTTGCCACTTTGTGCTGATATTTTGTCACCAACAGGTTGAAGGCATTTTTATCGCCGCGCTGTACCCGTTCAACCAATTTTTGGTCTACGTTTTGTTCGCTCATTCGAGCCATATCTCCTAACTAACTCTGTCACTTTTACATCTGGCTTATGGCAAACGCTGCAAGTAAGACTACACTTGTGCAATAAAGTTCTAAATATTTCAAAAAAACAGTAAATATCTTAACCCAACTGTTTATTTTCTGTTATCGCCGATAAATAAGCGTTAATATAATGCCTCATCATACCTCAAACTAATGCATATATGAATCAACAACACAATTGTGATGTATTAATAATAGGAAGTGGCGCCGCAGGATTATCACTAGCATTACATCTCGCCCAAGTTGCTGATGTGTTGATACTGAGCAAGTCGATGATCAATGAAGGCTCTACCTATTATGCACAAGGCGGTATTGCCGCCGTATTTGATGAAAACGACAGTGTTATGTCACATGTAGACGATACCCTCAATGCCGGCGCAGGACTGTGTGACCAACAAATAGTCCAATATACTGCAGAAAATGCCAAAAAATCGCTGGAGTGGTTAATTAATAAAGGGGTTAACTTTGATCGCGAGGACAATCAAAGTGGCGACAAACGCTATCATTTAACTAAAGAAGGCGGACACAGTCATAGACGCATTCTCCATGCAGCAGATGCAACCGGTAAAGCGGTGCAAACCACCTTAGTTGAACAGGTAAGACAACACAGTCGAATACGTATATTTGAGCGTTATAATGCCATAGACTTAGTCTGCGACAGTCAAAATACCGCCAATAAAACGTGTATTGGAGCCTATATCTGGAATAGAAATAATGAAAAGGTAGAGCGGGTCTTTGCCAAAAATACTATTTTAGCTACTGGCGGTGCCAGTAAAGTATATCAATATACTTCAAACCCTGATGTGGCTAGCGGTGATGGCATTGCCATGGCTTGGCGTGCTGGCTGTCGTGTCGCCAATATGGAGTTCAATCAGTTTCATCCAACGTGTTTATTTCACCCATCAGCAGGGACTTTTTTATTAACTGAAGCTTTGCGAGGCGAAGGGGCTATTTTACGCAGACCCGATGGCAGTCGCTTTATGCCTTCTTTTGATGAGCGGGCTGAACTTGCCCCCAGAGACGTGGTAGCCCGAGCAATAGATTTTGAAATGAAGCGTTTAGGTGCTGACTGCATGTTCTTAGACATCAGCCACAGATCAGCAGAATTTATACGGGAACACTTCCCTAATATTTATAAAAAAACTAAATCATTAGGAATAGATATTACCAAACAAGCCATGCCAGTTGTGCCTGCCGCTCATTATACTTGCGGTGGTGTGATTATAGACAAACAGGGTAAAACCGATGTTGATAACTTGTATGCTATTGGTGAAGTTGCCTATACAGGGCTGCATGGCGCCAATCGTTTAGCCAGTAATTCCCTGTTAGAATGTTTAGTTTTTGCGCGTTCCGCAGCCAATAGCATTAAAGGCTCTTTGCAATCGCCAACCAAGTTTCTAGCTATTCCCCCATGGGATGAAAGTCGAGTAACTGACTCTGATGAAGAAGTAGTGATCCAGCATAATTGGCATGAACTTAGATTGTTTATGTGGGATTATGTTGGAATTGTTCGCACCACTAAACGCCTTGAACGCGCATTGCATCGCGTGGAGTTACTGCAACGCGAGATAGACGAATATTACCGCAATTTTAAGGTGTCAAATAATCTGTTAGAACTGCGCAATTTAGTTCAAGTAGCAGAGCTGATCATCCGCTCTGCTTTATCTCGCAAAGAAAGCAGAGGCTTGCATTACACCTTAGATTATCCAGAACTGCAGCCGCAAAGTGAAGCGACAATTTTATCGCCAAACGATACTCATCACTCATAAAACTGGTGGGTAATTAATTCTTGGCTGGCTAATTTTGAGCAAAACAAGTATTCGAATAGTTTAGGAGAGCGCATCGGTTTGTTGACATGATCCAGCGCTCCAATGGACGACTAATCATATCTTAAACATTGTAATTAACATCAATCAAACCTCAGTGATTATTGCTAAACGCACTCAGTTGTCTTGCCCTAAGGATCTGCCGACACAATCTCGCATAACCATGTTTAGCAACACTGTCGCGAAAAATAAATTGTTTGATCTGTTGCCGTTTAGCGGTATGCAGCAAATGGTTATCATCCTGCCTTGTTAAAAATAACCAGCAGCCAAACCAGCCAATACGACTATTAGCACTCAGTGTAAAATACTCTCCTTGGCGACAATCAACTTTGCCATCGCGATGTAAAACAAGGTGCTGCTTTTGATGATCCGCGTCTGCAAACAAACTTGTCAAAAGCTTGGCAATACCCGAAAGTGATGCTGCCGAAAAAATAACTGACCATGCACCCAACAATAATGTGCAAAAATAACAGCAGATAGCCAAAACAACTAGACAAATTACAGCAAAAGCCAAGTTCAGCTGAGCTTGGTGTTGAGATTTGTCAATAATGATACTATACCTTAACCCTGCCGAGTATATGTTGCACCATGCCGTTGAGTTCTTGATCTTTACACTCCTCATGCCCCATAAACCAAGCAAATAATTCCGGATCTTGGCAGGTTAACAACCGCTCAAACACCTGTTTTTCTTTTATAGTTAATTGATCGTAGGCTTCTTCAACGAAAGGCATAAACAGTACGTCAAGTTCTAACATTCCTCGTCGACATGCCCATTTTAATCTTGCTTTGTGTTTATCTACTGACATAATTTTCCAAAATATATATACCGCAATATAATTTACCGCAATAATTTACCGCAATAATTTAGTTTACTAAAAGTTGACCTGAGCTAAGTGTAACAAACACAGTAACACAAGAGCTAGCTTGTAAATTGTATTAGTATAAAAATAGTCATTTTCCAATTCCATCGAAGCACTAAGCCAAATAACCAAGTAGGCAAAATAACCCAGCCAGTAGGTTAAATAGCCAAACAACAACTGATCTATAGTATTAAAATCAATTGTAATAATATATTGATAACAGGGTGAAATAGATCACTTTCAGTGCTTGTAATTTACTGACCACGCCCTCACTTTAATAACAATAAATTAATGAAGAAATTGAATATGACTTTAGCTGTTATCCAAGAAAAGCCCCTTTTAGATGCATTACCTCCGACTTACGCCGTTGAGTTATCTGATCTTTCTGCCATATCAATTACTGGCAATGACAAAGCTAAATACTTGCAAGGGCAAGTCACCTGTGATGTTGACAGTTTATCCGAGCAACAAGTATTAAGTGGTGCCCATTGCAATGCCAAAGGCAAAGTTTTTTGCTGTTTCAGGCTGTTTAAACACCACCATGCCTATCTACTTTTTCAACATAAAAGCACAGTTAACGCCTCATTAACTGAATTAAAAAAATTTGGTGTATTTGCTGATGTTGATATCAATGAAGCAGCAGAGCTAGCTTACTTTGCTTTGGTAGGTGAGCAAGCCAAACAATTGCTTACTCAACAATTTGCCCTGATCCCTGATCATGAGTCCCCTGTGCAACACAACGGCAAGGCGACCATTGTGTATATTGCCGGCACAATTGAACGCTATTTACTGATCATTGATAAAACCAATAGTGAAGCCATAATCAATGGTTTTAATCTGCCTATTTATTCCTCAGCGGTATGGGACCTGCACGAAATAGAGCAAGGTTTTCCTTTACTTAAGGAACATTCAATAGCTGAATATGTACCGCAAATGCTTAATTTACAAGCAATTAACGGTATAAGTTTTACCAAAGGTTGCTATTTAGGACAAGAGACAGTGGCGCGGATGCAATACTTAGGTAAGAACAAAAAGGCATTGTTTTCTTTATCTGTAAGCAATTGTGCTTTGTCGACAATGCCAATTATTGAAAAGCAGTTAGGTGAAAACTGGCGCAAAGCAGGTGATATCATTAGTTTTTATCACAGCAGTAACAATAACCTAGTGATCCAAGCCGTTCTTGCTAAAGACATAGACCAATCAACCCCGCTACGCATAAAAGATAGCCCTGGCAGTATATTGTCAATTAATCAATTACCTTATTCGTTAGACGGCGCATAAGTATTAAAAGGAAAACTCATGAAAATTAGTAACAATAAAGTGGTAGTAATGCATTATGCGGTTTCAGACAGTGCAGAAACGTTAATCGATAGTTCTTATGACGATAAACCATTATCCGTTATACACGGTAGTGGCTATTTGATCCCTGGTCTAGAACAAGCGTTAACAGATCATCAATCAGGTGATACCTTTGAGGTAGAAGTTCAAGCGGATCAGGCTTATGGCCAGAGGTTTGAAGAATATGTGCAAACTGTGCCCAAAGCCATGTTTGCTGACATTGATGACTTAGCAGTTGGTACACAACTCAGGGCAACCACAGATGATGGTGAACAAACGGTGATAGTCATTGATGTTCAAGATGAGCAAATAACAGTTGATGGCAATCACCCTTTGGCAGGTATTGACCTTAAGTTTGATGTCGAAATCCTTGAAGTACGCGACGCAACTGAAGATGAATTAGCTCAAGGTCATGTTAATGTTAGCACAGCTGATCAACCCCAATAAACTGTGCATACTGTGACCGATTATCTTAAATCAACAATTCCTGTTAAGGGCTAATTTTCAAGTGAATAAAGTAAAAATGGTTCATAAAGCAACATGAGTAACTGTAGTCACTCTACTTTAACGATTTTTAACTACCTTAGTTTGAAAATTAGTCATGGCTTGTTGCCTAATCACAGAGGTTAATGGCCTAGTCACTGATAACAACCAACTAAAAGGTCACTGACAATTTTAACCACCAGTCAACTTAGACTGCGCGCTAAACTTTACGACTTTTTGGTACACTGCCTGATAACGCAATCCCTGACAACTGGCAAAACCAGCTAACGACTTAACTTTGTTGCGAGTGAATATCGGCACCATTAAACCAGTTAGAAAGCGCGCTAACGTTTCATTTGATAGCATTGTAATTCCTTGACTTTGCATATGATCATTAAACTCAATTAAATAGCCAATTAAACTAGGATCTGATGGCCAAACTTTATCAACACTGTATTTAAGCTCGGCATACAAGCCCCGGCAAACCGAACAATGGCCACAGGCTTGTGGTGCGTTTTTATCATCAAAATAATCGGCTAACTGCTTACTTAGACATTGTTTAGAAGCAAAAAATCCGATCAACGCCGCAATGCGTTCAATTTCACTGCTTTGTTTTTGTTGAAAGTAGCGGTGACATTGAGTCGCTAATTGAGGATCGCTCAATGCTAAAGGATCCACTTGATAAACTTCAGTGATCTTTTTAGTTTCCATTGTGATATGCCCACAGTCTTGTAAATATTCAAGGGCACTGAGCACTCGACTGCGTTGACAAGGGTACACTTGATTTAATTGCTCGAAGTCTAATTGTCCCCATATTTTTTTAAATTGTGTCTGTGCAAAAATTGCCGTAATGAATTGTTTTCGCTCATCTCGAAAAGCCCCTAAAATGGTATTTTTATCGGTAATGAACTTATACTTAATGTCTGCAAAAAATGAAAACAACGGTTTTATAACCCCAAAAATTTCAAGCTGAACTAATAATGTTTTTAACGGTAATTGTCGGATGTTACTGTTGTTGGACAAGGACAGACCATGAAATTGCCATTGCCCCTGATGACATTCAGATTTAATCGTAGATAACACCTGTTCAATACCAATAAGTTCTGGAGTATCGCCATAAACAAAATTTTCAAGGGTGGGTAAACTGTCTAAATTAGCCAGTGTTATACAGTGGGAAGGTAAGCCATCTCGACCTGCGCGACCTATTTCTTGACTGTAATTTTCGATTGACTTGGGCAAGTCATAGTGGATCACGAAGCGAATATTGGCTTTATCAATGCCCATGCCAAAAGCAATGGTGGCGACAATAATGTCCACTGAACCTTGCATAAATTGGTTTTGGATATACTGGCGTTTATCACTGTCAAAACCAGCGTGGTAGGCGCATGCTCGCCAACCATTTTGCGACAAGGTACTGGCAACTTGCTCGGCTGTGTGTTGTAAAGTGACGTAAACAATGCCGCAGTTAGGTAATTGCTGTAAACGATGTAAAAGCTGCTGATCTTTATTATCGGACGTCACTGGAGCAACTGACAAATCTAGATTAGGTCGGTAAAAACCAGTTTGCACTATGTGTTGCCGGGCTATCGAAAATTTAGCAGCCATATCACCTTTAACTTTCTCAGTGGCTGTCGCGGTTAACAACAAGACTAGGTTGATATTTAACGTCTGGCAATAGACTGGTAATTTTAAATAATCAGGTCGAAAGTTGTGACCCCACTCTGAAATACAATGCGCTTCATCAACTACTAACATAGAAACCTGAACATCAGCAATAAATTGCCGAAAACGCTCATTTTTAAAACGTTCAACCGATACCATGAGAATATTAATATCACCACATCGAACCGCGGTCATCACCTGTCGACTTTGCTCAGCAGTCAAGCTTGAATCAATAGTGGCCGCCGCAATGCCCTTGCTAGCTAAAAAACGCAATTGATCTTTCATTAGGGCAAGTAGTGGCGAGACCACTAAAGTCAAATGTGGTAAGTGTAGTGCTGTTAATTGATAACACAGACTTTTTCCCGAACCCGTTGGAAAAATGGCCAGTGAAGATTGGTTATCTAGGAGTTGCCTGATAGTTTGTTGCTGCCCGTCACGGAAACTATCAAAGCCGAATACTGACTTTAGCGAATGTGTTAACGCTTCCATTATTGCGCTTGCCTTTGAATAAACACCATGATTGTTTAATTTTACACTGTGAAGACAACAATGACAGGAATATTCATTGCCAGGTGTTCAATCCAATCAGCCCATTAGAACAGTTAAAATCCATGAATGTTATGATAGAAGGTTTATCTAACCGCCACTGAACTGGTTAACTTTTAAGCGCGGCGAAAAGTGATTGCGATATAGATAAAGATATATATGAAGATGAACCCCTTAACTATTATTAAGGGGTTGCTTGCTTAGAATAGTAAATCTATTCCCACTCAATAGTAGCGGGCGGTTTACCCGAGATGTCATAGACCACACGCGAGATACCATCAATTTCATTGATAATGCGATTAGATACCAAGCCTAAAAATTCATAGGGCAAATGCGCCCATATGGCGGTCATAAAATCTATGGTTTCCACCGCGCGTAAACTCACCACCCAATCATATTTGCGGCCATCGCCCATGACACCGACAGAGCGCACTGGTAAAAATACCGTAAATGCTTGGCTGACTTTATTGTATAGATCGTGTCTGTGTAACTCTTCAATAAAAATAGCATCAGCGCGGCGCAATAGATCAGCATACTCTTTTTTCACTTCGCCTAAAATGCGCACTCCTAAGCCAGGCCCAGGAAATGGATGACGATATAACATGTCATACGGCAAACCGAGTTCTAAACCAATTTTGCGCACTTCGTCTTTAAATAATTCGCGCAACGGTTCCACCAAGCCCATCGCCATATCATCAGGTAATCCGCCAACATTGTGGTGGGATTTGATCACATGGGCTTTACCCGTGGCAGAGGCCGCCGATTCAATCACGTCAGGATAAATAGTCCCTTGCGCTAACCATTTGGCATTACTTAGTTTTTTAGACTCTTCGTCAAATACTTCAACAAAAACATTACCAATAATTTTGCGTTTCTTCTCTGGGTCATTTTCATTCGCTAGTCGATCTAAAAAACGTTGCTCAGCATTGACATGCACAATATTCAAACCAAAATGATCACCAAACATATCCATCACTTGCTGGCCTTCGTTGAGGCGCAGTAAGCCATTATCAACAAAAACACAGGTGAGTTTGTCGCCAATAGCCCGTTTGAGCAGCATAGCAACTACTGATGAATCAACACCACCAGATAAACCAAGAATGACCTCGTCGTTACCTACTTGCGCTTTGATCTGCGCAATTGCATTGTCAATGATGCTAGCAGGTGTCCACAATTTTTCACAGTGACAAATATCAATAACAAAATGCTCTAAAATACGTAAGCCTTGTTTGGTGTGAGTCACTTCTGGATGAAATTGCACACCGTAAAATTGTTTACTGTCATTAACAATAGCGGCATGAGCACAACTCGGTGTTTGTGCAATAGTGCTAAACCCATCAGGGATGTTAGCTACCTTGTCACCATGACTCATCCACACATCTAATAAGGCATTGCCATTAGCGCCAACACTGTCTTCGATATTACTAAAAAGTTTAGATTTTTCAATAACCTCTACCGCAGCATAACCAAATTCTTTATGTGCACTACTGGCAACAGAACCACCTAACTGCTCAGCCATGGTTTGCATGCCATAACAAATACCCAACACCGGGACATTGGCACTAAATACATATTCTGGTGCACGAGGAGAATTGTGTTCAGTAACCGATTCCGGGCCTCCGGCTAAGATAATACCGGTTGGGTTAAAGCCTTTGATTTGTGCTTCGCTTACGTCCCATGCCCACAATTCACAATAAACGCCTATTTCGCGCACACGACGGGCAATAAGTTGAGTGTATTGTGAACCAAAATCTAATATTAGTATGCGGTGATCATGAATGTCTTTGCTCATGTGTTTTGTTCCTAATAATATGTGTTTATAAAAATGAACAGGCCGAGCTACCATATTTATAGCTCAGCCTGCAATTAACTCAATGAGGCAAAAGGTTTTAGCCCATTCGGTAATTAGGGGCTTCTTTGGTGATAGTCACGTCGTGAACATGCGACTCGCCCATGCCAGCAGACGATATTTTCATAAATTCTGGTTTGGTACGCATTTCTTCAATGGTTGCCGAACCAGTCAAGCCCATAGAGGAGCGCAAGCCACCCATTTGTTGATGAATAATTGCCGCAACAGGTCCTTTATAAGCCACTCGTCCTTCAATGCCTTCAGGCACTAACTTATCGGCTTCACCTTCTGTTTTTTGAAAATAACGATCACTTGAGCCCTCTTTTTGTGCCATTGCACCCAAAGATCCCATTCCGCGATAAGATTTGTAATAACGTCCTTGAAATAGCTCGACTTCGCCTGGTGCTTCTTCAGTACCAGCAAGCATACTGCCGACCATGACACAATGAGCACCAGCCACTAAGGCCTTAGCTATATCACCGGAAAAACGAATACCGCCATCAGCTATTACGGGGATGTCAGTTCCCTTTAATCCTTCAACGGCATTAGCAATAGCGGTTAACTGAGGCACACCAACCCCCGTAACGATACGGGTAGTACATATTGATCCCGGACCAATACCGACTTTTACCGCATCTACACCGACATCGGCCAAAGCTTTAGCACCGGCAGCAGTAGCCACATTCCCGGCTATGATTTGTAAATCTGGATATTTTTTTCGGGTTTCGCTAACGCGATCGATCACCCCTTGCGAATGCCCATGAGAGGTATCAATAAGCAATACATCGACTCCTGCAGCGACTAAGGCATCAATTCGTTCCTCTGTGCCTGCACCAACACCAACCGCAGCACCAGCGCGCAAACGACCTAATTCGTCTTTACAGGCATTGGGTTTACTTTCGGCTTTTTGATAATCTTTCACGGTGATCAAACCCGTTAATTTAAATGCACTATCTACCATCAAAATCTTTTCAATGCGATGTTCGTGCATTAAGCATAATATTTGCTCTCTTTCAGCACCTTCTTGAACCGTCACTAATTTTTCTTTGACCGTCATCAATTCAGACACGGGTAGCGTTAAATCGGTTTCAAAACGCAAATCGCGACCGGTGATAATACCAACCAGGTTGTTGGCTTTGTCGACGACAGGAAAGCCAGAAAAGCCCAGTTCATCAGCCAACTTCATGGTTTGTTCGATGGTCGCATCGGGGCTAACAGTCACAGGATCAGAAACGATACCGCTTTCATATTTCTTTACTTGACTGACATTTTTTGCTTGTTCGGCAATGGTCATGTTTTTGTGTATGAAGCCAATCCCGCCCTCTTGGGCTAAGGTAATGGCCAAACGCGCTTCAGTGACTGTGTCCATCGAAGCTGAGATCATAGGCACATTTAAATTTATTTTGCGGGTCAATTTAGTCGTTAGATCAGCAGTGTGGGGGAGGACTTTTGAATGCGCAGGTACTAATAACACATCATCAAAAGTCAAGGCTTCTTGGGCAATTCTTAACATAGCAACATCTCTCTAAAAAGGAATGGTTAGGGAGTGAATATTGCGGCAGAATTTTAACCGTTTTCCAGTTTTAGGTAAACTTAAATTTCATTATTTTACCGAAAAACTTATAATGAGACGAATATACACCATGAAACCTGTAAAAGTATGTGAGTAAATGGATCAACAACTGATACTTCAAGTGAGTGAACTCACTTGAAAAGCCAAATATCTATTAGAAAATGAATTAAACACGGTATGGTTGTGTGGTGAAATATCGAATTTTATCGCCGCATCCTCTGGTCATTGGTATTTATCCCTAAAAGATAAAAAATCTCATGTAAAATGTGCCATGTTTAAAGGCAGTAATCGCCGTGTCACCATTAAACCGCGCAATGGTCAGCAAGTATTAGTGCGCGCTAAAGTATCTCTATATGAGCCCCGTGGCGATTTCCAACTGATCATTGAAACCATGGATGATGCTGGTGACGGCTTGCTACGCCAGCAATATGAGCAACTCAAACAACGGTTAAATGCGCAGGGATATTTCGCCGCCCAAACCAAGCAAACTATCCCCAAAGATATTGATACTGTTGGCATTATTACCTCGTCTACAGGTGCCGCTATTAAAGATATAACAGCCACACTCAAACGCAGAAATCCATTGATTAAGGTCATTATTTATCCTTGTTTAGTGCAAGGAGAGCTGGCCAAACAACAGATAGTTAAACAGATAAAAATCGCCAATCAGCGCAATGAGTGTCAAGTGTTAATTATTGGCCGAGGGGGAGGCTCATTGGAGGATTTATGGGCCTTTAATGAAGAAATAGTCGTTGCTGAAGTGTATCACAGTAACATCCCAACCATCAGTGCTGTCGGCCATGAAATAGATATGTGTTTAACTGATCACGCTGCTGATGTAAGAGCAGCTACGCCGACAGCTGCAGCAGAGTTGGTTTCTGCAGATAACAGTCAAACTGAACATGCACTTGCACAAATCAACAAGCGATTAAAGCAAGCAACCATACGAGTGTTCTCTGCTCAACGTCTAAAAAATAACAGCTTAGTCCACAGGTTGCGACAAACTCATCCAGAGCAAAAACTACAAGTAGATCAACAAAAAGTTGATGATTTAAGTATACGCCTCAGTCAAGCTACTTGGCACTACTTCAACTTATCGCAAGGCAATCAACAACAACTGAGTCATAGATTATTACGCTTGTCACCTCTCGCTGTAATTACTTCAGCTCAACGGGCTGATCAGCGTCTTAAACAGCGATTAACTTTAGCAATACAAGCTATTCTGCAACGAAAACAGCAGCGTTTTATCCACAATATTGAACAGCTTCAGCTAGTCAGTCCATTGGCAACTATCAGTCGGGGTTACAGTGTGATCCGCTCTGAACATGGAAAAATTATTAAGCAGCTTGAACAGGTTAATGTTGGTGATAATATTTCCCTGCAAATTAACGGTGGTCATATTAAAGCCAAAGTTACTGAGCTCAAAGCAAATAGTTAACTCTCTTTGACAACCAGTTGTTGTAACAGCCTAACCACAGAGGACTTGGAGATAGGGAGAAATTTTAAGCCTATTGAAACACCCTTTATTTGTTGTTTTACACTACAAATATAGGCTTGTAATTTTAAGTTCTTTAAACCATTAAACTCTTCAATAATGACTTCAATGGTTTTATTTTTTGCTAAATTCAGTGATTCACCACTATTGACCATTATCTGACAACCATTGACTGAAAGATCGGTGATCACTGTGCCCCAATATTCACTGTCGACTTTAATTTTGGCGTCAATATCACTATCAATGCGCAAGCTGTTGCGCAGGTTTTGTAAGGTAATATTTAGAGGGAATTCAAGTACAATAAGTTTTGAAGGCAGTTGAATAGTTTGTTTTATTTTACTGGCAAAGGCAGTCACTGTGCCCTCGTGGCCTTCAATCAAACCGCGCACAGTTACTGACACTCCCTGCACGATATATTTACCAAAGTGGCCTAATTTACTATTCTCTGGATATTGGATCAGTACATATTTTTTTGGCACATAGCCAACAAAACAGGTACGAAATTTTGCCTTTTGTCCCGCTGGGGTCATAATATCGATAGTCACAGTAGAGCCTGCTTGCATTAACGCTAAGCGTTGATTCATACGTGCAATCGTTGCTACTTTTTTTGATCCTGAAGACATAAATGCTTATTCTATAAAAGCTTATATAAAATAATACCCAATAACTGAACAAGTGTAAAATTTTTACAAGTCAAACTTAGCTGTACAAACTTTTCTCTATTTGTCAGTCGACTGTGCAGTGACCTAGCTGTTAATTTTTATTAGCCGCCCACGAAACAGGATAGTTTGCCATTGCTGATTGTCATTAAATTGCTGGTTGTCGCCATAACTTGAGTTAATCTTTATTATAGCCCTGCGTCGCTCTAGCTAACTTTTTCTGTTCGGTGAAGCTGAGCTTTTTCTTACCGGCAAACGGATTAGTCGTTTCTCTAAACTCAATCTTAATTGGGGTTCCCATTATTTTTAGTGATTTGCGATAATAATTCATCAAATAACGCTTGTATGAGTTTGGCAATTTTTTTGCTAAATTGCCATGGATCACCACTATAGGTGGATTGTAGCCTCCTGCATGGGCGTACTTCAACTTGATACGTCGTCCTTGGTGCATAGGTGGCTGATGGTCAAAAACAGCCATATCAAGTATTTTGGTAACCATAGATGTAGAAATGCGTTTCGTCGCGGAAACAAAGGCTTCTTCTACCGATTCGTATAAATGACCAACACCGGTACCGTGAAGGGCAGAAATAAAATGGATCCGAGCAAAGTCTATAAAGCCAAGGCGGCGATCAAGCTCGGTTTTAATTCGATCTTTAACGTGTTCGTCAAGACCATCCCATTTATTTACCGCTAAAACCAGTGAACGGCCAGCTTCCAAAATAAAGCCGAGTAAGCTTAAATCTTGATCACTAATACCCTCATGCGCATCAATAATCAATAAGCACACATTGGCATCTTCGATCGCCCGCAATGTTTTGATCACTGAATACTTTTCGACTACGTCGGTGACATTTTTACGACGTCGAACCCCTGCCGTGTCAATCAGAACATATTCGCGGCCATTGCGTTCCATAGGAATATAGACACTATCTCGGGTAGTACCGGGCATATCATAAACAACCACCCGTTCTTCACCTAGAATGCGATTGGTCAATGTTGATTTGCCGACATTGGGTTTACCTATGATGGCAAGCTTAATTTTATCTGTGTCTAAAGGTGCCTCAATTGGCGTATCCTCAGCGCTAAGCGGATCATCAGCTTGTTGTTGCTCAGACTGAGTTAATTGCTGCTGATTAAATGCTTCAATATGTGGTGTTAAGGCCAGCGTTAACAACTGAGTGACGCCGCGACCATGTGCCGCTGCAATTTGGTGAACAGTATCCCCTAACGCCAATGAATAAAACTCTGCTACCGCAGAATCTGCATCAATACCATCGACTTTATTAGCTACCAGGAAAACGGTTTTACTTTGTTTGCGCAAGTGATCGGCAATACCAATATCAGCTGAAGTTAAACCCGCTCGGGCATCAACCATAAATAACACAGCATCAGCTTCGGCAATAGCCAATAATGACTGTTCAGCCATCAAGGCATCTATACCTTGCTCGTCGCCGTGGATCCCCCCAGTATCGATAACAATAAAAGGGTGCTCCTCAACCTCTGCTTGGCCGTATTGGCGATCCCTGGTCAGTCCGGGATAATCGGCGACTAAGGCGTCTCGACTGCGGGTTAAACGATTAAATAATGTTGATTTGCCAACATTTGGACGACCAACAAGCGCTACTACAGGAAGCATAGCTACCTCAAAATATCTATGGCAATAAGTGCCCTGAATAAAAATAAACAACGGCTCCAGCGCATATTGCATTGGAGCCGTATATCATTCTAGTTGAAAAAAGTGATTAAGGCGTTGCTATTGCCTGTAAATCTCCATCTCTCGACTGAACATACAATATCTCTTTGGCTACAGTCGGCGTACTGAAAATACCACTGCTGTCTAATTGATAGCGAGCAACAATTTCACCTGACTCCTTGTCTAACCAGTGAAGATAGCCTTCATAATCACCAACCACTACATGATCTGCCAATATCGCAGGTCCGGTAACGCTCCTGTTAGTGAGTGCCAACTGACTCCAGCGTTCTAAACCATTAGCCCGATCAATGGCGTAGACGTGTCCTTTTACGTCAGTCAAAAACAAGTTATTGCCACTCATTGATAACTGCCTAAACGATGAATACTGGCGCTTCCACAACATTCGACCTGAACGCAAATCTAAGGCAACCAAGTTGCCTTTAGCTGAGATAGCATAAACTTTATCGCCATAAATTAGTGGCTTAGAATCGATATCAATAACCCGTTCCAGTTCGGTAGAGCCGGAAGCCTCGCCAACCTCAACAGTCCAACCTTGTTGACCTGATTCTAAAATAAACACAGTGAGGGTACCGTCAGAGGAGCCAATAACCGCACCACCACCAGCTAAAGCTGGGCTGCTCACTCCGCGAAGCGTTAACGCGGGTACATCTTGTTCAATTTTCCATTGTTCAGTGCCTTCAGTGGCATCAAAGGCTTTTAATATACCAGATGCTGAATTGACAACCAGTGTGCCATTGTCGACTGCTGGCGCCGAGATAACTTCGCCTTTTACTTGCGCTTGCCACACTAGACTGCCACTGTCGGCATCAAGGGAATACACCTCACCATTCTCACTGCCAATAAAGACTTTATTCATCCCAATAGTTGGACCACCTGCTAATAGAGCTGACTTACTACTGGCAAAAAAACTATCGCTTGATGAATTTTTTTGTAGATCTGCGTGCCATACTTTTTTTCCTGTATTTAGGTCAAAAGCATAAACATCACCGATGCGGTTGGCACTGTATATTTTGCCATAGCCAGCGACGGGTTTGAGGCGAGAAAAATAATCATCAACGCCATTGCCAACATTTTTACTCCACACAATACGAGGAGAAAAGGCATTATTAATCTCAGTTAACTCAGCCGCTAGGGTAGGATCAGATTCTTCGTCATCAGTGCTAGAACAAGCAAAAAGTGCAGTTGATAGCAAAGTGAGTAAGCAAACTTTTGTAAATAATCGGTTATTCAATACATTTCCTTTATAATTAAGCACGCAACCCCCTGTGGATTAGTTTACTAGCGACACATTTTCAGCTATGTCATCTAATTTCATCTGTAAACTAGGACTTGGGTTACCCCCTTCAACAGACAATGCCGCTTGATAAGCATTGCGAGCCAATTCAAGGTTGTTTTGCTTTAAGTAGGCGTCGCCTTTAATTTCTTCAATGGCAGCATTAAACGATGCTGGTAAGGGTAACGACAAGGTCGCAATCGCCTCATCATACTGACCTAATTGTACTTGTACTCGAGCTAAGCGCACCGAGGCAATACCTGTGATGCCACTGTCGACAGACTTATCAATGGCATGCTTTAGGTGTTCAGCGACTTTTGACCAATCTTGATGTTCAGCGGCATTTTTTGCTAATGCTAATGAAGTCAACGAAGCGTAACTGCTATCACCAAATTCACTGAGAAAAGCGTTTGCTGCATCGCGATAAGCGGTTTTATCGCTATCGGCTAATTCGACCACAGCTCGGTAGCTCTCTGCTACGGTTAACTCTTGCTGCATTTTATGATCTTGATAATAACCATAACCAATAAATCCTGAAAAGCCGAGAACTAAGCCGGCAATAATCGCATTGCCGTTTTCTTTCCAAAAATTTTTAATCGCTGCTACTTGCTGTTCTTCTGTTTGATTTATATCCACAATTAACCCTTAATGTAAACTTGCTAGCAAACTAGCCACTTGCTCAAATGGTATCGTTTGTTGTTCATTTTGACCACGTAAATACTTTACCGTGATTTGTTTATTTGCCAATTCATCATCCCCTAAAATAAGGGCGATTTGTGCACCCGATTTATCGGCGCGTTTCATTTGTTTTTTCATATTGCCACCACCACAGTGACATTGAATTCGAATATCAGCGACTTGATCACGCCATTGCTCAGCTAAGCCATTGGCAGTGATCTCAACCGCCTCTCCCAACATAATAAAATAAGCATCTACTGTCGGTCTGATATTTTGTACTTTATTTAAGCTGGTTAGCATTAGCACTAAACGCTCGATCCCCAATGCAAAACCAAATCCTGGGGTAGCTTTACCACCTAATTGTTCAACTAAGCCATCGTAACGACCACCGGCACATACCGTACCTTGGGCGCCTAAGCTATCAGTTACCCATTCAAATACGGTGCGATTATAATAGTCTAATCCCCGCACTAAGCGCTCATTAATAACATACTTTACGCCGGCTGCATCTAAGCGCTGACAAACACCGGAGAAATGCGCTTTTGATTGCTCGGTAAAATAATCAGACAATTTTGGTGCCCCGACTAACGCCGCCTGTACCTGAGGATTCTTACTGTCTAATACCCGCAGAGGGTTGGTGTGCATTCTGCGTTTACTGTCGTCATCAAGTTGCGCTTCCCGCTCAGTCAAAAAAGCCACTAAAGCAGTTCGATAGGCTGCGCGCTCATCAGTTGAACCCAATGAGTTAAGCTCTAGTGTGACAAATTCATTGATACCAAGTTCCCGCCACAAACGAGAAGTTAACATGATCACTTCTGCATCTATGTCTGGGGTAGCAATACCAAAGGCTTCCAAACCAAATTGATGAAATTGGCGATAACGGCCTTTTTGCGGTCGCTCATGACGAAACATTGGCCCCATATACCACAGGCGCTGTTCTTGGTTGTACAATAAGCCGTGTTGATTACCGGCTCTGACACAAGAAGCGGTTCCTTCAGGCCGCAAAGTCAGGCTGTCACCGTTGCGATCGTCAAAACTATACATTTCCTTTTCAACAATATCGGTGACTTCGCCAATAGAGCGTTTAAACAAAGCGGTAGATTCAACAATGGGCATACGAATTTCTGCAAAACCATAATTACTGGCAACTCTGCGCAATACCGCTTCTAACATTTGCCAAACACCAGTATCAGCTGGTAAGCAATCGTTCATCCCTCTAATTGCTTGAATAGCTTTGCTCACGTTAATAACTCTCTCTTAAATTTCATAAAAATAAAGTGCAGCGCGCATTATAGGCAGTTTGACTGCAAACGTAAATAACGACGCGTTTGCTTTTGCGCAACTGAAAACAACTAGTCAATTTCTTTGACATCAATTTTATTACTTGCATCCAGTAATTTAGCTTTGGCACGAATACGGGCCTCGAGTTGATCGACTAGGTTATTGTTGTCAAAACGGTCTTTCTGTCTGAGCCCATCTAAATAAAAACCACTTTTTTTACTGCTGCCAGTCAAGCCAAGATCAGAGACTAATGCTTCACCAGGGCCATTGACTATACAGCCTATAATAGAAACATCCATCGGCGTTAAAATATCTTCAATGCGCTCCTCTAAGGCATTAACTGTGGCAATCACGTCAAACTCTTGTCGAGAACAACTGGGACAAGCAATCAAATTTATGCCTCGACTGCGCAATTTAAGGGATTTCAAAATATCAAAACCGACTTTAATTTCCTCAACGGGATCAGCCGCTAGGGAAATACGCAAGGTATCACCAATGCCTTCAGATAACAGTAAGCCCAAACCGACGGACGACTTAACCGAACCAGAGCGCATGCCTCCTGCTTCGGTGATCCCCAAATGCAATGGGTTATCAATTTGTTTCGCCAACAGTCGATAAGCCCCTACTGCCAAAAAAACATCGGAAGCTTTGACACTGACTTTAAATTGATCAAAATTCAGTCTGTCAAGGATATCAACATGGCGCATTGCTGATTCTAATAAAGCTTCTGGTGTTGGCTCACTGTATTTTTCTTGAATATCTTTTTCTAAAGAACCACCGTTAACGCCAATGCGAATTGGGATATTATTATCTCTTGCACATTCAACCACTGAACGCACTCTGTCTTCTCGGCCAATATTTCCAGGATTGATACGCAAGCAATCAGCGCCGTATTCAGCTACTTTTAAGGCAATGCGATAATCAAAGTGAATATCGGTTACCAAGGGAACATCCACTGATTGTTTAATGATTTTGAATGCCTCGGCAGCATCCATCGTAGGCACACTGACTCGGACAATATCAGCGCCTACGGCTTCAAGTGCACGAATTTGCGCTATAGTTGCCGCAATATCAGTGGTGGTGGTATTGGTCATAGACTGCACAGTAATAGGTGCATCTCCACCGACAGGCACCTTGCCCACCATGATTTGACGAGATTTACGACGAATAATAGGAGATTCTTTAAACATAATGACTCAATTTATAAAACATACCGATATAGATTACTCTGGGCTATTTGTTCTTGCAATTTATTGCTCTGCTAGCTGTTAAAAAAGCAATTGAGGAGAAAACCGCTAAAGTTGAACAGCCCCTAATGGCAAGGAGAATTTTGCAATATTACCACGATTAAATTGCGATATATCAAGTAAATTATCATTATATTTAATAGTGACCAGTTCAGGCTTACCCAAGGTCACATTAAATGGCGCTATCCCCTTAATAGTCATGACATAACCAGATTTTTTTATGCCCCAAGCAAGCCGCTCTCCACTGGCATCAAAAATATTTACCCAACAATCACCGGAAAAAGTAAATTCAACACGAGTTTGCCCGTCACCTGTGACAGCATCTATTGACTGCTCATTGGCGTTACTTTGACTCGCCTCGGGATCAACCGCAGATGGCAATTGCTCAGTGCTTGTCGACTCAGTCATAGTTTCAACCATGTCAGGCTGGCTCCGTTGACTTAAATCACTTGCTTCAGGGCTAGATTCTATGGGTGTTATTTCAACGGACAAATCATTGCCCGTAGGCGATTCAGCAACAACCACTTTCTGATAGGTTAAGATGACTTCTTCGGCGGCCTCTTGTTGATCAAGTGCCGTTGTTGTTTCAGTAGATAGTTTGCCTTGTTGTAACCACCAAACAATAGTAGCAGCGATCAACATGGCGAGAATGAAATAACTTATCCACATGATCCGATTAGTTTCAGCTTGCTTTTCAGTTGCTTTTGAAAAGCTCTGCATTTCAGCACCTTGCTGTTTTGCCACATTTAACATTTCGTAACTGGCTAAAACGTCTTCGTTATCAAGTTGAACTAATTTAGCATAGCTACGCAAATAACCGCGATTAAAGGTTGCCGGTAAAGATTTATCAAATATTTCATTTTCAATATTTTTAACGATGATCAGACGAAAGTTAAGTTTATCGGCTACTTGTTGCTGGGTTAACTGCATCGCTTGACGCGCTTGAGCTAGCATGGCGCCGGGGCCTACCACCTCGATGTCATCACTTAGTTCAGATACCACTTGCTTGTTTTTAGTCATTGCCAACCTATTGCTTCACACTGTCGATATTTTTCGGCTCGGATAAGTAGATGACATCGCCAATGCTTAAAAGTTTCGTTCTTTCAAAATCATTCCACTTTTCCAAACTTCTCATTTGGATATTATATTTTTTAGAAATGGAAAATAAATTATCTCCTTTGACCACGCGGTGACTTTGTACCACCTCATTATCAGGTGCAATGGTATGCTTTGAGGAGTCGTGGTTTGCTTTAGTTAGCGAACTGGTATTGACTTGTGATGATTTGATTAAGGGATTTATTTTTGTTGGCGAAAGGACCACCACCCTTTTATTTTTTGTCTTTACATAAGTAGATGCAGTCATCTCCCCTCGGTATTCTGTTGCTAATCTATCGGCTTCAATTTCATCGAGTTGGTTTATTATGTACTGTCGAGCCTGATGAGAATTAGGGAACATTTGCACCAGTATATCGGCATAATTTTTGGCTGTGGTTTTATCGCCCTGTTTGAGAGAAATTTTAAAAGCTAATGCTAGGGCGCTGGGTGAAAAACGTCTGGTTGCTTGTTCATAGCGTTTGAAATATTGCTGCGCTTTGTTGTAGTTAGATTTCACATAGTATAATTGTGCCATCTGCAACAGCGAAGATGCATTTGAAGGGTTGTGCACTATGGCTTTATCTAAATAAAGTTGTGCTTTACTATAGTTTTTCGCTTTGAGTTGACACAAGGCTAAATTTTCATAACTTTGTGCCACCAGTAAATAGCTTGGCACAGCAATCGCCTTGAGCATCTGTTGCTCAGCCTCAGTAAATTTATTGTGCTTACAAAGAAAAACCCCAAAATTATTTAACGTATCGGCATCGTCAGCATCAATAGACAATGCTTTTCGATATTGAGTTGTCGCTAATTCAGGTTCATTCACTGTGTCGTAATAATGGGCAAAAGCAGTGTAAACCTGCACTAGATCGGGGGCGAACCCTTTGGCCTTTTCTAAATTGAGTTTGGCTTGTACCGTATTCCCCACCTTTAAGTATCCCAGCCCCAAGGAAATACGGGTCATTGCCATTTCATTTTTACTGGTATCGTGTTGCACTACAGGTGTTGATTTATTATTTTCATAACTTTGCGTTACACAGCCTGTTGTTGCCATTAGCAAGGCAAAAACAATAAACGTTTTACTCAATGTATGCATAGATATTCCACCTGTGGGCTAAGCGCTAGTTTATATAGCCGTGTAACTAGACTATCTTTACCGAAATTACATCGGCTTGCAATGGTTCTGTCATCACTTGCTCATTAGCTATTTGACTGGTGCGTTTGGTTCTATCGATGACATCACCGGCTAACTGGCCGCAAGCTGCGTCAATGTCATCACCTCGAGTTCTTCGGGTGATCACCGTTAAACCATATGATTGGAGTACTTTATCAAACCGATCGATGCGCGAATTACTGGAGCGTTTATAAGGGGAGCCTGGGTAAGGGTTAAAAGGGATCAAGTTAATTTTACTGGGCAAATCTTTTAATGCACGGGCTAATTCATGTGCTTGCTCGGTGCTGTCATTGACATGATCTAACATTACATATTCAATAGTCGCTTGCTTATTCGCCTTAGATCCATCTATGTATCGTCCAGCCGCACGGAGAAAGTCTTCTAAGGGATACTTTTTGTTAATAGGTACAAGTTCATCGCGTAAGCTATTGTTCGGCGCATGCACTGAAATAGCTAAGGCACAATCTACTTTTTCTTTGAGCATATCGAGTGCGGGAACAACCCCAGAAGTACTAACAGTGACTCGGCGTTTTGACAAGCCATACCCCAAGTCATTAAGCATAGTACTCAATGCTGGGATCAAGTTTTTCATATTCAATAATGGCTCGCCCATGCCCATCATCACAATATTGGTTATCGGTCGTTTACCTGCAATGCGAGTTGCACCAATATCATTGGCGACTCGCCAAACTTGACCAATGATTTCTGACATCGATAAATTGCGATTAAAGCCCTGCTGAGCGGTTGCACAAAAAGTGCATTCTAATGCACAGCCAACTTGTGAAGACACACACAAAGTAGCGCGATCATTTTCTGGGATCCATACGGTTTCAACTTCTTGTCCGCCTTCGAGCTTTAATGCGTATTTTATCGTGCCATCGTTTGAAACTTGTTTTTCAGCTATTTCAGGTGCTTTTATTTCAGTAAGGCGTTGTAACTTTTCTCGCAACTTTTTATTTAAGTTAGTCATTAACTCAAAGTCCGCATACCCGAAGTGGTATATCCATTTCATCAGTTGATCGGCACGAAACGGCTTTTCACCAATAGAGGTAAAATATTCACGCATCGCTTGATGATCAAAATTTAACAAGTTAACTTTTTTGTTGGTTGACGACACCACTTCATTCATATTTTACTGTTTCTCGTATGGTATTATTACGGATTGCAAAGTGTACATTTTTTCGCCTAAACGCACAATTTGTAAATTCAGATATTAACAAATATTAATAACTTAAAAATGCATCATAATTATTGTTCGCTTTAAATAGCAAAAGGATTTTACCGAATGGTCGGTAAAATCCTTTGTAGATAAGTAACGCTTTATCGGTATGCTGATATAGCGTTATGTTTTATCTAGTGCGAGGGCAAATCTCATCATCGCTAAAGAAGTAAGCAATTTCACGCGCAGCTGATGCTAAAGCGTCTGAGCCATGTGCGGCATTTTCATCGATGCTGTCAGCAAGATCGGCACGAATAGTTCCCGCTAGCGCTTCCGCTGGGTTAGTTGCGCCCATAATTTCACGATTTTTCATTACCGCATTCTCACCTTCAAGCACTTGAACCATAACTGGTCCAGACGTCATAAAGGCAACCAACGCATTAAAAAAAGGACGTTCGCTGTGTTCAGCATAAAACCCTTCGGCCTTTTCTTTGCTTAAATGAACCATTTTTGAAGCAACAATTTTTAAACCTGCTGTTTCGAAACGGTTGTATATTTGACCAATTAAGTTTTTAGCCACTGCGTCTGGTTTTACAATAGAAAAAGTACGTTCGATAGCCATAATAAGCCCTCTTATAAAGATTAATTAACATAAAGTAGTATAAATTTTGGCGCGATTATAGACGAATTGGGTTTAAATGCCTACTGTTTATCTCAGCTAATATTTCAGCAATGCAGTAAGTTGTTTATTTATACTGCACGACTGGCTTCATAGCTGACCAAAACGGCTTTTACTGATGAAAATACGGAAGTTGACTTTTCCCTGTCAACAGAGGCCATTTAAATACTGATGCGTTTGTATTGTCGATATTCAGGCACCCAAAAATTTCGCGCTATTTTTGCTTTTAACATCTCATCTGATATTTCCAATGCCAACTTTTGTCGGTAAGCGACTTTAGCGACCGCAAAAGCAATTTCTTTACTTAAATCAGCAATAGCTGTGATTGGTGGTAATAGCTCCCCCTCGCCAGTATTAGCAAGTGGTGATGTTCTCGCCAATGTTTCACTGGCAACAATTAACATTTCATCAGTGATCAGACTTATATTTGCGGCGACAACACCTAAACCTATACCTGGGAATATATAACTGTTATTACACTGGGCAATGTGAAAAGTTTTACCGCGGTAGTGCACTGGTTCAAATGGACTACCGGTAGCTACAATTGCTTGCCCTTCGGTCCATTCAATAATATCTGCAGGGGTCGCTTCTACTTGTTTAAGTGGATTACTCAGGGGAAAAATAATCGGCAGAGCACAATGTGACTTCATTGCTTTAATCAACTGTTCGGTAAATAAACCAGCCACTCCGGATACACCAATTAAAATATCTGGCTTAGCGTTATTGATCACCTCAAGCAAGCTTGCAAATTGGCCGGTGATTGGCCAAGTTTCAATATCTACTTGGCGTTGAACGAGCTTTTGTTGAAAATCTCTGAGTGCTTGCATGCCTTCAGTTAACAAGCCGAACCTATCAATCATAAATACCTGACTGCGGGCTTGTTCAGTTGATATACCCTCACTGACCATTTGCGCAATGATTTGCTCAGCAATACCACAGCCAGCCGAGCCTGCGCCAACAAAAGCGACTTTTTGATCCGACAATTTAACTTGTTTGGAACGACAAGCAGCTAACAAAGTCCCCACTGTCACCGCTGCTGTGCCCTGAATATCGTCGTTAAAACAACACACTTGCTGTCGATAACGGGTCAATAAAGGCGTCGCATTGGGCTGAGCAAAATCTTCAAATTGCAACAAAACTTGCGGCCAACGACGTTTTACGGCGTGAATAAACAGATCAACAAATTCATCGTATTTGTCTTGTTCAATGCGTTTATGTCGCCAGCCCATATACATAGGATCATTTAACAGTTTCTCATTGTTGGTACCGACATCAAGCATCACCGGCAGCGTATATGCGGGGCTTATGCCGCCACAAGCGGTATACAAAGACAGTTTGCCAATAGGTATACCCATACCGCCGATACCTTGATCGCCTAGTCCTAAAATGCGCTCACCATCAGTAACAACGATCACTTTGACTTTATTTTTAGTGGCATTTCGCAAGATATCATCCATCTGATGGCGTTCTTCATAAGAAATAAACAGCCCTCGCGAGCTGCGATAAATATCAGAAAATTGTTCACATGCATCACCGACAGTTGGCGTATAGATTATCGGCATCATTTCGGCTAAATGCGCTTGTACTAGTTTAAAGAACAATGTTTCATTGTTATCGTGAATGGCACGCAAATAGATATGTTTATTCAAGTCGTTTTGGAAGCTTTTATATTGCATGTATGCACGGTCAACTTGCTCATCGATGGTTTCATATCGCGGCGGTAATAAACCAGTGAGGTTAAAACTAGCACGCTCTTGCTCAGAAAAAGCACTGCCCTTATTCAACAGTGGTGTTTCAAGTAGGGTTGGACCAGCGTAAGGGATATATAGTGAGCGTTTAGTAGCTGTTGTCATAATAATGTGCAATACCAGTTTTATAAATATGGTGAATGTTTAAAATTCACAGAGACAATAATGACAGCAGAGTATAGTATAAGATTGGTAGACAAAAAAGTGTTAATCGCCTGAAAGTGAATAATTGCGCTAAACTAGACCATTGACGATCTTAGCCTTGGATACTTTAATGACTATTTGTTAGCCATTCACTAGCTAACACAGGTAAGTTTTCTGTTCAAAATGGTTATCGCTAATCGATTTCAGCTATCCAAGCCATTTGGATCGCCTCCAGAATGCGTTCACCGCAATGGGCGTCATTATCATCGAAATTATCTAATGCCATCACCCATTGCCGCAACTGAGTAAAAGACACGGTTAACGGATCTACATCGGGGTAGATTTCGATTAAGTCTAAGGCAAGTTGCTGTGAATCTACCCAACGATATCCCATAATATTACTCCAGTAGCAATAAACAGTGGTTAACGCCATGATCACCATATAATTGATGGTGACCAAATGGCATCAACAAATAACATTATCATTAACCATAGAATAATCTTGCGCATTTTTCGACATTTCGCACATTTTGTTTGCCACCAAAGCAACCACTTTTTTTTCAACATTTACTTTCCCCGCGTAAGTAATTTACCTTAGTATAGTGGATCCACATTGGCAGATCAGAGTATATGAAGGATGAAAAACATTCAATTTACAGGACCTGAAAAAGCACATCTTATCAATAAAATTCAACAGTATTTTACAAGGGAACTCGATCAAGAAATAGGGCAATTTGATGCGGATTTTTTACTTGACTTTTTTACTAGTGAAATGGGCGTATTTTTTTATAATCGCGGCTTATATGATGCCCAAAAAATGTTGGCAACTAAGGTGGAAGAAATCTCTGATGCTATTTATCAACTAGAGCAGGTAACAAACTGATATGAAAGCTGTATTTCTCGATAGCCAGACCTTTTCAGCAGCAGTATCTGTCGACTGCATAAAACGCCAAGTCCACACTTTGATATCACATCCTATAACGCCGCAACACTTAGTGGTTGAGCGTTGCCTTGATGCCGATATCATTATTACTAATAAGGTCATTCTCAACCAAGAATTATTGTCTAAGTTACCCGCTTTAAAACTGATTTGCGTAACCGCAACAGGCGTTAATAATGTCGATGTTGTCTTTGCCAAAACACTGGGGATAAAAGTCTCTAATGTACGTGGTTATGCGCAAAATTCGGTGGCTCAATACGTGTTTTCACAACTGCTGAGTTACTTTAGCCAACCGCAACATCACTGCAATAATACTGTGTCAGGTCTTTGGTCAGAAGGTCATACTTTTTGTCATCACGGCAATGGCAGTGTCGAGTTAGCCGGTAAAACTATGGGTATCATTGGTTATGGAAATTTAGGCCAAGCAGTCGCTAAGATCGCCAGTGCCTTTAATATGAAGGTATTAATAGCCGAGCGACAACAGGCGTCGATTATTCGCAGTGGTCGAACACCTTTACCACAAGTAGTTGAGCAAGCAGACGTGCTCACTCTGCACTGCCCTGAAACCTCGAGTACACAGCAACTTATCAATAAGTCAGTGCTGGCAACCATGAAAAAAAGCGCTGTACTCATTAACACGGCTCGCGGAGCGATTATCAATAATAAAGATTTGTATCAGGCGTTAAAACACCGAGATATTGCTTGGGCAATTTTAGACGTACTTGACCAAGAACCGCCACCGAAAGAACACTTATTCCTGAAACAACCTTTAGATAATCTTCAGATCACTCCTCACATTGCTTGGGCAAGTATGGAAGCCCAACAAGACCTGCTCAATTTAGTCGCTAAAAATATAGAGGTATTTATGCAAAGTCATTAAACACAACCTTGATCTGTCCCTAACATTGAAGTGGGTAACAACATTAATTTAACAAACTTGCTTTATATACATGGACTTTTATCATCTTGGCTCTTATCATAAAAACAGTGAACTACAATCAATACTGAGTTTGTTAACTCAGTAAAAAAGCCTACCTAAGGTGCCGATAATGATGAACAAATTTTTTTCCATCGCTGTTTTACTTTTGTCACTTGTGTTAACTGCCTGTAATGGCAGTTCAGAGCAAAATGATGATGGTGATGGTAATGATAATACTCCTGAACCGTCAGTTATTAGTCAACTCGTGGTGTCAATGGTTAATGCCCAAGGAGAAAGTCAACAGAGCTTTGAAATAAATGAACTCATCACAATCAATGGCCAAGTACTCGATCAATACGGGCAGCCAATGACAGCAACACGAGTCAACTTTGCGATTGATGTAGGTGAACTTTCAGTTCCCTCTGCACTCACCGATAGCAACGGTATTGCTTCTGCTTCTATTAGTGATCCACTACAAATCTTAAGTGCCGGCACTGCCACGATAACGGTAGCTGAATTATCCCAGTCCCTCAACTATGAATTTGTTGACTCAATAGGGCAAACCTTACCCGACACCCTGTCAGTGCAAATATGGCAAAATAATGCTGAAATTAGCCAGTTCAGAAGTGATGAAACAGTGATTGCACAAGCAACCTTAACCAATGGCGCAGGGCAAGCGATCACCGGTCAGCTATTGACCTTTACCACCAGTATAGGCAGTTTATCGCCAGCCACATCGCGCACTGACGACAATGGCCTAGCAACCGCATCTCTTAGTGCTAGCGAAGCTATCGGTGGCGGATTGCTAACCGTTACCGCTACTCAGCAAGATAATGAAACTTTATCAGCCACGACTACCTTTCAAGTTGTCGCCACCGATATCGTCAATGATGATATTAAAATTGGCCACTTTGACGATGATGGTGTATTTATCGATGGCAAAGTCAAGTTATCTATCGAAGACAACACTATCAGTGCTGGCGGATCAGTTGGAATAATTGTAGATCTGGTCGACAACAATGACGTTAAAATCACTACCCCTATCCAAGTCAATTTTAGTTCCGCTTGTGTTACCAATGAGAAAGCGACGATTGACAGCCAAGTACTATCCGTTGCTGGACAAGCAAAAACCACTTATGAAGATATTAGTTGTGCTGGTACCTCGGGTAATTCAGATGAAATCAACGCTAGTATCACCATTAACAGCGTCACCAAATTGGCCTCTGAAATTGTCGACATTACCGGCGAAGACTTGGGATCCATCGCTTTTGTCAGTACAGAGCCTTCAAGTATTGTTATTCAAGGCAGCGGTGGTCAAGAAACCGCAACATTGACCTTTCAACTAAACAGTGAATTAGATAATCCCCTTGGCCAATATCAAGTAGATTTCAGTATAGATAATAATATTGGCGGCGTCAGTTTAAGTCGCAGCTCTGGTTTAACTAACAGCCAAGGTATCATTACTACCCAAGTCATTGCCGGTTCGACTCCCATGGTGGTTCGCGTCACTGCACAAGCATCGATGACTAACAATGGTGAAACCACAACAGTGCAAACCCAATCCAATGAATTGAGTATTAATACTGGCCTACCTGAGCAGAGATCAATGACTATTGCCGCTAGTGTGTTGAACCCCGAAGCATATATTCGTGGCACTACCTCGACCATAACCGCTTGGCTTGCCGATAATTTTAATAACCCGGTGCCTGATGGTACGAGTGTTAACTTTACCAGTGAAGGTGGCACCATAGAGCCTAATTGTCTGACCATTAATGGCAGTTGCTCGGTGGTATGGACAGCAACTGAACCCTATTTAGCAGATCACCGCGCGACCATTTTAATGACTGCGGTAGGACATGAAAGCTTTTTTGATACCAATGGCAACAACTTATTTGACGATGAAGACATTAGCACATCAGTTGCCGATCCCGATTATGTCAATGCCGTATCGGCTGGTTTTTCCCGTATTGTTCCTCAAGATTCAGGGTTTATCGATATGCAAGAGGCGTGGCGTGACGATAACGAAAATTACAGTAAAGATGCCAATGAACCTATCTTTTTCGATAGCAATGCCGACGGCATGCATTCCCTTGCCGATGGCAAATTTAATGGTCCACAATGTCAAGGCGCTTATTGTGATAGCCAAGCGAAAACATCGATACTTCGCCGCGCAACCGTGCTGATCATGGCTGATGCGAGAAACCCTACCTATGCATTAAGCGATAGTGTAACCGGCGATCTATACCTTAATAATACTGGCGTAAACAACCCTATTGCAGATTTGGCCAGTGGCAGTAGCCAAGATTTTACCTTTGCCTTTGCTGATAGTGAATTGCAAGCCCTTCCCATTGATGCAACGGTTGAAATCTCAATAGACAATGGTGAATTACTGGGTACTACAACCTATACCCAAGTAAATACAAATAGCTCAGGATTAAGATCTATGGAGTTTATTGTAAGAAACCCAGCAGATGGTGAAGCAGTCGAAGCGATTCTATTGATAACAATAAATTCCGCTGTTATCGGCAATGTTGCCACTATTAGTAAGGGAATTAATTTACTGGCGCCATAAGTAATTAAACCACGTGCAATTACAACTTAACTGATGTCACCGCTAAAAAAACCGCTTGCTAGCGGTTTTTTTTAGCGGTCAAATACAGGGCTGTTGATTTTATTGTGGTACGACTTGGCGCCTCTACATAGACTTCCATTACCCAAGTATTGTGGTAACCCGGAGATAACACTGACTTGCCTCAAATTAAAACCAAGTATCTTTTATTTTACCGTAATGAAAGTAACCCCATTGTCCTAAACGCCTTAATGGTGCTAACGGAAATTTAGGCAAAGGACGGTGATATAATGGCAGCTCAGGTACACTTTCACCGGCGACCATCTGTGCTAAACGCTTACCTGCTTGCACAGAAAATGACACGCCACTGCCGCAATAGCCCATGCTATAAAAAGTATTTTGCGCCTCATTTCGATAAATATGCGGTAGATCGTCCAATGCCATACATATCCACCCTGCCCAAGCGTGCGCAATACCCAGATCATTAAGGGCTGGAAAGCTGGTTTTTAACACGGCGAGTAAACGGTTAGCAAAGTAAGGATGTTCAGCGCCTTTACCAGTGATCGCCCCTCGCCCACCAAATAAAATCCGATTATCAGGTAATTTTCGATAATAGTATTTCAAAGCTCTGGTATCCATTACCACATTGCTAGTGAGAAAATTACAGGCTTTAATTTGACTTGCAGATAAAGGTTCAGTGACGATGATCTGCGACAATACAGGTAAAGTTCGATTTTGCACTATGGGATGAAAACCTTTCGGCGTATAACCATTTGTGGCAATTACCACCTTTTTCGCTTTTACCTCAGCTCTTGGAGTAATTAAGCGCTGAACATTCGCCTCATCGTGCCAATTAAGTACGGGTGAGGCAGAGTGTACCTTTACACCAGCTGCACGGGCAATTTTTTGATATCCCCAAGCCAGTTTTAATGGATTAAGTCCATAACCATCTTGATAGCGAAGCGCGCCAAACGCATTGTGATCTGCCATGTAGTGTTGATGCAATTGTTGCTTTGATAATATTTGCACATCATAGCCAAATTGTTGTTTCTGTAACTCAGCCAACTCAATCAATTCTGCAAATTTGTTGGCTTTATGGGCGACTTTAATATAACCATGGCTTTGCACATCACAATCAATGCCTTGTGCAATCAAACTATTGACTGTCGCAACGCCTGCACACATCTCTTGATATATGCCACGCATTACCTCTTCGCCCCACTTTTGCTTGATACTGCTGTAAGATTGCCTTCCAGAGGATTTCAGAATAAAGCCCGCATTTCGACCACTGCACCCCCATGCAGTTTGGTTTGCTTCTAAAACACATGCTTTGATGCCGTGCTCAGTGGCTAAATGTAAAGCACAAGATAAGCCGGTATAGCCAGCTCCAATGATCACCACGTCGGCTTGAAGATCTCTGTCTAAAGTACCGTCATCAGCGGGCGGTTTACCGGAAACATCAGCCCAATAACTGCTCGGATATGCTTCGCCGCAACCGGGGCTTTTATCATGTAAAGGATCGTACATCTTTACTCCAAAATGTTATCAATGATGATAAACTAACAAGCAATGATAAAAGATCAACTGTAAATTGACCTATTAATGAAAAATATAACCTATCGCCCTATCGAAACTAAAGATTTTGACGCGACTATAACCTTGGCATTAAAGGTTCACGGTGCCGGCTATATCGACCGAGACAAAATGCAAGATTGGTATAAAAAAGGCATAATAGACGGCATTAATAGCGGTTTTGTTGCTTATGATGGACAAACCTTAATTGGTTTTCGCCTTACTTTTGCTGCAGGCCTATGGCAAATAGATCAATGGTGCTCACCCGAGCTGTGGCCAATAGACAGTAAAAGAGTTTGTTATTTTAAGTGTAATACCGTCAGTGAGAATTACCGCGGCTATGGTGTTGGTAGTCAATTACTTAAGCTGTCGATCACTGCGGCAAAAAAACAAGGAGCTCAAGCCGGTGTCAGCCACTTATGGCGACAAAGTCCAGGTAACAGCGCAGTAAAATATTTTATGAAATGCGGAGGTAAACTAATTAAAGATCACCCTGACAGATGGCATGAGTTAAGCACTAAAGGCTATGATTGCACTATTTGTCATTTTGATTGTCACTGTGTCGCCGCTGAAATGATGATTGTCTTTTAATTATCATTATATCCAACCCAGTGATTTAGTTGTGCAAGTTAAACCATAAGTCAACATTATCCTCGGTTAATGCTGGCGAAAATACCTTGTTGGGGGCAAAATCTATATCAGCGTACAGTCCAATCTATGGCTTGCTTATCCTGCTTAACAAGCCAAGCATTGGTCTTATTAAAATGATCACAGCCGAAAAAACCGCGATACGCAGATAAGGGAGATGGATGTGCTGCTTCTAGCACATAATGTTTATCGCGATTGATATGTTGACCTTTCTGTTGCGCATGATTACCCCACAACATAAATACACAACCAGCATTATCCTCGTTGATCACTTGAATTATTTTATCTGTAAATTGTTGCCAGCCTAATTTTGCATGAGAATGCGCCTGCCCTTGCTTTACCGTTAACACAGTATTTAACAACATCACCCCTTGTTTAGCCCAAGTTTCTAAATTACCGTGCTTTGGGATGATAAAATCATCAATACTCTGATCTAGTTCTTTGTATATATTTCGCAATGAAGGCGGAATGGCTACACCGTGATTGACCGAAAAAGCTAACCCATGAGCTTGAGGGTTTTGCTCACTACCAACGCCATGATAGGGATCTTGGCCTAAGATCACCACTTTTTGCTCGGCTAAATCTAAATAATTAAAGACATTAAACACATCATCGGTCTTGGGAAATATGACTTGATGATCGGCACGTTGCTGGTTTATTTGCTGTTGTAAACGAATAAAGTACGGCTTTTTCTGCTCATCGTTAACAATAGTTGACCATTGTCGCTGCATGTATCTCTCTCAATATTGCCTTGGGTTCGTCATCCCAGCATTATACTCTGATCGTTTGTTGGTGGAACAAGCAAATACTCACTATGGTTAAATTAATAGGGTGTATTGATTATTGGCTGATAGGTATTATTTAGTATTACTTGCCATTAAATAGGCTTTTAGCGCCGAAAAGCTGGTTGAACTTGGTACTGATAATATCGACTTGATAATATCGACTGTTGGTGGAACAAGCACATACACCCTATGGTGAAATTAATAGGGTGTATTGATTATTGGCTGATAGGTATTATTTAGTATTACTTGC
>JBELHO010000001.1:117512-159827 GCA_042091375.1 Thalassotalea sp. | reverse complement strand
AAATAGGCTTTTAGCGCCGAAAAGCTGGTTGAACTTGGTACTGATAATATCGACTCAGAGGCACAATCAGCTAAAGCTTTTGGCAGGCCTATCGGGTGCCCTAAAGTACTCTCCACCACCTCTTTAAACTTTGCGGGGTGCGCCGTACCTAAAAACACACCAAATTCACTCTGTTCAGTTTTATACTGCAACGCTTTGTATGCAACGGCCGCATGAGGTTCGCTTATGTAGCCTAATTTAGCTAGCGCTATCATAGTCATTTGGGTTTGCTCTTCGTCAATAGCAACGGAACTAATTAGGTCTTTATCAACTAAACCGCTGTTAACCATATGCTCAATTCTAGGCCAATTATTGGGGTTACTGACATCCATAGCATTAGATAGGGTCGCAACGGTATCGTGCGGTAGCCATTGCCCTGTTTGCAAATAACGCGGCACAGTATCATTGGCATTGGTAGCGGCAATAAAACGCTTAATAGGTAAACCCATTGCCTTAGACAATAAGCCAGCGGTTAAATTGCCAAAATTGCCACTTGGAATTGAAAACACAGTGTTGTTGAGTACCGAATTGCCTTGTTGGCGATAAAGTTGAGCCAGCGCTTCAAAATAATAGCAGATTTGTGCTAATAGACGACTGATATTAATCGAGTTTGCTGAATTAAGGCCAATAGCCTGTTTTAAATCAATATCGTCAAACGACTGCTTAACCAAGGCTTGGCAATCATCAAAGTCACCATCAATAGCCAAGGTTTCAATGTTACCTCCCAATGTAGTGAACATTTTTTCTTGTAACAGACTAATTTTGCCTTTTGGGTATAAAATCACTACGCGAATATTTTCAACACCGTGAAAAGCATGAGCAACCGCAGCACCTGTATCTCCGGAAGTTGCGGTTAAAATAGTAATTTGTTTGTCATTGCCCTCTTGCTGATTAAACGCATGTAAACAACGAGCCATAAAACGCGCACCAAAATCTTTAAATGCCAACGTGGGACCATGAAATAACTCTAAAATCGCTCTGTTTTCACTAATAGGCTGAATTTGCGCTGAAAAATTAAAAGCATCAGTGACTATTTCGGTTAACTGTTGTTTAGTTAAGTCACTAGCAACAAAAGGATGTAAAATAGCCACACTGCGTTCAACTAGTGGCAATGCCAAAAGTGCTTCAATATCGTCGAATTCAGGTATGTGCTCAGGAAAAAATAACCCCTGATTATTGCCAAGTCCACGCTTGACTGCACCAGAAAAACTCACTTGTTCATTTTTGTCTTTTAAATTATAAAATTTCACTTGTTGTTCCTATAAGGAGATAAATACTACAATAATTGCCTATGCAAGTTTATTGAACTACTCTAGCGCCTTGAGTATCAATTTTGCAAATATGTACGAAACCCTGACAGTCACCATCAATTGTACTCTGTAGATAATGATCAGATAGCCATTGCTGAAAATGTTGCGCTTTAGCTAGATCATCAGTAACACAAAACAAGGTGGGACCTGAGCCTGAAATACCCACAGCTAAACATCCCTGCTCAGTTAAGTAATTATGCATTTTAATAAACCTCGGCAACAAAGGCGCTCGATATGGCTCAGCCAAGATATCTTTGACAACGGCAAAAGCTTGTTGCTTATCTTGGCGGTGACAAGCATCAACAAAAGTGGCTAAATTTTGTCCAAAGGCAATCACATCTCGACGATCATATTGACTGGGTAGTACTTCACGCGCCATTTTAGTTGACACTTCAATACCCGGGTAGGCCATCACATAATAACAATCATCAAATACTGGTAAACCTTGGCAGATCTTTTGCTGATCAGGCACCATCAATTGCATACCACCAAAATAGCAAGGAGCGACATTATCGTAATGCAGACTACCGCTAATTTGGGCTTCCATTTCGCCCATCATCAATAACATTTTGTGAGTACTAAAACTAAATGTTTCATTGACTAAATAATATTCATTAAGGGCGGTAATGGCAGCAACAACAGAGCATGCACTTGAACCTAAACCACTGCCAACAGGCATTTTTTTATCTAAGGTTAACTTTAATTTCTGTGTGTTTCGGCCTTCGTTGATGAGTGCTTGATTAAACAAGTACAAACACTGCCAAACGATATTATTGGTTTGGTCGCTAGGTAACTTATCGGCAAATTCACCAACCACTGTCAGACAGTCTTCATGGTGTGGCTCAACCGATACAATATCACCCAGTAAATCGCCATTGATAGGTTGGATTGCCGCCCCCAAAATATCAAAACCGACATTGAAATTACCAATAGAGGCTGGAGCAAAAACCGTCACTTTACGAGGATGGTTAGCCATTAGTGCTGCTGCTCCCATGCTAAAGTGCGCAATAAATCACCGAAAACTCCAGCAGCGGTGACTTCCGCTCCAGCACCGTAGCCGCGCAAAACAAATGGCAAAGGCTGATAGTAACGACTGTGAATCGCTAGGGCATTTTCACCGTCTTTTACACTGTATAACGGATGCGCTTGATCGACAGCTTCGATAGCAACTTGGCATTTACCATCGCTTATAGTGCCAATATAGCGCAACACCTTACCTTGTGCTTTAGCATGGTTAACGCGCTCAGCAAAAGGATTATCTAAGGTTTTAAGATTGTCCATAAAAGTGCTGACATCACCACTGGCATCAAAATCATCGGGCAACACAGAGTCCACCTGAATATCAGTCAATTCAAGTTGCATGCCTGCTTCACGGGCCATAATAAGTAGTTTGCGAGCGACATCCATACCGCTCAGATCATCTCTTGGATCAGGTTCAGTAAAGCCCTGCTCTTTGGCAATAGCTGTCGCTTGCGAAAGCGTCATGTCTTGCTCTAATTTACCAAAAATATAAGATAAAGAACCTGACAAAACACCTTCAAATTGCTGTAATTCATCGCCGGCCTTTAATAAACTTTGCAAGGTGTCAATAACCGGCAAACCAGCTCCGACAGTAGTTTCATACAAGAAGCGTCGTTGTGTTTTTTGTGCTGCAGCCCTCAATGCCTGATAATACTGCCAACTTCCGGTATTGGCTTTTTTATTGGGTGTTACCACGTGAAAGCCCGCCTCAAGAAAGTCAACATAACTCAACGCCAAGGCCTCATTTGCAGTCGAATCAACTAAGACTGGATTAATCAAGTGATTTTCTCTGACAAATGCTTTGATATTATCAACCGTTAATGGCACCGAAGGTTGTTCAAGCAAACTGTGCCAATTATTTAAATCAACACCTTGTTGGTTAAGTACCATGCCTTTACTGTTCGCCAATCCATACACTGTTAAAGCAATATTTTGCTTGATAAGCTTTTGTTGTTGACGTGAAATTTGTGCTAATAGTTCGCTACCGACAACACCACAACCCACCAAAAATACGTCTATAGTTGGTCGATGAGAGAAGAAGTTCTGATGGCAAACTTTCATCGCATCGGTACACTTTCTCTTTTCTATAACCACTGAAATACTGCGCTCCGATGAATCTTGCGCAATCGCCACTACATTAACTCTGGCTTGCGCTAATGAGCCAAAAAACTTAGCCGCAACCCCTTGTTGATGATGCATACCATCGCCGACTAATGACACTATCGAAAGTTCTTTAGTCAAGGTTAATGGCTCGAGTAAACCATTGAGTAATTCTAATTCAAACGCTTGACGTAGACTTTGTGCAGCCAGAGTCGCGTCAATTGAATGAATACAAAAACTAATGCAATATTCACTTGATGATTGGCTGATCAAAATGATTGAAATATTTTCTCGGCTCATGGTGGCAAATACTCGACTCGCCATTCCAACCATACCTTTCATGCCAGGCCCAGAAACATTGATCATCGTTAAATCATCTAAATTTGAAATAGCTTTAACTTGTTTTTGTTGATCATTTTCATTCGCAATTAAAGTGCCAGGCGCATCGGGATTAGCAGTATTTTTAATCAAACAGGGAATATGGTGTTGAGCGATAGGACCGATTGTTTTTGGATGCAAAACACTGGCACCGAAATACGATAACTCCATCGCTTCTTGATATGATAAATAATCAAGTAATTTGGCTTCCTTGATCATTCGCGGATCAGCATTGTACACCCCATCAACATCAGTCCAAATTTCACAGCATTGCGCTTCGGCACAAGTGGCGAGAACCGCCGCGGAATAATCGGATCCATTCCTCCCTAAGGTAGTTACCTGACCTTTACTATTGCTGCCAATAAAACCAGGCATCAAGGCAACATCATTAACATTGGTATAATTTGCTATAAAATTTTCTTTTGACTGGCCGATATCTGCTACAGCGTTTAAGGACTGGTCATTGGTGGTAAGAAATTTCTCAGGTTCTAACAAGGTCACTTCAATACCTTTGCTGCGTAATACCGAGTCAAGTATTGCCACACTTAATCGTTCGCCAACACTAATGATCACCGCCCTGATATGATCAGGGCAATAGGATAACATTGTCACACCAGACAAATAGCGGGTTAATTGTGCTTCCCACTCGGCAAGAATTTGCAGTGGTAATTTAGTACAAAAACTATCTATACCACTCGCTAAATCATCAATAATTGTTGTGATAATTTGTTGAAAATGTTTGATATCGCTATGTATTTGAGTTTCATCAGCATTATGCTCTGCCATCGCAACTAAATGATTGGTTACCCCTTGCGGTGCTGATACAACCACAGCAAGCTTGCTCGACTCACTTTTACTTTTGATAATATTTGCCACTTGCTCAAAGCGTTTGGCTGACGCCAAAGACGAACCACCAAATTTTAATACGCGCATTTATACTTCCCCTAAACACAAAAAAGCCCGCAACCTTTATGGTCACGGGCTTTAAAAAAAATCTTATTTCAGATATCAGCCAATGACCATCCTGCAATTGAGGGTGGTGGTAATGATAATAATGGTAATGCGGCGGATAAATGTTTTCATAGCGACAAAATGCCTGAACAAGTTTCCCCTGTCAACTATTATTTATGAATAAAAGACTACACTTTTTGAATAAAGGCCACACATTAAGTATAAATAATTATTTTTTTTGCATAATATCAAACTTAATTATTAACTACATTTAACATTGAATACATGTTAGGTGCCGTTAATGATTAGCTATACACACGTTATTTCTGCCATTCTTTTTGGCTCGATACATAGCCATATCAGCGTCATTAACTATCTCTTCACAATTTTTATAATCTGCATTCATTGTAGCTACGCCGACACTTGCTGAAATTTCAATGGATTGATTTTTGAAATTGATATGCTCGTCATAAAGCGCTCCTCTGATCCGCTCAGCCGCTTCTTGCGCCCCCTTAAGTGATGTCTCGGGTAAAATAACTGCAAACTCTTCTCCACCATAGCGGCCAAAAAGATCACAGCCACGCAATAATGCTTTAATTCGAGCAGCAACCTCAACAAGCACCTTGTCACCACATTGATGGCCATAGGTATCATTGAGTATTTTAAAATGATCTAAATCAAACATGATCACTGCCAAATTTTTTTTATAGCGTTGAGCTCGACAAAACTCTTTTTCTAGACAAATATTCCAGTGAGTACGATTAAAGATTTGGGTCAGTCCATCAATGCGATTGGCAATTTTTAATTTTTCAAACGCTTGAACATGTACATAATGGTAGTGACAGATTTCTGTTGCATCTTCAATCAAAATACACACATGAGTCACATAGCCACGGTGATTATCAATGGGCAAAAAAGTACAGTTTTGTGCCATCACATCACTGAACGTAGTCATCTGTTGAGTATGAGGTAACTCAAATAAATGGTGTCTCTGCTCCCACGAACAAAAACTTTGCGTACCCAATTGTAATACACTGGATAACTTGCGTATAAACCATTTTTGAGATATTTCTGGAAACACCGAAAATATCGACAAACCAAGTACATCTTCAGCTTGTTTGTTGGTATGCATGCGAAGGAAGTTATTCCATACAACAATTTGAAAATCTAAATTTAAGACTATTATTCCAGTATTTATTTTATCAGATATGTGTTTTAAATAATCAGTGTTATCCATCAGAGTAGCCTGTCAAAACTTGGTTAATAAGATTTTTTAAATGCCGTATTGCCGACTCAGGTAAAAGCAAATATATAACGCAACACACCGGATAATTGATTAATTGGAAACTAATTTTGACTCTTAATGCGAGCTTCCAATTTATCTCCTGTGGGACTATATAGTCACCAATATCGTTTTCGCTTGAGAATATGATCCGCGGTGAACCATAGATCATCTGATTGTTAATTTGCTTCGCAAAAACGTTCATCACTGCAATAATTGCCATAGCGCCAAGGTCGATAATTTGTTCGTTTATTAACACCTCTTTCGGATCTTGATCCAATAAACCATTGAGACCATCTGAATTTGCCGCTTGATATATCATTAAAGCTTCGCCACATATACCTTCACAGCCAAAAAAACCCTGACTAACGACGACTGTAACACGACTCAATTCATCGAGGGTGATAGTGAAATCTTGAGAATTAATTTGCTGGATTTTTAGTACTCTTAAGTGCACTAAAGTACCTAAATATTGCGCGAGCTGATCACTTGCTTGCTCTAAGGTAATGTCAATTATTCCCTGTAAACAATCTTGCTGCTCTTTATTTAAAATAAAAGAACTCATAACGTACCGCGCGGTTGATAATAGTCATCAAGTGAACCGCGGTTACTCATTTTACACAAGTCTGTTAGCTCGGTGCTCAACACTAAATAATTCAATGTTAATATCAGTTTTGTGATTGCTGAATTAGTCACTAAATAATTAACTGATTTAACACCTTGCGAGTCAGTCAAATGAGCAAACAAACACAGTCCATAAAACTGCAATACCAGTTCAGCAAACTTCCCTTTAAATATCAAAACACTATTAACATTTGCAACAAACCACGAATAAAGCGATAAATACCCAAATAAACACTTGAATGCAGTATTACCCAGTAAAATCGATGCTTTACTCAATAAAATCAAACAATACATATAATTGTCATCCTTTTAAATTATACATTATTAACAAGTAATTTACCCCAAATACATCTAAGTGTTAATTAAAAAATTAAATTATCAACAAATATTTTTAATAAAAGTGTAAAGACAAGGCTAAATTACTGATAAAATTATAAAAAAATCTAATTATAAGTTGTTAACACAAGTTAACCAAAAGGTGCTTTGTTTTAAATATAGCAAGGAATAGATGAGTTAAGTTTAAACAATAGACCACTGAATACAGCAAGGTTGCTAAAGTAGATAGTTCCATAGGTTAGCGGCAACTTCTATGATCAAATTGATCGGAAATGTTTATGGTCAACGCTTAAGGGATCAGGCACAACTGTATCCAAAGTTACTTAAGAAAAACCGATAAAACAATGATAAATATACTAAGAAGCGATATTAAGGCGGGTTATAAAGACCAATTGAGGTGATGTTGATGTTGCTTCAACCACGATTTTGCTTGGCGATACTCTGGGTAGTGCTTATTAACTAACAACCAAAAATTGTTGCTGTGATTTAAATATTTTAGATGACAGAGTTCATGAACAATCACATAATCGATCACCGACTTGGGTGTCATCATCAATAAATAATTAAAACACAACTGGCTTTTACTGTTACAACTGCCCCAACGTGCTTTATATTTTTTTATATTATAAGTCTCAGGATATAGACGACTTTGTTGCGATAACTCATTAATACGAAGTGGAATATATTCCTGAGCTTTTTTTTGCAACCACTTTTCTAAGGCTGTTTTAACCTGTTGACGATTAACATCAGCAATACCGCTGTTATTGTCTGTCACTCCCTTTATAACGACAGTGATAGTTTGTTTATACTCAATTACGTCACTTAATTGACCAAAATCAACCAATAGTGTTTTGCATTTACCGTCTATCCATAAATGACTATTGTGAGTAAATGTCGCTTGTTTGCTGACCAACCCACTTTGTTGACTGATTTTGGCTTTTAACCATGTTTTTTTTGCTGCGAGTAAATTTTCAATGACCTCTTTACTGGCTGAAATAGGTGCTCGCACTTTAACTTTTCCGGACTCAACCACAAGGCAAATGGTTTTGCGGCGTGCGCTGGTGATCAACTGATATTCCATCAGTTAACACTCAACACAGCAGGCGATTTATGCCGCATCATCAGCGTTAGAGACTGGCTTATCGTCAATAGATTTGAGCGGTTTTTCTTGTTGTTCAACATCAACAGTATTTGCAGGTACAGGTTTTTTCTTTGCTACGCGAGCTTTTTTAGCTTGTAAAGCAATCAACACTTGTTCGCGGCTTTGTGCTAAATAAATACTTAGCTCCTCGCGAATAGACTCAGACAATTCAATGGGCGATTGTTCAAACAATTCAGTCAAATTATCTGCCATATCCAACATTTTGTCATATTCATCTGCGGATTTTTTATCCATAAACGTTGCTACCTCCACACCTTGTCTAATGACAACAAATCGATTTTCAACTGCCATGGTTTTCCCTTAATTAATCATTCTGTTTTACACACTTTTCAAAATCTATGTGGCTGCCACCACCACTGTATACAAACACAGTTAAAATAGATAATATAGTATTTATCAAAAAATGCAACCTTAACACCATCATCATAAATGTAAATAACGATACTGTTATAGCGTTATTAGTGAGTGCTGTTTTTACTGTATTAGTTATATCAGTTGTATCAGTTATTGCATTTTTTGAATTAACTTATGAATTGCACTAATAATATTATACGCACCAGTTATGGTATTTACTGCAGGTAGTTGTCAAATGGTTGAACTAATACTAAATCACCAGCAGATACATTGCCTTGTTCAGCAGCTAAAACAATATAACAATTAGCCTTACTGATGCTAGTCAATAATCCTGAGCCTTGACTTCCCGTTGAACACACCTGTAATTGACCGGCTTGGTCCACTGACAATATACCTCGTTGGAAGTCTTGTCTGCCAATCGCTTTTTTCAATGGCACCGTTGTTTTCACTTGGTAAACCAGAGCCTTTTCAACGTTAGCATGTTGTAATTTCAATAATGCTGGCACCACCAGTTGGTGAGTAGTCACTAACGCTGATACAGGATTTCCAGGTAAGCCAAAAAAATAACTATTGGCTAACCGACCAAAAGCAAAAGGTTTACCTGGTTTCATCGCTACTTTCCAAAAAGCGATATCGCCTAATTTTGCTAATGCAGGTTTGGTGTGATCGGCGTCACCAACCGATACACCGCCTGTTGAAATAACTGCATCAGCAATTTTATCGGCGGCAGTGAATGCTTGCTCTATTGACTGTTGATTATCTTTGATAATACCAAATGGAATGACCTCAATATGCATACGTCGTAAAATACAACTAATAACGTAACTGTTGCTCTCATAAATATCGCCAGCAGTTAACGCCTCAGATGATTTTTTTAATTCATCACCTGTAGATAAAACCGCCACACGGATCTGCCGATAAACTGTCAGCTCGGTTAATCCAAGTGATGCTAACACACCGATATCTGCCGCTAAAAGCTTTCTACCACGTTTAAAAACTGTGCTTGCGCAAGTTATATCCTCACCTGCGCAACGAATATTAGCGCCCTGTTTAACCGTCGTTAATAACCGAACTTTATTACCATCCACTTGACAATTTTCTTGCATCATTACAGTATCGCACCCTGGTGGTATTTCGGCTCCAGTCATGATGCGTACACACTCTCCGGCTTGGCATTGCCCAACATAAGGGCTTCCAGCCATAGCACTACCTACCAGTTTAAGACAAGATGTCTCGGCAACACTACTCAAAGCAAAAGCATAGCCATCCATTGCCGAGTTACTAAAGGAAGGAACCGCAATAGGGCTGACAACGTCTTGAGCCAGCACCCTACCTAAGGCAGCATCTAACGCTACAACGCGATACTGCAAAATTGGATCTATTGAGGCAAGCATAGTGTTTAAGGCTTGTTCAAATGATAATAAATTGGCTGTGGCGCAACTGTCTCGCATCTGTAATTCCATTGCTAAAAAGTATCTAGGCTATATTATGCTGCCAGCGAATATCCCATTTTCGACGAACTGCTGGGTCTCAGGCCTAAGTTAAAGACTCTAAGCAAGGCCTAAGATAATATAATATTACTTATCATATTATAAAGATAGTAAGTTGATTGTGCTCAATCGCGCTTATCAATTTAGTGATTATACTATTTTGTTATTCACAGTATTTGCGCTAGTATATTAATTCAAATTATTCGCCGAGCTGCTACCGCTAACTTTGTCTCTACAATGGATCGCAAATATGCTGTTTCAGCCGTGATTATAGATATAATCGCCAGGGTTAAGTTGGAAACTCCTTAGCCTCCCGACATTTGGAAAGGTGAAATGTTAACTGATAATTTCGGTCGTAAGTTTTATTACTTGCGGTTGTCGATAACTGACGTGTGTAATTTTCGCTGTGATTATTGCCTTCCTAATGGATATCAATGTAGCCATGATAGACAATTTTTATCGCTCGCCGAAATTCGACGTTTAGCCACTGCTTTTGCCCAAATGGGCACCCAAAAAATTCGCATAACCGGTGGCGAGCCTTCGTTGCGTAAAGACTTACCTGAAATTCTAGCAAGTTGTAAAAACACATCTAAAATAAAACACTTAGCAATGACCAGTAATGGCTATAAACTGCCAGAGCACATACAAAATTGGCAAGATGCCGGACTAGATTCCCTCAACATCAGTATCGATAGTTTAGATCCAAGACAATTTCACGCGATCACTGGTCATAACAAGTTACCTCATATTTTAAAAGGTATAGATTTAGCTCTTGCCAAAGGCACTACAGCAATAAAAATCAATACCGTATTAATGCGTGAATACAATGGTCATGACATACAAAGTTTTCTCGACTTTATTAAAGATACCCCGGTCACTTTGCGTTTTATTGAATTAATGCAAACAGGCGATAATGCGGTGTTTTTTAACAATCAACACCTACAGGGTTCACGTATTAAAAACCGCTTATTAGCGGATGGCTGGCAGCCCATTATTCGCCAGAAGACCGCCGGACCAGCTGAAGAATTTTACCATCCTGAGTACCTTGGAAAGATAGGCTTGATCATGCCTTACAGTAAAGACTTTTGCGCAACATGTAACCGTTTGCGCGTCAGTTCTTTAGGAAAATTACACTTGTGTTTATTTGGCGATCAAGGCTTATCAGTGCGTGATAATTTACAATCGGATGATTCAGCACCGCTGAAAGCGCAAATTGAGGCTTTGCTTAACGACAAAAAAGCCAGCCATTTTTTACATGATAAAATGACTGGTGCCACCACAAATTTAGCTATGTTAGGGGGCTGAAAGATGATTTTTCAGCCATGCCTTGGTGTTGTTCTCGCTGGAGGGAGATCCTCCAGAATGGGCCAAGATAAAGCATTTTTGACCACCAAAGCAGTGTGCACCTCGAACCAAGAGTTGAGCATGTTAAGTTTTAGCCAACAATTGCTTAAACAAGTCGACATTAACAACACGGTGATCAGCGGTAAAAATCATGGTTTAGCAGATCATATACCCAACATGGGGCCCTTAGGTGGTATTTACAGTGTGATCAAAAAGCATCCAGCAAACGCCTTATTGATCATGCCAATTGATTTACCGTTAATGACGGCGAACTGTCTTGCGCAATTAAAACAAGTTGGCGAGTTAACGGCAAAGGCATGTTATTATCAACACAATCCTTTGCCGCTATATCTTCCAATTAACGCTTTCGTTGAAGGTTTTTTTGCACAACACTTTGAGCAGCTAATATCATCTGAATTCGCCAGTAAAAATAAAGCGGAAACCAGTAAAGCACCATCGATTAACGCCTTGCTTAGCGCTATGCCAACGCAAGTGTTAGCTGCCCCTAAAGATCAGAGCCTCTATAACGCCAATACACCTGAACAATGGCAATATGCCAAGTCTCAACTCACCAGAAGAACAAATAATTATGACTAGCTCCCAACCAATAAAAGAGTTCGTGCCTTTGTCGATAGCGGTATTAACAGTTTCAGATACCCGAGATGAAGCAAGCGATAGCTCAGGCCAAGCACTTGTTGCCAGATTAACCGCTTCGGGACATCAGCTAGCGGTGAAACAAATTGTCCGAGATGATATTTATCAACTGCGCGCTATTGTTTCAAAGTGGATCGCCGATGAAAACATCAATGCGATTATTACCACAGGAGGCACAGGCTTCACCCAACGCGATAATACTCCGGAAGCTTTGCGGGTATTATTTGACAAAGACGTAGAGGGCTTTGGTGAACTATTTCGCCATGTTTCTTATGCTGAAATTGGTACATCGACTATTCAATCCCGTGCTTTTGCTGGTTTTGCCAATCACACCGTTATTTTTTCTGTACCCGGCTCAACCAATGCCTGTAAAACGGCATGGGACAAACTGATCGCACAACAACTCGACGCTAGCCATCGCCCCTGTAATTTTGTCACTCATCTCAAGGTAACAAAGGATCAAAGCTGTCGGAGCGGCAATTAATGGCCAAAATAGTAAATAGCAATGATATTCAAGTAACCCTAAGTCATGTAAATGACAAAGGCGAAGCCGATATGGTTGATGTCACCAACAAAGCCATCACCTCGCGCACGGCTTCTGCTCATGGCTTTATTCGCATGTCTGATCACGCAATGACTCTGGTCAGTAGTGGCGAAAACAAAAAAGGTGATATTTTTGCCGTAGCTCGCATTGCAGGTATTCAAGCCGCAAAAAAGTGTAGTGAGCTGATCCCTTTATGTCACCCATTAATGCTTACCAAAGTACAAGTCGACTTTGCCCTAACCCCAGAAAAAAACACTATCGAGGTGAGCAGTGTTTGTAAGTTAGCAGGACAAACTGGGGTCGAAATGGAAGCGTTAACCGCGGTATCGGTTGCCTTATTGACCTTGTTTGACATGTGTAAAGCCGCAGATCCGAGTATGGAAATATACGGTATCCGTGTATTGTCTAAACAAGGCGGCAAATCAGGCGCTTGGCAGGCAGAACAACGAGAGCAAATTCACACTAAAAAAAGGAGCAGATAAAATGATTGATATACTATTTTTTGCTTCCCTGAGAGAGCAACTTGATTGTGATAAGTTATCTTTGCCAGCTGATAGCATAAATAGTATCAGTAACTTAAAAGCGCAACTGATCACAAGCCATCCAGATTGGGAGAATTACCTAAACAACAGTACCTTACTATACGCCATCAATAGCAACATAGTGACCGAAGAGCACCTTGTTGTCGATGGTGATGAAGTGGCGATATTTCCGCCAGTGACAGGTGGGTAAATGAATAAGAATGTCGATCTGCAAGACGTTAACACATCACAGATAAAGTTGAATATTCAGCAAGATGACTTTGTTATAACTGACGAAATAAACTGGTTAGAGCAGCAAAATCAACAAGATGGCGCGACAGTGACATTTTGTGGTCGAGTCAGACAAAACAACTTAGACAGCCAAGTCACTGGCCTAACCATAGAGCATTACCCTGGAATGACCGAAAAAACCATTACAGATATTATTGCTCAAGCAAAACTGCGCTGGCGTATTCATCGTGTTTCAGTCATTCATCGCGTAGGTAAATTACAAGTCGGTGATCAAATTGTCTTTGTTGGTACCACCGCTTTGCATCGCCAAGACGCCTATGCTGCCAATCAATTTATTATGGACTTTTTAAAAGTTAAAGCTCCATTTTGGAAAAAAGAGAGCACCACATCAGGTGATAGGTGGCTTGCTGCCAAACAAAGTGATGAAAACCAAGCAATGGCGTGGACAGACAAGTAAAATGGCAAGTAATGGTTTTATCTTGAACAATTATCTCCCCTTTAACCCCTTGCTACTATTTATGGTGCTGTTAGTGAACAGCAGCGTTTACGCCAACTCGCCTGCCAAGCAAATCATGGCAAAACAACACAATCAGCAACCGCGAACACTGCTGCGGGTTGCCGTTGCTGCTAATTTTGCTCCGGCCTTGTCTACCCTTATTGCCAATTTTAGCCAACGACATGACATTGAAGTACAGGCGATCAGTGGAGCGAGTGGTTTACTTTTTCAGCAATTGATGCACGGTGCCCCTTTTGACCTATTTTTGTCTGCTGATGCATTGCGTCCGCGCACCTTAGTTGCCGAAAACATAGCCATAGCATCGAGTCTAACAACATACAGTGTCGGCAACATTGCACTTTGGTCGGCTGCATGGCCTAGTCAACAGCCTCTGCCGACCTTAGAAAATGCCCTAAACAGTCTGTTAACAACAAAGGCTCGACTGGCTATTGCCAATACTCAAACAGCACCCTACGGTCTAGCCGCTAAACAAATGTTAATACACAACGGGTTATGGCAACAACAGTCAAAACGCCTGATCACTGGCATCAATATTAATCAAACTTTTCAGCAGGCGCGTAGCCAAGCCAATATGCTTGCCATTGTTGCGAAAAGCCAATTGGTGCAAAATAACCTGTTGGGCATCGACATCCCAACTGATCAATACTCGCCAATTATTCAGCAATTAGTTATTCTCAAGGCATCAAAACAACAGGCTATTGCGCAACAATTTGTCGACTTTTTATTGACCGAAACCAGTCAGAATCAACTCAGTCAACTGGGTTACCAACCTATCAGCTCTGTGGTGCAGCAACGATGAATGACTTTTCTCCTGACACCATAGCACTGCTAACTACCCTGAAAATGGCGGGGGTTAGCACCCTAATTTTAGTGTTAATTGGCACACCTTTAGCGTGGTCATTAGCTCGAATGCAAAGTTCGTTTAAGGTGTTTTTTGAAGCGCTAGTCGCTTTGCCTTTGATCTTACCTCCAACGGTATTGGGGTTTTATTTATTACTGGCGTTTTCACCACAATCATTGCCAGGAGAATTGTGGCAGCAAGTCACCGGACAGCAACTCGCTTTTAGTTTTAGCGCTATAGTTATTGGCTCTATTCTCTATTCATTGCCGTTTGTGGTTCAGCCCTTACAAAAAGCATTTGAACAATTGGGAGATGAATTACTCGAAGCAGCGGCAACATTGAATTCAGGGCCATTTGATCGTTTTATTTTTATCGTGTTACCCATGACTAAAGGGAGCTTCATTACCGCTTGTTCACTGGCTTTTGCCCATACCGTAGGCGAATTTGGTGTGGTGTTAATGATCGGCGGTAATATCCCCGGAGAAACACGGGTGTTATCTATGGCACTTTTTGATCATGTTGAAGCCTTTAATTATCAACAGGCACACTTTTTAGCGGCGGGGTTGTTAATAGCAGCAATGATCTTACTGTCGCTCATTTATTTGCTCAACCGCTATTCTGCAGTCAACAATACAGCAAGTAGATCTCACTGATGAAGCATACACTCAAGCTGAATATTCAGTGCCATCAGCGCAATTTTAATTTGCTGATAAATCAGCAATTGGCCTTGACCGGTATCACAGGTATTTTTGGTCCGTCAGGCTCGGGCAAAACCACTTTATTACGGACTATAGCGGGTCTGAATAAACACTGTGTTGGCACAGTGCAAATCAATGATGTTGAATTAATGAATAGTGATAGAAATCACTTTGTCGCAGCCGAAAATCGGCACATATCCCTAGTCTTCCAAGATGCGCGCTTGTTTCCTCACTTAACCGTTAATGACAACCTAAAGTTTGCTGTAAAGCGCAGTAAAAACAATGTATTGAAACTCACAGAGATCATAGAGTTAACCGCTATTGGCGGGCTGCTCATGCGCAGTGTCAAACAACTGTCTGCCGGTGAAAAGCAACGTGTAGCATTAGCTAGGGCTATTTTATCTGAGCCAACACTCCTATTACTCGACGAACCGTTAAGTGCTTTAGATCAAAAAAATAAACAAGCGTTATTGTTAGTGCTCAAAAAAGTCCATCAACAATTACAGTTACCTATGCTATACGTCAGCCACCACTTGCCAGAATTACAATACTTAGCTGATAAACTATTGACCATTGACCATGGCAAAGTAAACCATTATGGCAACGTACATCAGATCATCCATCAACTCAATAGTCGAGCCATCATCAGGCAGCAAACCAGTTTATCCTTGCCGGTTTACGCTATTGATAAGGAGCATGGTTTATTGTCTTTACAGCTTGATCATCAGCAAATTATCCAGATGGCTTTTACACTGGACAATAGGGTCAATACAGATTTCCCCTGCACTGATACGCAAGCAAACGACGCTGCACAACAACACCTCAATCAGCAAGATATAAACGAGCAAGTAGTCATTGGCCAACCCTTGCGCTGTGTGATTTTTGCCAGTGACATTAGCCTCAGTCTCGACGAACCGATAAACAGTTCCATCGTCAATAAACTCATAGCTGAAATTACCAATATCACAGTGCAAAACTATCAAGTGTTAGTCGAATTATGCTGTGGACAACAACAATTTTTTGCTACTATTTCGTCACTTTCATATCAACAGCTCGAGCTTGTGCAGCAACAAAAGGTATATATGCAATTCAAGGCAAGTGCGGTTCAACCCCATGTGAGGTTTAAGTGTTAAGCAATCGAGAACAGTTGCGTTACAGTCGACAAATTATGCTAAGTAACATTGGCGAACAAGGTCAACTCAAGCTCAGTAAAGCAACCGTATTAATTGTTGGCCTAGGTGGTTTAGGTAACCCCGTCAGTATGTATTTAGCCGCTGCGGGTATTGGTAAATTGATCATTGCTGACGGTGACAACGTTGAGATGAGCAACTTACAACGGCAAGTGTTATTTAATCAAGCAGATATCGGCAGTAACAAAGCCGAGTGTGCTAGTGATAAACTGCAACAACAAAATAGCGATGTTAATATAGAAGTTGTTGATGAGATGCTCAACGATGAACTGTGCCAATACTACATTGCACAGGTCGACCTAGTGATCGACTGTACCGACAATATAGCGACGCGATATACCCTTAATCGCTGGTGTATGCAATTGCAAAAACCGATAATATTTGGCGCAGCAACCGGGTTTCAAGGTCAACAACTGGTAGTGGATCCAAGACAAGAAAACAGTGCTTGTTATCAATGTTTATTTCCAGATAGTAACAAAGCGCCGATAGAAAATTGTCAATCTACGGGAGTATTAGGACCTGTACTGGCTGTTGTTGCGGGTATGCAAGCTGTGCAGGCAATCAAAATTATTGTCGGATTATCTGCACAGTGCAATCAACTAAATGTTTATGACGGGCTTTCCAATCAATGGCAACAATTGACATTAACCAAACAAGATCAATGTCCTGCATGTCAACATCGGGATGATAATTAACAGCTGTAAAAGATTAGTTAGCCAGTTTATTTATCGAAATAATCCCATACTTCGATCGGTGACGGCTTCTCTCCAACCACCTAGCCATTCTGATTTTTCATTGGTATTTTGATAGGGACAATTGTCTTTAGTGCGACCTGAGATACCTGCTTGATATCCGTTTGAGTGAGCTCTACCTAGACGATCTCGCTTCTGTCTTTTCATAAAAAAACTCCTGTAACATAATGATAAACATAGTTTTATTAAATTTTTATTGATTGTAAAACTAACGCTATACGCCTAAACATTTAAGACCATTTATAAAAGAGAAACAAGTGTAAAATCACAAAAAAAACATTTAGCGTTTAAATAGTGCAGATCACATTACAGATCAAAATTAGAATTAATAATAAAAACAATTTGTTATTAATTTGCCGTTAGAATGATGAGTTATTAAAACCAAATCAATATATAAATTTAGTTTAAACTGCTTAAAAATGACTCAGGTGTTCTATTTTTTCAGTCAATTTTTTTGTGAAAAATTTTTTCCGTATGTAGTTATCCGCATGGCTTTTTATTTATGATTGTCTGAATAGCTGTTTGTCACTGGTAATTTAAGCAAACGGACAACAGCTTGCAGTCAACTTGACTGATCTAACAGAGGGTATAGCATGCTTTCTAAACCATTGAGTTTGATCTCATAAATTAACGCTAATTGCTCACCTAATTGCCCTTGAGGAAAACCATTGCTATTAAACCACACCAAATAAGGTTCGGGTAATTTCAGCAAGGGACGCCCAGCATATTTGCCGTAGGGCATTTTCTGATTAATGGCGCTGATCAGCTTTTGTTGATTTGATAACGTGTTCAGTGCAGTGATATTTAAGCAGCCTTTCGAGTGAATCAGTTACATCCATGTTAATTATTTTCCCCACCTAATGCCAGACATTAGATACTAGACATTAAAAAAAACACCAGAAAAAATGCCAGTTAAGATGACATATTGTTGTCATCTTAACTGGCTATCATAACCGAAATTTTTATTAAGTATCACATTCAAACAAGGAGTAGTAATGTCAATTATCCGCAAGCGCAGTGCCCTGCACAAGGCTTACATCCCATCTAATGCCAGAGATAATCAATACCTTTTAGCCGAGTTTCCCTTAACCGATGAGCTGTTAACAGGTTTTAATATTGACATAAGTGAACCTAATCAACTGAACTATTTTAACTGTTATCAGACACTGTCCCAATTATTGTTTAATTTAACCAAGGAATACGGTATTAACAGTAGTATATTTATTGCCAACGATAAATTAACCAGAGTCCGTTACAGCAATGAAATGCATCAGTGGCAAACTGCACAGCAAATTTTATTTTATTATGATCCACAACGGCACAATTTAAATAATTGTTTCTTTGACTCGGATAAACGCGCTAAAAAGATCACTTTATTATTTTTAGCCACCGGAGATGAGATCAGAAAAGGCGCAGCGAAATTTCACGATAAAGTCAGTAAACTATTATTGAGCTATCAACAACATAGCGGGCTGCAACCAGACGCCATCCGATTGAGGGATCATCAACACATTACTTATGATTTATTTGCCAAATACAAAGGTTTTACCGGTAGTCAAGCGCATAAATTTCGCGCTTTGCCTCAGCGTTATAGCAGTCAAAATGTAAATTTACCCAAGGCGCTGTCGGCAATGACTTACGCAGTTGTCAATATCACCATTGACAACCGGTTACTTGGCTTGGTTGACATAGATAACCGGGCAAAAGATAGATATAACCCGCTTTACACCCACTTAACCAGTATTTTTTCCAGCGTCGCCAAGCGTTTTAATTTAAATAATGGTGCACTGATCGCCAATGGCCTTGTGCCTATTGTGAGACATAGTTTACACGATATGATCTCAACTATTGGCGAACTGCAAATGCTAGGTTATAACCCAGACCAAAGTCAATGTGGAGTCGTCAGTAAATGGCAAGCCGATCAGTTAGTGGAAACCGTACAATTAATATTTGTCGCCACTAAAGACAATCAAGATGAACACGGTTTCGGTAAATTTGTCAGCCAAATAGAACAGGCATTAAAACTTTTAGCTAGTGAACTAGAGTTTAGCCCTGAGGATGATGAGTTGATTGTCAGGTTTCATCAGCATATTGCTTATAACCTGTGAAAATAAACCACAAGCTAGGTAGGTAATAAAATAATTACTACACAGCTTGTGGTCTAGCTGATTATCAAGGCAAATAACTAGTACATTAAGGTATAGAGTTGACGGCGGTATTTGCTAGCCAAAGGATCGCCATCAGGTAGGGCTTTTAATACATCGAGAAACAGTTGTTTGCTTTGTTGATCACTGCCGTCTTGTTGAATTAACGTAAACAGTAAAACTAACGCCTCTTCATGTCTATTCACTTGGCTGTATTGAGCCGCTAACTTGTGCTTTAGTTGCAGGTTGTCTTGATCGCTGAGTAATTCAGCTTCTAAGGCCTTAATTTCTGGGGAATCAGCCGCTTGACTAGCCAATTCTAATTTTGCCATTACCGCGCTGTATTCACTGCTTTGATCGACCATTAGCACGCTACTTAATAAGGCTTCAGCGTCGCTGATTTTTCCAGTTTGTACATATACATCAGCCAAAGCTATCTTTATATCGCCGCGCTCACTGGCCAACTGATGAGCTTGTGACAATAACGGAAATGCTTGGTTTACTTGACCATCCTTTAGTAATTCAACTCCTTGCGCAAACAACACATCTTCCGGTTTCGGTGTGTATTTATCTAAAAACACCTGTAACTGCTGATCGGTTTGCGGTCCAGATAGGCCATCGATAGGTTGTCCATCTTTAACCATAACTGCAGTAGGCAAACCTTGTATGCCAAATTGCTGAGCAATTTGCTGTTGGCTTTGACAGTCTACCGTCACTAAAGCAATATACTGCTCAAGCGAATCTAAAGCCGATACTAATTTATCGCGAAGTTCAATACTTTCGGGGACTTGCTCAGCCCAAAAGTCAACCAAAACCAGTTTATTTGCAGAATCATCTAAAATGACTTGTTGGAAATTTTCTAAGGTTACCGCTACAGTATTTGAGTTCACAATGTTTTCCGATCAATAACTATATGTCTAATATTGGGGATTAACTTGCCGAGTTACAAGGTGTCAAACTGAAAAACTGCAGTAAAAATAGCTGTTACTGTCGTTACCTATGCAGTTAACAGAGTGACCCCCGCGATAAAAAATACGGTTATATTTCTTCTAACAGAGCTCGAGCAATGATCACCCGTTGTATTTCACTGGTACCTTCATAAATAGAAGTCACTCTGACGTCTCTAGCCATACGCTCTAGCGGATACTCTCTAATGTACCCTGCTCCTCCCATCATTTGTAATGCATCATAACAGGCAGTATTGGCTTTTTCAGAGGCAAATAATTTTGCCATCGAAGCCGCTTTACCAAATGGCAGACCTTGCTCTTTAGTATAAGCGGCTTGCATCACTAGTAATCTTGCCGCCTCAAGATCGGTATAACGATCAGCTAAATTCCATTGCAAGCCTTGAAACTTAGACAAGGTTTGCCCAAACTGTTTGCGCTCAGTGATGTGCAGGCGTGCAAAGTCCATCGCGGCTAAACCGATACCAAGAGCTAGCGAAGCAATGCCAATTCGACCACCTGCCAGCTCACCAACAGCTACCGAAAAACCTTTGTTTTCTTCGCCCATTAAAGCAGTAATAGGTACCCGACAATTTTCGAAATGTACCTCATTGGTTGGCGAAGCTTTTTGCCCCATTTTTTGTTCTGCTTTACTTACCGTGATCCCCGGAGTATTGGCTTCGACCAAAAAGCATGAAATACCTTTGCCTTTTGCCGCATTGCTATCAGTAACCGCCCAGACCACATAGATATCGGCAAAACTCGCACTGGTGATATAAAGTTTACTACCGTTTAACAGATAGTGTTCACCATCGCGTTCAGCTGTAGTGGCCATTCCTGCAGGATCAGATCCCGCATTGTTTTCACTTAAACAAAAGGCCCCAGCTTTGTATTCACCGTTGCATAACTTAGGTAAATATTTGTGTTTTTGCTGTTCATTGCCCACCGCTTGGATCACTTCAGCGACCATATTCGTCACTGATGTAGTTACAGCCGTTGAAGCACAAGCGCGAGCAATTTCGGTAATAGCTAAACTAAAGGCAACAGTACCGGCTTCTACACCACCGTATTCCGCCTTAATGTTTAAGCCCATAAAACCAAGTTCGGTTAACTTTGCTAAGTTATTGAGAAATATTGTTTTATCTGGAGCTGCATCCAATTGCGCAGCGACTGGAACTAATTCACTATCGGCAAATTTTTTTGCCATATCTTGAATCATCATTTGTTCTTCAGTTAACGAAAGATCCATCAGTTTTACTCATTTTATATTGTCTGTTTGACGGGTAAGGACATCATAACAAATTGAGACATTTACACAAAATATTTGACGTTTACGTTAACTGAATATAACTACAGCAGATTCGAGATGAGTCATATTTAGCTATTAATGAACCATACGAGTCCTAAACCCAGTAATAAACGGTAGATCACAAAAGGCATCATCCCCAATTTATTGACTAAAATAAGGAAATAATGAATACAGACATAGGCACTAATAAAAGCTAACAGACTACCTAAGCCCAATACATGCCAGTCTACCGCCTGCGTTGATGAAACTAATTTATAGCTGAGATAGCCCCCTGGCATAATAATAGCTGGAATAGACAATAAAAAAGAAAAGCGGGCTGAGTTTTCTTTGCTTAAGCCAAGCAACATACCCAAGGTCATAGTAATGCCAGAACGCGACGTCCCGGGAATAATAGCAAGAGCTTGTGACAAGCCAATCATTAACGCACCTTTTAAACCTAGCTGTTCAATAGTTACATTTTCTTTGGCTTTGATATCAGCAAATCCCAACAATAATCCAAAAACAATAGTGGTTAAAGCGATAACCGCAGCAGAGCGCAAGTGTTGATCGATAAAGTCATGGCCTAAATAGCCAAATAAGCCAAGTGGAATAGAGGCTATTAGTATCCACCAAGCAAGCGTGCCATCAAAAGTGCGTTGATTTTTTTGTACACCAAGACCCAGTGTACCAAACCATGCAATTGCCAGCGCAGCAACTTCTTTGCGAAAGTATAATACTACAGCTAAAAGCGTGCCTACATGCAAAGCAACATCGAGTGCTTGCCCTTGATCTTGCCAACCTAGAATAGCTGAAGGCAAAATTAAATGCGCTGAACTAGAAATAGGTAAAAACTCAGTTAAACCTTGTACTAGGGCGAGTATAAACAGTTCAAGTGTGCTCATATCAATCAATTAATTCCTGGCCAAGTGCGTGCAACTATTCTCAGTGGTTGTTTGTTTTTATCGTAATTTTCCCATAGTTGTTGGTAACTTTGTTTGAGAATGGGGTGCTGCAGATCGCCAGCAATTTCGACTAGCGGATACAATACGAAAGCATTGAGGGTAATTTCATCACGGGGAATTTGTACTGGCGAATCGAGCACTAGATCGTCGAATAACAACATATCGATATCTAAAGTACGCGAACTAAATTTTGTGGCATTTATCTCTCGGCCATAACGATATTCAATATCGCGTAATATTTTGGCTACTTGCTCAAGGCAATCATGCGTTTCAAAAGCCACCACCATATTGTAAAAATCAGCACCATTAAACCCCACCGCATCACTTTCGACTAAAGAAGATAACCTCAGTTTACCGAAATGCTGTTGCAAGGCAGTTAAGCCTAACAAAGTATTTTCTTCGCGATCAATATTGCTGCCCAATGAAACAAAAACAGTTGCCATTACCCTTGGCAACCGCGTTCAATTTCAACCCCTACAGTTGCGGCATTGTGAACCGCCCCAGGTTTGCCTATGGATAGCGATAACCAAGGAATGTGATAAGTTTGCATTAAATGTTCAGCTAAACGCTCAGCTAAAGTCTCAAGTAAATCAACCGGATTGTCATTAGCAAAAAGCGATATTTGCTCTGAAATAACAGCGTAATCTAAAGTTTTAGCTAACTCATCGTGCTCTGCTGCCGCCGCTGTGTGCCAGCCCATAGCTAAATCTATCACTAAGGTTTGTTTGATTTCTTTCTCCCATGGGAAGAAACCAATAGTCGTCTGAATACGCAAACCTCGAATAAATACTTTATCCATAATATACTTCTCTATATTGCTAACTGAAGACCAAGCCCAGTATATCACTGCACAGGCAAGTCAGTGCGGTGGAAAAATGTTTGGCAATTAAACAAAATTTACACCACAAAAATCGACATCGCATCGTATAATTTAAAAATAATTGGCGAGTTTACCTGTGCTAGCCCAGAAAAACTAGTAAAGTAACCAATAGAATAGTTAAATATGACTTTATTTATATTTATGATCACCCATATTTGGACCAACATATTGCCATGCTATTAATCACTCTGGCCATGATGGCTTTTGCCTATCTGATCGGTTCTATATCAAGTGCGGTATTAATTTGTAAATGTCTTAATTTACCGGATCCTAGAAGTACCGGCTCAAGAAATCCAGGGGCAACTAATGTATTGCGGATCAGCAACTACCCAACCGCTGGCCTGGTACTATTATTGGATATACTTAAAGGCACTATCCCAGTGTGGGGCGCCTACTTTTTGCAAGTCGACGCCTTCTATCTAGGGCTTATTGCCGTGGCCGCTTGTTTGGGACATATGTATCCAATCTTTTTTCAATTTCAAGGCGGCAAGGGCGTGGCTACCGCTTTTGGTGCTTTGGCCCCCATCGGCTTGGGTTTTATGTTGTTATTGATCATCACTTGGTTAGCTGTGCTGAAAAGCACTCGCTATTCAAGTTTAGCAGCAATAGTTACGGTGAGTTTAGCACCGTTTTATACCTGGCTCATTAAGCCACTCTATACCTACCCTGTGTTAATGTTGTCAGCACTGATTGTTTTTCGCCACAAAGACAACATACTGCGATTAATAAATAAGCAAGAACCCAAGGTTTAACCATTGACCATGGATCTCTAGCTGATCAATCAATGGCTGGCAAGCTCTCTAAAGGCCATCTGGGCGTGGCTTTAAAAGTCAGATCACTGTGCACACCGGCTTTTAAACGCTGTAAACCTGCATAGGCAATCATAGCACCATTATCAGTACAAAATTCAGGTCGAGGGTAATAGACCTTACCTCCCAAATTTGCGGTTAACAAGGCAAGTTTTTTTCGCAATGCCGTATTGGCACTGACTCCACCAGCAATAACTAGGCGGGTTAATTGACATTGCTCTAGGGCACGTCGACACTTAATGGCTAAGGTATCGACAACCGCTTCCTGAAATGCATAGGCGATATCGGCATGGGTTTGAGGACTCATTTGAGTTTTACCATGTGCCGCAAGCGTAGCAATTTCTTTTCGAATAGCGGTTGCAGTAGCTGTTTTTAAACCACTGAAGCTAAAATCTAAGCCAGGTTTATCAGTCATAGGTCTTGGAAACTTGTATCGGCCTTTAATACCTGCTTCAGCCATTTTTGACAATGCAGGCCCGCCGGGATAATCCAGCCCCAATAGTTTGGCGGTTTTATCAAAAGCTTCTCCGGCGGCATCGTCGACTGACTCACCCAATAATTGATAAACACCTATCGCATCAACTCGCACCAATTGCGTGTGCCCGCCAGATACCAATAAGGCCACAAAAGGAAATTCAGGGACATCAACTTCAAGCATAGGCGCTAACAAATGCCCTTCCATATGGTGTACAGGTACCGCAGGTAAGTTCCAGCCATAAGCCAAACTTCGACCGATAGAACAACCGACTAGCAAAGCGCCGATCAATCCAGGACCCGCTGTGTAAGCTACGCCATCTAATTGTTGTGGTGTTAAACCGGCATCAGCTAACACTTCCTTGATCAAAGGAAGTGTTTTTCGAACGTGATCTCGCGATGCCAGTTCGGGCACTACCCCGCCATAATCGGCGTGAACATCAATTTGGCTATATAAGCGATGCGCTAAAATACCTGCCGGTAAATCACCTTGTCCATCATCGTAAATGGCTACGCCGGTTTCATCACAAGAAGTTTCAATTCCTAAAATACGCATGTTTTTGGTCCAGTATAAGCTGATCTATTTGCTAATTAGCGCGGATTTTACCTGTGATTGTTATAATTCACCAGATTAAACTTTACAAGTTGATGCCGTTGGCATTAGAATACGTCACCAATTTTTAATAGAGTGGGTGAAAATTAGGCTTAACAGCTGAAATTAATCACCAATTTATATAGATACATAACTAAGGTAAAACCGTACAATGCCAGTAATTAAAGTAAGAGAAAACGAACCATTTGACGTTGCTTTACGTCGTTTCAAACGTTCATGTGAAAAAGCCGGAATACTTTCTGAAGTGCGTCGTCGTGAATGTTACGAAAAGCCCACTTGGGAACGTAAACGCAAAAAAGCTGCTGCGGTTAAACGCGCTGCTAAAAAGCTTTCTCGTGAGAACGCTCGACGCGTTCGCATGTACTAAGAATACCTTAGTTAATATTTAAGTTTACTGTTGAAATTATAATGCCTCTCGTTGACCAACTTAAGGTTGCAATGAAAAATGCAATGCGCGCCAAAGACAAATCTCGTTTAGGCGTGATCCGCATGGCCTTGGCAGCAGTAAAACAGGGAGAAATCGACAGCAACCTTGAAGCAACAGATGATAATGTCATTGCTATTTTAACCAAAATGGTTAAGCAAAGAAAAGAATCCATCAAGATGTTTTCTCAAGGTGGTCGAATGGAATTGGCAGCAAAAGAAGCTGCAGAAGTTGAGGCCATAGAGTCATTCCTTCCCAAGCCATTAACAACCGAGCAGATCAGTCAACACATAACCGATGCCATTAGTCAAAGCCAAGCGACATCAATGGCTGACATGGGTAAAGTGATGGCCGTATTAAAACCGTTATTGCAAGGCAAAGCCGATTTAGGCCAAGTCAGTGGTCAAGTTAGACTAGCTTTAACTAATTAATATCTCTCGGTTAATAAACAGGTGAATTAATTAAACCGTGAAAGCTTTGCCTTCGCGGTTTAATTTTATGTAGTATATACTTTTCTAATAACAATATAGAGATCTTAATTCTGTATGGCAGGTATGATCCCCCGGCAGTTTATTGATGATTTATTAGCACGGGCTGACATTGTTGAGCTCATAGACTCTCGAGTTCCCCTGAAAAAAGCCGGCAAAAACTACCAAGCCTGTTGCCCATTTCACAGTGAAAAAACCCCTTCTTTTACGGTCAGTCAAGACAAACAATTTTATCATTGTTTCGGTTGTGGTGAACACGGCAACGCTATTACTTTTTTGATGGAGTTTGACCGCATAGATTTTCCTGATGCTGTTGAAGAACTTGCCAACCATTACAACATGGAAGTGCCGCGTGAACAAAACAATCAATCACCTGCACAACAATTGAAGCAACAACAAGCCTTTCAGCAAAAGCAAGACGACTATCAATTACTGACAGACATTAACCATTTTTATCAGCAACAATTAATTCATGCACATGACAAAGAAGTGGCGGTTAATTATCTCAAAGCAAGAGGCTTAAGCGGTAAAGTTGTCAAGCGTTTTGGCATAGGTTACATCAGTGATGCTTGGGATGGGATGATGAAAAAATTTGCCAACAATCAACAGATCACCCAACAACTGATTGATTTAGGAATGGCAATACCCGGTGATAAAAATAGACCTTATGACAGGTTTCGCGGTCGTATTATGTTTCCCATTCGAGACAAACGCGGACGAACAATTGGCTTTGGCGGTCGCGTATTAGATCAAGGCACACCTAAATACCTCAACTCCCCAGAAACGCGTATATACCACAAAGGCCAAGAACTTTATGGCTTGTATGAAGCTAAACAAGCAAACAAGCAACTCACTCGCTTAGTGGTAGTTGAAGGCTATATGGATGTTGTCGCTTTAGCACAACACGGTATAGACTATGCCGTCGCTTCATTGGGTACCGCAACCACTAGTGAGCAATTACAAACCCTGTTTCGCACAGTTAAAGAAGTCATTTGTTGTTACGATGGTGATCGAGCTGGCCGTGATGCGGCATGGCGAGCAATGGACAATGCCCTGCCACTAATACAAGACGGCCTATCGTTAAAATTTGTTTTTCTTGCCGATGGTGAAGATCCAGACTCGTTAATAAGAGCTCAAGGACAACAAGCCTTTGAAACCATACTTGCGCAAGCTATCCCCCTGAGCAACTTTTTATTTAAGCAATTAAACAACAAAATAGATACCAGTTCCCCAGAAGGTAAAGCAGCATTAATCGACGCCTTTCAGCCCTATTTAAATAAGCTACCTGAAAGCATATTAAAAGAATCCATTATCAATGAATTAGCCAATAGCTTTGGCACAGGTAGTGAGCAATTAAAAGATAAACTGCAACAAAATTTAAAACAGCCCGATCGAGTAAAAAAACCGAATACGCAAACCAAAGTAACCCCAGTTAGATTGGCTATTGCATTATTATTAGAGCATCCCCATATAGTTAATACTTTGCCAGATCCGGCGGTATTGCACAGCATTGATTTACCGGGTGTGGCATTGCTCAACGAGCTTATTGTATTGTGTCAACAAGATACTAAAATTAATAGTGCACAGTTGATTGAACACTACAGAGGCACTGAACAAGGCCAACAATTAACTAAGTTAATGTGTTGGCAACACCACGTTGTTGGCGACGCCGCTGAGCATGTATTTTTAGATAGCATTGAAAAGTTATTAGATAATTTTGTTGCCCAGCGTATCGAAGTATTATTACAAAAAGCGCGCAGTAAACAAATCAATGCAAGTGAAGAACAAGAATTGCAAAGCTTGTTAAGACTATAGCTACAGACAAAAAGTCACAGTACTAATTAAGTAATAGTTAACCAATAGATAAGTACTCGTTAACCACATTTTACTTTGCCTGCGCTTAGTTTAAATAAGTTAACTAAACGCAATAACAACCGACAATAACTCTGGCAATTTTAGAAGTGTTTTGCTAAAATTTCCTGCTTTATTGTTTATAATTTGATAGCCAAAAGGTGGACCCTCGTCAATGGATCAAGCCCCACAATCTAGACTTAAAGAGTTGATCGTCAAAGGTAAAGAGCAAGGTTATTTAACTTTTGCTCAAGTCAATGATCATCTACCACAAGACATAATCGATTCTGATCAAGTAGAAGACATAGTTCGCATGATCAACGACATGGGTATTCAAGTGTTTGAAAATGCCCCTGATAGCGACACCTTAATGATGAGTGAGGCTAACACGGATGAAGATGCCGCAGAAGCTGCCGCGCAAGCACTGGCTACCGTAGAAAGCGAAATTGGCAGAACAACTGATCCAGTGCGCATGTACATGCGTGAAATGGGTACTGTTGAACTATTGACCCGCAAAGGTGAAATAGTTATAGCAAAACGCATCGAAGAGGGTATTAAAGAAGTGCAACGCAGTGTTGCTGAGTACCCACCGGCCATTAGTTACCTGCTTGAAATGTGGGATAATTATGAAGCTGAAGAAGTTAGGTTAAGCGACATTATCATCGGTTTCTTAGATCCTGATGCAGAAGAAGAAGAAATTCCTGCCGCTGCCACCCACATTGGCTCTGAATTATCCAAAGAAGATTTAGCCGATGAAGATGAAAGCAACGGTGAAGACGACAGCGACGAAGACGAGGAAGAAGAAGATACTGGCCCTTGTCCTGAGCTTGCCAAAGAAAAATTTACCCTATTGCGTGAAACCTATGAAATCGCCAATAAAATCATTGACAAAAAAGGCCGAGGACATGCAGATGCACAAGCAGCTATTGATGATCTGGCTGAAGTGTTCAAAGAATTTCGTTTAATTCCTAAGTTATTTGATAAATTAGTTAAAAACATGCGCAGCGTTATGGATAGGTTGCGTGTGCAAGAGCGTTTAATCATGAAGCACTGCGTGGTGGGTGCAGGTATGCCCAAAGCCACATTCATAAAAATATTCCCCGGTAATGAAACCTCAAAAGACTGGTTTGAACAACAAAAAGCTGCGGGTTTACCTCATTCAAATAAAATGGCTGACATCGAATTAGATGTTGAACGTTGTATCTACAAACTCAACATGCTTGAAGAAGAAACCTTCCTCAATGTGCACGGAATTAAAGATATCAATCGACGCATGTCAATTGGCGAAGCCAAAGCTCGTCGCGCCAAAAAAGAAATGGTTGAAGCCAACTTGCGCTTAGTTATCTCGATTGCCAAAAAGTACACCAATCGCGGTTTACAATTTTTGGATTTAATTCAAGAAGGTAATATCGGCTTAATGAAAGCGGTTGATAAATTTGAATATCGCCGTGGCTATAAATTTTCAACCTACGCCACTTGGTGGATAAGACAAGCCATTACTCGCTCTATTGCCGATCAAGCCCGCACTATTCGCATCCCAGTGCACATGATTGAAACCATCAACAAGCTCAATCGCATTTCTCGACAAATGTTGCAAGAAATGGGCAGAGAGCCAACACCAGAAGAATTAGCAGAGCGAATGATCATGCCTGAAGATAAAATTCGCAAGGTGTTGAAAATTGCCAAAGAGCCGATCTCAATGGAAACCCCCATTGGCGATGATGAAGATTCACACTTAGGTGACTTTATTGAAGATGGCAGTGGTGAATTACCGGTTGACTCTGCAACTTCTGAAAACCTTAAAGATGCCACTCATGAAGTACTTGCCGGTTTAACCGCCCGCGAAGCAAAAGTATTGAGAATGCGTTTTGGTATTGACATGAATACCGATCACACATTGGAAGAAGTTGGCAAACAATTTGATGTAACCAGAGAGCGTATACGTCAAATTGAAGCAAAAGCCTTGCGTAAGCTTCGCCACCCTTCTCGCTCTGAGCAACTGAAGAGTTTCTTAGACGGCGAGTAATGACAATCAAGACTCGCAATTAACCGTTCAAAAAATCCAGCATCAGCTGGATTTTTTATTGCCATTAATGAACCAAAGCCGCAAGGGCGAATATTACCTTGTCATTAGGGTTGCAGAGCTGAGCGATTACAAATTTGGCTGAGCATGGCGTTGATCAGTTAAAAACTTTTGGTCGGTCAAGGTCGCTAAAAACGCCAATAGATCAGCTTTATCTTGTGCCGACATAGCAAAGCCCTTAACAAAGCGACTTTTAAGAGGATTTTGCCTACCGTCACCTCTGTGCTCACCAGAGGTCAATTGTTGCCCGCCGGCAGCATAAAAATCCAAGACAGCTGATAAGGTATCAATACTACCATCGTGCATATATGGCGCACTTACCGCTATATTGCGCAAGGTTGGCGCTCGAAAGCGGCCATTGTCGGCGGCTATGGTGGAAATTTCCGCTAGACCAATATCGTCCTCTGGATAACCTTGCCCACCGCGACTATAGCTTACATTGTATAACCCAGTATTGTGAAATGGACGGCGATCAATGAGCTGCTTTTGATGACTGGTTGATTGGGTAAAATTAAACCCTCCATGACAGTGATGGCATTCTAACTGCTCTGAAAAAAACAAATTCATCCCCCGTAAAGCCGACGCAGAAATAGCATCATCTCGGCCCTGATAGGCGTATTGATCAAAAGGTGAATCAAGGGAAATTAAACTGCGTACAAAACTTGATAAGGCCTTGACTATTAATTCAAAACTGATTGATTGTTGAGGAAATGCACGGTCGAATAAGATTTCGTATTGCGCGGTTGTGAACCTCGCCAGTACTTCTGTTTCATGTCCGGCTATACCCAGTTCTACAGGGTGTTCATTGAACATAGGAATAAGCACTTGTCGCTCGATAGATGTTAAACCATCATGTGCCCAGGTTAAGGTTTTATTGTAGGCAACATTAACTAATACAGGCGCATTTCGGCGGTGCAAATGCCCCGTAGTACCAGTAGACTGAGCAATGTTTTCACCAAAAGCATAAGCTTGTTGGTGACAACTTTGACAGGATTGTTGTTGATTAAACGATAAATTTTTATCGTAAAAAAGCGCTTTTCCCAAGACCACTTTAGCATCTGACATCGGATTGTCTTCAGGTAACTTAGGCAAAGGAAAACCACTTGGCACATCCCATTGATAAGGTTGCGGATTTTGTATTGCCTTTTCACCACAACCAAGAATAAATAAGACAACAAATATCAGCCATACGGCTGAAGAGTTTACCTTACTCATAGCTAAACACAGTCGAATTGAATTGCTCAGCGGATAGAGCCAGATTAGCAAATAACTGCTGACAAACAGCATTAGTCGGCTCTGATTGACAACTATTTTCTCTGGTCAACAGCACACCAGATAACAGTGTTGATAAATCAACAGTGATCGGCTTTAGGTCGTTGGCTGTCAAATCTACTGACAAGTGAATTTTTTGCAAATTAGCCTGTAAACAAGGACTTTTAGGGGCTCGCATCGCACTCGGTGCTTGGCAACCGGTTGAGCCCAAATGAAACAGCCAATCATCGGTATTACTGGACATTTCTAAACGCAAAAATTTATGGCCAGTTTGCCATACCCAAAACATCGAAGCATCATTTAAAGGACTGTTTTGCGTTAAAGGGTTTAAGTGATTCAAGGCAAAGGGCACACCAAGACTAAATTCCAGTGCTTTTACTTCGCTTGGCACAATAGCCCGCTGAAACTCAATCACCCAATTTCCCAGTGGTTCAGCGGTATCAGTGCAATTATTACCTAACAACGCAACATTGTCGGTTTGAAAAGCAGAGGTTATCATTGGCCAAGGGTGCCAAATGCCGTCAACTGTCTGATAACTGACTTGGCTAATATAAAACTGTAATTGCTCAATTTGCCAATCAGTATTATCGATAAACAAAGCAGCATCGCAGGCAATGGCTTGTTGATCAAATGATGCAATAAACTGCAATTGCTGGTGCTCAACATGTTCAGCGCACGACGACAGCAAAAGCAAAAAAGCACAACACATGACGCTATAATTCAAAAACCACTTACCCATCAATATACTTACTCTAAAATAAATTAACAAAAACACAAACTACTATATACTAGGCCACACTAATTACAAAAACATTCAGAGTGATCCAGTCAATGTTGCGAATAACACCGTATTTTATTATTTTTTATTGTCTATTAAGTTCTAGTGTTTATGCACATTCTGAGGGTGAAAAAACCCGATTTGTAGCCGCACAAGGTAAAAATACGGGTAAATGTGATCAAGTATTGCGGCCATGCCGTTCCATTGCCTATGCTGTGCAACAAGCCAACAAAGGCGACAAAGTTTTACTTGCCGCAGGTCGCTACTCGATAGAATCCAGCGATGAATTGTTTTATTTAAAAAGTACCTTAGTACCTATTTATGGTGGTTATAACCGCTTTGACCATTTTCAATCACAAAGCCCACAAAGCAACATTACTACCTTGACCAATGTGCCCAGCGACATGGTCGAAGAACTGAGAAAAAAAGGTTTTAATATCTTAGCCGATGGTAAAGCCATCACATCAAACAAAGCCCTGCAACAAAGTTTAGCTAATTACGCCCAGTTAAATCAGCGCCAAACTGATCAACCTTGCGAAAGTGGTAAAGCGGGAATTTTCGAATGCAATAACGTTGATTTACTTGCCCACTTGCCCTTGAGCGAAATGTCGACAAGTCCCAATGCTGGCAATGATATTTGGGGGCATATCGATTTAAACTCCGGCAAAGAATTCGCTATTATGGGGGTTTACAACGGGGTTGTTGTAGTTGATGTTAGTGAGCCAACCGCACCTGTTGAGGTGGGCACTATCAATGGCGTTAATTCAAGTTGGCGCGATGTTAAAGTGTATCAATATTTCGATAAATCAGTAAACTTATGGCAAGCCTACGCCTATGTTACAACAGAGGGGGCTAATAGCGGTGCAACCGACTTTGTCAGTATTATCGATTTAAATAACCTACCCCACTCAATTAGTTTAGCCGCCAACAATGATGTTGTTGCCACCGCACACAATGTGTACATTTCCAATGTCGATCACTCTCTCAATATTACACTGCCGGATCAGACCGCCAGTTTGCAACTGGTCGGTGCCAACAGTCGCAGTGGTGCTTTTCAAAACATCAGCTTAGCCGACCCTAGGACCCTAACGCCATTAACTAAAAATAGCTTTGGTAGTGGCTACACCCACGATGGTGCCTCGCTGATAATTAAGGATACGCGAGCAATCAATGACTGTGGCTTAGCAACGGGACAAAGTTGTAACTTATTTATTGATTTCAATGAAAAAGAAATGAAGTTATGGAACATCACCAATCCCAGTGGTACAAGTCAACTAAGCAGCATAGATTATAACGATGTCGCTAAGAGTAACCAGTATGTGCATTCTGGCTGGGGTACTGAGGATACCAAGTACATTCTATTACACGATGAGTATGATGAGTATCAAGGCGGTCTGAATACCACCATACGCATCTTTTCTATTGATAGTTTAACCAACCCAACTCAAGTTGGGCAGTGGACTGGGCCAACTAAAGCCATTGACCACAACGGTTTTGTTCGCGGTAATCGCTACTACTTTTCAAACTACGAGCGCGGCTTGACTATTCTCGACATTACCGATCCAGCAAACCCAACCGAAGTTGGCTTCTTTGATACTTTTACCGTGTCAAATAATCCCAGTTTTAATGGGGCTTGGGGAGTATACCCTTTCTTACCCTCGGGCAATATTCTGGTCAGTGACATTAATAGTGGGCTATACATTCTCAAAGACAACGCTAAAAAATCTAGCAAGGGCCAGTTTGCCTTTAATAATAATACTCTAACCACCGAGCAAGCAGTCACTTTAACAGTCGAAGTACAGCGCAATGGTGTTGACCTCAGTGATGCCGTTGCGGTGAGCTATCAAGTGATCCAAGGCAGTGCTGAAGCCGATACTGATTTTGTCATTGATAACGCCACGTTAAATTGGTCGGTAAACGACAACGACGCTAAAACAATATCTATTGACATTGCCGCTGATCCCACTGGCACTGAATTTCCTGAAAACTTTTTTATTCGCTTATACAACCCCAAAAACGGAGCGACGCTTGGCACAAATAGCTATACACAAATACAAATAGCGGGTGAAACCGACAAAGGCGTAGGTACTTTCACCACCAATGCCGTTACTGTCAGTGAAAATGCCGGTGAATATATTGTTGATCTCAACCGTATTGGTAGTAGCCAAGGAGAGCTAAGCTTTAACCTTGAACTGGTTGCTGGTGAAGCGATTATAGGTGAAGATGTCGTCGCACTTTCCGAACAAGTCACATGGCTAGATGGTGATAATGACAGTAAGCAAATTAGCATAACAATTATTGACGATGAGGCAGAAGAAGACAATGAAAGCTTTAGTCTGCAATTGAACAGTATAAGCGGTAGCCGGCTGGGGACTTATAGTGAACTGCTCATCACCATTGCCGATGATGATAATAATATAGCGCCTACCGTTACTTTAGAAGAAAACTTTGAAGTCAATGTTGAACAGTTAGTGACCCTCAGTGCCCAAGCCAGTGACGCCGATGCTGACGAAATGAACTATTTGTGGCAACAGACAAGTGGCGACAGCGTTACCATAACCGATGCAACCTCATTAGAAGCTTCATTTACTGCACCGAGCACCGCTAGTAGCTTAGCATTCAGCTTTACCGCCACTGACTTTCGCGGTGCAGCGACAACTGCAAACATTGAGATCACTGTCGTTGCTCCTCCGGCTTCGATACCTGAACTGCAACCACCAAGCAATAATAACGACAGTGGTGGCAGCTTTGCTTGGTGGTTATTAATGCTATTGTCACTTTGCTTGTATAAAAGTAACAAAGGCGATAAACAATCGATTAATAGCATAGCCAATTTTTGATAAGCTAGGCTTGCCAAACATTGATTATTGCTGATTCGCCACCATCACCAGTTATTGATTAAAGGTGATCAGTTAAGGTCGATTAGCACTCGTTGATAAATCTAGCAGTTACTGGACAATTAATGAGCGATAGGCTGATTTTACTTAAATTTACTTAATTTTTTAAATTTCAGTGGTGACAATAAAATAAAAAATGCTTATACTGCACGCCGTTTGAAGATATATGGCCCCTTAGCTCAGTTGGTTAGAGCATCCGACTCATAATCGGCAGGTCCCCTGTTCAAGTCAGGGAGGGGCCACCATCTCAACGATTAAAGACGCACATTAGCGTCTTTTTTTGTGCCTGAAATTATTTAAATAGGCGTTAAACAGGCATATTGCATATTGTTTGCCGACTAGCCAGCGATAGGCTATCGCGATTCGATAAAGTGCCCTGCTAATGACTAAGGATATTGTCAAAACTACCAGCAAAATGAGCTGGTTGTTGACCATAAACTCGCTGTGTCTGTTTACTCCGCGAGTTTATAAACAGCCCAACGTCGCTGCCCTTGCTTTTCAATATCGCCGGCTTTCAACAATTTTTTTAACAAATATGAAGCGCGTTGATGAGAGCAGTTAAGCAGTTGTTGACATTGACTGTTGTTGATCACCTCTCCCTGTTTTAAATAACTAACAATGGTCAGCTCCTCAGCGGATTGTTCTATAGATGGCATGATCAGTGGCGCTATAGCTTCTTTAGTTAAAGGGGAATTATCTTGGAGGGTAACAGCTGTGCGCGAAGGCAAATTTAAATGCTGCGGCTCTATGCTATTACCGCCACTTTTAATTAGCGCGTATTCAATTAAATTTCTCAGTTCACGCACATGACCAGTGTAGTGGTGCTGCAATAATAGGGTAATAGTTTCCGTCGACACTGTTACCGGTAATATCGCCATTTCATCGCAATATTGTTTAATGAAATGATCGATTAGATCAGGAATATCAGCCTGCCTTTCATTTAATGTGGGCACATTGATGGTGTAACCTGCTAAGCGAAAATACAAGTCCTCACGAAACAATTTTTCTGCTATTTTGTCAGTTAAATTAGCGTGAGTCGCGGCGACTATACGCACTTTTACTCGACTCTCTTCGGTTGAGCCAACCGGGGTAATAGTACCTTGTTCAAGTGTTCGCAATAACTTGGCTTGTAATCCATAGGGCATATCACCTATTTCATCTAAAAATAAGGTACCGCCGTCAGCTTGAGTAAAAAAACCATTGTGGTTTGATATCGCACCAGTAAAAGCTCCCTTGAGGTGACCAAAAAAAGCAGAATCCGCCAACTCATGGGGAATGGCAGTACAATTTACGGCAATAAAAGGGCCATTGGGGTTTACACCGCCATAGTGCAAAGCACGGGCAATTAATTCTTTACCTGTACCACTCGCACCTAAAACCAAGGCATTGGCTTTTGGTGCCTGTTGCAATAAACGTATATCTTCAATCAAAGCTTGCATCGGCACACTGTGGCCAACAAATGCCTTTAAGCCCCATTTTTGCGCTTCTTGTGCCGATACCACATTGAGTTGTTCTTTTAGTTCGACACAATGGTTTTCTGCACTTTGACGAAGTGAAGTTTGTTGCGCCAGTTGCTGGTTTAGATGGTGTAATGCTTGATTTTTTTCTGTTAGCTCAATTAATTGACTGCGCAAGGTTAAATGAGTTTTGACCCGAGCAAAAACTTCCTTTGGCTCGAAAGGTTTGGAAATAAAATCAACCCCCCCCGCTTCAAAGCCGGCAAGTTTTTCAGCCGTTTCGGTTAAGGCGCTAATAAATAACACTGGAATATCGGCAAATTCTGGCATCGCTTTAAGTTGCCGACAAAGTTGATAACCGCTAACTTTAGGCATCATTACATCCAGTAAAATTAAATCAATAGGCGTAGCTGCGTTGTTGAGTACTTCCAATGCGGTAGCGGCATCTAAGCCAACACTGACCTCGTAATGCACTGATAACAAAGCACCTAAAACGTCGATATTTGCCACTTCATCATCTACTATTAATATCCGTGCACTAGCCGCTGCCATAAATTAATTCCTATCGACTGATTGTTTGGCGTTTATTATTATCACCACTAAAACAAGGATACACTTGCCGCCAGATAAAGTGAATATCTCTGTGAATTGTATATCAATTTTATTATTATAATGATAATTATTTTGATACATCACTGATTAAAGTTGTGGCTTAACATTGATAACGATTAAAAAAGCACCCATGAAAATTATTTTGTTATTTGCGGTTACTTATCTCATCGCACATTGTTTTAGCGCATTTTCAGCTCCTGTGGTTAAGCCATTAAACGCATTAACGGCAAATCCCAGTAAACTATTTCAATCTCTGCCCAAGTATTTTGAAACTATTATTGATGAGACAGCTGACACTAGCGGTATGTTGTCAGATATTGTGCAAGACCAAAAAGGTTTTCTATGGTTTAGTGGTCAACGCGGTATTGCAAGGTTTGATGGTTATAAAATTAAACAATATCGACATGATCCTCAACTAAAAAATTCTTTAGTTAATGATATTGTCAGTGCTCTGTATATCACCGAAAGTCAGCAAATATGGGCTGCAACATCTCAGGGGGTGTCAATATTTGACCCTAAAAGTGAAGCCTTTACTAATTATGTCAGTGATGACAGTAAAATAAGCTTGTCATCCAACGATGTTGACAATCTAGCTGAATGGTCTGAACTAGGTATGTGGGTAGGCACCAGTGCAGGGTTAAACTTTTTTAATTATAGCCAACAACAATTTTCTGTTTTGCCCAGTGCTTCGGCGCCGCCTGCACATTTATCACAAGCGACAATCAACGACTTATATATTTTAGCCACGGGTGATTTACTGCTCGCCAGTGGACAAGAAATATGGCTAGTGAAGCGAGAAAGTCATGAATTTATTAACCTATTGGCCCTAGACAACAATGAAGTGAGTAAAATCTTCCAATCCGCTAGTGGTAACATTTGGTTGGGCTTGCGAAATGGTCAAGTAGCTCTGTTCAACATAGCAACCTCTGAGTTGAACTACGTTAACAATAGCCGAGGTATCAGCTTACCAGATGATATCATTAAAGACTTTGCTGAGCCTATTGCCGGTCAAATTTGGCTTGCTTATGATTACAGTGGCTTAGCCATTATTGATGAAAAATCTTTACAAGTGTCTGAAGTTATCACTAATAGCGATGCCAGTCATGGGCAGTTACAAACCAATTTGATCAGTAGTTTATTTGTTGATCGCAGTCATTTACTGTGGATCACCACCTTGGGCAAAGGTCTGCAACGTTACTCACCCCACAACCAAAGTTTTGCGACTTTGCGGTCAACACAAAAACAAAATAGGCCTAAAAAGGTGGGTGGTAAGCAGCATAGTTTAACCGATACTAATATTGTCAGCTTAATGGAGACGATGACAAATGAACTCTGGATTGGACATTACCAAGGGGTTGATATATTTAGTTTATCAGGAAATAAAAAACACTATTTTTCACCGCCAATATCTGCAGATAACTCACCCATTTCTATTTCTGCAATGACCCAAGATAAATATGGCACAGTATGGCTTGGAGCCAGCAATCAAGGTCTCATTGCTGTTGATCCTAATAACTATACAATACAACAACACTTAACTGTCAAAGATGGCCTGCGCAGTGACAAGGTTCGTCATATTGTCAATAATGCTGATGGCACTTTTTGGATAGGTAGCTTTAAAGGCATTCAGCACTTTGACCCCATCACTAAAATATTTAGTGACTTTCAACCACAGCATAATGATGAAAATAAAACTCATATTAGGATCACTGATCACTTAATATTACAAAATGGTCAGTTGGTATTTACTACTAGTGATGGCTTATTTTGGTTACCTGATCCCATACATTCCAAAAAAGGTTACCATTTTACCAAGCAAAACCCTGCCTCTAGCTCACTAGTAGCCAATATTATCACCGCCATAGAGCAAACCCCGCAAGGCGATTTATGGTTAGCTGGTATAGAGGGACTGTCGCAAGTGTTAGCCCTGAGCCCCGAGCAATCAAGCTTTCAATATAAGCCCAACTCAGGTAAACACAGTGAGGCAAAAGTGTTTAGTAACTTATTAGCCGATACCACTGGTCGACTATGGGAATCGAGCTTAGTTTACGACGCTGCAAAGGATAAACTTTACGAGCTTGAACCAGCCGATGGCGTTGATATTGGCAATGATTGGGTGGGCACCTCATTAACCCTCAGTAATGGTACCTTAGCTTTTGGCGGTAGTTCTGGTTTGCTGTTTGTTTGGCCCGAATATTATAAGCCTTGGCATTATCAGCCCAACATTGTATTAACAGCGATACAGATAGATAAAAAACCGATCATAGCTAATGACAATGTGCTTATTATACCAGCTCATGCTAAGGGGTTTAGTGTTGAGTTTTCGGCATTAGACTATTCGATGCCGGAAAAAAATCGCTACAAGTACAGACTATCCGGCTATGATGAAAAATGGCATGATGCAGATACCGAGATCAGACAGGTCAATTATACCAATTTATTTCCTGACACCTATCAGTTAGAAATTATTGCCAGTAATAGAGCTGGGCAATGGTTAGAAAAACCATTCACATTGACAGTAACGGTGCAAGCCAAGTTTTATCAAACCAGCTGGTTTTTTATGCTAGTTATCATCCTCATATGTACTTTAGCTTACCAGTTTTTTATGAATAGAATGAAAGCCTTAGCCAAAAGAGGCCGACAAATTACTGAGCAAAAGCTGGCCTTGGAGCGAGTAGCCTTAATGAAAGACAGGTTAGCTGAACGAGAGCAAGCTCGTCTCGAGCTTGCCGAGGCAAATCAAGCGCTAACCATTGAAAAAAATCGAGCTGAATCGGCAACCTCAGCAAAATCCCGTTTTCTGGCCAATATGAGTCATGAGATCAGAACGCCAATGAATGCAATTTTGGGCATGTCATACCTCACCTTAAGAACATCGTTATCGACTAAACAGCAAGAATACGTCAGTAAAATTGAGTCGGCAGCAGAAGGACTGTTAGTGATCATTAATGACATTTTAGATTTATCTAAAATTGAATCAGGCCATATGCAGTTATCACCACAACCCTATAATTTACAAAAAAGTGTGCAACGCTGTATCGATTTACTGAGTCTTCAAGCACAAAACAAAGGTTTATTGTTACGAGTTGAACTAGACAGCACCCTTCCTGAAATGGTTATTGGTGATCATGGCAAGCTTGAACAAGTGTTGATCAATCTCTTGAACAACGCCATCAAATTTACTCATCAAGGCGAGGTTTGCTTAGCTGTCAGAGTTGTCAATAACGCTGAACAGCATTGTCGAGTCACTTTTCAAGTCATTGATACTGGTATTGGTATTGCTGAAGATAAGCTAGCCACCATAACCGATGCATTTATTCAAGCAGACGATTCAATCACTCGAGATTACGGTGGAACTGGTTTAGGTTTAAAAATTTGTTTGCAATTAATAGAGTTAATGGGCGGCCAACTCGCCATCACCAGCGAGCTTGGTAAAGGCAGTCAGTTGTCCTTTACTATAGACATGCAACAGACTGACAAATCAGCACTTGCAAACACAGACTCGCTAGCCAATAGTTCAAGCAAATTAACAAAACCTAAGATACTCTTGGCTGATGATCACGCCATAAACCGACAAATATTAGAAACCTTACTCAAGCAGGCCAATCTCAATGTAGACTCGGTTGTTAATGGTTTAGAAGTCTTAGATAAAATAAAAACAAGCCAGTATGACATTATTATCATGGACGTAAATATGCCGTTGATGGACGGTTATGAAACGACGCAAAACATCCGCAACCAAGCACAATTTAAACACTTGCCTATTATTGCAGTGACCGCTTATGCCCTTAATACAGACAAAGCCGAAGCGCTCAAACGCGGCATGACTGATTATTTAGCTAAGCCGATCAGGCCGCAGTCGTTATATCAGTGTTTGTCAAAATGGTGCGCGATCCCACAAGCACTGCTTAATGAGCAACAATCTCAAGCAACGGAAACTGAGTTACCAGCCGTACTAAACACGGCAAAAGGCTTGGAGAATCTCGCTGGTGATCAAGGTGTTTACATTAAAATATTAGGCCACTTTGTTGACAGCCACAAGAATGATCTCACTACTATGGCAAAATACCACGATGAGGCTGATATCAAACAATTATGCTTTTTGTTACACAAAACTAAAGGAGCTGTCGGCAACATTGGGGCCGCTCAATTGCACCAAGAAATTTGCCATTATGAATCGGCAGTAAAACAAGGTGTGTCTGATCTACCTGAAACTATTAAAACAGGCTATGAAACACTGTTTTTGCATATAAAATCTTGGTTGGCTGAGCAAGTTAATACAGAGGATACGGTTACTTTGGTTGATACCCCATTAGACGTCGAGCAATGTCTATTGTGTTTAAATCAATTACACCAAAAAATTCGCAATCGCAGTTTCAATTTGCAAAATGAACTAAGTCAGGTCAAACAAAGCTATGATCAATATTTCAGCAGAGAATTAAAGCAATTACAACGCAGTATTGACGGCTATCAATTTAGCTTGTCCGAGCAACAAATTGTTGACTTACACAATAAGACCCAAGCTATTAGACAAGGATAACTGCTTGCCCTGTGAACATATTCATTATCTATTATTTGCAACATTAGTACACACAAGATATAAGCAATGTATAAGCTATCTATAAAGAAAATCAACAGAATTGCTTATACATTACTTATACATCACTTATAAAAACTTCTTATAAAATCGTCACAACTCTATTTCTACCAATAAAAACCTTACCTATCATAGCTTTAAAAAATATTTACACTATTAAAAAATTTTGGCAGTAAGCTTGCAGCATTGTGATAGTAAATTTCATTAGTGTGTGTATAGCAGTAAATAAGTTTCATGAAATGATTAAAGCCAAGGAAGGCGTCCTATTTTTTTATAGATAATTTTTGTAGCCAATTTTTTATAGCCAATTGATCACAGGGACAGGATCCATAGCTATTTGTTATTTGAATAGAACAAGACATAACAAGACAGAAAAAGACAA
>JBELHO010000001.1:105781-117412 GCA_042091375.1 Thalassotalea sp. | reverse complement strand
CCATAGCTATTTGTTATTTGAATAGAACAAGACATAACAAGACAGAAAAAGACAAGACAAGACAAGACAAGACAAGACAAAACAGTTATTGCGGCAATCAGGCTTATCAGACCAAATGTCTTTATAAGAATTGAGCCAAGGAAGGCGTCCTAATTTTTATATAGCTAATTTCTGTAGCTAATTTTTGTAGCCAATTTTTTATAGCCAATTGATCACAGGGACAGGATCCATAGCTATTTGTTATTTGAATAGAACAAGACATAACAAGACAGAAAAAGACAAAACCAGACAAGACAAGACAAAACAGTTATTGCGGCAATAAGGCTTATCAGGCCAAATGTCTTTATAAGAATTGAGCCAAGGAAGGCGTCCTAATTTTTTATAACTAATTTTTTATAACTAATTTTTGTAGCTAATTTTTGTAGCTAATTTTTGTAGCTAATTTTTTATAGCCAGTTGATCACATGGAGAGGATCTATAGCTATTCGATATTTGAACAGAACAAGACAGAACAGCTATTGCGGCAATAAGGCTTATCAGGCCAAATGTCTTTATAAGAATTGAGCCAAGGAAGGCGTCCTAATTTTTTATAACTAATTTTTATAACTAATTTTTATAACTAATTTTTATAACTACGTTTTTGTAGCCAGCTCCAAACAGTTAGTTACCTAAAGGCAGTTATATAGCCAATGGAGTACAGGCAAAAAAACCATAGTTGTGAATTAGCCTTTGTGAAAAATTCGTTTATCTCGGTGTTATAACACCTGAACTCAGTCCATTTCTAATCATTTGCTCATAGGTAAAAATAGCCATTTTTATCCTCTAATAAAAAAAACTTAAATAATGAATAAACTTTGCTACTCTTCAGGTCATTATTCAATAACCTAACTAACAGTTGCAATGATAATGCGCTACTTAGCATTTCCGATATTAATAGTATTAATGAATAGCTTTGTTGTTGCGGCAAGTCAATTCAATATTGTACTCGTTGATAACAACAACCAGCCTTTACCTAACCTAGTAGTATACTTAAAACCTGCAGATGATGTGGTGCTGGCAAAAACTGATAAAGTTATTGAAATAGGACAATTTAATCGAACTTTTACCCCTCATATCAGTGTCATGCAATTGGGTACTCAAGTTAATTTTAGCAATCAAGACGATATTACTCATCACATTTACTCACCTATTGGACAAAACAAATTTGCTTTTAAAATACGCGCTGGGCAAGTAAAAACAAAATCAGACTTTCAACAAGTGGGTGAGGTTGCCATGGGTTGCAATATTCACGACTGGATGAGCGGCTATTTACTTATTGTAGATACCCCACTGTTTGGTAAAACCAATGACCAAGGTTTGATACATTTTGACTTAAGTCACCAAGGTCAATATGAACTGGTGATTTGGCATCCCAAACTCGAAGCAGAGCAAAATCGGATCAGTCGAGTGGTCAACTGGCAACAACAAAAAAGTATGACTATAAAAGTAAAAAATAAAATTGCCACTGCTGCAGCGCAACAAAGTGACGATGACTTTGATTTTTTATCTGATTATTAAGGATACTGCCTCTGATGAAAAGTTTACAAACTAAAATCTTTATATTTTTTGTTAGTTTGTTAATTTTAGTGCAAGCCATTGCTTTTTGGACAGTGATGGCAGCCAATGAAAATCAGCAAAAACAAGAAATACTGAACCGATTAACTACAGCTAAGACGATATTCAATGTGCAATTTAATAGTCGCCGAGATTACTTAAAGGCTTTTGCGGAAACGGCGGCAAAAGATTATGGCATTAAACAGGTGTTTGCTGACGATCAACGCAGTTTGTTAATTGCGATGAATAATCACCGCAAACGCATTGATGCCGATATCGCTATGGCTATTTCACCAACAGGTCTTGTTAAAGCGCAGTTATTAGTTACAAATAAACAGGTAAAACAAGGCAGTGAACAACAAACTCAATTTCGTTTTGCAGACTGGCTGTCACTAGACAATAACAACCCAGACCATTTATATGCTGTTGACAATGCAGTTTTTCAGCTGAGTTTATCACCACTAACGGTAGGTGATCGCATTATTGGTTGGTTGGCTTTTGGATTTAAAATTGATCAAGCGCTAGCCAAGCGTTTTTATGACATTACCCAATTACACACAGATTTTGCGATTATTCAAGGAGAGCGTTGGCGCTTGATCGCTTCCTCGAATGATAAGGCTAACTTATTATTAACGCAACGCATTGTCGAGCGTGATATTCCTGGTGAGTATATTGCGGTTGGCCAATCCATTGTTAACGAAGGTCCATTAGAATTAGTATTTGCCATGTATGGTTTACGAGCCGATATCGTAAAAACCTTGCAGGAGCAGTGGTGGCAGCTACTGATACTGACCTTGTTCACCTTGTGTTTGTCTTTAGCTGTTGCCTACATTATTGCCGCATCGATAACTAAGCCAATCAAGACATTAGTCAAACAAGCTAAAATTGTTGCTCGTGGTGATTACCAGCAAACAGTACAAATAAATGACAACAGTGAACTTGGGCAACTGGCCAGTGAGTTCAATGTTATGCAGTCAGCGGTGTTAAGCCGTGAAGAGAAGATAACTCATGGTGCCAACCACGACCCTTTAACCGATTTACCTAATCGACGAGCTTTAAAATCGGCCTTAGAGCACTTTGGCAAACAACAGCATGCAGTCAAGGTATATCATTTAAATTTATGCCGGATCAAAGACGTCAACGAAACCTTAGGCCATGATGTCGGTGATTGGTTGATCAAGTCGATGGCAAAGCGATTAATGTGTTTACAACAATCTGTACAGATATTCCACATGGGTGCCGATGAATTTATTTTATTAGAGCAACTGCAGAGTGCTTATTCTAGCGAAGATTTACTTAACGACATACGGCAAGTGCTAGAGGGAAATTGCGACTATCGTGGGATCAGTTTGCAATTACAAGTACGCATAGGTATTGCTGCCATACCTAAGCATTCAAAAGATCCACAATTAATCCTGCAACAGGCGGATACCGCGTTAAATCACTGTAGAAAAACGAATCAATCAGTACAGGTTTATCACAGTGATCTTGATGTCAATAGTGTTGAACAGCTGAATTTAATTAACGACCTAAAAGGCGCTATTACTGATCATCAACTGGAATTACATTATCAACCTAAAATAAATTTAAGCACAGGTATAGTGACTCATGTCGAAGCACTGGTGCGTTGGCAGCATCCCCAATTGGGGATGATCCCACCCGATAATTTTATTCATATTGCTGAACAAACAGGACAAATTAACCCACTCACTCGTTGGGTATTTATCGAGGCGTTAAAGCAATACCGACAATGGCAAAAAGTCCAGCTTGATTTGAATATTGCGATTAATATTTCCGCTGAAAATTTAAAAGACAGCGGTTTTTATCAGTTTATTAGCCAAACAATCATTGATTTTCAGGTACCTGCAGAAAAAGTGACCTTGGAAGTCACTGAAAGTGCTGTTGTCGATGATGCCAGTGCTGCCATTGCTTTATTAACAAAATTTAAGGTACAAGGCTTTAAAATTTCTATCGATGATTACGGCACCGGTTATTCTTCTTTAGCGCAATTAAAGCAGTTACCTGTGCACGAATTAAAAATTGATAAATCCTTCGTTCAACGCTTGTCTATTGATGAAGATGATCAAACCATAGTGCGCTCTACTATTGAACTTGCTCACAATATGGGGCTCAGTGTGGTGGCAGAAGGAATTGAAGATAAATTTTCATTAGATTGGTTAGCCGAACATCACTGCGAATTAGGGCAGGGTTACTATATTAGTCGACCTAAACCAGCTAACGCGCTAACATCTTGGTTACTAAAACAAAAGATAGATACTGGTGTAATTTAGTATGGTGGCTTTTAACAAGATAATGTTATATCTGTGGTTATGCTTAAGCGTGTTAATGGGTTGCACTAGTAGTATCGCCACAGAATATAATGTTCATGGCGTACTCGACTTTCGTTTAACATCAGCTGACACCATACCGAGTTATATTGATGGCGGTTACGGCAAGTTTTCCAGTAACCATGGTGCAAACCTTTCAGTTGCGCAAGCTGGACTGCAGTTTAACGCTGATTTTCAATCAGGCCTCAGTGCGCGAATAGTAGCCAATGGCTACAGTGATGAAACAGAAGCTATTTTTGGTGTAACAGAAGCATTTATGACTTACCGCAGTATTCCAAATAGCGCTGGTTATCGATGGAAGATGAAGGCGGGGATCTTTTATCCTGAAATTTCATTGGAGAATAATGCCTATGCTTGGGCCAGTAAAAACACTGTAAATTCTTCCGCTATTAACACTTGGATCGGCGAAGAGATCCGCATGCTTGGCAGTGAATTTGAGATCACCCGATTGGGCAAATTTAACCAGTCCTCTTATGACCTTACTCTGGCCTTATCCGCATTTGTTAACAATGACACAGCTGGCACTTTGTTAGCTTGGCATGGCTGGAATATAGGCAATCGACAAACCCTTTGGGCTGACTCTAGACCCATTCCCGATTTCTCTGCCAGCCGCCCCGGTAATGCCCTCGAGGAGCAAGCCGCAAGATCTAAGCCATTTTTAGAAATGGATAACAAGGTCGGGCTGCATCTTAGAAGCCAAATAAAATTTCATCAAAAAGGCCATATCGCTTTGGGTTATTACGATAATTTGGCCAAGCCATATATCGTTGAAAATGGTCAGTATGTGTGGCGTACTCGATTTAGCCACATGGGCTTTACATGGCGCTTAAGCAACAGCACCGAATTATCAGGACAGTACCTAAGTGGTGATACCTTAATGCAAAGTAAATGGCGTGTTGATGTGGTTGATAATGATTACCAAGCAAGCTATATAGCTTTGTCAAAAAAAATGCAAAAACACAGGTTTACCCTGCGTTTAGAAGAGTTTTCAGTTGATGACAATGATCAAACCTTTGGCGACAACAACAATGAATACGGTAAATCAGCCACAGGCAATTATACCTATCGCTTCAATAAACCTTGGTTTTTATCCCTAGAGTACAACTGGATACACAGTGACCGTCGTTCAAGAAGCTATACTAATATGCCAGTCAAACTCACCGAGCATCAGTGGCAAGCCAGTGCCAGATATTTTTTCTAAAGTTTTTTTCTGCACAGTCCTATATGTCCAATGGCTTGAGTTATCTTGTTTGCCTGTGCAAATCATATCTATACAAACTCATCTCTTGATCAGGTTATATTGACTGATGAATGATATACAGTTGACAACTAGGCTTAATAGTTAGCAATTATAAACACCCTTGCAATGTATCAGCCTAGTTAATTTCGCTGTTAATTAAAGTACATGGCCTCGAACACAGCAGTAGGTTTTTTCTGCACATTCAGTAAAGTTAAGGTGTTTTTATGAATAGAATAATGGGCGGTACCCGCTAGCACTGCCATCATTTTTGCTTCAGTATCCATACCTGTCATACAAGCTTTCTTGGTACTCGCCATCGCACCAAAACTCAAGGAATTTCCTGCAACTTGATAGCTACCTCGGTAATTATTACAGCCTGAGAAGCCTTTTACTGAGTTATTTTCAGTAGATAATTGTAAAAAAGCTTCCCTTTGTTGCGAGCTATTCATAGTGATCTCGTTATCGCCAATACTGATCAGTTTCCAATAGGTATTGACGAGATCAGCTAAGGGATCAACTGATACTATCGCTAAACCAGTTTCGGCTTTTACCACATTATCCGCTGCAGACTTTACTGCCGAATGAAGGTCATTGACTGTTGTATTTTTGCCGATCATAGACAGCGTGATCTCAATTGGACGTTCAGCTTGCCCAAAAGGATCAAGTCGCTCAGTAGAGGTAAATAACAATCGCTCAGCTAACTTTATTTGTGCTCTAAGACTATATTGCATTACTTTTTCAATAGCTGATTTATCGTAAGTCAAAGAGAATTTATAAGGAGGCCCGCCTTGAATTACTTGACTAGAGGTAGCAATTACTTGAGAGGCAACATCCATTTTTGACACGTCTTCCAAAGTGACCGTCAGTTGAGCCCCTGGAGGCAGCATTTTACGTTCGCGATACATCACCTGACCTGTTATCACACCGCTTGCTGCCGGCATAGTTTTAACCATAGTGTTGACCTGCGATGATTGCTCTGGTTTGTCACAACCTAATAATAAAAATATCCCCGTCACTAGGGCCAATATTTTGCTGTTCATCCCTTACTCCTATGAAATTAATTGTCGTAGTACTGATCAAACATCACCTTTCACTATCGTCAAATTGACTAATGTTTGAGGTATTTGTTTTATGTGCAAACAAGGTAATAATGCCAAAAAATAAATGAAATCTTTGCATATAACCAATTAAAACTTAATGCAAAAATATCATTTTGTAAAATTTTTGCTATATTGTATTGGTAAAGTTTTTTAGACGATCAAACTGAAGCTCATACTAATACGATAAAATACAAGGATAAGATAATGTCACTCAACACGTTTGTTTCTAGTATATCTGCACTACTTTTTGGCTTTTTTACGGCCAGTACATTTGCCTGTACAGGGATCATATTACACGCTGAAGATGGAGCAACCATACCAGCGCGTACCATGGAATTTAGCTTTGATGTGCAATCGAATATTGCCGTTGTTCCCGCGGGTACTAAAATGACCAATTTGATCATGGATGACAAAAATACGGGTGGAAGCTACACAGCTAAATACGGGTTTGCAGGTGCTAATGCCTTAGGCAAACCGATTGTTGTTGATGGTGTCAACGAGAAAGGGTTATATTTTGGTGCCTTTTATTTTAAAGGCTTAGCCGTCTATGAAAAATTAACCCCTCAAAATATGAAAAAAGCGGTTTCAAGTGAAGAGCTAGGTAATTATATTTTAAGTCAATTTGCCACTGTAGCCGAGTTAAAAAAAGCGTTACCTGAAATAGTGATTGTTGGTAGTTATATTAAAGAAATCAATAGCTTTGCGCCTTTTCATTACGCAGTCAGTGACAGTACTGGCGCTTCAGTAGTGATTGAATACACAAAAAGTGGCCTAACCATCCATGACAATACGGTGAATGTGGTCACCAATAATCCTACTTATGACTGGCATTTAACCAATCTCAATAACTACGTTGGTTTAACTGCCGAAAATAAGAGCGAACAAACCATTGGCACACAAACAGTACAGCCCTTTGGTGAGGGAACCGGGCTATTTGGATTGCCTGGCGATCACACATCGCCTTCTCGTTTTGTCAGAGCCACCGCATTTGCTAATAGTGCGCTAAAACCAGCTAATGCTGGAGATGCAATATTTACAGCTTTTCATGTACTGAATCATTTTGACATTCCCAAAGGTTCAATTCGTGAAATGGTTAAGGATGAGGTATTCACAGATTACACTGTTTGGACTTCAGCTGCTGATACTAAAAACAAGGTTTATTACTATAAAACCTATTTAACTCAGCAAGTTGAAAAAGTAGATTTAGCTATTGCTTTAAAGGGATTAACCGCACCAAAAATTATTAAAATGGAATCAGGATTTTCAGTAGCCGATAGATCTAAAGACTGATCAACCATGTTAGTCAAGGTGTCAGATAACACCTTGGCTCTATTTTAAAGTCGAGCAAAACAGTATAAGTAATACACGATAAGCAATAGACAAAATAACTTGAAAAAATTGTCCATTATTTTACCTACCTCTGCTACAACATCAGCTGTTGCTGTTTTTACTAAACACTAATAAGCGATTATTGGCTGGCATCTGATGATCAGCCTGCAGGGTTAAGCGATGCGATGCGGCAAGTTTGACTATCGCCTCGAAATCGCGAATGGCGCTATTGCTGTCTCGCTCTTTTAGCCACAAATCAAAGTTCTGATTACTTTCACTGGTGTATTTTCCCTGATAGTTAAACGGTCCGTAGATGCATAACAGACCATGTTCTGACAAGTTTTCACTGGCCCCTTGAAAAAACTTAACCACTAAAGGCCAACTTATGATGTGTAAAGTATTAGCGCTGAAAATAGCGTCTAAAGGTTGCATCGCCCGAGGTAAATGCCAAGGCCTGTTGACATCGATCACTATGGGTTTGCGCAAGTTGTCACTGGGAAACTCGTCTATCCATTGTAAAATCGACTGATGATTTTCTGGCAAATCGCTGGTTTGCCATGTTATTCGGGGTAGATTGGCAGCAAAATATACCGCATGTTGCCCCGTCCCTGAGCCAATTTCTACTAACCGCTTTGCTGATGCAAGTTCATCTTTTAATATAGTTAAAATAGCGGCTTTGTTGTTTTCACAAGCCATAGAGAAAGGTTTATTCATTGCCGTTTACTCGCGATTTTTAAAGGGTAATTTTTGCCAACATTGTTGCTGGTATTGGTGCATTTGCCGTTGCTCTTGCAAGCAAAAGTCAGCAATGGCTGATTTAAATTGAGGGTGTTTTATCCAGTGATAAGAATGGGTTAATGTCGGCTCAAAGCCGCGTTGAAGTTTGTGCTCGCCTTGTGTACCCGGATTAAAACTCTGTAAATTTTGCTCAATGCAAAACTCTATCCCTTGGTAATAACACAACTCAAAATGCAAGCAATCAACCTGCTCTGTGCAGCCCCAATAACGACCAAACAATTGATTTTGATCATAGAAAAATAATGCGCAAGCAATATCTTTTTGGTGCTTGCTGGCAATGATCAGCAAAATATTGTCGGCCATCGCGGTAAAAACTTGCTTAAAAAAGTCTAAGGTCAAATGCGGTGTATGACCTCTTCGCATATACGTTAGTTGATAGGTTAAGTAAAAAAATTCCAGTTCACTTGCAGTGATCTGGGCAACAGCTACCCGCCTGATTTCAATACCTTGTTTTTGAATAGCCAAGCGTTCTTTGCGGGTATTTTTTCGCTTGCGGGCAGTAAAGCTCTGCAGATAATGATCAAAACTTTGATATTGTCGATTAAACCACAAAAATTGCACAGTGTGACGTTGATACACATCATCTACTCCTGCAATGTCAAGTTCGGGACAAAACAATAGATGCCAGCTGCTAATAGGTTGTTGTTGGCAGTGCGCAATTAAGTAGCTAAATATTTGCCTATAATCGACTGTATTGGACAGAAGTTTGTCACTTGGTGTTGGTGTAAAAGGCAAGGTTGCCACCAATTTGGGGTAATAGGGAATGTGGTAATTTTGATACGCTTCAGCCCAAGCCCAATCAAAAACATACTCGCCCCATGAATGACTTTTAAGATACATGGGCATCACGCTCTTTATTGAGTCAGCGGCTTGCTTGTCTTCAAATACTAGATGTTGCGGATACCAACCGCGCTCTTTACTCACCGAGCCGCTGCTCTCTAATGCTTGGAAAAACTCATAGCGCATAAATGGCGATGTTGAACTATTCAACCGCTGCCAAGCATTTGCAGATATTTGCTCAATGGTATCAACAAAATATGTGTGTAAATGAGTATTCAATGGCGAATATACCAATCACTTGTGGATAAAGAGTTAACCTTTGTTGCTCAGATATTATCATACTGAGAATTTAAATAAGCTATGTATTTTATATCACCGACAATCAATTGAACTAATGTGGTCTATTAGCTTGAGTGCAACATTTTAAAAGTCACGTGTATCTAGGTATAAGCTAAATGAGTCAAGTAGACTGTTTTTTCAGCAGCTAGATTGTATTTACTGACAAATTAAGCGATAGTAGGTTTGCATATGCCCTCTCATGATGTTATTTGCAGTGTATAGCGTTAGATAATAAACAATAAAAATAATAATAATAAAGAACGATACCCATGTTACAAATAGATGATCAGGTCATAGCCGATATTCGCCGCAGCTTCGCTATTCCGGCACAACCCAGCCTGTTGTTGAAACTGCAACAGCTGATCAGCAATTCTGAACCCGATATCAACGAAGTAGCCGAGATTATTTCTCAAGATGTCGCTATATCTTCAATTGTCTTAAAAACGGTAAATTCGCCGATATATGGCCTTGCTCGGTCTATGGCGGATATTCACAAGGCGGTCAGATACATAGGTATTAATGGCATTATTTCGTTAGTGTCGAGTATTTTGATCCGGCAAAGCTTTAAACAAGACGAATGTAGTATTGTGCTTGAAGATTTTTGGAAAAATGCCAGTAATATAGCTAACACCAGTGTTGCCATTGGAAAATCGCTGCAAAAAGCGGTATCAATTGATAAGCTGTTTACTTTAGGATTATTTCACGACTGCGGTATTCCTGTGATGGCGATGAAATATGCCGATTACAACCAAACCTATCAACACGCCATTAACACCCCAAGTCAAGCCTTAACTGATATTGAAGAAAACACATATCAAATTAATCATGCAACTTTAGGTTATTACGTGGCATCGTCTTGGCGTCTGCCCAGAGACATTTGTCAGTTGATATTATCACATCACGATCGCACTTATCTGTTAACTAAAGGCAATAGGTTACAACAGTTTTACTTTGCTATTTTAAAGATGGCTGAAAATATTGTTCACCACAATGAGTATTTTCAAGATACAACAGATTGGGCATACCTAAGTGATCATATCTTTACCGTATTAGATTTACATGAAGATCATTACCAAGATTTACTCGAAGATTGCGTAGAAGCAGAATTTCTGTAAATCAGCGTTTCTGTGGATCATGGCTGCTTCAACACACTCACAACTGATCAACACCTCACACCAGCAGTAATGCTCTATTTATCGCGACTATTAGTGGTAAATAAATTACCGATGTCTTCTTTGATCAAATAGAGCGCAGGCACCAGAAACAAGGTGATCACTGTGGCAAATACGATACCAAAGCCAAGTGAAATCGCCATGGGAATAATAAACTGTGCCTGTAAACTGGTTTCAAAATACAGCGGTAGAACCCCAAAAAAGGTGGTTAATGAAGTCAATAATATTGCCCTAAACCTTTTCATGCCTGCTTGAATAACCACATCCAATAAGCGCAATCCGTTGTCTTTGGCTTTGTTGATGAAGTCAACTAAGATCAAGCTATCATTAACCACTACCCCAGTTAAGGCGATAAAACCAAAAAGAGACATCATATTAATGGTTCTACCTAAAAGCCAATGGCCTATGATTGCACCAACAATACCGAATGGGATCACTGACATGATCACTAAAGGCTGGGTATACGATTTGGTCGGTATGGCAATTAATCCATAAATTAAAAACAAAGCCCCTAACGCAGCTAAACCAAGTTGGCTAATAAAGTCGGCTTGATCTTTAGTTGCGCCCTCTTGACTGTATTTTACACTGTCGTAGTTAGCGAGGATCTGGGGAATGTATATTTCATTCATTTCAGAGTTAACTTTGCGGCTTTCCACTGTTTCACTATCAGTATTGGCCGAAATGGTTATTGAACGCTTTTGATTGACGCGGGTAATAGTAGAAAAACCTTGACCTATGTCAATATCAGCCACTTGATAAAAAGGCACAAGATCATTAGCCGGTGTTCTGATCCACATGTCCTCTAAGTCGAGTATCGACAACCGACTTGATTTCGGATAGCGCACCATGACTTTCAGTTCATCTCTGCCCCTCTGAATTCGCTGTGCTTCTTCACCGTAAAACGCTTGACGAACCTGCTTAGCCAGATCTGA
>JBELHO010000001.1:77255-105681 GCA_042091375.1 Thalassotalea sp. | reverse complement strand
CCGGGAATTTCGCCGATTTCATCTCGCCATAATTTTTCAATTTCATAGGCATTGATTTTGCGTTGTTCAGGTTTAATTAATTCCAAGATAAATTTTGCTTTGTTACTCCCTTCAGTGAACACCATAGTGTGTTTAATAAAGCCCACACCATTGACTTGGTTTTCGCTGGCGATGGTTAGCGCGGCTTTTTTTACCTTTTCTATAGCGCGATTGCGCTGATTGGTTGACGAACCGTCAACCATAACAATTTCACCTTGGATAAAATCACTGGGAAGATTGGGAAATACCTCAAGTTTGATAAAAGCACCGACAATTAAACCCAATGATAAAATCAATACGGCAATAAATACCGCTAAAGTGTTGTAACGGGCAATCAATGCACTTTGCAACGCCGGCTTGTATTTTTTTTCAATAAAATTATCGAGTCGTTGTTTAAAGCGCATTTGCAAGCGCTCTAAACCATTGGCGTTTTCAGCCGCAAGGGGGACGTATTTCATCCGCGCTAAATGCGCTGGTAAAATCCATTTCGATTCAATCAATGAAAACAGTAAGGCGAAAACAACCACAATAGATATCGCTCGAAAAAACCCGGCAAAGGTGGCATCTATAAACAGCAGAGGGGCAAAGGCAGCTATGGTTGTTAATACGCCAAAGGTTGCAGGCATGGCAACCCGCAGGGTACCGGCAATAACATTATCGGTGGAATGTCCATAGCGCTGAATTTCAGCATAAGCACTTTCGCCAATAACAATGGCATCATCAACAACAATACCTAACACCATTATAAAGGCGAATAAGCTAAGCATATTAATCGATACCGACCAATCACCCAACAAGGGCATCATCATAAATGCGCCAAAAAAACTGACGGGAATACCAATCATTACCCAAAATGCCACTTTTATTCGCAGAAAAAGCGCTAACACCAAAAACACTAAACAGGCACCAATAAGCAAGTTACTGATCATCATGTCCAAGCGCGCAGATAAATAATACGAGCTGTCACCCCAAATAGTTAAGACAGCCCCTTTGGGCAACTGGGTGTTTTTTTCGGCCACATACTGTCGAACTTGCTCGGCGATCTCCAAGTCATTCTGTCCCTTAGTTGATTCCACCTTAATACTTGCCGTCGGTTGATCATCAAAACGAGCAAAATCATCACTTTCCACGAAACCATCGCTGATTTTGGCAACATCAGCCAAAATCAGTCGGGTGCCATCGACATTGGTGCGCAACACCAACTGACCGTATTCCTCGCCGGTATATGCTTGTCCTTCGGTGCGCAGTAAAATATCACCGCCATCGGCTTTGATGGTACCTCCGGGCAAGTTAACCGAAGATTTTCTGACCGCTTGACTGATCTGATCAAAACTTAAATCGTATTTCTGTAGCTTTTGCTGAGAAACTTCAATACTAATTTCATAGTCGCGGTTACCGACAACTTGCACGCTATTGACACTTGATAAAGTCATCAATTCATCGCGAATATTTTGCGACATAATTTGCCGAGCTTTTCTGTCCATAGTGCCACTCAGTGACAACCAAAGTACTTCAGTTTTAAACTCTTGCTTGGTAATTATTGGTTTTTCAGTCTGTTCAGGAAAGGTGGTAATAGCATCAACTTGCATCTTTACTTCATCTAACTTGTCACTCATAGAAGTGCCTGACTGCAATTCGATATTGATCACCCCTAAACCTTCCATCGCTGTAGAAGTAATGCGTTTAATACCATCAATATCTTCAAGTGATTCTTCCACTTTGAGAATAACTGATTGTTCAACTTCCTTTGGCGCAGCGCCTAAGTGCCTGATCTGAATTTGAATACTATTGGGATTAAACTCAGGCAGAGTTTTTTTATCGAGGTTTTGGTAAGAAATACATCCAACAATAATGATGAATATCATCAATAGATTGGCGGCAACACCGTTGCGAGTGAACCAAGCAATAGTACCAGTAAATGGTTGATTACTATCTTGAGTTGATAACGACACTATTAATTCACCTATTTATTATTGGCTGGCAATGTATTTCGATTGTTTTTTGCTGCCGTAACAACAGCTGATTGCCTATCATTAACTCTTAAATCCATCCCGATAACAGGGGTTTCTATAGGAGTCGTTACCAGTCGATGGCTGTCAGCAAGAGTATCTTCACTGTACACATACTCTTGATCACTGTGTAAAATATTAATCGACTGAATAAACAGCCTATCGTTTGCATCTGCTAAGTGAATAGTATCGGCACCATATACCGCACTGCGAGGAATCGCCAATACCTCATCAACTGTTTTACCAAAGATATCAGCGTTGACAAAACTCCCCATGGGCAAAACCTGTTTGTTGTGTTCAGTTAGTATGGCGTAAGGATCATCCACCTGGGCGATGATATAGTGAACTCGACTGGCAGAGTCAACCACCCCTTCGTATCGGGTAATAACCGATGGCCAGTGAAATATCTGGTGACCAATATTCAGCGTTAAATCGGCTTTGGTGTACTCTGTACTTAGCTGATTAATTTTAGGTAAGTTTAAAAACAGTAAATCGCGCTGGCGCACAGGCAGTCGAGCCTCGGCATAATCTACAGCAAAAGTGGTGGCCAACATGCTGCCGGTCGATACATATTGACCTACGTCGACTTGTTTGGCTTTGATCATGGCATCATAAGGGGCAACAATTTCGGTGCGTGCTAACTTAATCTTGGCGTGTTTGAGATCGGCTTCGGCAGCTTTAATTTCAGCTTGTGCTTTTTGTAAATTAGGTTTTCTCAGGGCCATTAAGGGCGCTAAATCCAAGGTTTTATTTGATAACAACCACTCTTCTTGTGCCTGTTGAGCACGGGCTTGTTCTTCTATTAAATTAGCTTTTGCCACGCCCAACCTAGATTGCGCTTGAATTACTGCGACTTCATAATTGACACTGTCAATAGTTAACAATACTTCGCCTTTGTTGAAAAAGCCCCCGACTTTAAATTTATCAGATACAGCAACTACCCGGCCGGCAACTTCTGATGTCAAATTAGTTTGAGTACGCGGTTGAATATTACCTTGAGATTTTATGGTAAAAGTCACTTGCTGGGGAGATAGGGTGATCACCTCAACTAACGGGGCTTTGACAACTATGTCTTGTTTCGATGGTTTAGGCGCTAAAAAGCCTAAAACAGCAACCACAACTATCGCACCGCAAATAACTGCGATAGGGGTCAATACGTAACTTAGTTTGACTACTCTGGGAGTACTGGGAGTACTGGGAGTACTGGGAGTAGTATCAATTAACTTCTTATCCTTCATAACAGCCTTATTTAAAATATATGTTTTTTTTAAAATATATGATGGAGATAAACTTAGATTTAGTTAACGCAAAAAAAACATTAACACAAAATCTTTTTAGTTAACAGTTTATTTACATTGAGTCGATATTTAATCATCAGCCGGTGATTAATACAGCGAGTGAAAACTTTTATGTATTTAATGGACACAAATAAAAAAAATTAATGCATGCCTGTAAATTTAGCCCAAGATATCAGCAGCGCTCTGAAGTCTTCGCAACCACAGTAGGTGCTTTGCATATTATCGACCTCAAGTTGATCACCGCCTAATTCCACAGGTAAGTTTTGTTGCTCATTGACTAGCATATTGGGTTGAATATGCACATCATCGACCGATATAAGTACTGAATATTCACAACCAACTAACATAACTTCCTGACGCTTTCCTGACTTTACATCACTCATTGCCGTGAGTACATCAGTTAATTTGACGACATCATCACCTACTTCAACCTCTAACCAGGGGCCAATAGCTTGATGTTCAAATGAGAACCTTGCTTGAGCAATACCTGTACTGGTATCGTGAACAAATTCATACTCCATAAAGGCCTCTGTAGATACTGTTTACTGTGATTTAAGTATATACAAATACCTTAGCAAAATGCAGTTTTTCAATCGTTTGATTTTGATGTACTTCAATTATATAAAATTTTTACCGTTTTGAACTAATAACCTCATTACAAGTCTATCCTTTCATTATTAATTACGATGGCAGTAGTGTTGAAAAAGATCGCAATCTCCTTTAACAATATATCCCTATCAGCGGTATTGTTTTCTGTTGCTTTTCACGCACTGTTACTGTTACTGATCAGGGAGACAAAGCCAGTTCCAGTCATTGTAAAAAATACCGAAGTTAAGGCTATTCAAAGTTACTTATATGAATTACCTAAACCCATTGATAAAGAAATCGTCAAGCTGGAAGAGCAGCCTTTAAAAAAACAACAAGGCAACAAGAAAGTTAAAATTAATAAGCCAGTAAAAAGAGAAAAAAGTCAAAATAACAAGCCAAAAACAGTCGTCAATGATATTCACAGTGATAATACTGAAATCTCAGTGAGTCCTGAGATTTCCGCTGAAAAAACTATTCAAAACAACACGAAGATTAAGAAGCAAACAAAAACTACACATTATCCACAGCAACAGCTAGATCGATTGCGAAGCCAACAATATCAACAACACATTAAGCAACAGGTTGCTCAATACAGCAGAAAAAAGACTGGCTCTATTATGCACGGTACTCCTATACCTGCACCAAAATCAAAAAGTAAGCTATCAATAGAGCAAAAAAAACAAATGAATACTACCCAATACAGTAACAGCCTTGCTATTCGTAAAAATAGTAATGGCAGCTGTACCATTAAACGCGATCTCAGCAGTGTTGGCATCGAGGGAGTCACCGCTATCTCGTTAATGCCATGTGGTGAGAGTAAACATCAAAAAGATTATCGCCTGCACATGGATAAGGTATTAAAGAAGCTAGGTAAGAAATAACCGCACTAGCTTTATTTTTAATGCTTTCAATACCTATATATTGAACTCTGGTTTTGATTTTGTGTATCTAGATCAGTCGGTCTGCGAATTGTTTAGCTAGCGCAAACCGCCTTGCCGCACGTTCACCTAATTTTACTAACATTAAGTAACAATAGGGCACTAAGAATAAGCTAGTGAAAGTAGAAAATAATAATCCGCCGATAATGGCAACTGCAATTGGATAGGTTTGATTATCACTAGAAGTTAATGCCAAAGGCACCATACCAATAACTGTTGTGGCAACCGTCATTAAAATCGGTCGGATACGACTAACACAAGCATCGATGATCGGTATTAATAGCTGTTCAGCATGCTCTTTGCGCTTGTTGATTTGATCGATCAATACAATACCATTATTAACCACTATGCCCATTAATATCAGCATACCGATCATCCCCGTGTCACCCAAAGCAATGCCTAAAATAGCGAAGGTCCAATAAACACCAATAAAAGCTAAACCAATAGACGATAAAATGGCAATAGGCATTAGCAATGATTCAAAAAGAGCAGCCATTACCATAAAAATTAACGCTAGTGCTAAGATAATGTTGGTAAACATATCTTGTAAAGCTTCCCGATCACGCTGAAACTGACGCCCTAATTGCCAATCATAACCTGAGGGTAAAGTGATAGCTTGCATCACTTGCCTAACTTTTTTCCCCGCCTGTTGTCGGTTGATATCCTCAAGATTCATGGAGATAACAATATTAGTTCGCCTTTGTAGACGAGATATTTGTTGCATCACCGGCACGCTACTTATAGTCACTAATTGTTGTAAAGTAATGGTTTTACCTTGGTGCTGCAGAACAGGTAAGGCCTTGATCTCTTGCAAAGGTAAAGCATCTTCGGAGTGATAAACTAAACGCATAGCAATTTCACCCACTTGTTGATCTGTATATGAACGCAAAGTTGTGCCTCTCAAGGCATTAGAGATCCGGTTGGCTACTTCTTGGGTAGTTCGCCCTAAACGCGATACTTGCTCGCGATTGATACGCAGTAACAGTTCAGATTTATTAGCGTCATTGTCTAAACCCACTTCGGCAAATCCTTCGACAGCACTGAGTTGTTGGATAATAGATGAGCTTAAATTCAAAAGTCGTTCAGTAGAGCTACCGTTTAATGTCAGTTGTACTCGTTTTTCTTTGGCTGATGCCCACTCAAAAGAAGGCTTAGCAATGGCAAACTCTGGAAAGCCTGAACGGATCCTATCTTTCAATTCAAAAAGCGGAATTGAAACATCGTCGTTGAGTTGAATTCGCGACATAGCATAACTAGGACCAATACGACTATTGACTTGGGTAAATTGAAAAGCTTGCTGATCATCGTATAAGTATTGCTCCATTTTATCGACAACCGCTGAGACACTTTCTAGGGTTTGCTCACCTTGAATGTTATACCGAATAATAATCTCGGTTTCAGCGTTACTGATCTCTGGGTTATTACTGACTATCTCACGAGTCACTAGACCACTGAGGCACAATAACACAATCGCCAAGCCTGTCTGTTTTGGATATGTCAGTATTTTCCTGAGATAATGTGCGTACCGATCATTTAACTTCCCTTGAATAACCACTGCTGACATGGCCTGCGACTTTACTCTACTGAGCAGCAACGGAATAGCAGTTTTAGCAATAAGCAAAGAGGCAAACAGCGGTAAACAAATGGCTACCGCGAGGTTGTCAATAAGCTGGGTCAGAAAGTTTTTTTCACCTATCAATAGCGGCAAAAACACTATGGTTGTTGTTAAGGTACCAGAAATAATGGCAATGCTGACGTTATCAACGCCATTGAGAATTTTTGTTGAAGCTGAATGTGAGGTCTTTTGTTGTTGCAGTATGCTTTCACAGATCACCACCGAATTATCAATAAGTAAGCCGACAGCAATGAATAGCCCCGCCAAACTGAGCATATTAATGGTGTAACCAAGAAAATACATGCCGGCAATGGCAAAACTCAGTGAAATTGGCACTGAGACAACAATGATTAAGGTGATATAGCTATTGCGTAGAAAAACCAGTAATACCGCGAAAGACATCACCACTCCAATCACCCCAGCAATAAATAAATCAGTCAATGATTGTTGTATTTCATCACTACTGTTATTGGAGATCTCAAGCTTTATATCTTCAAATGCCGGTCTAGTTTTAAGTTGTTCAATCAAGTCCACAACTTGTCCTGATAACTCAACCAGATTGGCATCAGAATCTTTAAATATTTCTAAGCCAACTGATTTTCTTCTATCAGTGCGCAGTTCACTGCTATTTTGTGGATATACAATGGCAACTTTACTAATATCTTTGAGCTTCAGTTGATTGTTTACTTGAAAGTTTTCTATGTCTTTAAAGCTCTGGTATGCGCCATTAGGGGTTACTCGATATTTTCGATCACCACTCAGCACTGTTGCCGACTTAACCAAAAAGTTTGCGGCGCGCAAATCTTGCAACAGTTTATCTTGATCGACGCGATTCATTGCTGCCTTGTCGCTGTTGAGTTGAATTTCAATAGCGGCTTTTACCAGGCCGCGAAATTCAGAACTGCCGACCCCTTTGATCCGCTCTATGGGTTGCTTTAATTGTTTGTTTAATAAATCATAAGCGGTTGATAAGTCTTGCTCACTAGACAGGGTAAGGCTGATCACAGGAAGATCATCAGTAGAGAATTTTCTCACCCAAACACGATCGACATCGTCTGGTAACAGGTACCTTACCATGTCGACTTTTTCACGTACCGCTAAGATTTTACTGTCGAGATCACTGTCTAATTTAAAATTGATACGGATGAAGGCACTATTGGCACTACTGCGAGAGCTCATTTCGATAATACCACCTAAAGTTGCCAACGCTTCTTCAAGGGGTCTAGTGATCAAGCGCTCGACTTCTGCTGGGGTAGCGCCATTATAGGGAACACTGATAAATGCCGCTGGAATATTCACAGCTGGCCAACTTTCTTGTGGCAATAAACGGCTGGCGATAATGCCAGTAATAAACAGCGACAACATGATCATTGTTGTGGTTACAGGCCGTTTCAGTGCCAAAGCAGTTAGCCAAAGATTGACAGGTAATAATTTATTTGTGTTTGACTTTGCTAAAGGATCCTCCTCGGAGGCTGAACGTTTGTCCATATCAGACTCCACTATCCACTGAACTGTTGGCGTAAAGAGGCGCCGCCGCTTGATATACTTTGCGATCAAATAGACTGTAAAGCACAGGGATCAACAATAAAGTTAAAAACGTAGCAACCAACAAACCACTCATCACTGTAATAGCCAGTGGCGCTCTTAACTCTGCTCCGTCACCACTGCTTAGCGCCAAAGGAGCTAAACCTAAAATACTCGTCAAAGTGGTCATCATTATCGGTCTAAATCGCGATTCACTGGCCGATAATATAGCTTCGAGCTTGGCGATGCCTTGTTGACGTAATTGATTAATGCGATCGACGAGTACTATGGCATTGTTAACCACAATACCGCTTAACATGATCACCCCAATGAGCACAATAACGCTGATCTTGGTTTGGGTTATATATAAACCTAAAACAGAACCCAGTATTGCCAAAGGTACTGAAAATAAGATAATAAAAGGATTTAATAGTGATTCAAATTGAGATGCCATTACCAAGTAAACTAAAAAAACTGCCAGAGATAATGCCATCATCAATGAAGAGAATGCAGTAGCCATTTCCTGATTTTGTCCAGCAATGCTGACCGTCATGTTCGAGGGAAAGTACAGTTGATCGATCAACTCTGCTGCGGTATTGGCAGCATCAGCCAAATCACCATAGGCGAGAGAAGCAGAGATGATTGCGACTCGGTTTTGATCGACGCGATTGATCTCATTAGGGCCAATACTTTCAATGATAGTGGCCACCGAAGATAAAGGTAACACTTTTTGCTGCTCTGAATTCACTGTCATTTGACTGATCGCTTGCGCTGAATTTCGCGCGTTTTGATCAGCTCGGACTAAAATATCTATTTGTCTATCTTCAATATTGTACTTGCTGGCCACCGAGCCAGAAATTTTGGTGACTAATTTATCGGCGATATCAGAGGCTCTGAGACCTAAGCTTGCCAAGCGTTGATTGTCAAAATTAATTTTAAGTTCAGGCTGTCCAGCACGCATACTGGTGTTGATATCGGTAAATTGTGGCTGTGCTGACAAGGTTCGCACTAATTGATCACTGTATTTTTTCAACTCGGCCAAATCATAACCAGACAACACAATTTGCAAGGGTCGTTCTACGGTAAATATCTCGCTTTGCTTAACTTTACCATTGACGTCTGCCATATTTGATACTTCAGAGCGCACTAGCCTTTTCACCGTCTCAACATCGGCAACGTCAGTCACAGCTACGGTTAATTGTCCCCAATTTTCACCGCCTTTACTGGCGGAGCTCATCATCAGACTACCGCTTCCCGCAAGTGAATAGCTGTGTTTAACTAAAGGACTAGTCGCAACGCGCAAGGCCAACTGTTGCAGGCGTTTGTCGGTGATCTCAAGCGGTGTACCTTGCGGTAAAGTCAGCTCTATGGTGAATTCAGACTCTGCAACCTCAGGTACTAACTCAATACCTATGCGAGGCAGCAAACTGATAACCCCGATGGCAAAAACAACGCTGACTATAACTAACATAGCTCGATGTGCCAAAGCGGTTCTTAATACCTTGGCATAGCCAGCAGCAAAGTATTCAAAATAGAGGCGAAACCGACCTTGAATCGGCTTAAAGATCAGCTGTCCAATTTTCGCCATGCCATTAAAAAACAGTAAAAACATTTTGGTTATCAACAAGGGCAAGTAACTAAATATAAGTTTTAATATAAGTTTTATGAGTAAAAATAGCGCTTTGAGCGGTAAACCCAAAATATACTTAACGCCTTTTTTGGCGACTATATGGTCATTGCTGTTAACAACCGCTTGTTGGCTTGATGCTTGGCTAGTTTGTGGTGGCTCGCCATTGCCTGATTGACGAGAAGCTAACATTGGGATCAAAGTCAGTGCAACCAGCAATGAAGCAAGCAAAGCAAAGGTAACTGTTAAGGCCTGATCACTAAACAATTGCCCAGCAAAGCCTACGACAAAAGCCAACGGAAAAAATACCGCTAAAGTAGTCAAAGTCGATGCGATAACCGCGCCAAATACTTCTTCTGTGCCTTTAATTGCGGCATTGACGATACTGCTGCCCTTCTCTTTATAACGAGCTATATTTTCTAATACAACAATCGCATTATCCACCAATAAACCGACCGCAAGGGCTATTCCACCTAACGACATCACATTGAGGCTAATGTCATAGGCAAACATAAAATTAAAGGTTGCAATAACTGAAACGGGAATAGCTAATGAAATAATAATGGTATTAAAAAAGTTACCTAGGAACAAATACAACACTAACATAGCTAATACACCGCCAATCATTGCTGCAGTTTTCACTTCGTCAACCGCACTGATGATGAATTCAGATTGGTCGTGGATCACATCAAGAGTTAATTTTTCAGGTAATATTTTAGCCATGGCGGTTAATTTTTTATTGACCGCTTCAGCGACGCTAACCGTGTTGGCATCTCCCTCTTTATATATCGCTAATTCAATAGCTTCATTGTTATTAATGCGGGTAATATCAGTGCGCTCTTTTTCACCATCAATCACTTGTGCAATATCTTTCAGATAAATAGTTTGACCATCAATTTGCTTAACAATCATATTGCCAAGTTGAGCTAAGGTACTAAATTGGTTGAGTGTTCTAACCAAGTATTCTTGCTGACCGTCATAGACTCGGCCTGCAGACATATTGATATTTTCACTTTGAATGCGATTGACAATACTCTGTGCAGAAATACCTCGTTGAGCCGCTTTATCTTGGTCGAAAATCACTTGAATTTCTTGCTGTAATCCACCGCCAAGTTGCACTGCAGCAACACCAGCCACAGTTTCAAGTTGGCGCTTAATTTCTTGCTCGGCAAAGGTTCGAATTTGTTTCAGTGCTTGAGGTTGATTGTCTGTTGACGATAAACCCAAACGAATAATCGGATCAAGTGCTGGATTAAAACGCAATATAACGGGTTTATTAACATCTCTTGGCAAAGCAATAATGTCGAGTTTTTCCCTGACGTTTTGGGTGGCAAAATTCATCGCAGTACCCCATTCAAACTCAATAATAACGTCTGATTGTCCCGGTTTTGATATAGAGTGTACTTTGCGAATGCCCTTGACAACTCCCACCGATTCTTCAATGGGCTTAGTGATCAGCTGCTCTATTTCTGCTGGTGCTGCGCCCATATTTTCAGTGCGTATTGTCAGTGTGGGATAAGATAAGTCGGGCAATAATGATACTGATAAGCGTGAAAAACCGACCATACCAAACATCATCACCGCGAGAATAAACATCGCAACAGTAACCGGTCGATTAACTACCGTACTGACTATACTCATAGATAAATCCTTAACGAAACAATACTCAAAAGTTGATCAGCAATAACGGTTACACTGAATATTTTTTAACATGCTCATTTACTGCTTAAGTTGGCTAATTGGGAGGAGTCCGATGACTTTTTGATACTCGCTGAGGGAGGTATTGCAGCACCGTCTTGCGCCGTGTCCTCTATGTTTGTAGATAATATCTTAACTAAACTGTCGACTTTTAGCCCTTGTTGACCGACGACGACTATGGGCTCTTTACTGTCTAATGGCGTCAATACTTCAACCCAACCATTTTGCTCATAGCCGGTAAGCACAGATATTTTTTTGGCCTTGCCTTCGGCAACAACAAATAAACTACTGCCTGATCCGGTCAACAATATCGCTTTTTGCGGAACCACTTGCACATTTTGATGGGTATCAAGCACCAGAGAAACTTTAGCAAACATTCCCGGCTTTAATTCTCCCGATTGATTATCGACCTCTAACGTCACTTTAAATGTACCTGACTCAGTGTCGATAACAGGTGCTATTAATACTATCTTTGCATCGACAAGGCGTTGCTCATTGGCGGGGAAACTCAATTGAGCTTGTTGTCCCAATTGCACGTTATTAATTTCAGTTTCCGGTAAATAAACCACACCTTGCAAGCTATCTAATGCAACGATATGAAACATTTCATTTTCTGTGCCTGAAGTCATATTGCCTTGTTTGACATTGCGCTTTGCGATCACCCCAGCAATAGGTGCGCGGACTTTGGTATCCCTAACTTTTATCTGCGCCACTTTCTGTTGATTAGTTCGGCTTTGAACTGAAAATTCTAACTTTTCTAAGTCTTTGACAGAAATTAATTGTTTGCCATCAATAGGTTTACTGCGATTGTATTCAGCGGTAATGGAGTTCAGCTCTATGGTTGCTCGCTCATAATCAAGTTGATAACTTTCGGCATCAATCTCGGCTAATACCTGGCCTTTAACAACATGCATGCCCTCTTCAACAAGTACTTTTTCGATCATTCCAGACACTTTATTGGTCACTTTACTTTCCGCTCGGGCTTCAAGTACCGCTGTGGTTTGATAGGTATTACTAATGTTTTGGTTTTGCAACAAGACTGTTTCTACTGGAACCTGATATAGCTCTTTTTCGGCTTCTTTTTCAACAGGCCGCTCAAAACAAGCCGACAATAAAGTTAGTATTAATACAGTAACAATTAAATAAGAGGGAAGTATTGGCTTTAGCATCGAAAAAATCTGTTTTTTGTTATCTAAATATCAATCTATCATAACCAATTTTTTCCCAATGACACAATATATTTGAACATTAGTACAATATATTCATTACTAAAGTAAACAACCGCATTCACTGGCTAATGTCACCAGCAAAAAAATCTAATTTGTTGTTTATCAATATATTTAAATATAATTTAAATTGATTTTAGCGCGTATTTTGCAGATTGCACTGAGGACAAATACCGTCAAATCGTAAATAATTCTCATTTGTATTATAACCACAGCTTCTATAGGCTATAAATACCATGAATAGTGCTTATTTAAGCAAATGATTAGTAGATTAATCGACAAATCAGGTAAAATACGCCCAAAATTATTATCATGCTAATATTATTTTATTAGCATCTTGCCGTTAGAGAGAGTAGTAAATGAGTCTATATCTAGATTATATAGCCGAAATAGAAAGCCGTAAGAAAGATCTAGGGCTAGCACCTAAACCTATTGATAGCGCTGATTTATTGTCAGAAATTATCACTCAGATCAAAGATCTAGGGCACCCACACCGCGAAGATTCACTGAGCTTTTTTATCTATAACACCCTGCCAGGTACCACCAGTGCTGCTAGTGTAAAAGCTGAATTTCTCAAAGAAATTATTTTGGATAATGTTGTTGTTGATGAGATCTCTGCAACATTTGCGTTTGAATTGTTGTCACACATGAAAGGTGGCCCCTCAGTCGCCGTCCTCATAGACTTAGCACTTTCAAATGATGCATCTGTTGCCCCTATCGCCGCAGAAGTGTTAAAGACACAAGTATTTTTATACGACGCCGACACAGCTCGCCTCGCTGCCGCGCACAAAGCGGGTAACACAGTCGCTACAGGTATTCTTGAAAGTTATTCGCAAGCAGAATTTTTCACAAAATTGCCCGATATTGAAGAAAAAATTGAAGTAGTCACTTACATTGCCGGTGAAGGTGATATTTCAACTGACTTACTTTCTCCAGGGCATCAAGCGCATTCGCGAGCCGATCGTGAATTGCACGGCAAATGTATGATATCGCCGGAAGCACAACAAGAAATACAAGCATTACAAGCTACACATCCAAGTAAAAAAGTGATGCTTATTGCTGAAAAAGGTACCATGGGCGTTGGCTCTTCGCGTATGTCAGGGGTGAACAACGTCGCCTTGTGGGCAGGTAAACAAGCCAGTCCATATGTACCTTTTATCAATATCGCACCTGTAGTTGCTGGTACCAATGGTATTTCACCAATTTTTCTCACCACAGTCGATGTAACTGGCGGTATTGGTCTCGATTTGAAAAACTGGGTTAAGAAAGTTGATGCTCATGGCAACGCTGTGGTTGATGGCAATGGAGACCCAGTATTAGAAGAAGCTTACTCTGTGGCAACAGGCACTGTGCTAACCATTAACACACAGACCAAGAAGTTATACAACGGTGACCAAGAGCTAGTTGATATTTCGTCGGCATTTACCCCACAAAAAATTGAATTTATGAAAGCAGGTGGTTCTTACGCTGTGGTCTTTGGTAAAAAGCTGCAAACTTTTGCCGCTGAAACCTTGGGAGTCGAAGCAAAACAAGTATTTGCTCTTGCCAAAGAAACCTCAATCGAAGGTCAAGGTTTAACTGCCGTTGAAAAAATATTTAATAACAACGCTGTCGGTGTTACTTCAAACACTGCACTTCACGCCGGTTCAGATGTTCGCGTTAAAGTAAACATTGTTGGCTCGCAAGACACTACAGGCCCAATGACCTGCCAAGAATTAGAAGCCATGGCTGCTTCAACCATTTCACCGATAGTCGACGGAGCCTATCAATCGGGTTGTCACACGGCTTCGGTATGGGACAGTAAAGCGCAAGCCAATATTCCTAAACTAATGAGTTTTATGAATAAGTTTGGTCTTATTACGGCACGTGATCCCAAAGGCGTTTATCACGCGATGACAGATGTTATCCACAAAGTATTGAATGACATTACTGTTGATGATCAGGCCATCATTATTGGTGGTGATTCACATACGCGTATGTCTAAGGGAGTCGCTTTTGGTGCTGATTCAGGCACAGTTGCACTCGCATTGGCAACAGGTGAAGCCACTATGCCTATCCCTGAATCTGTGAAAGTGACCTTTAAAGGCGAAATGAAGCACCATATGGACTTTCGCGATGTAGTGCATGCAACACAGGCACAAATGCTCAAGCAATTTGCTGGTGACAATGTATTTCAAGGCCGTGTTATTGAAGTGCACATAGGTACTTTATTAGCCGACCAAGCATTTACTTTCACCGATTGGTCAGCAGAGATGAAGGCCAAAGCGTCTATTTGTATCTCTGAAGATGACACCCTAATACAATCACTTGAGCTTGCTAAGAGTCGCATCCAAATTATGATCAATAAGGGCATGGAAAATCCAGCAAAAACTCTGAACCATTTGATCAGTTTAGCAGACAAGCGCATTGCAGAGATCAAATCGGGCAGTAATCCTGCGTTAGCCCCTGACGACACAGCCAAGTACTTTGCAGAAGTTGTTGTTGATTTAGATGCGATTGACGAACCTATGATCGCCGATCCAGATGTCAACAATGAAGACGTCTCAAAGCGCTATACTCATGATGTTATTCGCCCTGTATCCTTCTACAACGCTAAGCCAGTAGACCTAGGCTTCGTGGGATCTTGTATGGTACATAAAGGCGATATGCAAATTATTGCCCAAATGCTGCGCAACCTCGAAAAACAAAATGGACAAGTCACATTTAAAGCGCCATTAGTTATTGCACCACCAACCTACAACATTGTTGATGAGCTCAAAGCAGAGGGTGACTGGGAGATTTTGCAAAAATACTCTGGTTTTGAATTTGATGATGCTGTGCCTAAAAACGCCGCTCGTACTAAGTATGATAACATTATGTATTTAGAACGTCCGGGCTGTAACTTGTGCATGGGTAACCAAGAAAAAGCCGAGCCTGGTGACACGGTTATTGCAACATCAACTCGTTTATTTCAGGGGCGTGTTGTTGCCGATACCACAGATAAAAAAGGTGAATCACTACTTGGTTCAACACCGCTAGTGGTACTGTCAACAGTGCTAGGTAGATTTCCTTCTCTGGCTGAATACAAAAGCGCGGTAACAGGTATTAAGCTTACCGACTTTGTGCCACCTACTGAACAACTGACCACTAAGTTCAACGGTCAAGCGGTACCTATTCAAGTAGTCGATTAGTTTTTTGGCTGTTGACTATAAAATAGTCACTAACGACAGATAAATCAAAAGGGTTGCTATTGACATAGCAACCCTTTTTTTTTGAAGTCTGTTGCAGTTTTAGTTTTATTTAACCTTTATCTGTAACGGTACATTATAAAACACTAACTAGATGGGCATGTAAGCTGAACAGTCAAGGCAGGTTGGATGTAATTAGGACTGACTTTTTTATCGTCAAAACCTTCTACTCCTTGCATCATAGTCAGTGTGAAACCATAGCGTTGACACAATTTATAAGCAAAACGCATGATAAAGGTTGCTTGCTGCTCAAATGGGGTTTCGTGGTTCGATGTGATAGTAATGATATATTGCCCCTTACCTAAATCTTTTTGGCTGTAATGTACTTTATGGTCAAAATCATAATTTCTCGTTGTTTTTGCGAGTAGGTCAACTGTAAACATCAACGTCAAAATGACCACAAATACTTTTATATCCACTATTAATCCTCTATGATAATGAATAATTTAAAAAAATTATCATTTTTTCTGTAATTTCTAGGCTGTTTATTAGGAAATTACCTAAATTTAGCTAGAATATTTAAAGTATTGACGAAAAATCGTCTATTGACAAACAAAAAGGAAATTACCCATGCGCTTTACCAAACCAGCTTTACTTTGCCCGTTATTACTGTCACTGAGTTCTTTCCAACTTTTATCCGCTGAACAGCCAAAAGCCGATGAATTAGTTGGTGAGAAATATATTGGTTTTCACGGTATAACAACAAATACCGACGACGATAGGTTATTTACCCTAGATCCTAACTCATCCCTTGACAGTGCTTCTGGTTTTGGTGCTGAATTTGGCTATCGTGTGTCAGCAGATTATGAAGCTCGGCTGTCGGCGACTAACTTCAATATCGATGCAGAACAAAACAGTTACGATATTGCAGATGGATCCAGTATTGCTTTGGACCTATTGTACTTTCCTTATCAACAGAGCTTTTACACGGTTATTGGTGCTAACTTTTTAGATTTGGGCAAGTCAAACTTATCTGGTGACTTGGGTGCTGGTTTTCGCCACTATGTAAGCGATCGCGCTGCTTTGTATGTTGAGGGCAAAGGCCATTACCAATTTGATGATAATTATTTAGATTTTTCTGCCCGCATTGGCTTTATGTATTTCTTCGACAAAAAAGCTCCGCAGGTAGCAAGTTCGCAACCTACACCTGCAGCGGTAGCCAGTGTAGCTCTCAAAGATGATGATAGAGACGGCGTGTCAAATCCCAATGATGCCTGTCCAACCACCCCTATTACCAACAAAGTAGACGCACAAGGCTGTACTTTGTTTCTAGAAGAGCAAATAGCGATGAAATTATTGGTCAACTTTGCTAATAATAGTGCTGATGTTAGCGAAAATTACCTCGCTGAAATTGAGAGTGTGGCGCAGTTTATGAATACCTACCCACAAACGCACCTCACTATTAATGGCCATACATCAACACTAGGTGAAGCGGATTATAATCAGCAACTTTCAGAAAAGCGCGCGCAAGCTATTGTTGACATTTTAGTGAGTAATTTCGATATTTCAGCACAGCGTTTAACCGCTATCGGTCACGGTGAAACAAAACCACTTAACACTGCCAAAACCATTGCAGCTCATCAAACAAACCGAAGAATAGAAGCGCGGATCAAAGCGGTTAAGAAAGTTGCTGAATTAAAGTAGTTAAAGCAACAAAGCTAAACTAAACCATTAAGTGTTTGTTAGCTGGAGTGATGACTTTTCACTTAACCATAAAAAAAAGCCAACACAAGAGTTGGCTTTTTTTATCTGAATAGCTACTCAGTTATTTTTTCTTTTTCACCGCTTTGGCATTAGGTAGATCAGTGATCGACCCTTCAAATATTTCTGCCGCTAAGCCTATTGATTCATTTAAGGTTGGGTGGGCGTGGATCGTTAACCCAACATCTTCGGCGTCAGCCCCCATTTCCACCGCTAAACAAACTTCACCTAGCATTTCACCGGCATTAATACCGACAATAGCGCCACCTAAAACTCTACCCGACTCTTTGTCAAAAATGAGTTTGGTTTTTCCTTCAGTACGAGCCGAAGCAATAGCTCTGCCTGATGCTGCCCATGGGAAGTTTGCCACTTCAATGTTAAGGCCTTGCTCTTTGGCTTCTCGCTCAGTTACACCTACCCAAGCGATTTCAGGATCAGTATAGGCAATGTTAGGAATGCAACGCGGATCAAAAACATGCTTTTTACCGGCAATAACTTCGGCGGCAACATGTGCCTCATGCACGGCTTTATGGGCTAGCATAGGTTGACCAACCACATCACCGATAGCAAATATATGGTTGACATTAGTGCGCAGTTCATTAGAGACATTAATGAAGCCGCGCTCATCAACATTGACACCGGCTTTATCAGCAGCAACTAAATGGCCGTTGGGTTTGCGCCCTACTGCCACTAAAATTTTGTCGTATCGAATCGGTTCAGCGGGTGCTTTTTTGCCTTCAAAAGTGACATATAACCCGTCATCTTTGGCCTCAACACCGACAACTTTAGTGGACAACATGATGTTGAACTTTTTCTTATTGTAATTGGTGTAGGCTTTTACAATATCTTTATCGGCAGCAGGCACTAACTGATCGGCGAATTCAACCACTGATACATTAGCCCCTAACGCATTGTATACTGTTCCCATTTCTAGGCCAATAATTCCACCGCCTAGCACTAACATTTGCTCGGGTATATCAGCTAACTCAAGAGCGCCAGTTGAATCGATTACCCTTGGATCATCATTGGGAATAAAAGGTAAATCAATCACAGACGAGCCAGCAGCAATAATCGCATTTTCAAAAGTAATAGCAGTGGTATTGCCATCAGCAGCAACCACTTCTATGGTTTTGTCTGAGGTAAATTTACCATGTCCAGTCACAGTGTTGACTTTGCGAGCTTTTGACATGCCACTTAAACCACCAGTTAACTGACCAACCACACTCTCTTTCCAACCGCGAATTTTATCTAAGTCGATTTTAGGCTCGCCAAAAGTAACCCCATGTGACGCCATCGCTGCCGCATCATCAATCACTTTAGCAACATGTAGCAAGGCTTTTGAAGGAATACAGCCAACGTTTAAGCAGACGCCACCTAGTGTTTGACGACTTTCTACCAATACTACATCTAAACCTAAATCTGCTGCACGGAATGCCGCAGAATAACCACCAGGGCCTGCGCCCAAAACCACTACTTGGGTTTTAATCTCGTTACTCATGCTAACCTCAAATTAACTTGTTGTGTTGTCGCTTGCCACCAACGCCTTTAAGACTGACAGCAAATGAATATTGCTCATGATCATTTCTGCGCTGAATTTTACTGAAACTCAAAGCAAAGCGCCATCATTAATCGTCTGTTCTTAGTATAATTGGTGAATAATTTTTATTCTCATTGGGGCCGTTGACGTCAGCCCCCAAAATTTCCTACAGGATCAGCTTGCGTATATCGCTCATCACCGCAGCCAAATGCACAGTAAAGCGCGCTGCTAATGCGCCATCTATTACCCGGTGATCATAGGACATAGACAGAGGTAGCATCAACTTAGGTTGAAATTCTTTACCATTCCATTTCGGTTTCATTTCAGATTTAGATACACCCAAAATAGCTACTTCCGGGGCATTTACAATAGGCGTAAATGCAGTACCACCAATACCACCTAAACTTGAAATAGTGAAACAGCCACCTTGCATGTCTGCTGCTTTTAACTTGCCCTCACGGGCTTTAATACTTATTTCTAATAATTCGCGGGACAACTGATGAATACCCTTTTGATCAACATTTCTCACCACAGGTACAACCAAACCATTTGGGGTATCAACAGCTACGCCGATGTGAATGTATTTTTTCAAAATTAAGCTTTCACCATCCTCACTCAAACTTGAGTTAAAGGTTGGAAAGGCGCGCAATGCATCCGCAGCAGCTTTTAAAATAAACACTAAGGGCGTAATTTTAAAGCCTAATTTTTGTTTTTCGCAGACTAGATTTTGCTCTTTGCGAAACGCTTCAACATCAGTGATATCAGCTTCATCAAATTGAGTTACATGTGGAATGGTTACCCAATTGCGATGTAAAAAAGGCCCTGATATTTTTTGGATGCGTGTCAGCGGCTTGGTTTCAATCTCACCAAATTTAGAAAAATCAATGGTTTTCCCCGCCACGACTTGTAAACCACCTTCACCACTGGCAATAGCACTACCGGCATTGGCTTTAGGGCGAGATAGTTCATATTTTACATAGGATTGAACATCTTCTTTAACGATGCGACCTTTGTTGCCGGAGCCTTTAACTGCGGCTAAATCAACGCCAAATTCACGTGCTAAACGCCTAATAGACGGTGAAGTGTAAATCGCCCCTTTAGGGTTAGAACCCAATTGTGGATGATGTGGTACAGGTGCCGATTTTTTAGGTGCTGGAGTCGACTGAACTGGCGTTGCAGGTGTTGCAACTTCGGTTGTAACTGGCTGTTCAATAGCCGCTGGTGCACCGCTATTGGTCTCTAATTTGATCACCAAGGTACCCTGTTTAACCTTATCGCCCGTGGCAATCAATACCTCTTTAACAATACCGGCATGAGTAGATGGCACATCCATGGTTGCTTTATCTGTTTCTAAAGTAATAAGACCGTCTTCTTCGGCAATTTCATCGCCAACGGCAACAAGCACATCAATGACATCAACTTCGCCGTCTTCACCAATATCGGGTACCACTACATCAATGACTTCACTACCGCTGTTTGCACTAGTCACAACAGCCGCATTGTCGGCTGTTTGTGAACTTGGCGCAGCCGTTAATGGGGTGTTTGCCTCAACCACAGGTTGTTCTGAACTCGCCTCAGCTGAGACTGATTCAACAGAGCTGGTTTGCTCAGCAAGTTTCATCTCGGCAATAACATCGTGCTCTTTTATTTTATCGCCAACCTTGACATTAAGGGCTGTAAGTTCGCCTGCAAATGGGGCGGGAATATCCATTGATGCTTTATCGGTTTCAACGGTAATAAGACCGTCATCGGCATCAACCGTATCACCAACAGCAAAACAAATTTCTATCACTTCAACTTCATCGCCACCCACATCAGGGACGAGAATTTTTTGACTATCTGACATATTCAGTCTCCGTTCGCACTCTATGCGTAAAGTGGGTTAAGTTTATTGGTATCTATGCTAAAGCGTTTGATTGCATCACTAACAACACTGGCTTTTATATCGCCGCGCTCTGCCAATTCAAACAACGAGGCAACCACAATATAACCGGCATTTACCTCAAAGTGGGTACGCAAATTAGCACGACTGTCACTGCGCCCAAAACCATCGGTACCTAAACAGCGGTAAGGGGTTTTAATAAAGGCGCGTATTTGATCGGCATAAGACTTAACGTAGTCAGTAGCGGCAATCGCTGGGCCTTGCTCAGCGGTAATAACTTGGCCAATATAAGGTGTTTTTGCCTTTGCTTCTGGATTTAACATATTCCAGCGCACCACTTCTTGGCCATCACGCGCCAATTCATTAAAGGAAGTTACCGAATACACATCGCTTGAAACGCGATAATCATCGGCTAGTATCTGTGCCGCTTCTCGAACCTGCAGCAAGATTGTACCCGAGCCCATCAACTGTACATTGGCTATCGATTTTTTCGCCTTGACTTGTTCAAGTTGATAAATACCTTTGATAATTTGCTCAGCGACATCCTCTTGCTCAGGTATCGCTGGATGTTGGTAGTTCTCATTCATTAAGGTTAAGTAATAAAAAATATTCTCATTATCCTGATACATGCGACGCAAACCATCGCGAATGATCACTGCTACTTCATATCCATAGGTGGGATCATAAGTGACACAGTTGGGGATCAGACCCGCTTGTACATGGGAGTGGCCGTCTTGATGCTGCAAGCCTTCACCATTTAATGTGGTTCGACCTGCTGTAGCACCTAATAAGAAGCCGCGTGCTTGGCTGTCACCAGCAGCCCAGGCTAAATCGCCTACGCGTTGAAATCCAAACATTGAATAATAAATATAAAATGGAATGGTGGTAGCGTTACATGTTGAATAAGACGTGCCTGAAGCTACCCAAGAGGCCATAGCGCCAAGTTCGTTGATCCCTTCTTGTAATACTTGACCCTTTTTATCTTCGCGATAATAAGCCACTTGATCAGCATCTTGAGGGACATATTTTTGCCCTTCATTGGCATATATACCAACTTGTCTAAACAAACCTTCCATGCCGAAGGTACGTGCTTCATCGGGAATAATAGGCACAACGCGCTTACCCATTTTCTTATCTTTTAACAAACTATTTAACACCCTAACAAAGGTCATAGTAGATGACACTTGGCGTTCACCCGAGCCTTTTAAAATAGCATCAAAGGCCTTTAGAGGTGGAATTTCTATCTCTTCTTGTGCTTGTTGGCGACGAGCAGGTAAAGTGCCACCTAAAGCTTCACGGCGTTGTTGCATGTAAATATATTCGGGGCTGTCTTCGGGGAACTTATAAAAAGGCAAGTCTTCGATATGCTCATCAGCAATAGGCATATTAAAGCGATCGCGATAATATTTAATTGAATCAACATCCATCTTTTTGACATTATGGGCAATATTTAAACCTTCACCAGCGGCACCTAAGCCAAAACCTTTGACGGTTTTCGCTAAAATCACTGTGGGTCGTCCCTTAGTGTCAATGGCTTTTTTATAAGCAGAATAGACCTTAACAGGATCGTGTCCGCCGCGGTTTAAACGATAAATATCTTCATCTGACATATTGGCAACCATGGCTGCTGTCTCTGGATATTTATTGAAGAAATTTTCACGGGTATACTTACCGCCCTTGGCTTTACAGTTTTGATATTCACCATCGACGGTTTCATTCATTAACTGTAATAGTTTGCCTGAGGTGTCACGCGCCAATAAGGCATCCCAGTAACTGCCCCAAATGACTTTGATCACTTCCCAACCTGCACCGCGGAATGTCCCTTCGAGTTCTTGAATAATTTTACCGTTGCCCCGCACTGGGCCATCGAGGCGTTGCAGATTACAGTTAATAATAAAGGTCAAGTTGTCTAAGCCCTCACGAGACGCTAAACCAATTGCCCCTAATGATTCTGGTTCGTCGGTTTCACCATCACCCAAAAAGCAATAGACCCTTTGTCCCGAACAATCTTTAATACCGCGATCCGTTAAATATTTAAGGAAGCGGGCGGTGTATATAGCTTGTAGTGGCCCCAATCCCATCGACACGGTTGGAAACTGCCAATAATCCTTCATTAAATGAGGGTGTGGGTAGGAAGATAAACCTTTGCCATCGCATTCTTGGCGAAAATTATTCATTTGCTCTTCGGTTAATCGCCCTTCAAGAAATGAACGGGCGTATATACCGGGAGAGATATGCCCTTGTGCAAAGATAAAATCACCGCCATCATCTGTACTAGCGGCTTTAAAAAAGTGATTAAAACCAACATCATACAACATAGCAGATGAGGCAAAGCTACCAATGTGGCCGCCTAATTCTAAATCTTTTTTTGATGCCCTTAACACTAAAACTAACGCATTCCAACGAATAGCAGCGCGAATCCGCGCCTCTATGGTTTGATCACCAGGCATGTGTGGTTCCTGCCCGGGAGGAATAGTATTCACATAGGCGGTAGTCGCGTCAAAAGGCAAATGTGTGCCACTGCGACGCGCGTGATCAATCAGTTTCTCTAACAAAAAATGTGCGCGCTCTGGACCTTCATTTTCCAAAACAGCTTCCATTGATTCCAACCACTCTTGTGTTTCTAGTGAATCAATATCTAAATTTGGCAGTTCAGACATAATTGCTCAGTCTCCAATAGTTATCCATAAAATTTGCGTATTTTGATCGTGCCATGTTCAGTCTTGGCCAATCACTGTTTGTATTTATTAGGCTGTTATCGCCAGTCAATAGTGCCTTGACTCGGCGCAAATACTAGGTATTTGCTATCAATAATACACCTGTATTGTTACTCTTAAAGGCGCTGCATTCTTCTCATTGAACGTTGCATACGACTTTGCTCTTCAGTTAAATTCAATAATAATTCTTCAATAAAAGCCAAATGGCGATGACTCGCTCCCCACGCCTTTTGTGGTTGGCCACTTAAAATCGCCTCTAATAAGCGTTGCCGGTATGTGGCCATTTGCGCGAAAACATCGGGTCTTTGCGCCAATATTTTTAAGTTTTGCTCTATGTTATCAATCAATAGTGAAGCCATACTGCGCGCCAAATGCAACATAATGGCATTGTGTGATGCCGCACAAATAGCCAGATAAAACTCAAAAATAGCCTGTGCTTCAAGTCGATAATCACTTTCAAGTTGCGCGTTGCCTATGGCATCGTGTTTTGCGGCAATCTCTTTAAAATCAGCTTTGGTGCCGCGCATAGCAGCGTAATACGCCGACATACCTTCAATACCGTGGCGAAACTCTAATAAATCAAATTGCGATTCATTACTTTGCGAGAGTAACTCAAACAGGGGATCTGACAAACCTGATAAAATCTTGTCGTGAACATAAGTTCCCCCTCCTTGACGGCGTTTAACCAAACCTTTCGCTTCTAACTTTTGAATAGCTTCGCGCAACGATGGGCGCGAGACATCAAATTGTTTGGCTAATTCTCGTTCAGGCGGTAATTTCTCGCCGGCTTTTAAACTTCCCTCTAAAATCATTGCTTCCAATTGCGCTAAGATCACATCTGAAAGTTTAGTTTGTTTTAATGATTGTTTTAGGGCTGAAAACGTCATAAATACTCATCAATCGTTGACTGTAAGGGTTACTTTTAAAAGTACTTGTAATAACAAAACAAACGGTAAATTGGTATTACCAATAAAAATTTAGCAGGTAAATTAACAAAATATCATACTGTTGTAAATAGCAGTTTGTAGAGAGGTCAACAATTATCATCTTGCGGTGATGCTTGCCAGCACCACCAAGTCGCTTGTGATTAACATCAGCAAATGTTTATTGTTTACAATCAGCCTATCGCAATAGCATGTAATCAAGGGACATATCAAAACTAAGCGATAAAGCTCAGTTGATATGGTATTGCGTTTTACCGTGCAACCGGATCACAACATCGCTGAGCACGCCAGACACAGCGAGGGCTACAACTTCCGCGAAATTATCAAAGTAAGAAGTTAACAATAAGAAGTTAACAATAAGAAGTTAACAATAAGAAGTTAACAAGGAGAGAAGCTAAGAAGATATTTAGGCGGTGTGCAAACATAAAACCGGCAATAGCCCGCAGTATAAACAGCCAACAAAATCAGTGTTTAAACATATTGGGCAAATGACTTTAGCAGGGCAATAGTGAGCCCAATGGCAAATTTAGCTGATCACCCCAGTCAATATTAAAATAGCGATAAAAGCTAAACACAACAAAAGAGTCCGCTTACCTAAACGCACTAACAAACAAGGCTCTGCGGTACAGTCGTCCTCGTCAATCATGAAGTCCTCAGACTTTTCGGCAACAGTGATCAATATATGCTGAGGAGCCTTAGTAACATCGAATAAATTTTCTAACCACACGGGTAGGGCTTTAGAAAAATGCCCCACTAACATATAGCCAAAAGCCACCACTCTGCAGGGCAACCAGTCAAGCCAAAATAACAGCTGTTGAGACCATTCGGCGCGATTTGACAATAGTTCACGGCTATCATCGATTTGTGTATCTGCTTCGATGGCATCACCCTCGGCAACAGCCCCGCAGGCCTCTTCGTCTATCTTAGTTAACAACCGATAAAACAGTGCACCAGGCGCCCCAAAAACCATAAAAAACAACATAACAGCAATAAAGTAGCGATAATTAAGCCAGATCAGTGTTTGTCCAAAGCCCAAGTCAGGTAAATTTTTGCTCGTCAGTAATTGCTGGTAATAGTCCTCACACTGCGCTGTCTCACCGCGAAACGCCGACATCAGATATTTTTTATAAATAGCTCGTGAGCCAGCGCAACCAAAACAAACCATTAACACTAACGTTGAGAGCACAAAATGTAGTAAACCATTACTCACTATACTGAGCAGTAAATAACAAATTATCACCGGCAAAATAATAAATAGTAGATGCGACAAGCTAGCAGTATTGTCTAATTTGAATTGTGAGAATAGCCTTTGATAGCGCCGATAGTATTCATTGAATTGCCATAAAGGCGTTGATAAGTAACGCTCTGCGGCAAGGGCAAGTAATAAACTTATTAGGCTCATGGTATTTCCTAAAATAATTGAACAACAAAATATCAATCAAACTATCAGTATAGCAACTACTTTATAGCTTACTCTGTTGTTTTAACAGTGTTTTGTACAGTGACCAGTCAAATACTTGTCCTGGATCGGTTTTTCTTTGTGGGGCAATATCACAATGACCAACAATATTGTCGCCTATTTCGGGGTATTGATGATTAATACACGCAGTTAAACGACTGAGTTGTTGATACTGGATTTCGGTATAAGGAATGCAATCAGTCCCTTCGAGTTCGATGCCAATAGAAAAGTCATTGCAAGCGCTAACGCCTTGGTATTGAGAAACACCAGCATGCCAAGCGCGATCATCAAAACCAACGTATTGAATAATTTCACCGTCGCGCCTAATTAAACAATGTGCTGAAACGCGCAAATTTTTCAGGCAATTAAAAGACGGGTGAGCGTCACAATCAAGCTGACCAGTGAATAAGTCGGAAATATGATCACCACCAAAATGCCCTGCAGGTAAGGAAATATTGTGAATGACCAGCAAGCGAATTGCCTGCTTGTCAGTGCGCGCATCAAAATGGGGAGAAACGATCTGCTTTTCCCCAAGTAACCAACCATTTTTTATTTTCATCGTTACCTAAATAAATTTTTGCAGAGATCCACGCCATAATAATACAATGTGCGTTATCAATGGAACCATTGTAAACTGAACATATTACCCATGACTGTAAAGCAAGCACAATGAAAACATCGGAGCAGACCATATCCCTAGCTAAATATTTTGTGTGGATCGCTTGGTTGATCGCTTTTGCGCTATTAGTATTTATTTTTCAAGATGTACTTGAATATCAATGGAACCCGAACACTCAACCGGTCAATGCAATTAATGCTGATGGCCAAGTTGAAGTTAGGCTACTGCAAAACAAGCAAGGCCATTATTTAACCACTGGCACCATAAATGAGACAGAAGTGACTTTTTTGTTAGATACTGGCGCCACCAATGTATCAATTCCATTACACATAGCCAATACACTTGGCTTACAGCGATATGGAGCTGGTATTGCCCAAACGGCCAATGGCCCAGTTAAAGTGTATCAAACCAAACTAGAGCAACTTAGCATCGGCGCTATTTATTTGTACGATGTTGATGCTAGTATAAACCCCGGCTTTAAAGCCAACGAGATCCTGTTGGGAATGAGTGCTTTAAAACAAGTAGAGTTTAGTCAATCAGGTAAACAGTTAACCCTGCGCAAGCAATAACTTCACTGTTGTTGTGTTCACAGAAACTTAAAAAGAGAATTATAATTGATGTTATCCACCTCATTACAACAGGACATTGCCACGACCGTCAACTGGGCTTTGTGTGAAGATCTGGGCACAACCGGCGAACTTGATTTAAACCAGTGCCAAGACATCACCGCTGAACTAATACCGGTAGAAAATGTTGCACTAGCACAAGTGATCAGCAGAGATAACTGTGTCATTTGCGGCGTAGAATGGGTTAATCAAGTATTTGTGCAACTGGATCGGCTATTCGGTTTAACCGGTGAACAGGCGACAAAAATCACTTGGTTTGTTACTGATGGGCAAGTGGTTAAAGCCAATACCACCTTGTTTGAATTGTCGGGAAATGCGCGTATTTTATTAACCGGTGAAAGAACAGCTCTGAACTTTTTACAAACCCTATCAGCAACAGCCACAGTGACTAATCAATACGTTGAATGTTTATCGGGTACGACAACGCAATTACTCGATACCAGAAAAACCCTACCTGGGTTGCGCAGTGCACAAAAGTTCGCAGTTAGCTGTGGCGGCGGTACGAATCACCGCATTGGGTTATTCGATGCCTTTTTGATCAAAGAAAATCACATCGCCGCTTGTCGGGGCATAGTGCCAGCAATTGCCCAAGCCAAACACAATCACCCTAACAAAACAGTGGAAGTAGAAGTAGAAAGCCTCGATGAATTACAACAAGCACTAAGCGCACAAGCAGATATTGTGATGCTAGACAATTTTAGCCCATCGATGATTGAACAAGCGGTTGCATTGCGCGACGAGATCGCCGCAGGGCAAACTAAATTAGAAGTGTCTGGCAACATGTCCCTCGATACCTTAACTGCTTTTGCCCAAGCGGGGGTCGATTATATTTCAGTCGGCGCCCTCACCAAACACATTCAAGCGGTGGATTTATCGATGCGTTTTGTATAAGCCAAGTGAATAAAAGCGCTAAGCCTACAATACAAACTAAAAACGCATAAAATTCACACAACAAAATAGTAAATAGTTATTTATCGAAAATTTTTGTACAAATTTTCAAAAAAATAACCAACAATATTTTACATTTTAGAATTTATGACGCAATATAAGCGAAGCCCCCGTAATAAATCGTATGGAAATACTTATTATGAAACAAATATTACAAACTAGAACAAACAACCGTGGTTTTACTTTAATTGAATTAATGATCGT
>JBELHO010000001.1:25296-77155 GCA_042091375.1 Thalassotalea sp. | reverse complement strand
TATTACAAACTAGAACAAACAACCGTGGTTTTACTTTAATTGAATTAATGATCGTGGTGGCGATTATTGGTATTTTAGCGGCAGTAGCTTTACCTGCTTACCAAACCTATACCAAAAAGGCCGCTTACTCTGAGGTTATTTTAGCCACTACGCCTTACAAGGCAGCAATAGAGGTTTGTTCATTAACGAATGCTATGGCCGATTGTGATTTAGGTACCAATGGCATACCTGCTACTACGGCAACGCAAGCCGTAGCTTCGATTGCTGTTGCCGATGGTGTGATCACAGTTACTCCCACGCCATTCAAAGGAATTGTAGCCACTGACACTTATGTATTAACCCCCACTGGTGGAGGCAATGGTGCAGCAATATCTGCATGGGCAGCCACTTGCACCAATGCTGAATTATGTTAACTACATTTAAAAAAACAACTTAAAAAAAAGCTCCTTTTGGAGCTTTTTTATTTTTTTCTGTATCCCCATAACAAATGCGTTACACTGCCATATGATTTTAATTGAAATAACTGTCAACGAGGCATTATGAAAGGGCTTCATCAACGTTCTAGTGTGTTGTCGGCATTATCAAAACAGCAAATAGTTTCTGGTGAAATGGCACAGCAGATCAGCGCTGAGTTTGTGCATCAATCCAAGCCTTTTGTGCGTTACTTAATTGAAGATAAAAACTTAGATGCCAAGCTAGTTGCTGCGACTTTAGCCAATAGTTTTGGTCACTCGCTGCTTGATCTTCAAGCTTTTGACATCTCATTAATTCCCGATGGTATTCGCAATGAGAAACTGATCCGCCAGCATCATGCTTTACCTTTGTTTTTGCGCGGTAAAGTGTTATTCGTTGCCATGTCGGATCCCACCAACCTAGACGCCTTAGAAGCCATTCAATTTAATACTGGCTATAGCACCGAACTGATTTTAGCTGACGAGAAAAGCTTACACGACTGCATTGAACGGGTATTTGAACACGAAGACAGCAGTTTAGATATCAGTGATATTGATACCGAAGAATTGTCGGGCATTGATGTCCAAGAAGAGCGTGTTGACGACGAGTCGCCTGCTGCTGGCGATAAAGAAGACGCACCAATCGTGGTCTATATCAATAAGATTTTGTTAGATGCGATCAGAAAAGGCGCCTCTGATTTACATTTTGAGCCCTATGAAAAAAGTTATCGCATTCGCTTTCGCATCGACGGTATTTTAGCCGAAATAGCTAAACCGCCAATATCTCTGGCGGCGAGAATGGCAGCAAGATTGAAAGTAATGGCCAAATTAGATATTGCCGAAAGAAGAGTACCGCAGGATGGTCGTATTAAACTTGCCCTATCTAAAAAGAAATCCATAGACTTCCGAGTCAGCACCTTGCCTACCATGTGGGGCGAAAAAATCGTGATGCGTATCCTCGATTCGTCCAGTGCCATGCTAGGCATTGATATGCTCGGTTATGACAGCGACCAAAAACAAATATACACCGATGCCCTTGCTCGTCCACAAGGAATGATTTTAGTCACCGGACCAACCGGCTCTGGTAAAACCGTTTCCCTGTATACCGGCTTGAATATTCTCAATACTCAAGAACGCAATATTTCTACCGCTGAGGATCCGGTTGAAATCAATTTAGAAGGCATTAACCAAGTACAGATTAATACCAAAGCCGGTTTGAGCTTTCCCAGTGCATTGCGCTCTTTTCTTCGCCAAGATCCCGATATTGTCATGGTTGGTGAAATTCGAGATTTAGAAACTGCTGAAATTGCTATCAAAGCAGCGCAGACCGGACATTTAGTGCTGTCGACACTTCATACTAACTCAGCCGCAGAAACCTTAACACGCCTGCTTAACATGGGCGTTCCTTCGTATAATGTCGCTAGTTCCGTTAGTATTATTATTGCGCAACGACTAGCGCGACGGTTGTGCACACATTGCAAAACCGAAGAGCAGTTGCCTGAAAAAGAATTGCTAGAACAAGGTTTCCCAGCAAGCGAATTCGGCCAATTTACCTTGTACAAACCCAACGGCTGTAATCAATGCACCGGTGGTTATAAGGGCCGAGTAGGTATTTACGAAGTCATTAAAATAAGTGAAGCAACCGCCAGTATCATTATGGCCGGCGGAAATTCCCTTGATATTGCCGCGCAATGTCAAAAAGAAGGCTTTAATAATTTACGCCAGTCAGGTATAAAAAAAGCCATGCAAGGCGTCACTAGTTTAGCAGAAATTAACCGAGTCACTAGTGCTTGATCTGTGTTTTAACAGACTGAGCTACTATAAATACAATCATATATTTTGAGCGATTTATGGCAACAATAACAGCAAGTAAAACAAAAGTAGCCAAAGTTAAGGTATTGCAAGTATTTGAATGGCATGGACTTAATCGCAAAGGCAAAAAAGTGTCTGGTGAGCTGTCAGCCGTCAGTGTACTAGAAGTCAAAGCCCAATTGCGCAAGCAAGGAGTGACCCCAGGTAAAGTTAAGAAAAAAAGTCAGCCTTTATTTGGGTTAGGCGGTGACAAGAAAATTACCCCAGCCGACATTGCCACTATTACTCGACAAATAGCCACTATGCTCACTGCCGGTGTGCCACTGGTGCAAACCATAGAGATGATAGGCAAAAGTGATAGCAACGCTAATATGCAAAGATTACTAGGGGATATTGGCAACAAGTTACAAACGGGTATTCCACTGTCTGAATGTTTGCGCGACCACCCGCAACACTTTGACGATTTATATTGTGATCTGGTGCATTCTGGTGAGCAATCGGGAGCCCTTGAAACCATTTATGAACGCATCGCAACATACAAAGAAAAAGCCGAAGCATTAAAAGCTAAGATCAAAAAAGCCTTAACTTACCCTATTGCCGTGTTGGTTATTGCCGCTATAGTAACCTCTATTTTACTTATTTTTGTAGTGCCGGTATTCCAGGAGATTTTTGCCAGTTTTGGTGCTGAATTACCTGCCTTTACTTTATTTGTTGTCGGCCTATCCAATTTTATGCAAGCCTATTGGTATTTTGCCTTAGCCGCTATGTTTATTGCTGGTTACCTGTTTAAAAAAGCCCATTTAAACAGTCAAGCGTTTCGCGATAATGTCGATAAACACATTTTGAAATTACCCGTGATTGGTGATTTATTGCGAAAAGCCGCGGTTGCTCGTTATGCCCGTACCTTATCAACAACATTTGCTGCTGGGGTACCTTTGCCTGACGCCCTTGAATCAGCTGCTGGTGCTTCCGGTAATGCGGTGTTTCGCGATGTGATTTTAGATATACGTGCAGAAGTTTCTTCAGGTATGCAAATGAACTTAGCAATGCGCAGTGGGAATATTTTTCCTGATATGGTCATTCAAATGGTGGCTATTGGTGAAGAATCAGGGGCTTTAGATGATATGCTAGCCAAAGTTGCCACTGTCTATGAGCAACAAGTAGACAACGCCGTAGATTCATTAACTAGCCTATTAGAACCGTTGATCATGGCTGTACTAGGCGTGGTCATAGGCGGTTTGATTATTGCCATGTATTTACCTATATTCCAAATAGGTATGGTAGTATAGCCCAAAATAATGCAGTTCAGGCATAGCAAAACAGCGATCACGATTGGCTTGATGCTGTGCAATTACTATCAATGTTAAGCTGGTTCTGTGTTTAATTATTACATTCAACTCAATTGGCACAGAATTGAACTAAGTCAATCTAGGTTGGTTTCACACTCTTATACAAAGTAGGTTCTTCGTGTTTGCAGATATTTCGTTACTATTTCAGTTATACCCATCAAGCTTTTTATGCACAGTTGTTATATTTTCATTGGTGATAGGTAGCTTTTTGAATGTGGTCATTTATCGACTACCGAAAATATTAGAACAACAGTGGACCCTAGAATGCAGGGAGTTTTTAGCCGATGAATTACCCCCTTCCACACAACAAAAAAACCAACAACAGCAACAACCTTTACTGACCCTGTCAACACCGGCTTCGAGCTGCCCGCATTGCCAGCAACCGATCCGTTTTTATCAGAATATTCCCCTGTTGAGCTGGCTGTTTCTGCGCGGTAAATGTGGCCATTGTCAACACCCGATCTCTGCGCGTTATCCATTAGTGGAATTAACCACTGCCCTATTGAGTTTTACCGTTGCCTATCTGTATGGAGTAAGTGTTCTCACCTTATTTATTCTGATCCTAACTTGGGCATTAATTTGTTTAACCATGATTGATTTCGATCAGATGATCCTGCCTGATCAAATTACTTTGCCCATTTTATGGTTAGGGTTACTAGTCAATGTCAATGGCCTTATTGTCCCCCTTGAGCAAGCAGTGATTGGCGCAATCGCGGGGTACCTGAGTTTGTATAGTATTTTTTGGCTGTTTAAATTAATCACCGGTAAAGAAGGCATGGGTTATGGTGATTTTAAATTATTTGCTTTGTTCGGTGCTTGGATCGGCTGGCAACTGTTGCCACTGTTGATCCTTATGGCATCAGCTGTCGGCGCAATAGTCGGTATTTCACTAATGGTATTTAAAGGTCATCAACGTCAACAAGTGATCCCTTTTGGCCCGTACTTAGCTATCTCTGGTTGGATCTGCCTGACGTGGGGAGAAACGATATGGCAATGGTATTTGCAGCAATTAGTTTAACCATGCCGCAAAACCAACACAACTCAGTGATATTTTAACACCGATGGATTTATTAGTGCTGATAATACAGGGTAAACCGATAAGATGAGCCAATATATTATAGGGCTTTCAGGTGGTATTGGCAGTGGAAAAACTACCGTTGCCAACTTATTTGCGCAATATAGTATTGATATTATCGATGCCGATGTGATTGCCAGAGACGTGGTTAAACCGAAAACGTTAGCGCTGCAGGCGATCAGCGATTATTTTGGTGCCGAGGTACTTGCCCCAAATGGACAACTTAACCGCGGTTATTTACGCTCGCTCATTTTTGCTAATGAGCAACACAGGCTTTGGTTAAATGCCTTATTACACCCGCTTATTCGCCAAGCGATAACAACCGAGATAACTCTGAGTAACAGTAGCTATTGCCTATTAGTCGCACCGCTGTTAATTGAAAATCAATTAGATCGACTGGTGGATCGGGTACTCATTATCGATATTGACCCAGCAATACAAGAACAACGCACCTTAATGAGGGATGGTACTAATCGGGCTGAAGTAAAAGCCATTATTGCCAGCCAAGTGAACAGTGCACAAAGGTTAACCCGAGCTGACGATGTTATTAATAACGACGCTAGCGATCGCAACGCACTGGCAGATAAGGTTGCCATACTGCATAACAAATATTTACAACTGGCTAGGTCTGCCGCTAATAGTTCGGGCTAATGCCTATACTATTAAGCCAATGAAAAAAATTCGCCATTGCCTAGTCCCAGCGTTAGTATACTAACATTGAAGAGAAGAACGCTTTTATATCATGTCAACTTTGTACGAACACCCCCTTAATGAGCGGATCAGAAATTATCTCAAACTTGAGCAATTATTCAGCCAAGCTGCATTCTGCTCGCAAAGTAAAGTCAGTATTAGTCATCAAGTATTTTTCACCGCCTTGTTTGCTATTGTAGATATTGTTGAGCGCACTGACGTGCGCGGTGATCTTATTAAAGAGTTAGAAAAGCTAGAGCAAAACATGCTGTTATGGTCTAAAGCGCCAAATGTCGACAATAAGGTTTTACAAGCCAATTTGACCATAACCCTTGCCCTAATTGCACAATTAAAATCAGTCAATCCAGTGTGGCAACAATTGAAAAACGATAAATTTCTCGCCAGCCTAAAACAACGCTTTGCCCTGCAAGGCGCCAGTTCAAGTTTTGATTTACCGCAATTAAAATACTGGTTAAATCGTCACCAATCAGCGCAACAGGACGATATTACAGGCTGGTTAAATAAACTTGAAGATATTGCTCAAGCTTTACATTTGGTGCTGAAATGTATCAGGCAAAAGGCGGTTTTTCACCAGATAAACTGTCATTCTGGCTTTTATCAAGACAGTGGTGACGGCCTGCTATTGCTGAGAATTCAATTGTCCAATGATGCCGAATTTTATCCAACGGTAAGTGGCAATACCCTGCGTTATTCTATTCGATTTATGTTGCCCTGTGCTGAGAATGGACATTGTTACCTCAATAAGCCGGTAACATTTCAATTAGCATCTTGCTAGTTTATACTTGCTTACATCTATTTTTACTGTTGCCAGCAAAGCCCTATGAAAGTCCCTTGTCCCACCTGTAATAAACCTGTGCTTTGGAGCCCAGAAAGCAAATTCAGACCTTTTTGCAACAAGCGTTGTCAGTTATTAGATTTAGGTGATTGGGCCGCTGAAAACCACACTATCTCGCAAGCAATGCCAAAAGAAATGGTCCTTGATGAAGAAATGTTAGACGCCTTAGAAAGTGAGTTTTTACAACACAATAAATTTTTTGTTGAGCCAGAGTAAGCCCTAAAAGCTCAACCCTTAAGGCATTCGGTTGAGGGTCTCAACAATTTGTTGATTGGCCTCTGGAAAGTCAATTTGTTGCAATTGCGCTAAACTAAACCAAGCACTTTGTTGGCCTTCTTGTGGAGTCGGCTCACCGCGGTATTGCGCAACTAAAAACACATCGAGCAACACTTGTTTGTCACCGTAGTCATGGGGTATTTTCAGCAAGGGTTGGCAGGCTAATACTTCAATACCTATTTCTTCTTTTAACTCGCGCAGCAAGGTTTGACTAATAGTTTCACCTGCTTCACGTTTTCCACCAGGAAATTCCCATTTGCCACCTTGATGGGCATTTTTGTGGCGTTTAGTTAAGAAAAATTGTTGATCAGCCACCACAACACCTACGGCCACATGTACTAGATCCATAATTTCCTCTGATAAAAATGCCAATCGCAAGATTGGCATTAGGGTGTTTTTTGTTTCTTACATCAGCGACAACTGAGCTAGTGTTTAAGTCAGCTTGCCGTGACAGTGTTTGTATTTCTTACCTGAGCCACAAGGACAAGGTTCATTCCTACCCACTCTAGGCACCTCAGATGTTTTATCGAGAGGACTAGAGGCTTGATGATTAAACTCTTTAGGTACTTGCTCTGCTTTGCGGTGCTGCTCTTCAACAGCTTCAACGTCAGACTCGGCTTTAATTTGCACTTTGCTCAAAATGCCAATCACATCGTATTTTAAATTGTCCAATAACTCTGAAAACAATTCAAATGACTCGCGTTTAAATTCTTGTTTAGGGTTCTTTTGTGCATAACCGCGCAAATGAATACCTTGGCGTAAATGATCCATTGCAGCCAGATGCTCTTTCCAATGAGAATCCAAGCTTTGCAGCATAACCGCTTTTTCAAATTGACGTAAAACCTCGGCGCCAACTTGTGCTTCTTTGGCACTGTATTCACTTTGCAATTGTTCAACTATTTTTTCGCGTAACGTTTCTTCATATAGCTTAGTGTCTTGTTCTAACCATTGTGCAATTGGCAGAGAAACATTTAAATCGCCTTTAATGCGCTCTTCCAAACCAGGAATATCCCACATTTCTGCCAATGATTGGGGCGGGATATGTTGGTCAATAATACCGTTAATGACGTCGTGGCGAATGGCAGTGATCACTTCACCAATTTCAGATTCGTCCATAAGCTCATTGCGCTGCTCATAAATCACTTTGCGCTGATCATTAGAAACATCATCAAATTCTAATAACTGTTTGCGAATGTCAAAATTGCGCCCTTCTACTTTGCGTTGCGCGTTCTCGATACTTTTCGTCACCCAAGGGTGTTCTATGGCTTCACCTTTTTCCATGCCTAGTTTACGCATCATATTAGTGATCCGCTCTGAGGCAAATATGCGCATCAAGCCATCTTCCATCGACAAGTAAAAACGCGTTGAACCGGCATCACCTTGTCGTCCCGAACGACCGCGTAATTGGTTGTCAATACGGCGTGATTCATGGCGCTCTGTAGCGACAATGTGCAGACCACCAAGCTCAAGGACCTTATCGTGCTCTGTTTGCCATTGAGCCTTGGTCTCAGCAATTTTTTCTGCTGTCGGATTTTTTAGCTTTTCAATAATGGCATCTAAGTTACCACCTAAGACAATGTCAGTTCCGCGACCGGCCATATTGGTGGCGATGGTCACTGCACCGACTTTACCGGCATCGGCAACAATTTCAGCTTCTTGTTTGTGAAATTTAGCGTTGAGTACCTTGTGTTTGATTTTTAATTTTTTTAACAGCGCAGACAGAAACTCAGAGGTTTCGATGCTAATAGTACCTACTAACACCGGTTGACCACGCTCAACACAATCTTTGATGTCTTCAATAATGGCTTCAAATTTCTCTTCTGATGTTAAGTAAATCAGATCGGCCATATCATTTCTGATCATCGGTTGGTTAGTGGGTATAACAACCGTTTCTAAACCATATATATGATTGAACTCAAAGGCTTCTGTATCTGCAGTCCCGGTCATACCCGATAACTTTTGGTAAATGCGAAAAAAGTTTTGGAAAGTGATAGACGCTAGGGTTTGGTTTTCGTTTTGGATAGATACATTTTCTTTGGCTTCAATTGCTTGATGTAAGCCCTCAGACCAACGACGCCCTTCCATAGTCCGCCCAGTGTGCTCGTCAACAATAACAATTTCATTGTCTTTGACTATGTAGTCGACGTCTTTTTGGAATAAATTTTGCGCGCGCAGTGCCGCCATGACGTGATGCAACAAGGTAATATTGGCCGCTGAAAACAATGAATCTCCAGCTTGAATTAAGCCTTTCTCTTGCATGATCTGTTCAACTCGAACTTGTCCTCGTTCAGTTAAATAAACCTGCTTAGCTTTTTCATCAATACTGAAGTCGCCGGTACTTTCTTCACCTTCTTTATCTTCTTCAGCTTGTCGTTCTAAACCGGGCACAACAGTATTAATGGATCGATATAATTCAGAGCTGTCTTCGGCCTGACCGGAAATGATTAATGGCGTTCTGGCTTCATCAATTAAAATTGAATCGACTTCATCAATAATGGCAAAGTGCAACGGCTTTTGACTGCGCTCTTCAGGCGAGAAAGCCATATTGTCGCGCAAATAATCAAAGCCAAATTCGTTATTGGTACCATAAGTGATGTCAGCGTTGTAGGCAGCTTGCTTGTCTTGTGGTGCCATACCAGCAATATTACAGCCTACCGTCATATCCAAAAATTCGAATAATGGTCGACTCCAATCGGCATCGCGGGTTGCCAAGTAATCATTGACAGTGATCACGTGAACACCCTTGCCTGTTAGGCCATTTAAGTATGCAGGTAAAGTGGCGGTTAAGGTTTTGCCCTCACCGGTGCGCATTTCAGCAATTTTTCCTTGATTGAGCACCATACCACCGATCATTTGCACATCGAAATGACGCATACCAAACACTCGTTTACTGGCTTCCCTGACCACGGCAAAGGCTTCAGGTAAGATACTGTCCAATGCTTCATTATTGGCTAACCTTTCGCGAAACTCAGCGGTTTTCGCTTTTAGTTGTTGATCACTTAAGTCTTCTAAAATTGGCTCTAGTGCATTTATTTTGGCGACTTCTTTGCCCAGTTGCTTCAGTAATCTGTCATTGCGACTACCAAACATTTTTGTCATTAACTTTACGAACATGTTTTCAAACCGTGTGTTTAGAAGAAAATCTTCTTTTAAAATAAAAATGATCGGTATTCACCGATCACATAAACCGTAGTGTTGTGTTGTTACTTAGCTTTGCGATAAACGTATTTTATTGGGTTAATTTGTTTATTGTTATGTAAAATTTCATAATGAACGTGAGGCCCTGTAGAGCGGCCGGTACTGCCCATTTTACCAATAACTTGGCCTTTACTGACCAAATCGCCAACCTTTACTAGTATTTCTTTATTGTGACCGTAACGGGTTTTTAACCCTTTACCGTGATTAATTTCTATCAATTTTCCATAGCCAAATCGATCATTTGCCCAACTCACTATACCCGCCGCCGTTGCAATAATTGCAGCGCCTTCTTTACCGGCAAAATCAACCCCTTTGTGCAATGAAGGTCGGCCACTAAATGGGTCTTTACGGGTGCCATAATGCGAAGATAACCAGCCTTTTGTAATTGGCCGTCCAGATAAATAACTGGCACTTTCTATATGGTGACCTAAACCGATAGATTCAAGCAATTTTAATTGCTTTTCTTCAATTAATACATCATTTTCCATATAGCTAATGTCTGTAATCAATTCTGTCAGGGATACTTGGCTTTCGCCAGCGGGCAATATCAGTGGTCCACCACTTGATGGCAGTGTTTGAAAATTAAATTCATCTTTGGGAATATTCGCTTGCTCAGCTAGGCGTTCACCCAGGGCATTTAGGCGCGATACTTGACTTTGCAACTCCCCTAATTTCATTTTCAAAGCATTGACTTGCTGGCTTTGTCGTGGCTGCACTGGTTCGGTTGTTAAGGTGCCATAGATGGATGGGTTGGGCTGCTCGGGCATAGCATCAGCTGACATCAGCAAATGCACCACTAACCCAGAGAACATAGCAAAAGCAGCCAGTGCCGACAACCAGCGCAGTTTAGTTAACTTCATTGAGAATCTGACGTTATTGCCACGGTATAATAAGGTTAAGCTCATATCTTCCTATCAATAGTTTTAAATCAATTCCTAAGCCAATTCAATTTATGCTTAGTTGAGCTGTCTTCAAGTCAACAAATAAATTATCGCTAGCAATAAGTCAGGATACTTTTGCATAAAAGTTAGCAAAACACCAACATTTTGCTGATTATTAACGCACACTCTACTGCGGTGTTTTCAATATTGTTTCAATATCAAAAAGCCAATCTATTGATTGGCTTTTATTTAGAATGCGTTGACACTGGTTTCTTGATATTGAATAGGGGCGAGTTTTTCATCTTCATAACTCACCCATTCCCAACAATCTTGCTGTTTAAACACTTCACGCAACAATAAATTATTCAGTCCGTGACCTGATTTAAAAGCATTTAATTCGCCGAGAATACTGGCTCCACACATATACAGATCACCAATGGCATCAAGTATTTTGTGCTTTACAAATTCGTCGTCATAGCGCAACTCATCTTTGTTTAACATGCGGTATTCATCAAGCACAATAGCATTTTCTAAACTACCACCCAAAGCGAGGTTGTGTGAACGCAAAAATTCAATATCTCGCATAAATCCAAAAGTACGCGCTCTACTGATTTCTTTAATAAACGAACAGCTAGATAAATCCATGCTCATGGTTTGACATGTCTTAGCTATTACTGGGTGGTTAAATTCTATCGCAAAGTTAACTCTAAAGCCTTGAAATGGTTTTAATTCTGCCCATTTATCAGCTTCTTCAACGCGGATCGGTTTTTTAATGCGAATGAATCGTTTGGCAACGTTTGAGGTTTCGATACCTACCGATTGAATTAAATAAACAAACGGTAGGGCACTGCCATCCATGATTGGGATTTCAGGTGAGTCAACATCAATAATCAAATTATCGATACCCAATCCTGCAAGAGCAGACAATAAGTGTTCGACGGTGGAAATCTGCACACCTTGTTCATTGACTAAACACGTACACAAGGTAGTCTCACCAACAGCTTCTGGTGTGGCTTTAATATCAACAATGGGCTCTAAATCTACACGGCGAAATACGATACCCGTATTGGCTGGAGCAGGACGGAGAGTTATCTGCACCTTTTCACCTTTGTGTAAACCGACACCTATTGCCGAGACACTTTGCTTTATTGTACGTTGTTTAATCATAAATAGCCTTCTTAAGCTTTTATTTCACTATAATTACACCAACCAATTTTGGCGGTTGCGTAATATAACAAAAAAGCCTAATAAAATCAAAACCCATACGTATTAACGATATACATCGTTAAAATTTGCTGCTTAGTCTGCCTGTTTTCGCAAAAAAGCAGGTATATCTAAATACGTATCTAAATCGGCAGCAGGCACTTGTTGTGCTTGTGCATTCGCTTCCGGCATTGCTGCCGTTGCTACATTCACTTCAGCTTGTGGGTTAGCAATAAATTCTTGACCTACGGCCACAGGCTCTATTACTGGCGTAGGGTTAACCAAGGTGATATCCGGCTTTCTTTCCGCCCCAATACCAGTAGCAACCACAGTCACCCTTAAGTCTTCTGTCATTTCGGCATCAATAACTGCACCAACCACTACCGTCGCATTTTCAGAGGCAAACGCCTTGACCGCGTTACCAACCGTTTCAAACTCGTCGATACTAATATCCATGCCCGCAGTTATATTGACCAATATACCGCGTGCCCCAGCTAAATCAACATCTTCGAGTAAGGGGCTAGAAATAGCCGCTTCTGCTGCTTCTTCTGCGCGATCTTCACCCGATGCTAAGCCAGATCCCATCATTGCCGTGCCCATTTCAGACATCACAGTGCGCACATCGGCAAAGTCAACATTTATGAGTCCAGGACGGGTAATAAGTTCAGCAATTCCTTGCACGGCTCCCAATAAAACATTATTTGCGGCTTTAAAAGCATCTAAAAGTGATGTACCAGGACCTAACACCTTTAGTAACTTCTCATTGGGAATAGTAATTAACGAATCAACATTTTTTGATAAAAACTCTATGCCTTGATCGGCGTAATTCATCCGTTTTTTACCTTCAAATGGAAATGGCTTAGTTACCACGGCTACGGTTAAAATCCCCATTTCTTTAGCCACTTCAGCGACAACTGGGGCTGCGCCAGTACCTGTTCCTCCGCCCATGCCTGCCGCGATAAAAACCATATCCGCACCTTGCAGGGTTTGCTTTATGGTTTCTCTGTCTTCTTCAGCACTGCGACGACCAATTTCGGGGTTAGCTCCAGCACCTAAGCCTTTAGTCACATCTGCACCTAATTGCACTGTGACATTAGCTGAGGAATTGCGCAGTGCTTGTGAGTCAGTATTAGAGGTGATAAATTCTACACCTTCAATCGTTTGACACACCATATGTTCAACGGCATTGCCGCCGCCACCGCCGACACCAATCACCTTAATGACTGCTTCTTCGTTGTGATCTTCCATCAATTCAAACATTTTTTACTCTCCAATTATTATGTTTTGTTCCACCAAAACTTGTTTACTAAGTTACCAATACACTTTTTTTAATGATTTAACTAAAACTCACCTTTAAACCAAGCCAAGGCACGAGCGCCTAAACTTCTTATACCAATGCGATTACTCGCTTCGCTACTGACATCTTCACTCACTTGCATACCGTAATGTAATAAGCCCACTACGGTGGCGTAAGTTGGATCATTGACATATTCTTTTAAACCCGACACCGATTGCGGTTGTGCTACTCTGACCGGCACTTGAAAGACTTCTTCAGCAAATTCAACGGCGCCCTCCATTTTTGCAGTGCCTCCAGTTAACACATAGCCTGCTGCGATCTGATCTTCTAAGCCACACTCACGTAATTCTTCTTGAATTAACTCAAATAATTCGTGATATCTCGGTTCCACCACCTCTGCTAGTGTATGTCTTGACATAGAGCGAGCTGGACGACCACCGACACTTGGCACTTCAATATTTTCCTCCATGCTAACCATTTGCCTTAAAGCACAGGCGTATTGCACTTTGATATCTTCGGCATGGCTCAAAGGTGTTCTAAATATTTTTGCAATATCACTGGTCACTTGATTACCTGCCACTGGGATCACCGCTGTATGGCGCAATGCACCACCAGTAAAGACCGACATATCCATAGTGCCAGCACCGATATCTACTACACAGATACCCAATTCTTTTTCGTCTTCGGTGACCACCGCATAACTTGACGCCAATGCAGAAAAAATAAGTTGATCGGCAGTTAAATCACAACGTTCAACACATTTAACAATATTTTTGGCCATGTCATTGGCACAAGTGACTATGTGTACCTTTGCTTCCATTCTCACCCCAGACATACCGATCGGGCTTTTTATGCCATCTTGACAATCAATACTGTATTCCTGTGGCAGTACATGGAGCATTCGCCGCTCTGCCGATATGGGTACAGAGCGCGCGGTATGGATCACATTGTCTACGTCTTCTTGGATCACTTCTTTGTCATTGATCGGCACCATACCATTTTCATTTTGACAACTGATATGCTTTCCGGAAATACCTAGATATACCGAGCTAATTTGGCAATCGGCCATTAGCTCTGCCTCATTAATTGCGCGCTGAATAGACTGAATAACTAGATTCAGATCATTGACACCGCCCTTGTCCATACCTCGCGCAGGTTGATTACCAACACCGACAATACTCAATTTATTATCATGAGTGACTTCGCCAACGGCGACGGATATTTTTGAGGTTCCAATATCTAATCCAACGATCAGGTTTCTTTCATTTGGCTTGGCCATTAAAATTAAGCTCTTTTTTCATGGGTTAAAGGTTTCCATCCAACCGCAACCCCAGTGTCATATCGCAAATCAACATAATCTACCTGCTGATCCCCTTTGCTATTTTGTTTAATAGCGGAATATATATTCATAAATCTTTCAATACGTTCTACTCTGTTTTCACGCCCTAAATTTAGGGTGACGCCGTCGTTTAACGTCAATTGCCATGAATAACGTTCTGACAAAAACACTTCATCAATCGCCAGTTGATTAAATTTCAACAGCTTATTGAGATCACGGAAATTTTGTAAGGCCAAATTTTCACTACCTTCGGGACCAAAAAAAGCCGGTAAATGATGGGTAACCCTGTCTTTTGTGGCCTGAAACGCTTGCCCTGATTGGTTGATAAAAAAGTTGCCGTTCCAAATAGCTATCGGACTTTGATCTACCACGTATATTTTCAATTCATTTGGCCACTTTTTTCTAACAGACACTGAATACACCCAAGGCAATGCGGCAACTTGCTGTTGGATCTGATTGACGTCTAATTTAAAAAAGTTACCTAAATTTACCGAGTCTATCGCCTGCTCAATATCATCTTTATTGCTGTAAGGCATTTCGCCACTGATGGTCACGGCAGTCACTAGCGAAGATTCATCTGATGAGATGCGTTTGTTGACGAACCAAGTAAATGAAAAAATAGCGACAATCACCGCAACAAAAAATGCCACGCCAAGCCAAAAACTCCAGTGAAGCTCGACAATTGACTGCTCATTTGCTGTGGTTGAAACTTTGCCGTTAACCATTATTGCTCAATGCCCCGCTGTGGTATCTTCTTAGCTGCTAAATTGACAATAGCAGTGACTAATTGACTGAAATTTAGTCCCATGGCTTTTGCTGCTTTCGGTACTAAAGACGTTTCTGTCATCCCTGGTACTGTATTGACTTCTAATATTTGCCAATCACCTTGACTATTTCTCATCACATCAACACGCCCCCAAGACTCGGCACCTGTGGCATTAAAGGCGGCAATAGCCAATGATTTGAGTTGTTGTTCATCTTGTTCATTTAAGCCACTTGGGCAGTGATATAAGGTACTCGTTGCTTGATATTTGGCCTCGTAGTCATAAAATTCACGGGGGGTTTCCATGTGTATCACCGGTAATGCTTGGTCGCCTAATATACCCACAGTATATTCCGGGCCATTTATCCATGCTTCGATCATGACTTGCTCGTCATACGCAAATGCAGCATTCAGTGCGTTGTCTAACTGTTCTATACTGCTCGCCATTGCCATACCTATGCTTGAGCCTTCATTGGCGGGTTTAACCATGACTTTACCGCCAAGTGCCGATAACAGTTGCTGTGCGTCATCGCGGTGGTAGCTGTGTTTACTGACTACAGAGAAATCTGCGGTTGGTAAGCCAACTGCTCGCATGACTTGCTTACTGCGAATTTTATCCATAGACAATGCAGAGCCGAGAACATTTGATCCTGTATAAGGGATATTCATATACTCTAATGCCCCCTGTAGACTGCCGTCTTCACCACCTCGCCCGTGTAAGGCAATAAAGACTAAATCAGTAGGCTGTTTGGCTAATTCACTTAAACAATAACCCTTAGTATCTATCAGTGACACACGATAGCCAGCGGTGTTTAATCCCGCGGCAATGGCTTTACCTGAGCGCAGTGATACTTCTCGCTCAGCAGAGTCGCCACCATACAGTACTGATATTTTATTAATCACTTTGCTACTCATGGTTTTACAGCCGTCAACAGTGGATCTGCTGCTAATGATTTGGAGATAGCTCCTATATTGCCAGCGCCTTGGGTTAGGACTATGTCACCGTCTTCCAGCTGCGCCACTAATAATTGCGGTAACTGGGCAACATCACTGACATAGATGGGCTCTATTTGTCCTCGTTGCCGTATACTTCGCGCTAAACTTTTACTGTCAGCAGTTAATAGCGGTGTTTCACCAGCGGCGTAAACATCGAGTAGTAACAAGCAATCAACTTGCGATAACACCTCAACAAAGTCTTCGTATAGATCGCGAGTACGCGAATAACGATGTGGTTGAAACACCATAACTAAACGTGCATCTGGCCAGCCATTGCGCATTGCTTGGATGGTAGCCTGCACTTCCTTAGGATGATGTCCATAGTCATCTATCAATGCCATTTGACCTTTCGCTGTCGATAAATGTGCTAATTGTTCAAATCGTCTTCCGATCCCAGCAAAATTTTGTAAAGCGACAGAAATATCGTTATCGCTTATCCCTTCATCGGTGGCAACAGCAATACTAGCTAGGGCATTAAGTACATTGTGTTGACCCGGTAAATTTACAGTTAAATCCAGATCTGGCAGTCCTTCACGCTCAACAGTAAAATAACTGACGCCACCATTTTGTTGATAATTAGTGGCGACCACATCTGCGTCGAGTGAGAAACCATAAGTGATCACTTGTCGGCCAATACGCGGCAATATTTCTCTTACTACAGGGTTATCTATACAGACCACAGCTAACCCGTAAAAAGGCAAGTTGTGGAGAAACTCAACATAGGTATCCTTGAGTTTATCAAAATCACCTTGATAGGTTTCCATGTGATCTTTGTCGATATTAGTCACCACTGAAACCATAGGTTGTAAATGCAAAAATGACGCATCACTCTCATCGGCTTCGGCAATTAAATAACGACTGGTACCCAAGCGAGCATTGGTGCCGACACTATTTAATAGACCTCCGATAACAAAAGTAGGATCCAATTGTCCCTCAGCAAAAATTGAGGCGATTAAACTCGTGGTGGTGGTTTTACCATGGGTGCCAGCGATGGCTACACCATGGCGAAAGCGCATTAATTCCGCTAGCATTTCAGCGCGTCTTACCACAGGGATGCGCAATTTACTGGCGTTTAAAATTTCTGGATTATCACCGCTAATAGCCGTAGATGCGACAATAACACTTGCACCGATAATATTATCCTGATGATGACCAATGTTGATCTCTGCTCCTAAAGCCCGCAACCGTTTGACTACGGTATTATTGCCTTGGTCTGAACCGGTAATTTTATAGCCTTCATTGAGTAAAACCTCAGCAATACCACCCATGCCTGCACCGCCAATACCAACAAAATGAATACAGCGCACACGTCTCATTTCTGGCACTTTAATAGGCGCCATGTGGTTGCTGTTTGTTGGATAAACACTGTTATTTATATTCTGTTTCATGGTTTACTCTGTTTAATACATATCTGTGCAACATTTAACGTCGCATCAGCGTGGGCAGCTTGATATGCAGCTTTTGACATTGACTGCACGACAGTATCTGAAATGAATATGCTGTTTAGCATTTGCGCTAAACTGGTGCCATTAAATTCACTTTGTGTGATCAACTTAGCGGCGTTTTTGTTAACTAAATACATCGCATTTTTGGTTTGGTGATCATCAACAGCGTGAGGTAATGGTACAAATATCGCTGGTTTGCCGACCATAGCCAACTCAGAGACGGTCAATGCACCAGCCCGACAAATAACCACATCTGCCCATGAGTAAGCGGCAGCCATATCGTCTATAAACTCGGTAACTTTCAGTTGCTGTTCAGCAATGGCATACTGTTTATAGTTGTCTTGCACACTTTGTTTATGGCCTTTTCCGGTTTGATGCCAAACGTTAATTTGCTGCTGTTTAATTTGGCTTATGGCTTGTGGAACTATGTCATTTAGCACTTTAGCACCTAAGCTGCCACCTACTACTAAGACTCTTTTACTGGTCGCGGGTTGCTCGGAAACTGTTTTTTTAACCGCAACGATTTCCTTGCGCAGCGGATTACCAACCACTTGAGCATTGAATCTATTCGCAAATGCCCCGGGAAAGGCACTCAATACCTTGACCGCTAAATTGGCTAGGTATCTATTACTCATGCCTGCTACCGCATTTTGCTCATGTAAAACTAAAGGTTTGCGCAATAACCACGCAGCAACACCGCCAGGTGCACTCGCATAGCCGCCCATGCCCAAAACGACATCAGGTTTAACTGAATTAATCACCTTGATAGACTGCAGCACAGATTGCACTAACTTCAAAGGTGTAAATAACCGTGTCTTCCAGCCTTTATTGCGCACGCCAGAGATATTGATAAACGAAATAGCAAAACCGTGTTTAGGCACCACATCGGCTTCCATCCGCTCAGCGGTACCCAACCAATGAATATTCCAGCCTTGTGTGACTAAATAATCAGCCACAGCAATACCCGGGAAGATGTGACCACCGGTACCACCTGCCATGATCAGTAAAGTAGGCGCTCGCGTATTATCCAGCATCGCTACTCCTCGGTTTGCTATTACTATGACTGCTGGTGGCTTGAATACTCTGCAACCTGATCTCGTGGTCAATGCGGATCAATACCGCTAAGGCAAGTGCCATGATGATCATTGAACTGCCACCATAACTAATTAATGGCATTGTCAGCCCTTTAGTAGGGACAATACCCGCTGATGCACCAACGTTTACTGCCGCCTGAAAACAAAACCAAATTCCTATAGCGTAGGCAAAAAAACCTTCAAAATATTTTTCTTTAGCAACCGCCTTTTTACCTAGTAACAGTGCTTTTAATACTAAAGTCATACTGAGCAGCAACACCACACTCACCCCGATGAAACCCAATTCCTCTGCTAATACCGCCATCACAAAGTCAGTGTGTGCCTCAGGTAAATAGGCTAATTTTTGAATACTATTACCTAGCCCTTGGCCAGTAAGCTCGCCTCGACCATAGGCCATTAACGACTGGGTTAATTGATAGCCGCTGCCGAAGGGATCTTGCCACGGATCTAAAAAGCTGGTCACCCGCGCCCAGCGATAAGGAGAAAAATAGGCTAATGCACCAATAGCGGTCAAACCAACAGCGGCAATGCTAATGAACTGCCACAATTTAGCACCAGCTAAAAACAGTAAACCAAAAGTAGTGACAAACATGACAATAACAGTACCTAAGTCAGGCTGTAGTAATAATAAGCCCGCTAAAGCGCCAAACACCACTAAAGGCTTAATAAACCCTTTTATATTCTCTACCACTTCATCGCGACGACGTACCATATACGCAGATAGATAACAGAAGAAATACAGTTTTGCCGGCTCTGCAGCTTGTATGGTGATAGGGCCCAACCCCAACCATCGAGTTGAACCATTGACCGTGCGGCCGATCATTAATACTAAAATAAGTAGCGCAATTGCAATCAATAGTAATATACCGCTGTGCTGCTGCCAGCGACTCATCGGCACTTGCAAAGCGAAAATCATCACAGTTAGGCTGATCAATATATATATCACGTGCCTGATCACAAAGTGAAAAGGATTGTCAAATAGCCGCTCTGCCACCGGCATTGATGAACTGGCCACCATGATCAAACCGATCATGTACATTGAAAAGCCCAATACTAGATAACTTCGATCAAAGGTTGCCGTTGATGTTGACTTTATTGCTAGCCATGTCGGAAGGTGTACAGTGCTAAACAAGCTACTAGCCGTTGTCATTGCCTTGCCTCCTGCACAGATCCGACTGCATCTATAAATCGTTGGCCACGCTCAGTAAAGTTTGTAAACATATCAGTGCTGGCACAGGCTGGAGACAATAAAACCACATCGCCATTTACTGCTAATTGCTTGGCTTTGCTCACCGCTTGCTCAATAGAATCAACAGCAAAACAATGCTCAATAGGCAGTTGTCCACCTTGGCCAATTTTGTCGCCGTCTACACCTAAGGTGATCACATAATCAACATGTTGTACCAGCACTGCCTGCAGCAAAGTAAAATCGGCTCCTTTACCATCACCTCCAGCAATGACAATAAGTTGCTTTGCTGGCATCATAGATGCGGCCATACCTTCAATAGCGGCAATACTGGCGCCAACATTGGTGGCCTTGGAGTCGTTGATCCAGACAATGTCATCTTGACTTTTGACCCGCTGGCAACGATGCGCTAGCCCCTGAAAATTAGGCAAGCACTGCACCATAGCAGCTAATGGCCATTGCACGGCTTTCCCCAAAGCCAACGCGGCTAAATAATTTAATGCGTTGTGACGCCCTGCTAACGGCAATGATTGACAACTGCACAGCACTTGGTTGCCATACATCAAGGTCAGTTCGCCGTTATCATCGCCTAAGCCAAAGTTGTCTGCGCTTGGTTTATCACTGCCAAATGAGATCATATTTGGGTGCTCAGCAGCGATTTTTAACCCGCTGTATTGGTCATCGCGGTTAACCACAGCAACCCGACATTGCTGGTAAATCTTTTGTTTTATAGCGCGGTAATTTGCTATGCTGTGATGACGGTCTAAATGATCATCACTGATATTTAATACGGTCGCTGCACGCGCTTGCATACTGGCGATGGTTTCTAATTGAAAGCTCGATAACTCTAAAATAACCCCGGCAGCTTCGGTGTTGACTAGGTCGAGCACAGGAATACCAATATTACCTGCCAAACTAAAATCCAGATCAAGTGCCTCAGCCATATGCTTAAGTAGCGCAACCACGGTAGATTTGCCATTGGAGCCAGTCACGGCAATGATTGGTAAATCCGATAATTGGCAGAATAATTCAACGTCACCAATCACTTGGCAGTGGCTGGGAATATGTGCAACTAACTGCTCGGCAAAAATATCGATACCAGGGCTGAGTAAAATCAGATCAGCTGCCTGCAACCACTGTGTTTGCCATGCACCTTGTGCTAGCTGACAAGATGCAAACTGCTCTGCAAACCAATGTTCGTCAATAATAGCTGCACGGCTATCGTTGACCTGACAACAGATATTATGGCCAGCCAAAAAACGCACACAAGACAGTCCTGTTAGGCCAGCACCTAACACCACTATATTCTGCGTTTTTAACTCGGCAATGAATTGCTGCTGTTTATCCGTCATTGATTTTTCACGTTACCTTATTAACTATGTATCTTTAATTTTATTAATCTTATCTTGGTTAATCGTATAATTATTTATCTCAATTTCAGTGTGGCTAAGCCGATCAGTACCAATACTAGGGATATGATCCAAAATCTGACAATAACCCTTGGCTCTGGCCAACCTTTTAATTCGTAGTGATGATGAATAGGCGCCATGCGAAAAATCCGTTGACCTCGCAATTTGTAGGATCCCACTTGTAAGATCACTGATACGGTTTCCATCACAAAAACCCCACCCATAATAAAAAGCACTAGCTCTTGTCTTACCAACACAGCAATGACACCTAATGCTGCGCCAAGTGATAAGGAGCCAACGTCGCCCATAAACACTTGTGCTGGATAGGTGTTAAACCATAAAAACCCTAAACCAGCACCAACAATAGCAGTACAGACCACCACTAATTCACTAGTCATGGCAATATGGGGAATATTCAAATAACCAGAAAAATTAATATTGCCGGTGACATAAGCAAAAATCGCAAATGCACTCGCTACCATGATCGTCGGCACAATCGCCAATCCGTCGAGACCATCGGTCAAATTTACCGCGTTGCTGGTGCCGACAATGACAAAGTAAGTCATCAGTATGTAGAACAAACCAAGCTGAGGTAATACATCTTTAACAAAAGGTATAATCAATGCTGTTTCATCAGGGCTTTGCGCAAATTGATACAAAAACAAAGCGGTTGCAAAACCCAATACTGTCTGCCAAAAGTATTTCCAACGGGCGATCAACCCATTGGCATCTTTGCGAATAACTTTGCGATAATCATCAACAAAACCGATCAAGCCAAAACTGACCACGACAAATAATACAACCCAGACATAAACATTGCTTAAGTCTCCCCACAACAACACACTGACAACAATAGAGGCAAGGATCAAAATTCCACCCATAGTCGGTGTACCTGATTTAGATAAATGGCTTTCAGGGCCATCATCTCTTACCGTTTGTCCAATTTGCATACGCTGTAAATAGCGGATTAATTTAGGACCAAAATACAGTGAAATCACCAGGGCAGTTAAGGTTGATACTATGGCTCTAAAAGTTAAATAGGAGAACACATTAAAAGCACTGAAATACTGAGTTAAATACTCACTTAGCCACAATAACATTAGCTCGCTCCCTGTGGGTTTTGTTGAGCTCGCCAATCAATAATATCTTGGGCAACCTGCTCCATTTTAGCGCTGCGCGAACCTTTAACGAGAATGGTAACCGGCTGCTGTTGATCGGCGAGTAAGGTTTGCAAATGCCTGAGCAACTGTTTGCGGTCACTAAAATGCTGGCCTTGCACACTGGTTTTGCCATTAAAGCCATCAGTGGCACTTTGACTCAACACACCTAAAGTTAGTAACTGGTCAATATCGGTTTGTCTGGCATATTCGCCGACTTCTTGGTGATACTTTCGCGATTCAGCGCCCAATTCACCCATATCACCTAAGATAAGAATGCGTTGACCTGAATAATTTGCCAACAGATCAGTTGCCGCTTTGATTGATTCGACATTGGCGTTATAGCTATCGTCGATCAATGTAAAGTCATCGGCTAAATGATGTAAATTTAGACGCCCTTTAACCGGTGACATTTCTGCTAAGCCCAAACGTATGTCATTTAAACTTGCACCGAATTCAAGGGCAATGATCGCCGCAGCAACTGCATTGCAAACATTGTGTTTACCCGGCACGGTCAGATCTATCGGTGTGTTACCGACATGGGTATTTAAGGTAAAATGCGCACAGCCATTGTGATCTAACAACACTTCAGAACTATAACAGTCAGCCTCGTTTAAACACGAAAAGCGACGCACATTCTTATCAACCAATCGCCATTGCCATTTGTTGGCTAAGCGGCAGTCTTGGTTATAAATGGCTACGCCTGCAGGGATCAAGCCTTGAAAAATTTCACCTTTAGCTCTTGCAACCCCGCATAAATCGCCAAAGCCTTCTAAGTGTGCGGCAGCAATATTATTGATAATAGCCACATCAGGCTTAACTAAATTACTGGTATAGGCAATTTCCCCGATGTGATTGGCACCTAACTCAATAACAGCGAAGTCATGCTTTTCTTGCAAGCGCAATAGCGTTAATGGCACGCCAATATCATTATTAAAATTACCTTTGGTGGCGAGTACTTCCCCTAAACGCGACAATATTGCAGCCACCATCTCTTTGACTGTTGTTTTGCCGCTACTACCAGTAATAGCTACAGTTTTTGGCGCCAGCTTGGCTTTTATATAGGCGGCTATTTGACCGAGTGCTTGATGTGTATCAGTGACGACTATTTGCGGTACCGCAAGTTGACAATCGCGGTCGACTATAACCGCGTTACAACCAGCAGCAACAACCTGTTCAACAAAGCGATGACCGTCAAAATTAGGGCCTTTTAATGCTAAAAACACTTGGTCTTTTTGCAGTGTTCTGCTATCCGTCACTATACTATTAATGGTGATATCTGCACCGATTAATTGCCCGCCAACAGCATTACAAAGCTCTGATAAAGATATAGAGATCATTTACTCGCCTCATTTTCAAAATGTGCATATTGCGACTTAACTAGCTTGCGCTCACTATAGGCAAGCCGCTTATTGCCATGAATAATATGATCTTCATGGCCTTTACCAGCGAGCAACACAAGATCGTTGGCTCTAGCCTTATTCAGGGTATCGATAACGGCTTGTTGTCGATTGAGGATCACCTTAACTCGTTCAGGTGATTTACACCCCGACAAAATATCATTGCTGATCGCGGTTGGATCTTCTGCTCTAGGGTTGTCATTGGTAACAATCACCTGATCACTGTATTGTTCGGCAATCGCTCCCATCTTAGGTCGCTTGCCGCGATCGCGATCACCACCACAACCAAAAACTAGCCATAATGATCCCCGACAATGCTGACGACAAGCAATAAGGGCTTTTTGTAATGCATCGGGGGTATGTGCATAATCGACGATTGCCGTCGCTCGCCCTTCGCCAGTGTAACGCTCCATGCGTCCAGCGATGGGTACTAATAATTTCACCCTGTTAGCTATTTGTTTTAGATCCATTTTTTTGCACAACAAAACAGCGATGGCAGCAAGTAAGTTGTCTATGTTAAAATCACCTAACAAAGGACTGTCAATATCCACTTGTCCCTGCTCAGTCACTAAAGTAAAAGTTACGCCGTGATGGTGGTAGCTAATCGCCCTAGCTTGTGCAAATCTTTGGTATTGTTGAATACCTGCGGTACGGCCATAAACCAACACAGTTTGTTGGGTTGGCCATTCAGCTAACCACTGTTTAGCTTGTTGATCATCGCCATTAACAATAGCAATTTGCTGATCATCACCTGTGAATAGTTGATATTTGGCTTGCGCGTATTTCGTCATCGTTTGATGATAATCTAAGTGATCACGGCTTAGGTTGGTAAATATGGCAATATCAAATAGCTCAGCTTTTACCCTATTTTGTGCGAGGGCATGGGAAGAGACTTCCATCGCCACCGCAGTCACTGCTTGGCCATTAAAGTCAGCCAATAACTGATAGAGTTCGGTAGCCCCTGGCGTGGTATTGGTCAGTGGCGTTAAATCGTTTATTTGTCCAGCGCCATTCGTGCCAATAACCGCACATTTATGCTGGCGATCATTGAGCAGTTGCGCAATCAACTGGCTGGTGGTGGTTTTGCCATTGGTGCCGGTTACACCTATCACGGTTAAATCCCGCTCAGGTCGACGATAAAATGCTTGTGCCAATGCAAATAATTTGGCATTTAATTGATAAAACGCTACTTGTAAACTCTGCCTATTAGTGCCCTCAATTGTAGTTAATTGGCCATGTTCATTGGCTTGTAAACATTCGACTAAAACCAAGTCACAGCCGTTGTCAATGGCTTGTTGAATATACAGCCCACCATTCTTTACTGTGCCTTGCACTGCGCAAAAGATATCGTGCTGGCCAACATTTCGGCTGTCGTTGACTAAATGACGCACGCAATCGTTGAGTTCTAATTGACAATGAATGTCAAACTCAGCTAAAAGCTGTTCAATAAACATCGAACTAGAGCTAAACATCGGTTAACTCCTTGGCTTTAGTATTCACACTTGACTCTGTCGATTGATAAGCACTATTAATCTGCTGATCAGGCGCAATATTGAGTAACCGTAAAGCCCCTTTCATCACCCGTGAAAAAACCGGTGCAGCTACTTCACCGCCGTGATACAAATCGCCGCCGGGTTGATTTATGACCACCACAACCACTAACTCAGGTTGAGAAATAGGCGCAACCCCAGCAAATGAGGCAATATATTCGTTGCCATAGCCTCCAGCCATGGCTTTAAAAGCGGTACCTGTTTTACCACCTACACGATAACCAGCTACTTTAGCTAACCGATTCGACGGTTTATCATTGACCACATGCTCAAGCATACCTACCACTTCAGCACTGTAACGCGTCGAATAGATCCGCTGTGCTTGCTCATATGTCGCTTGCTCGTCGTCCTGTTTTAAAATAGTCAAAGGCCGTTTTATGCCGCCATTTGCTAAAGTTGAATAAAAGCGAGCCAACTGTAATGGCGTAACCGCAACCCCCATACCGTAAGATAAGGTTGCTAATTCAATTTGTGACCAACGCGCTCGGTCGTGCATCATGCCAAGACTTTCACCTACCAGATTTATACCCGTTGTTTCGCCAAAGCCCGCCTCGAAGAATTTATCTAAGTAATATTCTTTGGGCAGTGATAAAGCAATTTTCGAAGTGCCCATATTGGAGGAATTGACTAAAATATCAGTCAGTGATTGTTTGCCACGATTAATAGGATCACTGACTCGACGACCTCCTAAACGCATAATACCTGGGCTGGTATCAATAATACTTTCGCTATTGACCACACCAAACTCTAGGCCTGACAACACAGTAAGTGGCTTTAATATAGAGCCGGGTTCATAAAAATCGGTGATGGCGCGGTTTCTAAAGCGGTGAATAGCTACATTTCGGCGATTGTTGGGGTTGTATGACGGGCTATTGACTAGGGCTAGCACTTCACCAGTATGTACATTGGTAACCACTACAGATCCGGAACTCGCTTTAAAAGCCTTGACCGCACCTTTAAGTTCTTTATATGCCAGTGCTTGAATGCGTTGATCAATACTCAGTGTTAAATCTTGTGGTGGTTTTGATGCAACTTCTTCAAGCACTTCAATACGATTGCCCTTGGCATCTTTGCGAAACCGCTTTTGGCCATTTTCTCCGGTTAATAATTGATTGTAAACCCGTTCAACACCTTCAATGCCTTTATCGTCTACATCAGTAAAACCAACAACATGGGCACTTATCTCTCCCGCTGGATAGAATCGTTTTGACTCTTTGCGCAAATGAATACCGGGAATTTTAAGCTGTTTTATGTAAGTTGCCATCGCCGGGGAGACTTGCCTTTCGACATAGACAAAACGCTTTGCTGGATTTCGCGTCACTCTTGCTTTGATGGTGTCGACATCGCGGTCTAATACATCAGCTAGTGCTTGCCAATGTTCAACCATAGCCAATGCATTATTTTGCATGATGATTTTAGGATCAGCCCAAACCGTCTCTACAGGTACACTCACCGCTAATTCACGGCCATTGCGATCGACAATAGAGCCGCGATGCACTTCATTAGCAGCAGTGCGCAATGAACGCAGATCTCCCTGTTTTTTCAACATTTCAGGTTCAACAATCTGAATAAGCGCAGTGCGAGCAACTAACCCGGCATAAATCAACACAACAGCGCCTACCACCACGTAAAAACGCCATGCTGCGGTATTATGTGTCGATTTTACCGATTGTTTATTCACGCTTACCTTCATTTGCCTTTAATTATTATTTCCGACTCTGCGGTCGGTTTTACCATGTTGAGCACTTTTCTTGCTTGGCTCTCAATGGTGCTGTGCTCTGCCAAACTGTTTTGTTCTAGCAGCAGGTTTCTAAACTCAATATCTAATGTATCTTTCTCATTCAGTAACACCTCTAACTGACTGGTACTTTGTCTGTGTAAATGGGTCAAGTAAATCACCAAAAATGCTGATATCACCACTACAAACATCACCAAATACACAACAAAGTAGCGTTTGATGTCATGCCATAACTCGACGGCCAACACCACTTTTGAGCCACTCATAACTACTGCGCTAACCTCTGCCCAACACGCATCACTGAACTTCTTGCCCGTTTGTTGTTATCAACTTCAGTCGAGCTGGGCTTAGTCTTGCGACCAATCAAGCACAACTTTTTACTCTTGTTCAACTCAGCTTCACTGATTGGCATACCACGAGGTACCTTTTTCCCTTGCGAATGCTTTTTCATAAATTGCTTAACTAAACGGTCTTCTAGTGAATGAAAACTGATCACGACTAGCCGTCCGCCTTCAGCCAATACCGATAAAGATGCGTTGAGGGCCAGTTCAATTTGCTCGAGTTCACTGTTGATATAGATGCGAATAGCTTGAAAACTTCGGGTTGCTGGGTGCTTTTTTATCTCTCGCTGAGGTGCGGTTTGCTTAATTAATGCCGCTAACTCAGCGGTGCGAGTTAATGGGCTGGTTTGCCGAGCGTCGACAATCGCATTAGCGATTCGCCAAGCGTGTTTTTCTTCACCGAAAGTACGCAACACCCAAGTGATATCTTCAACATCGGCAACCGCTAGCCATTGTGCAGCGGTTTGTCCTTTTGAGGTATCCATGCGCATATCTAAAGGCCCATCTTTCATAAAGCTGAAGCCACGCTCAGGCTGATCTAATTGTGGAGAGGACACCCCCAAGTCAAGTAAAATACCTTGTACTTTGCCTTGTAACTGATACTTATCAGCAAGCGCTGCCAACTCAGCAAAGCCCTGATGCTCAATAATAAACCGTTTATCATCGGCAAATTTTTGCGCGGCAGCAATAGCCATAGGATCACGGTCAATGGCGATTAAACGGCCTTGCTCTGATAGTTTGGAAAGAATTAACCCCGAATGACCGCCGCGACCAAAAGTACAGTCGATATAAGTACCGTCTGGCTCTATTGCTAACCCAGTAATTGCCTCGTCGAGCAATACTGAAATGTGTGACGTATCTGTATGCATTTTATAATCAAACGCCGTTTTTTATTGTTGCACTAATTTATAAAGACAGGTCAAGTAAACGCTCGGTCAGTTCAATTTCACCCGACTGAATTTTGCCAATTCCCTGTTGCATTTGTCCTTGCCATGCATTTTCACTCCATATTTCAAACTTTTTTAATTGTCCTACTAACATCACATTTTTTTCTAGCGCTGCGTGATGTCGCAATGGGCCATTAATTAATAACCGACCACTTTTATCAATATCACAATCAGAAGCATTGCCTAACAATACCTGTTGCAGGAGTCGCTCTTGCGGATTCATACTGGATAAACCACACAGTTTTAATTCAATTTCTTCCCATTCAGGCAAAGGGTAAAGTAACAAGCAGGGATGTTGAATATCGACAGTACAGACCATTTTCCCCAAGCAATCAGTAAACAGTTCATCGCGATACCGAGTAGGTATCGTGATCCTGTTTTTGCTGTCTAAGGTAATAGCACTTGTGCCTCTAAACATAATGTTGTTTTTTTTATCGTGGAATCCTTTAGATCCACTTTTTCCCACTTTTTACCACATTGCTACAGTTTAGTGAGAAATACAAACTTATGTCAAGCAAAGTTTGCTTAAATTGATCACATGGATCACTAATAAAATAGAGGGGTATAGCAAAGTTGATGAATTTGTGGAGTTTTGTGGATCTATGGCCCAGTAAAAGTCATTAAATAAAAATTATTTACGGTAAAATGGACAATCCTGAATAGGTTGGAAGGTTATGACTACATTTTTGGGGTGAACAACAACTCAAGCTTTTTCTCACAGCAACCAACTAAACAGTTATTTGACTGGGAGTTTAAATTTTTATACCCACACCGCCGATCACCAATAACCACAAGGCAAAAAACAATTTTAGTCGTGTTGCCGATAAATAGCTCACCACTGTTTTTGCAAAAATACCACCGAGAACAGCACCTGGACCGGCAAAAATAACAACTTGCCAATATACCTCAAAACTTACCACCGTGTGTTGAGCTATACCAGACCAAATAGTGATTGCTGAAACAATAACCGCAGCGGCAACCGCCATACTGATATCGAAGCGGCGCAATATTAAATAAATTGCCAAGATCTCACCTACCCCAACAGACAACCACGCGGTTATTATGCCCCCCAAAAAACCTAAAGTGCACAATGCAAAGTAATCGACATAGTGTAACTGGCTGCGCTCGCGATCGGGCTTAATAAGTAAGATAGTACTGACAATGAATATACCTAAGACAAGTGAGAACCAACTAAAATCTTGATGCAAAGAAGCGGGAGATGTTAAATCAAATCCATACACAAACCACAAGCCTAAGACAGCACTGATACTGGTAATGGTAATAATTCGCTTAAACCCTTGCCAAAGCCTCAATTCAGTTTTTTCTGCTCGGTAATGAAACCACCATGTCAATGATCCCGCAGTCATACCAAAACACTGGATGGCAAAGCTTGTCGCTATGGCTTGTTGTTCACTGAAAGCTAATTCGTTAAAAGCAGGTATAAAAATAACCCCGCCACCAGCGCCAGTGGCATTGGCAAAAATAGCTCCCAACACACCGAGCAAACTAAACACAATGTATTCCGGCACTTCAGCGATCAACAGTGGCGAAAACAGCACTAATAACAGCCAAGCAACAATAAAAAAGCCAATAAATTTGCGGTTTGCTAGGGTTAATTGGTTTCTGGGCTTCTTTGTGACAGTCATATTAACACTCAATTAATCAGCACAGGTTTGTTGTTTTTCGACAATTTTTGCTGATAAATATTGTTGCGCTTGCTCTGAGAGAAATTGATTAGATAGGTAGTTTTTTCCTGCGGAATGCAACAATAGCCAGCCTTTTTCAGTAGCCGTAATAGATGAAATTTGCTGCCAAGTCAGTTTGTTTTGTTGATACACCGAATGGGTGCTTATGTGTTGTTCATCCATAATAAGCTCAACCTGACTTTTTGCCTCTCGACTAAACATTTGCCGAGTAACCCACCAGGATTTTTGGTATCGCAAAGCCAAAGCTTCTAAAATACCAAGGGCAAAAACAAACCAAGCTGCATAGGGGTTTGCTTCGGTAAATATCACTAAACCCGCACCAAACACAATAAAAAATATCGCTTTGGCATAACGGCGGAATGATCGCTCTATGACCACCGATTGTTCAAAACATTCAGTGTAATACTCACGAGTTAACACAAACTTAGTGCTGTAGTAAAAAGCTGAATTCATTATCTGCCCAGCAGTAAACAATAGAAAAATATTTGCCGCATAGTAGCGTTTTAGACAAACAGGGGAAAGTATTTTCTATTTTTTTACAGCATTAAGCGCTGTTTAAAGCTGTTGACACTGAGTTAAATGATAAGCTTTGATAGCTTGCGGTGCTAAAATTACTCTGTATTATGGGTGTGCACTTTAGCTGTTCACTAAAGGTGTGAACTTAAGGTGTGAACTTAAGGTGTTAACTCAAGGTGTAAGTCGAAAAAAAGCGCCTTAACAATTGCAATTAAGGCGCACACTCATGAAACAAAGATAAAAATGACAACCATGTCTATCTTGTCACCTTAAGTGTAGTTCAATATTGGTATTTAGCAATTAAAGTCATGGTATTTTATTGTCATTTTTAGCGCTAACAAAGGCGATGATAATCTTTGCCTATACAGCTTTGAGCAGCAGCGCCATCCATTAGTTTTGTTGTTTTAAAGCCAAGCGCATATCCAGCAAGTAAGGGGTAAAACCACATTTTTGATAAGCGCGAATCGCAGCACTATTGCCTTGGTAAACATCTAAGTGCAGGTGTTCAATACCTTGGGCTTGACTCCATTGTGCTAGGTGGTTGATCAGTTTTTTGTTGATTTCTAAACCACGATACTCAGGAGCAACGTACATAAAGCCCAAATAACTGTAAAATGCATATTGGAGGTAGGCTTTGGCGCGACTAATTTTGGCGTAACCACAGGCAACTATTTGCTGTTCAACTTCGCCAACAACCAATTCAACATTGTCATCGCTGATCAGTGTCTCGATATCGTAGTAGTGAATAGTCTCTGTTTTTAAGCTGTCGTTGTAGGGTCGTTCGGCTTCAATAACTCCCTGTTCGAACACCCTGAGTTGCTCAATATCATCTGCAGTTGCTGTTCTGATCAACAAGGCATTCATCACTGTTCCTGCTCAGTAAATTTAGTCGGTATTTAACAATTGTCATGCTGTGTAAAACCACTGTGTTGTTGATCAGCAAGAGTAATGTCTAGCGGTTTGTTACACATCGAGCAATTTTTTGATATCGGCTGTGATGGTGTCAATTTCATCAACATTATTCGGTGCGATAAAAATGGTGTCATCACCTGCTAAAGTACCCAAAATACCCGCGGATTCGCCCATACTATCGAGCATTCTGGAAATTAAAGGAGCACCACCGATACCTGTTTTAACGATGATCTGCATGCCGTTGTGCTTAACACTCATGACGACTGATTGTATAGCTTGCCTAGATTTTGGAATAGCTAATTCTTCGGGTAAAATATACACCACTTGATCATTGGCATTGCGCATTTTTACCGCACCAAGCTTAGACAGTAATCGCGATATTTTAGCTTGCGACATGTTTTTAAAGCCTTGCTTTGACAAGGCTTCAGCCAATTGCCCTTGTGAGCCATAACACTGTTCATTCAACAAGGATTTAAAAGCTAACACTAAGGCCGCTTCATTCTTTTTTCGACTTGATATCATTGCGCACATTCTATTATTGTTTTTGCTTGTCGGTATTTTAGCAGTAATTTAACACTAAAAGTGAATAATTATCCAATAATAACTGAACTCAAATGATATTATTATTTTACCACTTGTTTTCTTTGTTCAGCTAAGCCCATAGCCAACAAATACGGCTCAGTTTTCTGTTGCCTTATAAAGTCTGCTTTATTGCTTAAACCCAGCCATTGGTGAGCAATTAAACATTGGGCGACAGAGCCACCCAAGGTACTTCCAGGCCCTAAAACAATCAGCTTTTCTGGTGCAAACTCTTTCACCGCCACTTCGATTGCACGGCTAAAATGATAAGGTTCAACAACCTGAGTACCCAAAGTATAGTCATATAAGGCTTGCCGATCAGTTGTTAAAGGCTGCCATATTTTGCCCTGTCCATCGATGAGTGGAATGGCCGGAGCATTAAACAATGACGGTGACAATACTGCCTTGGCTTGCTCTGCAACTCCGGCTAGTAAAGGGGTATGAAACGCCGCGTGATTAAATAAATTCATTGGGTATTTATCTTGCACCACAGGTAATTTCTGCTCTAAGGCCTTGAGACCTTGTTTATTACCGCCAAAAACAAGATAACCACCCAGTTCAATGGATAAATATAGCTGATGATTGTCGTCAGTATTTATCTCTGTAGCTAACTGCAGTACTTGGGTTTTTATTTGCGGCTGAATTTGCCATTCCTCATCGACAATAGGGTAGATAAGTTGTCCGCCGATCACCCCGTCAGACATCATTGAACCCATGGTATTAATGAGCTTAATGGCATTTTTTGCATTTAATGCCCCTGATAACGCCAAGGCGATATACCAGCCCATAGAGTTGCCAGTGACGGCAACTATCTCATATTGTTGTTGGTCAATATCTGCAAAGTCTGCACCTGCGCAGCCGTAAATTAACGCCGAGGCATTTTCACCTGCGGTATGGGTATTAAGCTGATATTTAGCCATCGCATCAAGGGAAGCTATAGGCATTTGCTGCTGGGTCATGCGATATTGATCAATGCCATCAATGAACCGTGTTTTATCACTGTGGTGATGTTGTAAATAACCAAGCTCTTCTTTGTTGTATGTGCCTCGACCTGGACAAATAACCACAACACGCTGTTTTTTATTAGATTTAGCATCACTCATTAGCTGTTACCACACATCTGTATTGAGATATCGACGATTTGATCAACGGATGGCAATACGTGATTTGCTGCACTGCCTAGCGGAATAAAACTGTCTTTAGCGCATAACCGCTTGATCACTTTATTATTGTCTATTGCACTATGGTCAATACATAGTGACATTAACGCCTCACTTATCGAGCCGGTTTGTCGACACTCATCAACAATCAACACCTTGTCACATAAGCTAACTTGTTCGATAATATTTGCTTCGTCTAATGGCGCTAACCAGCGCAAATCAATAACCCGACAGTCTATGCCTCTCTCAGTCAATTGCTTTTCGGCTTGGCGAGATAAGTAGTAACCGTTGCCATAGGTGATAATAGCCAATTGTGTACCTTGGCCATGAACACGTATTTGTTGATCGACTGCATCGGTTGTGGCTTCGGGTGGCACATAATGGTGTGTCCATAAACCATCACCTTCAACATGCAGATCTTTGGTCATATATAAGGCGATGGGCTCTAAAAAAATCACTACTCGTTGTTGTTCTTGTGCCAAGCGTATTGATGTGCGTAACATCTCTACCGCATCAGCTCCATTGGATGGACAAGCTAAGATCACCCCGGGAATATCGCGGAATACAGCAAACGAGTTATCATTGTGAAAATGGCCGCCAAAGCCTTTTTGATAGGCCAAACCAGCAATGCGAATAACCATGGGGTTACTGTATTGCTGATCGGAGAAAAATGACAAGGTCGCAGCTTCGCCTCTGATCTGATCTTCGGCATTATGTACATAAGCTAAAAATTGAATTTCCGGAATAGGCAAGAAACCATTGTGTGCTAAACCAATCGCCCCACCTAATATCGATTGCTCATCGAGTAAGGTATTAATTACTCGGTTTTTACCAAAGCGCTCGGAGAGTTTACTAGTGACATTATACACTCCTCCTTTGCGGGCAATATCTTCACCTAACATCACTATATTGCGGTGTTGTCCCATCGCGTCGAGTAAAGTCCAATTGATTAATTTCGCTAAGTGCTGCTTTTTACTGATATTGTGTCGTTCGTGACTAAACAACTCATCCCGTTGTGATCCAGTTAATAATGGCGTTGCTTTGGCCATTAAAGGTTTGGCAATTAAACTTGCCATGACTTGCTCTGCGGTCTCTAATCTCGGCTTGGTAACCACTTGCGCAGCGATGTGTTCGATCCGTTGTGCAATGTTTTCGTACATACCGACCAACTGGGTTGGGGTGAGTTCTGTATAGGCCAGTACTAATCTGGCACTGTGTAATAGAGGGTCATTTTTTTCAGTTGCTTCGATGTCGGCGAGTTTGCGGTAGACAAACTCAGCATCGGAGCCGGCATGCCCGAGTAACCTGATCATTTTAATATGCAGAAAAACAGGCATTTGTTTTTCTCGCGCGATACTGACCGCCAATTTAGTGGTGTGATAGGTCTCTAATAAATTTAAACCATTGCAGTGTAAATAGGTTAACCCCGGTCTATTTTGATAGTTTGCCGCAACCCAACCTTTAGGGGTCGCAGTTGAAATACCAATATCATTGTCTTCACAAATAAATACTATGGGCATAGCTATTGATTGATAAGATGCCCAACATGCGCTATTGATGGCACCTAATGCAGTAGAATGGTTAGAGGAAGCATCACCAAAATTACATATGATCACACTCCGCTTCGGTAGTTCTCCTGTTAGACCAAGGCGTTCAACTAAACCAATCGAAAATGCCGCTCCCATCGCCTTTGGCAAGTGTGAAGCTATGGTGCTGGTTTGCGGCGGAATGGATAAAGCTTTACTGCCAAGTACTTTATGTCGACCGCCAGAAATAGGATCATCTTTTGACGCAGCAAAGGATAACAACATATCGTAAAGTGGCGTTTGACCTTGTAACTGCTTACTGCGCTGAATAACAAAAGCACCACTGCGATAATGCAGAAACGCCATATCATCAACTTGACATGCTTTCGCACAAGCGGCATTTCCTTCATGCCCCGAGCTGCCGATAGTATAAAAACTCTGTCCCATTTTTTGCATTACCCGCGAATGCAAATCTAAATGTCGACTCATCAATTGGGTTTCAAACAAGTCGATTAATTCGGTTTTGCTCAAACCAACATCTTCCAGTGTTAATTGCGTAGTCATCTCTGGCAACTTATTATTTAGCACGCTGGTTATAAAGTTGTCTTTAACCAATTGATTGCGATCCGACACTTAACCTACCCCTATGTTTTCGATTGTTATTATTATTGTTGGCATCCTTCGTAAAGTGTTTAGAAAAATGCTTGGATCCCAGTTTGTGCTCTGCCCAAAATTAAGGCGTGAATATCATGGGTGCCTTCATAGGTATTGACGGCTTCAAGATTCATCATGTGACGAATCACATGATACTCGTCGGCAATACCATTACCGCCATGCATATCACGAGCAACCCGCGCGATCTCTAATGCTTTGCCACACGAATTGCGTTTCACCAAAGAAATGGCTTCTGGTGATAAAGTGCCGGCATCCATTAACCTACCCACTTGTAAACAGGCAAACAAACCCGTGGTGATATCGGTTTGCATATCCGCTAATTTTTTTTGTACTAATTGAGTTGCGGCCAAGGGACGACCAAACTGTTGACGATCTAGGGTGTATTGACGGGCACTGTGCCAACAAAATTCAGCGGCACCTAAAGTCCCCCATGCAATGCCATAGCGAGCTTTGTTTAAACAGCCAAATGGTCCAGAAAGTCCTTGTACATGCGGCAATAAGTTTTCCTCAGGGACAAACACATTGTCCATCACAATTTCACCAGTAATAGAGGCGCGCAATGAGAATTTGCCAGAAATTTTAGGCGCACTCAAACCAGCCATACCTTTCTCTAGGATGAAGCCTTTGATCACTCCGTCTAATTTAGCCCAAACCACAAAAACATCAGCAATGGGCGAGTTGGTGATCCACATTTTGGTACCCGTTAATGCATAGCCGCCGTCAACTTTTTTTGCTTTGGTTTCTAAACTCGCCGGATCTGAACCTGAGTTAGGCTCAGTTAAACCAAAACAACCAATCAACTCACCACTGGCTAACTTAGGCAAGTATTTGATTTTTTGCTGTTCAGTGCCATACGCATGGATAGGATGCATGACTAGGGAAGATTGCACACTCATTGCACTGCGGTAGCCACTGTCAACTCTCTCCACTTCTCGGGCAATTAGGCCGTAAGTGACATAATTGACACCGGCACAGCCATATTTTTCACCGATAGTACAACCCAATAAACCTAACTCACCCAGCTCTTTCATGATATTGACATCAAACACTTCATTTCTGTTCGCCTCTAAAACTCGCGGCAGCAAGTTTTCTTGACAATATTGATGAGCGCTATCGCGGATCATTCGCTCTTCTTCGGTTAATAATGAGTCAAGTAGTAAGGGGTCTTGCCAGTTAAAACTAGGTGTTGAAGTAGACATAAGGCCAATTCCTGTAAAGTATCAAGTCGGATAGTTGAGTAAAAATATCAAACACCAAGAGTAATAAATACTAAGATACAGGTAAAATATGCTTTTTCTTTACTAGCCATAGATATAAACTATAACTTTAAGCTATAGTTATAAACTGCAGCTATAGTGAGTCATCTAACAGGTCAATACACAATGAATTTACGCAATCTAAAATATTTTGTCTCTGTATATCAACTGGGCAGTTTTAGTGCGGCGGCGAAGGCTTGTTATATTGCTCAACCATCAATATCTTCAGCCGTTGCGCAGTTGGAAGATGAATTAAACCAAGCCTTGTTTTTACGCCATGCGCGCGGCATAACAGCAACAGATCACGGCAAAAAACTGTATCCCTTAGCGAAACAACTATTAGGTCAAGCAGAAGCTATTTCGTCGGTTTTTAAAGATCAACAGGATAAACAGAAGTTTCATTTGGGTGTCACCAAAGGCCTTGGGGTGAAACGCATGAGTAACCTTCTCAAAGATTTTACCACCAGCCAGCCGACGATAGAGCTGTCCTTAGTACCGCAGCATGAGTTATGTGATGCCCGTATTATTATTAAAGATGAGTTAAAAGATGAAGAGCAATACCTTTCTTTGTGGCAAGAAGATTATCTACTGGCACTGCCATTGAATCACAGTTTGTCACTGGTTAAGACCGTGCAATTGAAAGATTTAGATAAATTACCTTTCATACAACGCACCCCTTGCAGTGCTTGGACTCGTCTGCATGATACCTTAGCATTGACCGGCATATCTGTTGATATACGCGCCAAGATCCAAACAATAGACTATGCACTGGGTTTGGTAAGGGCAGGCTTAGGTTGTGCATTAGTCCCTGCTTATCGGGAAATAATTGAACAGGATGATTTAAACTTTAAGGCCATCGCTGGCTTACAGTTAACCAGAGAAATTGTGGTGGCCTACCAGCAGTCAAGTCCGTTATTAACGGCTTTTAAAAAGCTGGTGGTCAAACACAGTCATAAATAAACTGTGCAGTACAACTTGCCCATGGGCAAAGACGATGTTGCAATGCAGCCCTTAAGTGAACATCGCCAGCAAATATCTCACAGCAAGCTATAATTGGTTGTTAATCCTGTAAATGAGCCAAGGCAGCGGATAATTTTTGCAATAAATCAGCGTTGCACAAACAGTGTTTTTCAACATCAAAATTGTCATAAAAACTTGGGATCGCTAACGACGCCTTAACATCGCCAGCAAAATGCGATGCTGAATTGGTGGCTAAAGCCAGCACAGAAGCTCCGCCTCTTGCACCGGGTGAGGTGGATAAGAAGACCATAGGTTTGCTCTGGAAAACTTTACTGTCTATGCGCGACGCCCAATCAAAAATATTTTTATAAGCGGCAGTATAACTGCCATTGTGCTCAGCAAAAGCAATGATAATGGCATCAGACGCTTTTATTTTTGCCAAAAACTGTTTTGCCTGCTCGGGTTGTCCTAGCTCAGCCTCTTTGTCTTGACTGTATAAAGGCATTTCAAAATCGTTTAAATCTAAAACATCCACTTCTGCATCATTTAACAAACTGGCAGCATAAGTAGCTAGTTGTTTATTAATAGAACGCTGACTGTTACTGGCACCAAAAGCAAGTATTTTCATAACCACAGAGACTCATTAAGTAAATTTATCACATTACTGTATCGTTAATTCCGGCAAAGTCAAAGTAGGCACGCTATAAAATTGCTCACCGAGAAAAACTGTACTAAATTGGCTTAGCGCCAATAATGTGAATATCGCGTTGTGGATAAGGGATGACGATATTGGCCTCGGCTAGCGCTGAATAGATGGCTTTATTCGCCTGAAATTTGCTTTCATATAACTTATTGGTAGGGATCCATAATCGAATACCAATATTAATCGCACTATCTGCAAAGTCATTGATACCCACTTGCATTTTTTGTTTATCATCGACAATAGCTAAGGCTTCTAGGGTTTTCTCAACCACAGCAATAGCTTGCTGTGGATCATTGTCATATGAAATACCAACCGAAATTTCCAATAAGGTATTTTGTTTAGAGTTGTGCAATATTTCACCAACAATAAGTTTGTTAGGTATGGTTATTTCGGCTTTATCTTCGTCTTCTATGGTGCAATATGCCAACAAAACTTCTTTTACGACGCCTTTAACTCCTTGCACTTGAATGGTATCACCCACCACAAACGGCCGAGTCAAAATAATATTAAAACCAGCGGCATAATTAGCTAATAACCCTTGTAAAGCTAAACCGGCACCCAAAGATAGAGCACCAATAGCGGCGACAAATGGGGTAACACTAATGCCCAATTTCCCCAAGGCAATAATGGCTACCATCACCACAACAAACATTTTAGTGGTATTGGCTAAAAATCGACTTAAGGTAATATCTAGCTGTTGTCTTTGACAAAGTGATAATACGGCTTGGGCTATTTTTCCAGCGATAAAGTAACCCAGAATAAAAATCAGTAAGGCACCAATTAACTGAAAACTGTAGTTGGTGAAAAAATTAACAATGATGTGATAAACCTGTGAAACTTGTTCAATTTCCTGTTGAATTAATTCCGTTGATGGAACTGATGTCAATACTTTGCTATCGGCTTCGGCTAACTGTTGTTGTACTTGCATAAATATCCCTGCTCAATAATCACCCAGTGCATAAAATACACCTATTATATTATAGTTTGAGTTTTCTCACTCTAAAGCTGCGTCCCTTGAGTTTGCCATTGGCAATGGTTTGTTCGGCAATACTGGCGACCTGCTTGTCAACCGCAACATAGGCTTTATTATCAAAAATTTGAATTTTTCCAATGTTTTTGCCGATGATGGCTTTATTGGCAGTCAACGCCCCTAAAATATCACCTGGACGGACTTTTTGTTTTTTTCCACCGTCAATTTGTAAGGTCGCCATCGCTGCTGGTAGAGCAGATTGATTTGACTTGTCAATCACTGGAAGCGCTTCTGGTATCACGGTATCTTCTAGATAGGCTTCCAACTTGATTATTTTATGGGCATCTTGGTGAGTTAACAATGAATAAGCAACACCTAAACTACCCGCTCTACCGGTGCGACCGATGCGATGTAAATGTATTTCCGGATCTCTGGCCAAATGATAATTAATGACAGCGTCAACGCTGTCAACATCCAATCCTCGGGCAGCGACATCCGTTGCCACCAAGATGCGAATACTCTGATTGGCAAAACAAACTAAGGTTTGATCTCTGTCGCGTTGCTCTAGATCGCCGTGCAATGGCAAACAGCTAAAACCTGAGGCCTTCAATTGTTCGGCTAATGTTTGGGTTTCTCGCTTGGTATTGCAAAAAATGACCGCAGATTGCGGTTGTTGCGCAATCAGTATGCGTTGCACAGCTTCAGTTCGTTGCTCACTGTGCTCAATTTGATAGAAGTGCTGAGTAATTAACGACTGATCAGCGCTTGACTCTACCTTAACTAGCACCGGATCTGACATGATATGCTCGGTAATAGGTTTTATTTGCTGTGGAAATGTGGCACTAAACAACAAGTTTTGCCTGTCGGCCGGACACAGCGAAAAAATAAGCTCAAGGGCTGATTCAAAACCCATTTCAAGCATTCGATCGGCTTCATCTAACACCAAGGTGTTTAGTTCATCTATACACAACCTCCCCTTGTTGAGGTGGTCTTCAATGCGCCCCGGTGTACCAACAATAATATGGGCGCCGTGCTCCAATGAGCCTATTTGCGGTCCCATAGGGGTACCACCACACAAGGTCAATACTTTAATGTTGTGGATCGCCCGTGCTAATTTTCGTATTTCCTTGGCAACTTGATCAGCTAATTCCCTGGTCGGACACAATACCAAGGCCTGCACTCTAAACCGTTTAACATTGAGGTTGTGCAACAGTCCCAAAGCAAATGCTGCGGTTTTGCCCGAGCCGGTTTTTCCTTGAGCAATAACGTCGTTACCAGCCAAAATAGCAGGTAAACTCTGCGCTTGAATTGGCGTCATTTGCTCATAACCTAAGGTGGCTAAATTAGTGAGTAATTGGGGACTTAAACAAGTACTGGAAAATGATGTAGAAGGCAAATTGAGTATTCTGCTAAATAATAACGTGTGAATAGTATAACAAATTCAACAATGCTGACATACTAGCTGCGGTGATTATTTAGCGAGTATTTGTTAAACACATGTTGTTGACTTTGTTATTCATCGAGTAATTCGCGATAAAGCTGAGGAGCGGGCACAGGTTTATAAAAGTAAAAACCTTGGCCATACATACAATCCATTTGCTGCAGTAATTGTGCATCGGCGAGGTTTTCTATTCCTTCACCTATGGTGTCCATTTGTAAATTATTAGCTAAATCAATGATGGTTCTAATAATGGCTTGATGACTGTAATGATTGTGCGCATTATTGATAAATGACCGATCAATTTTCAATACATCAATGGGGAACCTGTGTAAATAACTCAAACTTGAATAGCCGGTACCAAAATCATCGAGGAGAATTTTTAAACCGAGTTCCTTTAGAGCCTTCATATTATTTAACACAATATGAGTGTTTTCCAATAAAGCTCTTTCAGTCAATTCAAGACGTAAATTTCGTGGCTTTAACCCTGTATCAGACAAAATCTGTGCTATTTTTTGGGGCAATTTTTCATCAAAAAATTGATTGGCATAAAGGTTACAACTGACATATAAATCTTCTCTTTGCAGCTCACTTTGCCAATATTTTAATTGTCGGCAAGCGGCGCGCATAATTTGAAAATCTATCTCTATCACCAGCTGAGTCTCTTCTGCTAGAGCAATAAAATCTTGTGGATAAATAAAGTTTTGCGCCGTTTTCTGCCAACGGGCCAGAGCCTCAAAACCGACAATTTTTTCATTGTCCAAGCGAACAATAGGTTGAAAGTGTGGCAAAAATTCATTATTGCGTATGCCTTTTCTGATATCGCCTTCGAGTTGCAAGGCGTTTTGAACTTTGTTGTGCATACTCGCATCGAATACTTCATAGCGTCCTTTGCCGCGATCTTTGGCGTGATACATGGCAATATCGGCATCGCGCAACATAAATTCTGCACTGTGGTAACGCTCATCGCTAAATAGCAGTCCTATACTGGTGCCGACGTAAACAGGTTGTCCAGCGATCATAAAAGGCGTTGATAGCAACTCAGTGATGCGCTGTGCGACTTCATAAGCCTCTTCTTTATTGATCAGATCTTCGATTAAAATCACAAATTCATCGCCACCTAAACGCGCTACAGTATCTTTTGAGCGGGTGATATGACGCAATGCTTGTGCAATTTGTTTTAATAATTCATCACCGGCGTGATGCCCTAAGCTGTCATTAACCACCTTGAAACGGTCTAAGTCTAAAAATAAAACAGCAAATTGCAATTCAGGACGTCTCGATTGACAAGCAATGGCGTGATTGAGTAAATCAAGAAACAGCAATCTATTGGCTAACCCTGTTAACGCATCATGGGTTGCCGCGTGCTTTAACTGTTGTTCCATTTCTTTGCGTTGTTTAATTTCGTCTTCCAGTTCAGCAGTTCTATACCTGACCTGTTGTTCGAGTAACTCGTGATTTTGCCGCTCAAACTCTGCCAATTCACGACGTTTGACTGCCGTGGCGACGTGATGCGATACGAATTTTAACAACTCAGCATCTTGCTCATTAAAAATAATATGGTTTTGATAACTTTGAATAACCATGGCTCCAATGACTTTTGCCGATTGTATTAATGGTACACCTAGCCATGATTTGGTACCTTGTTGGGGTTTTTTAGTCAGTCCATCGAGGTGCAACTGCATCATATCTTGGGCATTGAGTAATAATGTCTTACCCTGTTTAATGACCACCTCAGTAAAGCCATCGGAAAAACTGCGGGTGGCAAAATCTAGCTCAAGGTTTTCCGATTTTTGATCAGAAAAATACACAAACGACAATAATTGACGCACTGAGTCGTACTTAGCTATATAAAAATTTTCCGCATTAATTAATTGCCCAACGATGTTGTGTACCATTTTGTAAAAACTTTCAATGTCAATGGAAGCATCATTGGTTAATTCAGAAATACGAAACAACGACTCTTGTAATAATTCAGATTTTTCGCGCTCGCGAATTTGTGTCATTAACTCTTTGGTGCGAGCGTTTACTGCTTTTTGAAGTTGATCGCGGTCTTGCAAACGCATCATTGCAGTGACAATATGCTGGGCTGCATAGGTAAGTAATTCAAGATCATGCTCTTGATAACGGTTAGTTTCACTATAACTTTGCGTGCTTATTACCCCTATCACGACACCGTCATTAATCAAGGGTACCCCCAACCAGTCGGTACCTGCACTGCCAATATTTTTCACTGTTCCGTCGTCAACTAGCTGGTCAATTAGCTCGGGTGTACCAAGCAATGGTTGACCGTTTTCAATAATATGACAGGTCATCGAGCCTTTTAGTTTATCGTAATCAAACGAACCGGAAGGATAATCGTCTTTTTCATCAACAGCGTAGACAAATTCCAAGGTGGATAATGTTTGGTCATAAATAACAATATAAAAATTATCAGCAACCATAATAGATCGCATCGCCGCATGCACTTGTCGATAAAAGGTATCGAGTTCAGTACAGGCAGATGATAATTTATTTAAGGTAAATAAAGCCGTGTAACGATCTTCTAACTTGTGATATTTGTCAGCTAAGAGCGCTGCTTCTTTGGCAAGCTCGGTATTGATTTTGGTTGTAGCGCGATCACTAGCAATGGATTTACTCATGGGATTGATTAGTTTTTATTGTCATTATCGCCACCTAATATAGAGTTAACTTATCATAAATAGTCACGATAGTTAAAATATTAGCGAATAAAAGCCGATTTCAATAAACTGTGTCAATTATTACTTTTTCACTGCCGGAGCAATACTAGCCTCAGTCACTTTTCCATCGTGCCCACACAACGCGGTTTGGTGGCCGTCGCGATAATAACGCACATCGATACAGTCTTGTTGGTAACGACGTTCCAGTTCGGTTCGTATGATCGGTTGGTCTTTTGCCTGAGTAATTTGCTTTTGTAGAGATTGACAAGCTTGGATTTGCTCTGCAGCGAGAGTGACATCTTCGCACTCATTGTCTACAAGGAATACACAAGCGCTGGTACTGACAGCAAGAGAAAATGATATGATGAGATGAAGTTTCATTGTGTTAACTTATTTTAGCAACATTTATGATCAGTATAACCTGTAATTTACCGCTAGTTAATATTAAAAACAGTTTTTGTGGTAAATAACTTGACCAAGTAGACAGTTTTTCGTGTAAAATATCAAATTGACTGTGGCAAAAAGTGATAGGTAATTTTGCCTGATTTGGGTTACAACCTAACTTTTCGGAGAACATAATGAAAGTGCAAGTAATAGACTACCGTGCCAAAGATGCACCTCAACGCTTTGTCGAAAGTCTTAAACAAACAGGTTTTGGTGTATTGACCAACCACCCCATTAATCAGCAACTAGTCAACTCTATATATGAACATTGGCAAGCTTTTTTTAATGAAGGTAAAGCAAAGGATTACGCTTTTGATCCTGAAACACAAGATGGTTACTTTGCCAGTGAAATATCGGAAACAGCCAAAGGGCATACTCACAAAGACATTAAAGAATATTATCACGTATACCCTTGGGGGCGGATCCCTGCCTCACTAAAACAAGAAATTTTAAGCTACTACGATATGGCTTCAGATTTAGCTGCAGAACTACTTGACTGGGTTGAGCAGTTCAGTCCAGCAGACGTCGCTAAAGGTTATTCAGAGCCGCTATCACAAATGATCAAAGACACCCCAAATACCCTGTTGAGAATATTGCATTACCCGCCTTTAACCGGCAGTGAAACTGAAGGTGCTCTGCGCGCAGCAGCTCATGAAGATATCAACCTACTGACTATTTTACCAGCAGCCAATGAACCCGGTTTACAAGTGCAGGATAACCAAGGACAGTGGATGGATGTACCTGCTGACTTTGGCCATTTAATTATTAATATTGGCGATATGTTACAAGAGGCATCTGCCGGATATTTTCCCTCAACGAGCCACAGAGTGATCAATCCAACAGGTGAAAACGCAAAAAAATCGCGCATTTCACTGCCGTTATTTTTGCATCCCAGAGACGGAGTTAAACTGTCAGAGCGACACACGCAAGAGAGTTACTTGTTGGAGCGACTAAAAGAGCTAGGGGTGAAATAACCAAGCATTGCTGAGCGTAAATGAGCTAAGTCAAAGGCGCTAGAGTCAAATAATTTATAAAGTACTAATGCAACGATACAGGTCCTACTTTACATTAGATGAAAAAAACCATGATGAAAATCATGGTTTTTTTTATGACAATTGACAGCTGAGCGCTATTCAATTTTGATTTGACTAAAACAGCCGTTAAATATTATTAACTGGCTGTTCCGCAGTTAATGTCTTGGCTTTATTTCGACCAGTAAATAACTTTTTTACATCTTCAATGATCATATACAAACTCGGAATAAATATCAGGGTTACCAAAGTGGCAAACAAAACGCCAAAGGCTAATGAAACGGCCATAGGTATAACTATCAATGCCTGCGTACTGGTTTCAAAAAAGATAATAGGTACCAGACCAGTAAAAGTAGTGATTGAAGTTAACATTATGGCTCTAAAGCGTTTAGTACCGGCGTGTATCACCGCATCGATTAACCTTTTGCCTGATTTTCGGCCATTGTTGACATAATCCACCATCACCAATGAATCGTTAACCACTACACCAGCTGCCGCCAGTAGGCCAAACACCGAAAATACATTTAAATCCATGCCCAGCATTAAGTGGCCTAGTACCGCACCTATGACCCCAAATGGAATGACAACCATGATCATAAACGCTTGCGAATATGACTTAAGTGGAATTGCTAATAACGAGAATATAACCATTAACGAAATCATAAAATCTCTAATTTGCGTATTTACACTTTCCATTTCTTGTTGGATACGCCCTGATACTTCACTTGTTACCAAAGGATATTTACGTAATAATTCAGGTATGTAATTGTCGCGGATATCTGTGGTGACCTCAAAGGGTTCAATTTGTTCAGCATCAACGCTTGCCCATACACTAATGGTGCGACTGCCATTTTCACGACGTATGCGAGTAACCCCCTCAGTAAGAGCAATATCAGCTAATTCCGACAACGGCAATTCGGCACCATTAGGAGCCATGATCATCACATCATCGACATCACCTACTGAACTTCTTTCGGCAAGTGGATAGCGCACCATCACTTTAATTTCTTCGGTATCGCGTAAAATTCGCTGAGCTTCTAAACCATAAAAGCTATAGCTGACTTGTGAAGCAATATCAGTTAAGGTCAATCCCATGCTGTAGGCCAGTGGTTTAAGGGTAAATTGCACTTCTTTTGCACTGGTTTGGCGACTGTCATTTACATCTCCAACCCCTTTTAGGGTGTTGAGTTTATTCTTTAACTCTTGTGCCGCAGCCAACAACTGTTGATCATTTTGGCTTTCTAATCGAAATGCAATATCGCCATCGTCTCGACCACCGCCAAATAAATTGTCATCAATTGAAAACGACTTCACACCGGGCAAGTTAGGGATGGCTTTACGCCACATATCTGCCAAGGCAAAAGTATCGATAACACGCAACTCTGGATCAACTAATTTTACTGTAATTTCTCCTCGGGTACGCCCTCTTAAACTAACATCCATATCATCAATCATAGGCTGACCATATTGTTCAACAATATCTTTATCTACAGCTTTTAAAATATTTGAAACAATCAACACCGTTTGCAAGGTTTGTTTATCGGAAGCATCAATATTCATTTGAATATTTACGCTGGGGAAGTCATGAGGTATTTTGGGCTGACCGACATAGCGAACCAAACCACCAGCAAATAAGCCTGCACTGATCAACATCACACTAATAAAAGCGGTCAAGACCGCATAACGGTATTTAATACAAACCGTCAGGCCCGGCCTATATACAGTATCAATAAAGTTTTTTAGGTGTTTATCAATCGCTGCCCGCAACCTATCTAATGGATTTTTCGGATTAAATTCTTTAACTTTCATCTTGACTAAATGAGCTGGTAAGATCAATTTCGATTCAATCAATGAAAAAATTAAACAAAAAATCACCACAAAACCTATCGATTTACCAAACGCAGATTCAGGGCCATCGCCTATGGCCAAAGGAATAAAAACTGCAATCGTGGTCAATACCCCAAAGGTAGCTGGCATAGCAACACGTTTGACACCACGGATCACATTCTCAGTGGTATGCCCGTGTTGTTCAATTTCATCATGGGCACTCTCTCCCATAACAATGGCATCATCGACGACAATGCCGAGCACCAAAATAAACGCGAATAAGCTAGTGATGTTGATAGTGACATTGACAAACTCCATTGGCATCACTAATAAAGTACCTAAAAAACAAACGGGCAAGCCCATCATTACCCAAAAAGCTAAACGCACGCGTAGAAATAGTGCCAGCATTAAAAAGACTAACACGGCACCACTTTTCATATTATCTAACATCATGGTCAGACGACCTTCGAGATAATAGGTAAGATCAACCCAGGTCTCTAGTTTAACCCCTTGAGGTAAGATTTGCTGTTTGTCATCAATATACTGATTTACTACTTTGGCTATGTTAGTAATACTTTGATTGTCGGCCGCGCCGACGAATAATGTCACCGAGTTTTCACCATTAAATTTAGAATATTGCAGACCTTCTTCAAAGCCATCGTTAATGGTGGCAATATCGCCTAATAATATTTTAGTGCCATCGGCAAGGGTGATCACCGGTATTTGTTGAAATTCATTACCGCGGTAAGCTTGATTTTCAACACGTAAATTGATGTAACCATTTTCAGCGCGAATTTGTCCAGCCGACATGTTGCGCGACGAATTTCTGACTGCTTGTGCAACATCTCTGAATGACAAGCCATATTCACGCAATTTATCTTTGCTGACTTCAATCGATATTTCATAGTTTAAACCACTGTACAAATCTGAAATATTGACCATCGGCAGCTGCTGAATTTCATCGTGAATAGTTCGCCCTAAATCTTTTAATTCAGCGTAACTTAAATCGCCATACAAACTGATGTATAACACTTCTTGGCGAAATTTTTCCCGTTCTACTTTAATGCGCTCCATACCATCGGGAAAGCTGGGAATTGAGTCGATTGCCGACTTAACTTCCTCAAGCACAATTTGAGGATCATAATCTAAATCTACCTCAAACCAACCATTGGAGTAATTTCGATTAGAGTAAGTGATCACTCGCTTTAAACCTTGCACCGTCTCTAACGCTTCTTCGATCTTTATGGTAATGCCCTCTTCCACTTCTTGCGGAGCAGCACCAGGATATGGGGCAGAGTATGAGATCCAGTTAATTTGCACTTGCGGAAACATTTGTTTGTTAATGGTATTAACAGTTAGTAAACCGCCCAACAAAATAAAAATCATCAATAAATTCGCGGCAACACTGTTGCGTGCAAACCAAGCGATCAAGCCTTTATGCGTATCGTCCATCAGTTACTCCTTAACACTGGCAATTTGATTTTCACGATCAGCAACCCTATCACTGTCATCAAGATCACTGGTACTTAGGGATAATTTCATTCCTTCAATAGGATAATCTAAAGCAGAAACGATCAGTTGATCACCATCAACTAACCCCTGATCAACAATGACTTGATCTCCTTGTTGGCGCACTACATTGACCTTGACATAATGTAAGGTGGAGTCCTCGTCTAGTAAGGCAACTTTGCCATTGACGACTAAATAGCTAGGTAAAACACTGGCCTGTAACAACTCAACACCTAAAACTTTAGCTTGCACATAAGAGCCAAAGCGCAACGGTTTTTCATCTTTATTAGCAGATAAGCGATAGGGATCTTTGATTTCTGCGACCAAATAGGTCATCCGGCTTTTATCGTCAACAACCCCTTCACTGCGGTTGATCTCAGCTTGCCATATTTGCGCTTCGCCAGCAAAACTACCAAATAAGTTGACCTTGGCACTATCGCCTTGATCCACTAAAAACTTCAATTGATTGTCAGCAACAGGCAAGCGAACTTCTGCTATATCAGTACTGTACAATTTGCCAATAGCTGTGCCGGTGCCAACCACAGATCCCAAACCGATATTGCGTTCAGCGATCATCGCATCGTAAGGTGCTTTTACCTCGGTGCGTTCCATATTTCGCTCAGCTCTAAGCACAGACGCTTGCGCAGCTTTAACACGAGCCAGTTCTTGGGCAAGTTGTGGTTTGCGCAAACTCAATTGTGTAGGCTCGCTATGAGTGATCTTCTGCCATTCGCGTTCAGCTACTTTGCCCTGTGCGCGTTCTTTTTCCAGAGAGGCCCGAGCAGACGCTAAATTTGCCTGAGCATCAATTAAAGCCGCTTCGTAATCGTTGGGATCAATACGAGCCAATAATTGCCCTTGTTTAACAAAGCCGCCGCGCACAAACACCGCAGATAATTCGACTATCTGACCACTGACTTGTGCAACCAATTGGGTTTGATATTTGGGTTTAACCACTCCATAAGAATCTACTTTTAATGCCATGGCATCAACAGTGATATTTTCTACCGCGACAATAGGCGTATTGTCCACTTCAGCTTTTTCTTCAGGAGGTGTTTTCATATTGGCAAACACTCCGAAAAGTAGTCCACTAATAGCTAGAATAGTGATAGGAAGTATGATCTGTTTTTTTATGCTCACTGTAAAATCCTTATTTTTCATGTGTCTCGAGCTGGTTATTTTTTGTACAAAAATACAATTAATTCAGACTATAATAACCAAGTATCAATCAACATTGTTACCAAAGTTGTAAACACTTATTACAAGTATCAAGCCGAGATCACCAATAAACACAAAATTAATTATTTATAAAAGCTTAGCCATTGATTTAAAACAAAAAAAATATTACTAGAAGAAACAAACAAACTAAAAATATTAATTATATGACAATTAATATTAGTGAATATATAATTTATTTTGTTTTTGTTTTTTAATGATTTGGTTAAATTGACTAATATTTGGGAAGTTTTATTATATTCAATTTAGGAGTTGATGCGACTTCTAACAATGCGCAATCCCCCCAGTTATTGCATCCCTTGCATATTTGTCAATGGATATTATTTAATGCCAAGTGATAATGGTTAACTATTTTCATTTCACCTAGCACTGTGATTACTGTTGAAATATATGAGTTAAGATGAAAATTATTGCAACCTTGATAAGTGCCTAGATTTTGATAAAAATTTTCTTGCAATAGAGTCCATACAGTATCAACCACTGTAATGACAACATAGCAACAATGGTGATCAGATTTTGCCAAGCAGCAGGACTAACATAGATCAGTCCACCAAAAAGACTCTTAGCACTGTATTGCCAATTAATTAAACTTGTTCCTAAATACACGATAATTGAGTTAGTCCCTATGACTGCAAAAAACTTTGCTAAACCATTAAATTTTAGCACATCAACAATCAGGTAAAACACACTGAGAAGTAATATACTGTAGCCACTGGTCACTAGCACAAAAGAACTTGTCCAAAGGGTTTTATTGATGGGAAACACCATTCCCCAACTATAACCAATAAGTAACAAAAGCAGAGCGGCAGATATTAAACCGATTAATATTTTTCGGCTATTAGCTAAATGTTTGCTCAAATAGCGACCGACAAACACCCCCAATAATGCATTCACCACTGAAGGAATATTTGATAAAATGCCTTCAGGATCAATAGCTAGATCGCGGTATGTTGCCCCTGGTAACAGAGTCTGATCAAACCAAACATTCAAGGCACCATTGGCTGAAAAGTCACCACCACCAAAACCACCGATAGTTACATATTGCAATAATATCCAGTAAAACACTAAAATTGCACCGGCAACAAGCCATTGCAATCGTTCACTCAGGTACCAAACCAAAAGCGCAGCAATAAACCAAGAAAATCCAATTCGACCTAACACACTAACGAAACGAATATTGTCAACCGACATGGGTATGCCACCGCCCCAACCGTGATTATAGACAATACCCAATAGCAACAATAAAACTAAGCGCTTGATCCCATGTGTTAACGTCTGTTGTTTTTGCTTTGCAGACAGTTGCGAAAAGGGTTTAGCAGCGATACCTAAACTGACCCCTGAAAGAAAAATAAAAAGAGGAAATATTAAGTCATAAGCAGTAAAACCATGCCACTGGCTGTGTAACATTTGTGCCGCCGCGACATTGAAAATAGACAGGCCACTAATGATAAATAAGGCAGAAAATAAGTGCTCAGCTCCTAATATCCAGAACATATCAAAGCCGCGCAACGCATCTATAGAAAGCAATCGTTTTTTTGAGGGTGAATAAGAGGCTGATTGACTTGCTTGCATTTTATCTCCTAATGACACTATGTAAAATCGGCAGTACTTACTGTGCTTGTGATCACAAAGCACAAAGACAGCGTTGTCATTTGAGCATTGTATGCAAGCTATGTACAAATAGCAACCGCCCTTACCATTGAACAATTTCTTGAATTAACACGTATTGTCGGTAACAATAATTTTTTCTTAAGCAAGAGTAATGGTGCCATGCTAAACAAAATATCGGCTTTTTTTCAAAACTTAAATGCCAATCAAGTGATTGATCACAGTGAAATGACCGCAGAAATGGCCTGCACAGTGCTGCTGTGTGAAGTGATGAGAGCCGATGGCCATTTCGATCAACAAGAACAAGATAAGCTTAAACAAATCATCAGTGATCAATTTGCTTTACCATCAGAAGAAGTACAGCAATTAATTACACAAGCATTACAGGTATGCGAAGAAGCCACAGATTTTCATCAATTTACCTCCACTATCAACAATCAATACAGTATTGACGAAAAAATACATATGGTATCCTTGCTTTGGCAACTCGCTATGGCAGACGGTGAGTTAGCCAGTATCGAAGAGCACATTATTCGCAAAGTTGCAGACCTCCTGCACTTGCGCCATGCCGAATATATTCGCGCTAAAAACAGTGTTATTGACATCTAAAAAAGTTGGCCAATACAAATCAATTAAATACTCAAACGGTCACTGTTACTTTACGTTAT
>JBELHO010000001.1:24122-25196 GCA_042091375.1 Thalassotalea sp. | reverse complement strand
TTTAATCATCTTAAAGTGATTGCACTGTCCACAAACGGTGCTTATTTAGATGCTGGGGTATTGGGAGAAATATTATTGCCAAACCGGCAAGTACCAAGAGACTGTCAGGTGGACGATGAACTTACGGTGTTTATATACGCCGACTCTGCCAATAGATTAATCGCTACTACTAGCAAGCCTTTTGCTCAAGTTAATGAATTTGCCTCATTGAAAGTTGCACAAACCAATAAAATGGGCGCTTTTTTGGACTGGGGGCTACCCAAAGACCTACTTGTGCCTTACAACCAGCAACATTCGAAAATGCAACAAGGTAACTATTATCTTGTCCACATCTACCTAGATACTGACAGCAACCGTTTAATTGCCTCAAGTAAAATTGATCGATTTATAGATATTTGGCCCGCTGATTATCAACAGTGGGATAAAGTTGAGTTGATCATTGGTAATAAAACCGACCTTGGTTATAAAGCGATTATCAATAACCAACACTGGGGGCTACTCTACGACAATGAAATATTCCAACCTTTAAATATTGGCAAAAAACTATCCGGTTATATTAAAAATATTCGTCAAGACGGGCGTATAGATTTATCACTAGCTCGCCCGGGAGAAGGTAAAGTCAATGACTTTTCAGCAAAAGTACTGGCTCACATCGAAGCTCAACACGGCTTTAGTTCGCTGCACGATAAAAGCTCACCTGAATTGATAAAAAATACCCTAGGCATGAGTAAAAAGGCCTTTAAAGCGACTATTGGACATTTAATGAAAACCGGCAAAATAGCTATCGAGGCCAATGGTATAAGATTAAAATAATCGGCAATAGCTATACCTTTTGAACCTGTCAATAACCAGCCATGTGTACTGATTTACCAGCTAAGTAGCTGTGCAAGTAACTAACAGGTAGTGAGTAGTCAGGCAAATAGTCCTATATCACTCAATACATAATTAGTTTGTAGCTAAATAGTGAGTAGCTAAGTATTTAAATAAGTAAGTAAATAAGTAAATAAGTAATAGATAGCGAGTACTCCTTCATATCACTCAATACATAATTAGTTAGTAGCTAAATAGTGAGTA
>JBELHO010000001.1:9432-24022 GCA_042091375.1 Thalassotalea sp. | reverse complement strand
GAGTACTCCTTCATATCACTCAATACATAATTAGTTAGTAGCTAAATAGTGAGTAGCTATGTAGCTAAGTAAGTAAATAAATAATTAATTAAATAGATAGTGAGTACTCCTTCATATCACTCAATACATAATTAGTTAGCAGCTAAAAAATCTAAAAAGGCTAGGCGCATAACGCCTAGCCTGTTATTTTTTGGTTAACTTATATGGCTATAATACTTTCGATTAAAAGCTGCCACGAATACCAAAACTGATGCCTCTACCTGGTAAAGGTGCATCGTCTTTAAGGAACGAGGTATGCACTCTCGCTTCTTGATCAGCTAAGTTATCAATTTTCAAAAACAACACAGTATCATCACCAAAGCCTTGCAAATAGTAATTGGCATGGGCATCAATGATGGTGTAACTGCCTGTCGTTGTTTCTAAATCAGCAACATTATCCTGTTCGAAATAATGACGCACATTAAACTCAGCATAAAAACCATTGCCTTGATACATAAGTCCGCCACCGATGCGCAGTGGTGGCATACGCGGTAAATAACTGCCGTCATCTAATTCAGTATGAGTGTAATCAGTAAACAGGGTTGATGTTAACGAAGGTGACCATTGATAGACCAACTCTAACTCAACACCATACATGTCAAGATTTTGCTGTTGGTAATGATAAATGGGTAAGCCTTCTTCTTCTTCTTCGTGCTCACCGTCGTGCTCATCACCGTGATCACCGTCGTGCTCATCACCGTGATCGCCGTCGTGTTCATCACCGTGATCGTCATGACCATGCTCTTCTTCAAAAAACAATCCGGTGTTGGCAAGGTAGTAATAGTTGTCAAACTGGTTATAAAACACACTGGCAATAATACCTAGATCACCAGAGAATTTACGCCATGTAAGATCAAGGCTGTAAGAAGTTTCTAGGTTATTGTCTATTGCGTCTTCTTCAAAGTGAATTTCAGCTTCGCCGTCATGGACTTCGACTTCATATAGTGTACCAACCTCATAAGTGTTAGTACCTATGTGTGGACCATTTGAGAAAATTTCAGAAGCCGAAGGTGCTCGCTGCGCAAAAGAAGCAGACAAACCTAAATTGTACCCCTTCTGATAATCCCATACTAAACCAACAGATGCACTAACCGGTGTAAAAGACTCTTGGTAGCTATTTTCATGTTCGTCGTGTTCTTCATGGCCTTCACCTTCATGGTGCTCATCGTGTGCTTCAGTAAAAAACAGCGAGTCAGTTTCAATGTCTACGTGCTCTATACGCGCACCTACTTGCCACAAAAATTGATCAAAATGCTTTTCGACTAACCATGCAGCAGCAGTGGTAGTGGTTTTAGATGGCGGTGTGAAAGCTTCGGCACCTACGGCTTTAAAATCAGATTTTTTATGGTGTAGTGTCCAAGCCCCTTGCCAACCTGAAAATTCTTTGTGATAAATATCAAAACGCGCTTCAGACATTTTATTTTCAAATAGCGTACCGACTGCATCGCCTTCAATCTCTTGATGCTGGTAGTCAGTGTAAGACAACTTAGATTTGATTTGAGTCAACCAATCGCTATCTAAAGAGTATTCGCTCAATACCTGCCAACGTTGTTGCTCTAGATCGCCATATACATTGTCATCATGACCTTCTTCCTCATGATCTTCTTCCTCATGGCCCTCGTGTTCTTCTTCGTGGTGACCGTGATGACTATGCCCTGGAATATCGTATTCGCGATCCATTTGCCCGTATGAAAAACCTATAAAACCTTTGTCGAGAATATAGCTAGTACCGATAGTAAAGCCATTCGACTTAGCTGCACTATTGGCTAACCTGCCGTTACTTTCTTCTTCGTGATCATCGTGCTCTTCACCGTGGTCATCATGTTCTTCATCGTGATCATCATGCTCTTCCTCATTTGAGGCGTTGCCGGGAATTTTATAATCGTTAGATTCACGCCAAAATGCATCAAAGTGAAAGGCGATGTTACCTTGACCGCTATTGATATTAACTGATGCTTCATTTTCATCAGCAACATCATTGTGTTGCAGTGAATAATCAATGTGTTGTTCAATCGCTCTTGGTACGCGTTTGTCAACAACATTGACCACACCACCAATAGCACCACTGCCGTAGAACAGTGTTGCAGGTCCTCTCAAAACTTCAATTTGTTCTGCTGTCGATGTTTCTGTGGCAACAATGTGATCAGGCCCCACTCGCGAAGCATCGCTAACATCTAGGCCATTCTGGGTAATTAACACACGAGGTCCGTCTAGACCACGGATGATAGGACTGCTTGCTACAGGTCCGTAATAAGTACTGTGAACACCCAGTTCATTTTTTAAGGTTTCACCTAAAGTAGATGATTGCTTGGTTCGCAATTCGTCATTACTGATCACATTGACAGGCAGTGCTGATTCAATAACCGATGAATGCAAAGGCGTCGCATAAACATCAATGGTTTCAATTGATGACTTTTCTAGCGTCCAATTAACCTGCTTTAAATCACTTTCAGCAATTTTAACAGATTCATTGATGTGTATATATTTTGGTGCAGTAATATGTAACTCAAATGAACCAGATGTTAAACCTTTTAAGGAATAATAACCTTGATCATCTGATTGTGCTCGCTGACTTTGATTAACCACTTTGATCTGGGCATTGGCAATAGGCTGACCAGCGCTATTCATTATGCGTCCAGATACATCTTGCGCTAGGGCAAAATTTGAACAAACAATCGACAAGGCACTTGCCGACAATATCAAGGGGGTTTTCATGATAAGTTTCCAATAAATTGGCCAGCACTATTGACTGTTTTAAAGCAGCAAGTACTAGCAATAATTAATATAAAAAATAAATTAGAGGTTGTTGATAATCAAGCGCTATCAATTAAACAAGGGGGGGGCTCTCAGAGGCGGATTAAGTCGAACCGCATGTGAACCAGCATAAAAATAATATTGGCTCGCAGGGAGTTCTAACCATGAAAGGTCTGATACCACTAAATCCAAAGATGTCTGCGGACCATCAACAGTTTGTTGGCAGTATTGACATTGCTTTGAATCTATCGACTGCAGGTTAACATCACAGTGGCTTGCATGAGCACCCACGCAAAACAATAGGCTTATGAGTACAAAAATACTCATAAAACACTGTTTGTTACTTGGGGATAAATAAGTTACATTGCTCATAGTTGTGATAATATCACAACAAAAAGCGCAGCTTCAATAAAAAACCAGCAATGGCTAGTTTTTTATTGCATCAACAGGGGTTATTGCGTGCCGCCAATAGTCATTTCATCTATTTTAAGGGTTGGTTGTCCCACCCCAACAGGCACACTTTGGCCATCTTTACCGCAAACCCCTACCCCTTGATCAAGCGCGAGGTCATTGCCAACCATACTCACTTTCTGCATCGCTTCAGGGCCACTGCCAATAAGGGTAGCACCTTTGATCGGCGAAGTGATTTGGCCATCTTCAATCAAATAAGCTTCCGCACTGGTAAACACAAACTTACCTGAGGTGATGTCCACTTGACCGCCGGCAAAGTGCGGTGCATAAATGCCTTTTTTAACTGATTTAATAATATCACTAGGCTGATGCTCACCAGCCAACATGTAGGTATTGGTCATGCGCGGCATAGGCAAATGCGCATAAGATTCACGTCTGCCATTACCTGTTGAATGTCCCCCCATTAACCCAGCATTGTGTTTGTCTTGCATGTAACCTTTGAGGATGCCTTTTTCAATCAACACATTATATTGACCGGGTGTACCTTCATCGTCAATATTAATAGAACCGCGACGGTTTGCCAAAGTGCCATCATCAACAATAGTGCATTGCTCTGATGCCACTTTTTGACCAATTTTTCCTGAAAATGCCGATGATCCTTTGCGATTAAAATCACCTTCTAAACCATGCCCTACTGCTTCGTGTAAAAGTACCCCTGGCCAGCCTGCGCCCAAAACCACAGGTAATGTACCCGCGGGTGAATCAATGGCCACCAAATTAACCAAGGCTTGCCTCACCGCTTCTTCGGCATATTGAAGATAGCGAGCCTTACCTGCGGTGACTTCAAAAAAATAACTGTAATCGGTTCGGGCACCACCACCGGCAGTGCCGCGTTCTCGCTTGCCTGCTTGTTCAACTAATACCGAACAATTTAGTCGAACTAAGGGTCTAATATCAGTAGCAAAGGTACCATCACTAGCGGCAACAAGTATTTTTTCGTAAACCGCAGATAAACTGACTATGACTTGCTGTACTCGCTTATCTTGGGCGCGAGCATGTGCCTCAACCTCGTGTAACAACTCAATTTTTTGTGCTTGAGATAAACTAAAAACAGGGTCAACTGGTTGGTAAATAATCGGTTGTTTTTTATTTTTAAATGCCTGAACGGCACTGCCATTAGAGGCTAAAGCAATACCTTTGGCGGCATTAGCCGCTTGTTCTAATGCCTGTGGTGAAATATCATCAGAATAAGCAAATCCAGTTTTTTCACCAGAAATAGCCCTCACTCCAACACCGCGCTCTATGTTATAAGACCCCTCTTTAACAATACCGTCTTCAAGCATCCATGATTCATTAACACTCGCCTGAAAATACAGATCGGCTAAATCTATATTTCGTTGATGAATATTAGCTAAGGTTTTATGTAATAAGGTTCTATCTAATTGGCTATTAGCCAAGAGCTCCTGCTCAACACTATTCATATCATTTCAACTTTGTAGTAAATTGGTTATGCTCTGCCACTGGCATTGCCACCCGGACTTTATCGATGTTAGCGCGACAAATTTGTGCGCTTATAATACCTTGTCCTTGGGGCAAACCACTAATTATTTCCCCCCAAGGGTTAATGATCATACTATGACCCCAAGTTTCTCGGTTATTTACATGTATTCCCTGCTGGGCTGCAGCAACAATACAGACTTGATTCTCTATTGCTCTGGCTCGCAACAATGTTTGCCAATGGGCTTGCCCCGTCAGCGCAGTAAAGGCGCTGGGCACGGCAATAATATCGGCTCCTGCAACAGTTAATTGACGATATAATTCAGGAAATCGCAAATCATAACAAATTGACAGACCAAGCGTGAACTCACCAATAGGCACTATACAGAGTTTATTACCCGCTTGAGTATATTCAGACTCTTGGTAGTTTTGTGTATTATCTGCGACATTGACATCAAATAGGTGAATTTTATCATACCGAGCGATGCATTCCCCTTGGGGTGAAAAAACACAGCAGCTGTTGGTAAATTTATCGCTTTTGGCAATGTACATTGGAATACTGCCTGCCACTAAATAAATACCATAGGCTATTGCTAAATCTGCTAGTTTGGTTTGTAAAAAGTTGTCTTGGTGATTATCTCTTGCTAACTGCAATTGTTGACTTTGCGAACCGCCAAAAAATAAACAACATTCTGGCAGAACTACAATGTGCACACCTTTAACGGTTAATTTACTGAGTTGTTTTTCGATGGCAATCAAATTATCGGCAATATCAGGACGAGATGTGAGTTGTATTGCCGAAATGTTGATCATTGAAAACTGCTCATTTATCGTCTTAGCTTTTAATTGGTTTTTTCTGCTTGCTTTTGTCACTGTGTTGATTGTTTTGGTCAATTTCAGGTGTTACTTGCTGCTCAACAACTAGTGGTTTTACTGCGGCATTATCAACAATGGTTGGCGGGCTGTCACGACCAACAACACTTATGGTTTGAGTTTTACCATCAATTTTTTCAATGTTTGGCTGTAAAATATCCCCAGTGACTTCAAATTTTATTTCTGATACCACTTGCGAAGTGATCATACCATCGATGGCCACACCAGCAAGAAATGTTACCGGATTTAAGGTTGCTATCCATGCTAAAGCCGGCAAACTTGCACTATAGTTGGGTTTATAAGACATAGTGTAATCTAACTGCTCAGTCACTAGGTTAGTATTGCCTTTAACCAATAAGTCGCCAGCGGCACCTTTCATCGCAGTATTCTTAGTGTAAACCACACCTTTGTCTATGGTGAAATCACCGGTTAATTTTTCGAAAAACATGCCATCGCTGAAAATATCGCGAAAATCTAATTTTAACTTTCTAACTAAGGTTTTTAAGCTCAATACTGATAATAACCGCGCCCCCTCGTCATCAACATCAAGCACACCTTCACCTAAAGTAGCCGACATCTTACCGTTTAGCTTCTCCCATGAAAAGTCGAAAGGACTGCCTTGCCAATCAAAGCTAAACGAACTATCAAAGCTACTGTCTTTAATCGTTGAAGGGTAACCTAATTGCTCTATCTCACGTTCAATGTCTTTACTGGAAAAATCACCATTAATAGCAGTAAATATCTGTTGTTGGTCTTGCAGCCAATTGACTTGAAAGTGCAACTTATTATCGCGCCTTTGCGCAATAAAGTTTTCTAACATCAGTTCAGTATCTTTATTGCGTACTAAGTTAAATGATACCTTGCCCAAATCAATAGGGTTTACTGAACAAGCCTGACAACGAAAACGCATGGGTGGAACTTTATCGAATAGCTGGTGATCATTTTCAAATTTAAGCAATTGGTTGGCGAGGGGTGATTGCTGATTAGCGGCTTTTAGATCGGCCAAATCAAGCTTGATAAAGTCTGCATCTATATCTATACCACGCTGGTATAAGTCAGGAAAAAATTTGATATTACCACGCAGCTCTTGGCCATTAATTTCCAGTAACTGCCAGCCAGCATCATCTTGTAAAGTAAAATCGATTTGATGTAATTGTTGACCAAATATCTCAAGTGTAGCTATATCACCACGTACCTTGGCTGGATAACTAAACAATGGAGTTTGCTGGAGTTTATTGGTGGATTGTCGCGGTTCCACACTGCTAAAAACATCGTTGATAAAAGCATACCACTGTTCAAACTTTGCCCGTTGTAAATTAGCAGTAATGTGAAAGCCCTCTGTTGGCAGCAACATTTGTTCTTTACCTAACACTAAGTGCGCTTGGCTAAAGCTGACACTCTGATGATCTAACACCCCATAAAAATTAAGACTATCGTCTAATAGTGCATTAATAATCGACTCAGTTTTACTGCCGCTAACCTCAATCGTTAATTGCCGTTTTTGTTGTTGTTTTTTATCAAATGGCGGCGGTAAATCAGCGTGAAAATTGACTAAATCAGAAGCCATATCGAGTGAGTATTGAAAGTCGCCCTGAGCAAAAGTGGACATCTGAAATTGTCCCTGCCAGTCGAGTGCCCCCCCGCCATAGGACAACAAGGTATCTGGTAGGTATTGTTGCCAATCCGTTTGTTGCCATTGTCCCTTAAGACCAATATCAGTGACATATGAGCTGGCTTTTTGTTGTCCGGTAATATCCAATTGTAGTGGTAGGCCTTGCCAAGACGCCTGTAAATGCTTGCTGTTGAGGCGTTCATTTTCAAAAAACAAACTGCCGTTTACCTGACTGAATGCCATGTTAGGTTTTTGTAATAACAAAGAGTTATCAGCAAAGTCTATTCTGCCACTTGCTACGGTATTATCGACATCATTTAGCGGCAGTGCTAAATTAAACACACCGGCGACCGGCTGTTCAACCGTAAAATAATCAAGTGCCACACCGACACTGTCGGCCAGCGAGCTACTGTTCATTAAGTTAGTGATCAAGGCCGGTGAAGTATCGACAAGATCAACATCAACAACCAACAATTTTTGATCCGATAAATCAGCAATAGTACCTTGAGCACCAGTGATATCAATACCACTTAGGGTACCGGCACGACCAGTGATCTGCATCTGATTATTGGTAAAATTAAGGTTGGCATCGAAGTGATTAATGGCTGGCCAATCTTCAGCAAATTTAAAGTTTGCATCAACAAGCTCTGCATCGACAACAAATATCCCTTGATTATTGTTAAACGGAAATTGATCTAATGGACCATTAAATAGCACTTGTGTTTGTACTAATTGCCCCTTTTTAAGGGCCGTGTTGAGGTAATCAATTAACTCATTACCCATCAGTAATTGCGGGTAAAATTCCGCGGCATTAGCAACATCGCCATCAGTGGCATTAGCCATCAATGACATAGTTAAACTGCTATCATCAGTGTCTTCCATCAATAACCCAGCTTTGACATCAAGGGCATCGGAAGTAAAGTGTATCTGCTCTGCGCGCAATTGCCATCTATCGGGTTTGACATTGAGATCAACCGAAGCGGTCAATACTTTATAAGCTATGGGCTGTATAAAGTGACGACTAAAATCTAAAGCCCCATTTTCGGCTGATAAATTCAACTTCAGCTGAGTACCTTGATAAATCATCTCGCCAGTGAGGTTATCTATACCGGGAATACCTTGATAGTAAGCGCTGGAGCTTACTGAAAAATCGGCAACGGCTGCATATTGGTGATCATCTTGTTTAATATAAATATCTTGCAACTTGCCTTCAAGCATAACGCCTTTAGCTAATTGGTTGACTTGGTCATCGGCCAAAAACAATGGCAAGATATCAGTAACGCCATTGAGTTCAATGGCTGAAATATGAGCCTGTGTTTGTTCACCACTGTTGTCAATAGCCAAGGAAAATGGCGCGAGTGCTTGCTCATTAACGGCCATAACAACATCAGTTGCATATAACTTTGCACGCCCTTGAACAGTGATATCATCAACCACAATATGGCCATTGAGAAGAGCAACTTTTTGCTGTTGTTGCTCATTTTGCCAAGTGATCTGGCTTTCATCCAATTGCACTTGCAGTTGTTTGGCCAAGCCCTCATCAATCGCGAGCCAAGCGTTAAAATTAACACTAGAATCACTGATTTGCTGTTTGACAACAGAGTTTGCCCCTAACCAAGGAGTAATATTTAAACTGTGTGCTTCCACATAGGCGAGACCAGACAATTCAGCTAACTGCTCTCCGACAAGTTCAGCGCGCACAATGACGTGATTAGATGAGACCCCTTCGAATAGCATATTACCTTGAGCGAGGTGGCGGTCACCCTGATTTAACCAATTGAGATGTTCTAAAAATACAGTCTGCTCGCCTGTTTCAGAGCGAACAATCAATTGACTATTCACTAATGCAAAGCGGTTGATCTGATTTAAAAATAGTTCCGCAATGTTGTTAATGACATTGATGTCCTGCTGCGACTCACTGAGGACTGTGTTATCAATCAGTATCTTGACACCATTGAGAGAAAAATCTTTGGTTACCAGTTGCCAGTGTCGTAAACTCGCCCAAAAATCGACAACCAAGCTGAATTGTTCAATATCGACTTCAGCCATTTCAGTTTGTAATAAACTCACATCATTGGCAATTAATGTCGGGCCGGCACTGCTCCAACTCATGGCTAATGAGCCAATCAGCACATTGCTGTTATAGGTGTTATTAATATAGTCTTGTAAATGGTGCTGGTGCTGATGAGCGTATGGCAGCACTAAGCGCAGTGCACTGATCAGCACAGCTAAGATCACCAAAAAAATGGCAATACTTTTGTATAGACGATTAAGCCAGCGATTTGAAAAGTGTGTAATACTCATCTGCTATTCTTAAATTATTAATGACTCAAGTTATTTGTCTTGCCACCAATTCACCCCCTCTTCCCTAAGTATAGCGTGAACGCTAAATAATGATAAAATGCTTTTAATTATTGACAACAGTTAGCACAAATAATTGCACAAAACAGTTACATCATTACCACATCAAACTGTTCTTGATTATAAAGTGATTCAGTAGTCACTTTGATCTGCTTGCCGACAAATACTTCTAATTCGGCTAAATGATGGTAAACATCATCGGTCAGTGCTTCACTCACCGCAGGCGAAGCATAAACAATAAACATGTCTGTATCATAGGCCCTGTTAACTCGTACTATTTCTCGCAATATTTCAAAACACACGGTTTCAACTGTTTTAATATTACCACGACCACTGCAAACTGGGCATTCTCCACACAAAATATGCTCTAAACTTTCTCGGGTGCGTTTACGGGTCATTTCAACTAAGCCCAAAGCAGAAAAACCACTAATACTATACCTCACATTATCTTTATTCATAGCCACATCTAAACTGTGTAGCACTCGACGTTGATGATCTTTATCGTGCATATCGATAAAATCAACGATGATAATACCGCCTAAATTTCTTAACCTAAGTTGCCGAGCAATGGCTTGCGTTGCTTCAATATTGGTGTTGAAAATAGTGTCTTCGAGATTGCGATGACCAACACATGCGCCCGTGTTAATATCTATGGTAGTCATGGCTTCGGTTTGATCTATGATCAACGAGCCACCTGATTTTAAGTCAATTTTGCGATGCAAGGCGCGTTGAATTTCATTTTCCACATCAAACAAGTCGAAAATAGGTCGTTCACCTGGATAATATTCTAAATACCCAGTGAGTTCTGGCACAAATTCTAAGGTGAAAGCCCGCAACTGTTCAAAAGACAGTTTAGAATCAATCCTGACCCGTTCTAAAGATGCGCCAACGAAATCCCGTAGTACTCTAAAAGCGAGCGATAAATCGCGGTACAAGGCTAAGGTTTTTTGTTGTCCTTGCTTGCGTTCAAGGACTTTGTTCCACACCCTTTCTAAAAACTCGGCATCGTGCTTCAATGCTTGCTCAGTGGCACCTTCACCGGCAGTTCTAACGATAAAACCATGCTTTTCATTGCAATAAGGAGTGACAATGTCACGCAAACGGTTGCGCTCTTCGCTATTTTCGATACGCTGAGAAACACCAGCATGACTAGCGTTTGGCATCAACACTAAGTAACGAGCGGCAACCGTAATGTCGGTGGTTAAACGCGCACCTTTAGTGCCTAAGGGATCTTTCACTACTTGTACAACGATATACTGGCCCTCATGAACTAAACTGCGAATATCGGCTACTTCATTTGACTTGCCTTGTTCATTGAGAATTAATTTGGAATTAATGTCTGAAGCGTGCAAAAACGCGGCTTTTTCTAAGTTAATATCAACAAATGCGGCTTGCATTCCAGGTAAAACTCGAATCACTTTACCTAAGTATATATTGCCAACCAAACCACTTTTTGCTTCGCGTTCTATATGTAACTCCTGCAATATGCCATTTTCAATTAAGGCGACTCGAGTTTCGCTGGGGGTAACATTGATCAATAACTCTTTGCTCATATTAATCCTTATTGACTGTCGCCGAATTGATAGCACTGGGTAAACCAAATTCAGTTAACAATTGTGCTGTTTCATATAAAGGCAATCCGACCACTGCGGAATAACTACCGCTAATTTGTTTAACAAATTGGCCACCGGTCCCCTGAATGCCATAACCACCGGCTTTATCTTTTGGCTCGCCAGTCAGCCAGTATTGCTGTATTTCATCGGTTGACAGGGTCTTAAATTCAACATTAGTGGTAACTAATACAGTTTTACTGATCTCGGCCTTAACCACAGCGACTGCAGTCAGTACCTGATGGACTTTACCAGACAATAGTTGCAATAACCGTTGAGCATCGGCAAAATCCTTGGGTTTACCGAGTATTTGTTGCGCTATCACTACACTGGTATCAGAGCCAATGACCGTGCTATTGCTTTGTTGTCTATCAGCAATACATTGCGCTTTTTGTAAAGCCAGACGCCTAACATATTGCTCGGGTAATTCCCCTACTATCACAGTTTCGTCAATATCTGCTGGCTGACAACTGAATGAATAACCCAATTGTGCCAGTAACTGGCGTCGTCGAGGACTTTGTGAAGCAAGAATAAGCAATTGTTTCATTTTATAAAATCTTGAAATGTCGGCGGATCTTTCTCAACAACAAAAATGCCCAAGGCCATAACACTATGGTTGTGAGCATTGGATATAAATAACTTGGCAAAAACACCACATCGGAAATAAAGCGTTGTAACCAAAAAACCAGTAAGTGATATAAAGCCGATAATAAACCAACGATTAACGCTTGTTGCCAAACAGAAAAGTTGCGAATTTTTTGAAAGTTACTGGCGACAATATACACCGCAAGTGCCATCGCTGCTGCGTGTATGCCAAGCACTGAGCCAAGTAATACATCGAGTAACAAGCCCATAAACCAAGCACTGATCACATTGACTTTTGTGGGTAAAGCTAAACACCAATAAACTAAAACTACTAACACCCAATCAGGTCGAAAAGCATCAACACTTAATGGCAAAGGCATAATACTGGCAATTAACGCCACCAAAAATATTAAAATAATGATAATACCGTTGTGAGCCAACATCGCTATTCGACCTCACTTAACTGTGCTGATGAAGTCGATGTAGAAGTGTTGTTTTGCTGTTGAGGCCATAGTAACAATAAATAGCGCAGGCGATTTATTTGTGCAATAGGCTCACTTTGTACATAGGCAAAGGGCCTTGATTCATTTCTGCGCACTGAGGTGACTCGCGCCACGGGATACCCTTCCGGATACTTACCGCCCAAGCCCGAGGTTACTAAAATATCTCCTGATTTGATATCGATACTGTTACTGACATGAGAAATAGATAAACGGTTAATATCTCCAGTACCATTGGCTATTAGCCTAGTGCCGTTGCGCTCTATACGCACTGGTACCGCATGACTGATATCTGTGATCAAAAGCACGCGACTGGTAATGGTACCGGCATGAAGTATTTGCCCGACCACACCGCGATCATCGACAATGGCTTGTCCTTCATGGACATCGTCGTTAGCACCACGGTTGATAACCACCTGTTGAGTATAGGGATCACCGTCAACAGATAAAATTTCGGCTAACATGGTTTGTACATCAACACGCACCGGAGAGCGCAATAAAGCCCGCAATCGATCATTCTCTTGTCTGATAATGTTGAGTTGAATGGCTTGTTCTTTGAGTACCAACTGATTTATTTTCAAGGCTTGATTTTCTTCAACCAATTGCTTTCTAGTATTCATATTGTCAATTGACCAATCGAGCAATTGCTTAGGGGCGGTTGCTAGGTATTGCAATGGACTGACTAAGGATTGTAAATATCCACGTAGCCCTTCAAAACTCATCATTTTATGATCGAAAAAAATTAACATTGCTGAAAAAGTCAACATTAATACCACGCGATATAGCGGTGAAGGTCCGTGCTTAAAAATTGGATTCATACAATCACTTTACTGGCCATAGTGTTGAGTTTATTGCCCAAGCAGTTAACTGAAGATAATACCACCGGCATTAGTTAGCCAAGTCACTGACAAATAAAAATATTAGGCATTCCACGGCACAGATATTAATTGTCAGTGGTTAACTCAGCAGCCAAAGGTGTCAATCAAGTTAACCCGCTTATTCATAAGAAAATAAATCGCCACCGTGCATATCAACCATTTCCAAGGCTTTGCCGCCACCTCTTGCCACACAAGTTAACGGATCATCGGCAACCACAACCGGAATACCGGTTTCTTCCATTAATAAGCGATCTAAGTCTTTCAATAAAGCACCACCGCCGGTTAATACCATACCTCGCTCCGATATGTCTGAGGCCAATTCCGGTGGTGATTGCTCCAGTGCCACCATAATAGCACTGACAATGCCTGTTAATGGCTCTTGTAAGGCCTCTAAAATTTCATTGCTGTTCAATGTAAAGCTGCGCGGAACCCCTTCTGCTAAGTTGCGACCGCGAACCTCAATTTCAATTAATTCTTCACCCGGATAGGCAGAGCCAATTTCATGTTTAATACGCTCGGCGGTTGCCTCGCCGATTAAACTGCCAAAATTACGTCGAACGTAATTAATAATGGCATCATCGAATTTATCACCGCCAATGCGCACCGAAGATGAATAAACCACGCCATTGAGTGAGATAATCCCCACTTCCGTCGTACCACCACCAATGTCAACAACCATAGAGCCAGTGGCTTCAGAAACTGGCATTCCAGAGCCGATCGCAGCCGCCATAGGTTCATCAATCAAATACACTTCACGGGCACCGGCACCCAGAGCCGACTCGCGAATAGCGCGCCGCTCTACTTGTGTCGAGCCGCAGGGTACACACACCAAGACTCTTGGGCTAGGGCGCAAAAAGTTATTGCTGTGTACTTGTTTAATAAAATACTGCAGCATTTTTTCGGTGACAAAAAAATTGGCGATCACACCGTCTTTCATCGGTCGAATCGCTTCGATGTTGCCCGGAGTACGCCCCAACATTTGTTTCGCTGCTGTGCCCACAGCCGCGACACTTTTTGAACCTCCCGCTCGGTCTTGACGAATAGCGACAACTGAGGGTTCATTCAATACTATGCCTTGATCTTTGACATAAATAAGGGTATTTGCCGTACCTAAATCAATCGATAAGTCGTTCGAAAACATGCCACGTAATTTTTTAAACATAGGAGTTATATGTCCTTACTAAACCAACACGCCAATGTTCAATACATCAATGCGCCTAAGGGATAATGAAATTATTTTTACAATGCCGCTCATCATACATCAGACTCGCTAAGAAGTGATGCATGTTTTCATAAAAAATGGCAAAAAGTGATATTTTTATTGAGAAAGGGCTAAAATATAAAGCGCAAGGTTTTATAGTAACGATTATCTGTCAAAAACCAAGCATAGAGAAATGTCTAAACAGCATCGTCAGCTTTGGGCTAAATATCACTGACAAGCTTTGTCAACTGATTACTGCCAACAGAGTA
>JBELHO010000001.1:0-9332 GCA_042091375.1 Thalassotalea sp. | reverse complement strand
GAGTATTTCAAACTGCAGACAACCATCAAATACATTATTTAACAGCTATGTGTTTGCCTGCTCAAAACTAACATTGCATCAATTATCCACTTCACGCCAGTTTATGATCCGATCATTGCCACGAAAAACCCCAAAGGTAGCTATTGCTGAGGGATTTTCAGTTACACTTGCCGTACCTGACCAATTGTATTTTAACCAATCAAAGCTAACGTAATCCACCTGAACAGCACCAGTATTACCTTCACCGGGTGCCTGAAGTATTAAACGATTGGTGCTGCCACTCACAACTGAACCATTATCAACTGATAAACCTGTTAATGCTGGATCTAAGCTAATGTTAGTTAAACTCATTTTACTGGAATCAAAAGCACTGCAATTATCATCGTTATTCACCACAAATTGAGATCCATCCCAGTACTGGGTTTTAAAAGGTTGAGTTAAATTGGCTGTTTCTGGGCCAAAACTATTTTCAATAAATAAGCGTCCAAAACGAATACTTATACCGCTTGTGGTCGTCACGTCATTAAGAGTTGTCGCAGTAATATTTTGGTCTGTAGCACTGGTTATATTGGCAATATTAAAATCAATATCACTCAAAAACGGCGCGACTATGGCATTGCTTGAGCGTTGGTAATAAAAGTGATCATTATCCGAAAACTGGTATTCTAGCACTCCACGGTCACTTGTTTGACTGAGTGTGCCTGTACTCATCACTGAGGTAATTGGCAATAAAGATGAATTTACTCCGGTGTTGCTTGCATCCGTGGTTGGCGCAGTAATATTAATTTCACTAGCCGTTAATTTCATAAAATCATCGACAGAGCCTTCACTGTCTTGGTAGTAATTTTGGGTAATGATATCGTCGGCATTTTTAGCCACAATGGTTAATACGGGGTTGGTGCCATAAGTAATAGTACCTAAAGTAAGATCATTTTCATTTCTCTGGCCTGTATAAGCAAAAGTCGTTAACGCGCTATTACAACTAGAAGTCAAACTGCCAGCTGTTTTAACGGTTTGCACGAAATGATCTGGGGTAAAACGGCCAATAGTCAGGTCATCAGCGGCAACCACTAGCCCTGGGCTACCGTAATTGAGGTCTTGTATGTCGAGATTTATCACCCCGACCTCTGAAAATGAAGCCTCAGCAAAACTGTATACCCCATTGTTAAAGGTGGAAATATTACTATCAGTAAAACTCGCTGTTAACTGACTCGAGATACTTTGATTCGTAGCATAAGCTAAATTGCCATCAACACTACCAGCAATACTTGGTTTAAGCCTTGTCAATTTCAATTGCAATTGACTTGGCTGGTAGTTAAGTGTTGTGTTTGCGCTAGTTGTTCCTAAACTGTTGTATGCAGTAAAAACTAAATCAAAAGATTCTCCAGCTTTGTGTACTGTGGTTGCTGATGCGCTGGCGCCATTTATAGCGACACCCGACGATTGCGCTGAAATGACCAGTTGATGGGGGGCCACCCAAAAGCTCGATGAGTTTCCAGTTAACGAAATACCAGCATCGCTGTAACTGGCATATAAACTAATTTGCCCAGCATCTTTGTAGACAGCCGATGGTAAGGTAGCAATACTGTCAGCAGAAAAATTTAGGGCAATAGAGGTGGTACTGGACAAAGCTTTGCCAATATCTGTGCCATTAATGGCAAAGTTTTGTCCAGTAGTTCCCCCAGGGTTTTGATTTAATTGAGCTAAATCAATGTTGACTGTACTGTTAAAAATGCCGGTGCAAACACCATTATCATTTTGTACCGCTTGAAGTCTTATTGGAAAGCTAGTCCCTGCCACTTGATCATCGATGACTTGATTTGTACCCGTTGATCCATTTAAAAATCGAAAACCAGCATCAGTAAATACCAATTGACAACTATTAGCACTGTTATTATTGCACACAGTGTTATTGGTCGGTGTTACCGAAATATTGTCCAAAGACAAAATGGTGGTTTCGGGGTTAGTAAAGGCTAAACTGGCAGTACCACTGCCAGTGAAACTGATGGTATCAGTTACAGTGACACTACCAACAGCTTTAACCTCTAAAGTAACCGGCTCAGAGCTTTCACTACAAGTTCCGTCATAGGCATTTGTACAAGCCTTTATGGTCACGGTTTCAGCTTCACAGGTTAAGCCATTGCCATCGTGAACAATTTGATAATGGTCCACTAAAGACAAACTACACAATGAAGTGGAATCGATAATATCGTTAATGTCTTGCTCAGACAATGCGGTTGTATAAACCCTAATATCGTCAATCAAACCGTGAAAATAATATTGACTCGTGCCAACTCGCTTACTGATATTTAGCGGATCTGTAGTTGGTTTTAAGGTAGTTGCTGAAAAAGTGACGGAAGATACCTCAGTGCCATCTTGATAGAGACGCAAACTGGTACCGTCGAACACTAAACCCAAGTGCACCCAGTCGCCAGAAGGCAAAGGCAAAGATGAAGTAATTTCTTTGCGACCAGCAGCTGTTTCGGCACGACCTTTTAACACGCCATTTTCTGAAAAAATACCCATTTGTGCTCGCCCAGAGCCGCCACCGTGAACAGACTTGGCCATAATTTGATTGGTACCTGACCAGCTATTAGCGCGCACAAAGGCTGTGTAAGTTAGTGCTTCACTGCCATTAAGCGCATCGTTGTGGGGAATTTGAACGTAATCATCAACACCGTCAAAATTACCATATAAACAAACGTCACCAACAGTATCAGCACCATTGAATGCATTGCCATTAAAACCACTAATACTATCGATAACCACACCAGTAGAGCTGGCCCATGAAGGTTCATTCATTTGGTAATGGGCAACTAAACCACAAGGATGAGTTTGATTGTATATCTCATTAATTTGTGTCGAATTAAGCGCGACTTGAAATACTTGTACCTCATCTATGGCACCAGTAAAGCGATTTCCAGTTTCGCCGCTGTCTGTCTCTCCGCCAATAGAAACTGGGCCGTTATCTTCACCCCAAGTGCCAGTATAGACACTCTCGAATAAGTTATTATTAAGTTCTTGTAGTACGCCATTGATGTATATTTTTCGGGTTTTAGCATCCGCATCGTGCACCGCGGTGACAAAACTCCATGTGTTAACAGCGATCGGGGCTTTGGTATCAACACTCACTGGATTCACTCCGCGTGAAAAAAAGCGCAACTTGCCAGCGCCTGGATCACCTAAACTGAAGGCATAGCCTTTACGTGGCGATACCCCTTCATCGTCGGCAAAAATTCGCGAGCCCTGATCTAAGTTAGCTGGTTTGATCCAAGCGGTGACGGTAAAACTGCCGGTTAAATTGGGAAAATTACTGGGTAATTCAACATAATCGTCAGTCCCGTCAAACTCACCATAACCACAGGTGCCGGGATTGTTGGCTTTAGCAGGATCACTACTTGCAGTGGTGGCACCATTTTTAGCTTGGCCATTATATACCCCAGTTTCGTCTATCACCTCACCGGCGGTGCCATTCCATTGCATTTTGTCCATTGAAAATTTAGCAATGGGCTCAACTGCACAGGCCACCGGCTGTCCATCTAAATCAAGGCCAGCATTTTGCTTATTATATATATCGCTGACTTGACTCTGGCCAATGGCTTGATCAAAAACAAGCAATTCATCAATTAACCCATCAAATGCTTGATTAGCAGCAAACCCCCCCCCCAGACTGTCTTGCTCTTGTCCCAAAAAGAGTCCACTAGGGTCAATTTGTAAAGTACTAGTATTCTGCGCCACACACCCGTGTAACACCCCATCAATATAGATACAACTTTGATCACTGCCATGGGTAAATACCAGATGATGCCAAGTATCATCGCCGATATCAGATATAGAAATGGGATCTTCACGGGAGTCGTATAAATAGGACCTAAATTGCATGTTGTTTTCTAAAAACATGATCAATTCATTAAAACTGCTGCTATTGGCTCCTGATATTAAACTTTGACTACCCGTTTTAGTGGTTTTCGCCCATAGGGATATACTGAAATCAGTTACCCCATTTAATAAGGTATTGGGAAGTTCAACATAATCCGCAATGCCCGTTGCTGATAAGTCTACCGCCTGACAAACTTTACCCGGAACAGGTTGGGCATTAAAAGCAACCGCATTAAAACTGCCAATACTGTCAATCACTTCACCAGCAACGCCATTGTATTCAGTTTGATCAAATTTAAGGTTGGCTATGGGATCAGCAGCTTCAGTACAAGGGTGGGTTTGAGTGTATATTTCATTAATTTGCGTAGCACTCAGTGCGCTTTCAAAAACTTGTACTTCATCTATGGCACCAGTGAAGCGATTGTCAGTTTCGCCATTATTTGTCTCCCCGCCAATAGAAACTGGACCGTTATCTTCACCCCAAGTGCCAGTATAGACACTCTCGAATAAGTTATTATTGAGTTCTTGTAGTACGCCATTGATGTATATTTTTCGGGTTTTAGCATCCGCATCGTGCACCGCGGTGACAAAACTCCATGTGTTAACAGCGATCGGGGCTTTGGTATCAACACTGATTGGATTCACTCCGCGCGAAAAAAATCTCAACTTGCCAGAGCCTGGATCACCTAAACTGAAGGCATAGCCTTTACGTGGCGATACCCCTTCATCATCGGCAAAAATTCGCGAGCCCGGATCTAAGTTAGCTGGTTTTATCCAAGCGGTGACAGTGAAACTTCCGGTTAAATTGGGAAAATTACTTGGTAACTCGAGATAATCGTTAACCCCGTCAAACTGACCGTAACCGCAGGTGCCGGGGTTACTGGCATCAGCGGGATCACTACTTGCAGTGGTGGCACCATTTTTAGCTTGGGCATTATATATTCCAGTTTCGTCTATCACTTCGCCAGCGGTGCCTATCCATTGAATTTCATCCATTGCAAACTTGGCCAGTGGTGATGAAATAGTACAATCAACGAGTTGCCCATTGAGATCTTGGCCGGCATTTTGTTTGCTGTAAATATCGCTTATTTGAGTTTGATCAATGGCTTGATCAAAAACAAGCACTTCATCAAGTAAACCATTAAACGCCTGACTTGCGTCAAATCCGCCACCAACACTGTCTTGCTCTTGCCCCAAAAATAAACCGCCCGGATCTATTTGCAAAGCTGTCGTGGTTTGAATAACACACCCGCGAAGCACACCATCAACATAGATACAGCTTTGATTGCTGCCATGGGTAAAGACAATATGATGCCAACTATTATTAGCAATATTAGGAATATTGGTAAGACTTGAAGGTGAATTATGTAAGTAGGCTCTAAATTGGCTGCTATTTTGTAACCACATGATCACTTCGTTGTAACTGCCGCCCGTCGCCCCCGACAACAAACTTTGGTTACTGGTTTTAGTGGTTTTCGCCCACAGGGATATACTGAAATCAGTTACCCCATTTAATAAGGTATTGGGGAGTTCAACATAATCCGCAATGCCCGTTGCTGATAAGTCAACCGCCTGACAAATTTTTCCAGCAACCGGCTGGGCACCCTGCGCAACGGCATCAAAATTACCAATACTGTCGATGACCTCACCAGCAATGCCACTGTATGCTGCTTGGTCGAACTTATAATTGGCAATAGGTTGCGCTGCAGATGCAATGGCTGAGAGCAATAACACCAAAGCGCAAAAGATAGCGATAATGATTTTAGATAAAACCACAGTCTTTAATTGCTTTGATGCCAAATAAATCATCATTATAATAACGCCTCAGTGATGCTCAATTATTGTCTTATCGCCTAACTAGTATAGTATGCTGATGTTATTTTCACTGCAAGTGAGTTATATGCACTTAAGTAGATGTTAATTAATTCGTTAATTTCTTGCAGAAATCATTGACGATAGTAGTTTATCTCAGCTGATGGTTTTTTCTGCAAATAAAGCTGTGGATAATTTAAACCGGTAACTCAAACAAATAACACAATAATAGCTGTGCTGCAGCTTTTAATATTACCCATTTAGCACAGTCTAATATAGCCTAATTTGCTGTTATTTAGTAAGAAAATCTAAAAACAATAAACGCCGATGAACACCAACTAGCTATCAAACTGATGTTTTAAAGCGCCTTAAGTTGGGTGAAAAACACGCCTTCATTAAATGTGCTCACTTTGCTTGAATGGCGATATAAATCAGTTAATACAATCGTTGTTGGTGCTCCACATACATTTTTCTACTAGGTTTTACAGCTAACTTGTGATCAGTGAGAGCAATGTTCAACAGGTTCAACAGGCTTAATAGGTTAAGGTAAGCTTCGGGCGTCTACTTCCAGAGTTCGAGAGGTGACAGTATCCCCTGCTTGGCATTTACCTGTGGCTGTAATGGTGTAGTAACGAATGCTGTCAACGACAAAATCACTACAGCTAACAGCTACATTGCACTGCTTTAAGCCATTTACATTATTAAAGCTAGGTGTCGATTGAGTAGCACAAGCCGCAGCCGCGGCGTTTAATGGAAACACTTGCGATAGCTTCCATTGAATACCACTTTGCGCGGTTGCGTAAGCTCGCGTCCCCAGTACCTCGTAAACCACGTTTTGCTGGCTTGATGCCAATATTTTTACCAAGGTTGCGCCGAGTAATGAGATCACAACAATAATAAACACCGCCAGCACTAAGGCACTGCCATTAGTCTTGCCATAGCCCGTGCCAAATCGCCTGTTATGGCTGGCCGTGTTAGGGGTGAGATGTACAGATTTTTTCGCATAATAAAAATTTTTTAGCGTTTTGCCACGCAAAATGCTAAAAACTATGTTACTCAGGCTCGGTGAATATTTATGGCACATTGGGCACCTGTATCTCGGTATTAAAAATAATTTGTTCATTATTGAGTTCAAACTTCAGTCGAACCTGTGCTAACCCATTGCGTTGTAAAATCGCTGGGAAGGTTTGAAATGGAATGACATTTGGCACAGCAGAAAAATTAGTTAACAGCTCCGCCATAAGCACTCCTACGTTGTTAGGCTGGCCATTAGTAAGGTAACCAGTGTAATCCTGGTAACGAAGAAGTTGTTGATTGACAATACAATAACTCACAGGTTGATCGATTAAGTACAAACGTTTTGTCGGGGATTCGGCATTAAATAAAACACCGCTGCTGAAAGTAATTTCTGAAACATCTTGCTTATTACCAGAGTTATCTATGGACTGAAATTCTTCAATGATCCCAGGTGTTTCATTGTAAATATCTGTCGCATTTAACGCATACACTGACACCTTGCTGACTAATGAGGCAATGGTACCGTCAAGCATATAAACCTCTACCGTGTTACTAGCAGGCTCAGGAGCCACGGCAATATCGTCATAGATAAGGGCTTTATCAACAGGTACAAACTCTAAACATGCGCCACTGGCGGCAGTGCGTAAACTATTGGGCAGTGCTTGCCGCACTTCCCGATTAAGGCGCTCAATGGCAAAACGGGCCGTGGCGATGAGTTGTTCGCGCTCTGTTGTTTCTTTGTAACTGCTAGTACCAAAGCCAATAAAACTGGTCACAGTGGTAGCCAAAATAGCCAAGATGACGATCACTGTAATTAACTCTATCAGAGTAAAGCCCTGCTGCTGTTGATTTATTCTCATCAGAAATTGACCCGATAAGCGGCAAACACAAAGTCAAAACTTTGTGGTGTAGTGACGGTAATAGTCACTAATTTGGCGGTAAAATTGTTATCACTGCTATCGTTGACACCGTCGTAATTACTGTCATTAATGACACTAACGGCAACCTGAAAACCCAGGTAAATACCATCTAAACCATCACTGCTTCCCAAAGCGGTTTCAATAGTAGACAAGCCGTTATAATCATCAACATCATCATAACTGACCCGATTTTCGGTTGTATCTGGACCTAAAAGGGTTGAACAAGCCACAGTTACTGGAGGAGAAAAAGCATTATTGGCTTCACCACAGCGAATAACGCCCCCAGACATATCTGAATTTTCATCAAAAGCTTTCGCTAAAATTTCATTGAGCATTGACTGCCCTAATTCTGCGGCTCTGACTTGATGTACTTGTTCAGCACTTTGATTGGCTAAAGGGTATATAAGTGAGGTAAAAATAGAAAAGGCAATGGCCAGTACCACTATGCCTATGATGGTTTCAATTAAGGTAAAGCCAGCTTGCAGGTAGTTATACCTGTATATTGGCTTAGCTGTTAAATCCAAATGTCGGCTACGGATGTTGTTGTGCTTATATGGCATGAATATAACCTTCTGAACCAATTCTCACCACAATAGAGCCTGTACCAGTAATGGTGATCTCACATGGCGCGCCGCCAGCACAAGTATTTGGCCGCCCCATACTATCAAATACCAAAATATCACTGTCAAAATTACTGGAAAAAGTCACTTGATCACTACTATCAATAGATACACTGGTGTTATCAGCACTGGTACAGCTGGCTAAAGTTGCTAATTGGCTAGTGGTTAAGAACACTGAATGACAGTCACTATTTATATCGCTATCAGTGAGATCGGTTTGTTGCATTGCTTTCGTTTGTACTAAACGCAGTTTGGCAATGACATCGTCTTGATAGGCGTATTCGGCAAAGCCTTCAGAAGTGAAAAATTTAGGCAGTACAGTTACCGAAAGTATGGTTAACAGCAAGATCACCACAACCAATTCAATTAATGAAAAACCTTTTGAAAAGCTTTTTAACAAACCATGCCTTTGTATTTTTGCCAAGCTCATTTGATCATCCAAAATAGCACCAGCTCATTTATAATAGTCTACTTAAAATATAGCGTATGTTCAATTTAGACCTTGCAATGGTGACTACCATGTTTAGGGGCATTCAATACAGATCACGCAATTTACACACATGGATTAAGGGTGATCTGCGGCTTGATATTAGCGGCACTTGGCGGATCGTATACCAAAATACAGCTGGCACTTGCGTCATTAATATCCCCAAGATCTGATGAATAGATAATTAAGTCGTCATTAGAAGCTAATTTAATTGTAAATTCACTGCTGTTCAAATTTAACAAACGCGACCAATACGCCTCAGTTGAAGAGGTTGGTGCTAATGGATAACCATAACCTATATCAATATCGCCATCAAACAAGCTAACCGTGCCTGATGCATTATTTTGATTGCCTTTAACAACAGATTTACTGTGCACCTTAGCCACAGCACCCTGCATTGCCGCTTGGATCCCCTGTAAAACTGAGGTCTGCGCATCGGATTTTAAATTAATAAACTTAGGCAGTGCAGTTACCGCCAATATACCGAGAATAATGATCACTATCACTAGTTCTATTAAGGTAAAACCACGCGCATTCATCTTGTATTGGCCCCCTTTGACACAATGAGGAAGAGTGTATTTCAATTTACATTTTCTA